>NZ_NWTB01000031.1:0-597 GCF_002531875.1 Sinorhizobium sp. FG01
GTAACGAAAGCGGCGCATAGGCACTGGGCTACGGATTGGCTCTGCCTTTGCCGGAATAACAGCTTCGATCGCGCGCTGCTCCATGCCTGCAAAAACCTTGGCGTAAGCATACCCAGCATCGGCCGTTGCGATTTTGATTGACGTGCCTGTCAGCTCGGCGACTGTGTCGAGACGACCGAGTATAATCTGTCCTTCATTGACCTCGCCCGTGGTGACCTCCACATCTAAAATCACGCCACAAGCATCGTCCACGACAGCATGTTGCTTGTAGGCTGGTTCCAGCCGACGATTGCGCCCGTTGGTCGCCATGGACGCGTCCGGATCGGTAACGCAAACCTTCTTGTACTTGCCTGTTTTACGGCTGTTTCGTTCGTTTGGGTCTTCGTTGGCGTCGGTGAGAGCGTCGACGTGGCGGAGCGCAAGGCTTTCCCAACTTACGTCGGCCCGGATGAGTGAGGCGTCGACATGTACGGCCTCACCCTTGGCAATCCTGGCCGCTACGCAGACCTTTACTGTCCGCTCAAAGATCGTTCGAAAACGCTCTGCGCCCCAGCGTTGACGGATGCGGGTCAGCGACGAATGGTCAGGAAGCGCCTC
>NZ_NWTB01000032.1:0-27173 GCF_002531875.1 Sinorhizobium sp. FG01
GGTCAGCGACGAATGGTCAGGAAGCGCCTCGTGCAGGCCGAAGCCGATAAACCAGCGAATAGCGATGTTAACCTGAGCCTCGCGGACCAGCCGACGGTCATGAACAATCCCGAGGAGAAAGCCCGCAAGCATCAGCCGGACGGCCACTTCCGGATCAATGCCGGGGCGGCCGACGCCCACCGCATAAAGCTCAGTTACCTCATCGTGCAGCCAGGAGAGATCGAGAACTCTATCGACCTTAACCAGGATGTGATCGTCGGGGATCAGATCCCGAAGCGAGCCGCACATATAGAGTTCAAGCTGATCACGTTCCTTACGGCCGAGCATCGTGAAGGCTCCAGAGAATCACCGATTATCTCAATTGAATCAGATGCATGAGACTTCTTCAACAGCCCCCGGGTCCACTTCATGCGCAACGTTCTTGCCCACGCCGGCAAGAGCGGTCGGCGTGTCGTCTCCGCCTTCATCGCCACCGCCTTCGCCCAGGAGACGCCGGAAGCCGCAAGCGCCCAATGGCGCGCCGTCGCCGACCAGATCCGGCCGAAGGTGCCCAAGCTCGCCGCCATCATGGATGATGCCGAAGAAGACGTTCTCGCCTACATGACCTTCCCGAAGGAGCACCGCGCCAAGCTGCACAGCACCAACCCGATCGAGCGCCTCAACGGCGAAATCAAGCGCAGGACCGAGGTCGTCGGCATCTTCCCCAATGATGACGCCATCGTCCGCCTCGTCGGCGCGATCCTGCTCGAGCAGAACGACGAATGGGCTGTCCAACGCGCCAGATACATGACGCTAGAAACCATCAGCCAGATGAGCGATGATCCGCTCATCAGCCTGCCAGCCGTGGCGCGCTGATCATCCCGGCCCATGCCGGAGAACGCGGCGACCAAAGCCGCCACCTACACCACTCCCTGGGACATGATCCTCTGCTGCACATTCAGCTCTCCATTGTTTCTCCAAAACCCTTTGATCCGGCCCGGTCGGATCGCCGCTTCAAAGTCGTGTTTTCCGATTACGTGACACTCGTATTTTTTCAAAAGGTCGTGGAGCGTGCGAGGCAGGAAGCTCCCGGAGTCAGCTTCGATTGTCTGCCTCTTGCCGACGACTACGAGGAGCTTCTCCGACGCGGCGAAATCGATTTTCTGATTGTACCGGAAATGTTCATGTCGATGCATCCTCACGCAGCACTGTTTGAGGATACATTTGTGTGCGTAGGTTGTGCCACGAACGAGCAGCTATCAGAGCCACTTACATTCGAGAAATACATGTCGATGGGGCACGTTGGGGTCAAGTTCGGCAACACCCGGAAGCCCTCCGCCGAGGAATGGTACTTGCTCGAGCACGGTCTGAAGAGACGTATCGAAGTCGTCGTGCAGGGCTTTAGCATGATTATGCCGGTGGTGTCAGGCACCGAACGCATAGCGACCGTGCCCTTGCTGCTAGCGCAGCATTTCGTAAAACAATACCCCTGCGGATCGTCGAGCTCCCGCTGCCATTACCCCCGCTGATCGAAAGCGTTCAATGGCCCGCCCTTCACAACAGTGATCCGGCAAGCCTCTGGATGCGCGAAATACTATCCCAGGTGGCGGCTATGGTTTCGCCGCTTACCCACGGCCAAGCCCCTCACCGCCCGAACCAGCGCGAGCATTGACCTGTTCACCTGCGATCCGCCGACTTTGTCAGCGGCATGAAAAGGACGGCATTTGGAGTGCGTTTAGTTACTCTGGAAGACCGCACAGGAGCCGATTGATCCCTTCCCGCTCCGCGCGCGGCCTGCAATGCTTGACAGTGGCACCCGTCGCGACAAGAATTTTCGCTTGGCGAAGCGCCCCAAAGATGCCGGTGGCGAACACAGGGCCCTTTTCCGTATTCCATGAACGCAGGCAAAGCGGCCGGGACGTCTCTTCAACAATTCCACGAGAAATTGCTGATCTCGCGATCGCCGCCAGCGACGGCTCCGGCAGCCTCGGGCGCCTCGACAATCTGGGCGCGGACGCTCACGCGTCGAGCACGACGTCGCTCGTCGGGATCGCCTGGCAGGTCAGGCAGACGGCTGGATCATCCGGCTCGGTTCCATGAAGGTGGCGGACAGTTCCGGACACGACGCGGACGGCGCAGCTCTCGCATTGCCCCACGCGGCAACCGCTCGGCAGTGAAAGGCCAAGCTTCTCGGCAAATTGAAGCAATGGCCCTTGTGCCGCAGACCACGAATCCGGAGCCTTGCGAGATTGCGAAAATGTCACTGCATATTGCCGACCATCATCAACAATCGGGCCTGTTGGCGAACGGAAGACCTCGCTGAAAATATCGAAACGCGGTATACCGCGCGCCACAAGGCCATCGGCAAAAACCTTGATCATACCGGGCGGTCCGCACATGTAGACCCGAGGCTGTCGCTGGATCACGTCACTCGGCACGACTTCCGCGGTGATCCGGGTGCCGCTGAAATAATCACGGCCTTGTACGTCATCGGGCAGCGGAGCGTCATAGTGATCCCTGATCCGCAGGCCGGGCAGGCGTTGGCGATGCTCGGCAATTCTGTTTCGGAAGGCATGCGCTCTACTGTTCAAATTGCCGTATAAGAGCCAGATCTCCGTCTGGTCGCCATCCGGCAGCGATTCCAGAAGGCTGATGAAGGGCGTGATGCCGATGCCGCCGGCGAGCAATATGAGAGGCTGCGGGGAGTTACGCGGCAGAATGAAGTTCCCGGAAGGCGCCTTTAGCTCGACGATGTCGCCTTCTTTCAGTTCACGGTGAATATAGCCCGACATCCGGCCTTCGAAGTTCGTGCCATCCGGCGCAACGCCCTTCTGATGCCGGACAGCGATACTGTAGCTCTTGCGACCTTGGACATAGGCTGCTCCGGTCAGCGAATAGGCACGACTTGTCTGAAGTTGGTCATCAATGCGAACCTGAATATGCTGGCCGGGCCGGAAATCAGGCAACTCATGTCCGTCGATCGATTCGAAGGTCACGCTGCGAACGTTCTCCGCCTCGATCATCGCATTGACGACGCGAAAGGGGCTAAAGCCCGACCAGGCCCGCTGTCGCCGCTCAGTCAGCGGATCGAGCTCGATGTTGCAACGGAACGAGCGGTGCGGGATCGAGCCGCTCACCGGATCGACGACATCGGCCGAGATCAGGCTGTTCGCGTTGCTGCTTTCCGGCCCGCGGATCGGAAGGAGGGTGCGGTCGAGCTCGGGGCAAGCCTGCCACCAGCCGAATTCGGCCACTACGGGCGACAAAACGCGCAGCGCCGTTACGTGTCGAAATCTGGATCCAGTCACCTTCATGAATGCCACGATTGCGGGCGAGGCCCTGGCCGATTTCCGCAATCGGTTCCGGGGCTCTCCTTCTCAGCGAGACAAGCCCCCTGTGCTGACTATGGCAATAGTAGCCGCTCTTGGCGGAACTCAGCACTAGTGGGAATCGTTTCGCGGTCCCGTTGCGTCTGATGAATTCGTCCTCCGCCGGGAGGTAAAACGTGGGGACGGCCGGCTGGCCGTTTCGATGCAAAAGCTCTGAATAGAGTTCGACCCTTCGCGTCTCTGTATCAAAACCCCGGATTCGGCCGCTACCGTCATGGTGCGGCAGCTGATATTTGCGCTCTTGGGAATCGATTTCGCACTTGATGCCCCGGGGGTTTGCGCGCAGATCCGCCAACGAAAGGCCAAGCGGTTCCAGCATGTAGTTCCAGCCCGCTTCCAGGTTGCCGCCGAAGAACTCGTCCTTCATTCCGAGGCGACAGGCCAGATCGAATACGACATCGTTGTCAGCGCGCGATTCTCCGCGCGGCTCGACCACGCGCTGGCGTAGCTGCACAAGCGACGCTGCTTCGTCGCTGATTTCAAAACCGAAGCGAATGCCCTCATGTTCCCACGGCGTGTTGACTGGGAGGAAGATGTCCGCAAAGCGCGCCGCCGGCGTTTCGAAGAGGTCACAATGGGCGTAGAACTCCAGCCTCTTTAGTGCTTCCTCGGCAAGGGCGCTGTCAGCCTGGGAGAGAGGTAGATTCGTACCGAAGGCCACGAGTACCCGTATTGGGTAGGGTTTTGCTTCCGTGACGGCAAGATACATATCCCGGGCTGTCACCCACCCCATAGCAGGCGGTCCGATCGGACGCTTGTCCGCCCCGAGAGCCTTCGAAAGCTGACTTGGAGAAAGCGCTCCCAGCCCATCGACGGGACGGTAAAACGGGCCGCGACGAACACGGTTTCCGCCGACGAGGTCATAGCTGCCGGAAAGGGCATACAGGCTAGCGACGGCGCGTTCGGTTTGAGTGGAATTGCTGTGCTGACTGATGCCGGTCCAAGCGTGATAGGCGATCCGGCGCCCCGCGCCCATGAGCTTGCTTGCTGCCGTGAGACAAGCCGGTGCAACACCGGTGATGTGTTCGACGTGTCCCGGGCCGTAGGGCGCCGCGGCACGGGCAAGGAGCTCAAGTGCCGGGGTACAGACGACCCGGGTCGGGGCTTTTCCGGCAACAATTACGTCGACGTCGCCGCGAAGGCGCAGTGTCGCGCTCTGTTCGAAAGGAAGCACTCTGTCGCCTTCAATCGGGAAGGGCATGTTGTGTTTTTCGTCCCATACGACGTATCTGTTGAGTGACGCGTCAGGCCATAGCATCTGTTCGCGCAGGAAAAGGCCAGTGTCCTGACGAACCAGAAGCGGCGCATTCGTCCAGGTCCTCAGGAACTGGTTGTAATAGACCCCCTCCAGAAGCATCAGTCGGACCAAGCCCAGTGCCAAGGCGCCATCGGTTCCCGGGCGAACCGGCAGCCAGACATCGGCCTGCTTTACAAGAGCCGTCGGACGTGGGTCGACGACGACAAGCTTAGCTCCCTTGTCACGACCATTTGCAATGGCATTGGCCTGCGCGAGCCAGGTATTGGAGGGGTTGTGGCCCCACAGCAGGATCGTGTCGGCGTTCGCATAGTCTGCGGACGGCATGCCGCTGCCGAAGGTAAACGCGTGAGCGAAATCCTTGTGCCAGTTGCAGATTTCCGTTCCGCTACAGCTGTTTGGACTGCCGAAATGGCGAATGAAGCGCTCGATCCAGTCGATGCTGTCCGAGAGCGGTGTCCCACTCGGGGTAGTCACTGAAAAGGCGACGGACTCGGCTCCGCTTTCTGCCTTGGCGCGGGCGAGTTTTTCCGCTGTTTCCGTCAACGCCTCTTCCCACGTGATGCGCACCCATCCGGGATCCGCGGACCCTTTGGGGGTTGTTCGCCGCATCGGATAAAGTTGCCTGTACGGGCTATGGACCAACTCGGGGGCGGCCCGACCCTTCATGCACATCGCTTTCCCGGTGGGGTGGGAAAGGTCCGGTCGCACAGAAACAAGCTGACCGTTGTCAACTCTGTTGAGTGTGCCGCACCTCGACCGACACAACGCGCAATACCCAGCGATCTCTGCCGTCATTTGCCTGACCCCATAGGTTTACTAGTGCGTCATGGTGGTGCGCCACAGTAGTGCGCCATAGCAGTGCATTACTAGAGGCTTCTTCATTGTCTGTTGGGCCCTTTCATCCGGCAGCAGCATCGTCAGGCTGGAATGGCCCCTTCAGTTTCTTTGCGTCTTCCACTCCGCAGCGAGCCATAGTTCGGTGTCTCCCGGGTCCGTCGATCGACCGGCATCGCTTTCGGGTGAATAGGTTTCATGGTCTCATCGGCATCGCATGTCAGAAGCGCGGAATGCTCATTGTCGCAAGACTGCAAACTCTTCATCGAATCGGGTTGACTGCATCCAGAAGCGTCCAATTTCGGCAAAGCAGCGAACTGCTGGCGAACCAGTGCCGTCTTCCTCGGCTACAATATGCCGTCCGGCGCACGATGCAGCGATGCTGGGGCGGTAGCCACGGCGGCAGTTACGACGGTGGTGCTTGATAAAACTTCCACGCGAGGCCCCGGCGGTAGGACGACCATAGTTGAGCTACTGGCGAAACGGAAGCTGCCGGAGAGTAGCTCCCCTCGGTATGCCGTTTGCGAAGTTCCTTGTTCTCGACGAAGACGTTCGCGATCGCTTCCTGGATACGCCAATCGACGAGCGGTCTGCAGCTGTGCGCGAGCTCTTGAAGAAAGGCGTGAGGACCACAAAAGTCATTGCGCGACCGCTCGCACCGTCCGGCATGAAGTTCGTCGACGAATGCAAGATCACCGCGGATGCAACGCGCAGCTACATCCGCGCCAAAGGCATGGACCAAATCTCGTCCTGAAAACCGCGGCTGTTGCCAGCGGTCCTTAGGCAGCAAACGTGCCCTCCCATACTCGACTTGCGCGGCTTAGGCTGGAGACATTGTCGGAAGCCTTACACAATCGTGTCAGGAGCGACACGGATCGAGTGGGAGAGGAAAAGTCAACATACTGACCCAACATCATTCTTTGAGGTGGCATGGCCCTTGCTCGACAACCTTGTGGACGGCTTGGCCCTTCGAGGCCCGCAAGGGGCGCTTTCGGGGAACCTGGCCTAATTAATGGTGAAGACAAGCGGCGTTGTGCAGGGAGTGAAAGAGACCGATACCTTGGGGTGTGCGCACACTGAACGCAGTGAGGATTACACGCGGCGAGCAATTTACATTTGGCGCGTGGGAGTTGGGATGTCCATCGATGACATTAAACCGAAGAGCGGGTGGGTCGCCGGGGTCAACCACCATGACGCCTCGATCGCCCTGTTGCACGAGGGGAAACCGTTGTCTTCATCGAACAAGAGCGGCTGTCCAGACGAAAACATGCGGCACGCGAGTCACCCGTCAGGCGCTCCTGGAATGCTTGCGCTACGTCACGGCTCGTGACCTCGTTGCACCGTACAAGGGTGTGATCACGACGCTGTGGCGCGCTGGTTGGCGCCGAGCGAGGAGGAAAGAATCCCACAGTCTGCTCATCGTGAGCGCGAAAAAGGTGGCCTTCAATGCGTAGACGGCCATCCATCTGCTGCCCACCTTGGCAGTCGACTGCGGGCTCACTCGCAACCATATGGCAACTTAGGGGGCAACTGAACGATGTTCATAGTAGGTTTCAGCGGTGGTCCTCGCTACTCCGAACTGGATGATGATTTTTCAAGCCTCTCACCACTTCTTCTTCATGATGCTGCCGCTGCGGTCGTAAGGGACGGTCAGCCAATCTTTGCAGTAGAAGAGGAGAGACTCTCCCGACAAAAGCGCACCAATCGCTTCCCTGCTTTAGCAATAAGAGCATCGATTCATGGAGCGGGATGTTCGCTTTCAGACATCGAAACGTTCGCATTCTGCTTTAGCGAAACTTTCCTTGAGCCCGATTTGGCGAAGCATGCCGCTATACTGGGCATAGAAAAAAAAGAGGGGGTGCGTGACATTCTCACCAGGAATCTTTCGCGCGCGCTTGAGGCCAGCATCGATCGCCGGAAAATCGAGTTTGTCAGGCACCATCATGCCCATGCAGCGGCGACCTATTTCGCGTCGGGTTTCACAGAAGCCCTCATCTTTGTCGTCGATGACAATGGAGAGCGCGAATCACTGAGCATATTCAGAGGCATCAACGGAGAAATTGAGGAAGTCCATCGTTATTCGGTAGGAGGCTCGCTAGGACACTTTTACCGTTATGCCACTCAACTGCTCGGCTTTTCGAATTTCGGTGAATACAAGGTTATGGGGCTAGCCCCGTACGGCGACTCCGATTTGTATTTTAGGTTCGTATCCATACTTTACAAATTCAATCCTGACGGATCGTACGACCTCAATATCGCGCGACTTGGCGATCTCGCCTATGATCTTGGCATTGTCGGCCGAGCAGAACCACCCACGAGGAAATGGGAACGGAAGATTCATTTTGCCGCCGCGGTCCAGCAGTTGCTGGAAGTTGTCGTCATCGATATTCTCTCTTGGTGGCAAGCTAAGCTAGATCTGAAGAACCTGTGCCTTGCAGGCGAAGTCGCGCAGAACTGCGTGTTGAACGGTGCAATTGCCAACTCGAAGAAATTCGAGAATATTTTTGTCCATCCCGCGTCTCACGATGCGGGTGCAGCTCTCGGTGCGGCGATCTATATCGGCAAGCAGCGGCCATCATCGCTGTACAACGTGATGAATGGTGTCATTGCCAACGCGAAGAAATTTGAGAACGTTTTCGTCCACTCCGCGTCCCACGATGCTGGCGCTCCTCTCGGTTCGGAGATCTACATCGGCAAGCAGCGGACACCGGCACATGACGCTCCCGCCGTCTCTTTTTCTCCCCTGCTCGGCCCTAAGCTCCCTCAGAATGATGATATTCGTCGCGAGATCAAAACGTGGGAAGGAGGGCTGCGCATTGTTGAATGTGATGACGTCTTCGAGGCCGCCGCTGAAAAACTGGCTGAAGGTAAAATAGTCGGATGGGCGAGGGGCAGGTCCGAGTTCGGGCCGAGTGCGCTTGGCAACAGAAGCATACTTGGAGACCCTCGTCCTCGACAGAACTGGCAAGGGATCAATCTCGCGATCAAGCAGCGAGAGAGCTTCCGCCCATTCGGGTCAGCAGTACTTGCGGAGGACTTCAATGACTATTTCAATCCGCTACCATCGAATCCAAACATGGAACACATGGTCTTTGTGACCAAGGTGCGAGAAGAAAAACGAGCCGAACTCGGTGCCGTCACTCATGTCAACGGGACAGGTTGCGTACAAGTCGTCACGAAATCGGCTAACCCGGATTTTTGGAAGCTCATATCGGCTTTCAAGGAAAGAACCGGCTGTCCGGTGCTTCTCAATACCTCGTTTAACAACCAATATGAACCAATCGTCCAAAATGTGACCGACGCCGTCCGGACATTTTTGACAACCGGTTTAGATTACTTGTTTATCGAGAACACCATGGCTGAAAAGAGCTCAGAGGTGAGGAGCCTTATCGCAACCGCCAGCCTGAGACTTAGTGACGTTGCATGGGTAGAGGAGATTACGACGGTCAGGCAGCGTCGAACCGTCCTGAGGCGCGCTCCGAGTTATACCCGTGAGTTGAACAACTGGCAGTTAGCGCGATATTTGTGTGAATCCGGGAGCGAATTCTCGCTCGTAGCGCATCTCGTCGACGGCGTCTCGCCAAAGGATCGTGATCAACTCATTGAAGAAATATTTCTGCTCTGGCAAGAGAGATTCATCGATGTGCGGCCTACGAAGGTGGCGAGACTGGGAGGACCCATTGGGGCCGATCTGTCGTTCTGACCGCCGCCAGTGCCCGCGGAAAGCACGAACGTGGCAGAGAGCACGGTCAACTCATCCTCGATAAAGCCGTCCACGAGCAGCTCGTCGCGAGGTAGCAGATCAGACTGTCACCACCATGTGGTTGAAGATCTACGTCGTGCAAGCAAGACCATCATCGCCATCGCTCATCGACTGGGCACCAGTTGTGGGGCCGACAAGATCGTGGTGCTCTACTGGGGGCGTGTCATTGCGGAGGGAAGGCACGCTGACCTGCTGAACTGATGGCCCTTACGCTCGATTGTGGCGAGGTCTTCCTCCATCTAGAAGCTATAAGCGTGTCAGCTGCATCAATCCCGACGGCCATCGGCTGGCGACTTGCTGCGCCGCCATGGCATCACACTGGCATGTTTGCATGCTTTCGGCTTTGTTACTGACCAATTCACGCACTTTCGCCATCGTGAAACCCAGGGCGACAGGATGATGCCGCTTCTGTCGCCATACAGCGACAACCACGGTATCTCGGTGACCAGCGTCGCCTGCCGCGGGCCTCGTTCACCAAGGCGCGCACATCCATCCGTTACGTCGATGCATTCCATTAAGACAATAAATTAGTCGGCTTATGCGATGAGGGTATGAAGGCGTCCGGCAGCGGTAGCGCACTGCAACACAAGGAGCATTTTCGATGGAAAAGTTTTTCCGGGGCAACGATAGCGCGGACACCCTCTTCGGCAGCAACGGCGACGATGTGATCATTGATTTCGCTGGCAATGACTGGATCGACTCTCGTTGGGGCACTGACCGGGCTTTCGGCGGCGCGGGCAATGACCAGGTCTACGGCGAAGAGGGCAGCGACTATCTCTCCGGCGACAACGGCCGCGACAAACCCCGCGTTCCCGGCGAGGACAATGACTATCTCTCCGGTGGAGCCGGCGATGATGTTCTCTTCGTCGGTGACGGTAGGGATTGGCTGAAAGGGGGCGAAGGGGGAGACATGTTCGTGTTCCAGTTCCACAACCCGGTGCGCGGGTCCCACAACCCGATGCCCGGGGTCTTCCCAAAACAGGGGCCGGAACCGGACGTATCCACCATCCTGGATTTCGATCCCGCGCAGGATACTTTCGCTTTCGATGCAAAAGGACTCTACAACGATGGCTTTGGCGCAAACTTCATCAACCACGCCAGCGTGCAGCCAGGTTACCCGGTAGACACCTTTTATAGCGGCAACGCCTCGGGTGCGAACGGGGAGCACGTCGTGGCTATCACCGACAGGAGTTTCGCCGATGGCTCTGCCGCCGCGAACGCGATTTCCGGCGAGAGCGCCGGCGACATCGTCGTCTACCACAACTCCAAGACTCACACCGCGGATCTCGCCTATGTCACCTCCGCAAATCACGTGGATGTGTTCGCTCACCTGTCTAGGGTGGACAGTGTGTCCGACCTCGCCAATCTGCACCTGACCGCGTCGGACTTCATATTCGTCTGATCGTAAACCCCACGGAAGCGCGGCCGCCTTGGCGGCACGCTCCAAATTCGTAACGCACGCTCAATCTACGAATTCTGAGATCTTGCGAAGCGTCGCCGGCTGTCCAAGTTCGAGAGGGGAATCGCGGCTCGTTGTGCCCGAGGTTCGCACTGGCCGTACGCCAGATATTGATGGTTGGGAAAGCCGTCGGCGGCGATCCGTGCCAATCTTTGCAAGGATTCGTCTTCACTCCGCTTGCGGAAGAATAGCCTCCCGCCGGAACCGACATCGCATGGCGATCAGCAGGAAGCCGCAGGTTTCAGGCGCTCCAGCTTGTCAAAAGCCTCAAATGTTGCCGCGCTGGTCCCCTTTCTTCGCCACGTAATGTTCTTTCGTGGCAGTGTCGCAGGTTTGCATGCCCCGCGGCCGAATACCCGGTCGAGCGATCCGGTGAGATAGAGCGACGCCGGGCATGACGACTGCATGCTCGACGGGGCTGTTGTGTCCTGCTCGCTCTTTCCATGGGGAGTTGTGCCTAGTCAAGCAAGTGCCGTACCAACCCATAAAGCCCTTGAAATGATAGGGCCACTCTGTGGACCGGTGCTTCATGTCCGACGGTGTCAGAAAGACGACAATCGAGCGCAACTGTCCTCACTGGGCTTTATGGGTTGGCCAAACATCACAAGCGCCATCATGCCCTTTCGAGCGTCGTTGCCCGATTGGGAAGGAGTAATCCTGGCGTGACCGCGCCGTCGTAGCGTTTGGACCGGAGGGGATCGTGTCCAGCAGGCTGGAGATCATTCAATGAGGCGGCGAACGGCCGGGCAAAAGATGACGCAAGTATGAGGGCATGACAAGACGCTCACGAAGTTTCGAATCGCTCAAGCATCTTCTTAAGCTGAACATTCTGCAGATAAAGCTTCCGAGCCAGCTGGGTCCTAAGCATCTTGATTTCCTCGTCGAGTGTTGCCACATCATGGAAGAACAAATCTCTTGAGGATGGGGGTTTCACACTTTTATCATTCTTTGAAGCGGTGTTCTGCCCAGCAGCCCTGGCTTTCTTCCTACCTTCTCGACCCTTTGTTGCCGGTTTCCTTGGCAACTTTGTGCCCGCCGTGCTTGTTGGCGCCGTCGAATTCGTTTTGTCCCACGAATGATCTGCTTCGAGACGCGCTGCCGGTTGCGCCTCTTCAAAATCTAACGGCGGCTTTTCTGCCTCCTCGATATCATCATCGACTTTCGCCTCGTCCGATGCGGCCGACACTTGATCCACCGATACGTCCTCAGCGTGACCAGGTTGGCTGACAGCTTGCGTCGAATTGGTCGGAAGTGTTGACGTGTGCTCCACATTGCGCTCGAGAGCCTCGGGATCGGTGTCATAGCCATCCGAACTGTCTGACGCTTTCGCCGAGGATCGCCGCGACGTCAACTTAACAAGGAATTTCCATGGTGTTGTCATAGCATTAAAAGCTTCGGCTCGGGAGGACTACGGTTTGTGAGGCGGATGTGAGGTTAAGCGGGAGACTAGAGGATCGGGCAGTGCACGTTCCGACGGTTCCAATAAGATAAGGCGGGCTCCGATCCCGAAGACGTGACAATGCCTTTGCTCATTGGTCAGATAACGAAATTAAGCAGTTCTGAGAGAATGAGTCCAGCTGCACCTCGCAGGGCAGCCACATTTTCGCTGTCCCCAAGGGCTAGCATAATCTCGTCACCAGGACGGTCGAGTAGCTGATCCCGAAAGTTTCTTTCGATCAGACTGAGCATCCGCCTTCCCCCATTCACGACATCTCCATGAAGAATAATGCAGTTTGGTGCGATCAAATGCTGAAGATTAGCCAACCCGACCGAAACATTGAATGCGTACTCTTGCAGTAGGTCCTCGGCCTCGTTAACGCCCTGCTCGGCTAGTGTCACCAAACGCTCGGCGTTGAGCGCGTGAGCTTGCGGCAGCCCTTTTGATTGACCTTGCTCCCTTAACCACTCCAGCGTTGCGACTGTTTCCCAACATCCGCGTCGCCCACAGTGGCATGCCCGACCATTGAGCTCCACGATTGTATGACCGATTTCGCCACCTGCCCCCGCAGTTCCCCGATGAACATGTCCGTTCAGGAACAGTGCCCCTCTTAGAGTCTCACCGATGTAAACCACGGCGAAGTTTCTCCGGCCACGCCCTTGGCCAAACCATCGGTCCCCAACAATTAACGCCCTGGCATCTTGGTCGACTACGACCGGAGCGCCAAACTTTCTGGTCAACTCCGCGCCTATTGGAAACCCGTCGAGATACGGCACAAGGCCGGTGCGTACAATTGCACCGGTTTCCGTATCGATCATTCCTGCAACTGCAACGCCGATCCCCAAGATTGGATAACTACCGGATGTGATGGTTCTTTCGACACAGCCGCTGACAATCTGGAACACGTCGGAAGCGCTCGTCAGAGCTTGCGGCACCTCCGCGGCATTCTTGACATAGATCTCACCCTCCAGCGAAACCAAGCACGTATGCACACGATCATGCATCAGGAGAACCGCACATATAGGCTTAGCCTCTTTGGAGAACCACAATTTAGTGGCCGGTTTTCCCCCGGTTTGGTTAGGCGGAATCGCTTCTCCCTCTGCGAGAATATGCTGATCGAGCAGAGGTTGAACAATCCCGCCGATTGTTCCTCGACTGACGCCGGTAAAGCGCGCGAGATCCGCTCTGCTGGACGGTCCCATGTCATATAAAGCTTGTAGTAGACGCCCCCGATTTGCGGGCCCTAACGTTCCCGCTGAAATTAGAGATTGAGCCGGCATCAACCGATGACGGCTTTGGCCTCCCTCAACCAGCCCTACGGAACCGGCCCTGTCACGATCACCAGGAGCCGTCGTATGTTCGCCTAAGTCTTGTTCCCTTAGTCGCCTTATCAGAAGATCCATCACGTAATCCTCTTGCGCCAAAAGTTTGTTGCCCGCATCTCAGGTCTTCGCAAAGACGGAAGATGGCTTGGGCAACCGTTCGTTTGATGGACCGTCATTGGTCGAGAGCTCGGGTAGCGCCTGAAGTGCTGTGAATAACGAGGTCGCCCCACTGCCTTCGCGGCCTGCGGTTTTTCGTGCCTGCTCTACCCGCCAAACACACCACGCCAGCTCTTTGACAATTTCCCCGCTATTGGGGAGCTTTGTTCGGGCTCCATGACCTGATGGCGGTTGATCCGTTGCCAGGGTCGCACAGACGCCCCTCCGTGAAAGTGCCTCGACCGACGCGCGAGGGCGGAGGGCGGCTGCAGCATCTGCCGCCCACAACTGTGGATACATGGTTCAGTTCAGGTTTCATCGCGGAAGACGTCACTGAGTTTTTCACGAGCCGATCACCCGGGTTGCTGTCCGGCACAAGGGCACGGCAGAACGACAAACGCATTTTGTACGCCTTCCTATTTGTTCGCCTAAACGACGGCAATTTAGAGTTCACGCGAACATAATTCAAAGTATATTCTAAAATATATTTCTTAGACTCAGTTGAACTGGCATGAGCATGTTTTATCGTACTTTATGTCGCCGACAGAATGACTTGCGTCTTCCCTGATCTAACCGGAGAAATGGATGAATAAACGTGCCCGCATTGATACGGATGCAACCCAAGCCAGCTCGGCCTCCCCGGAAATGAAGCTGGCGTTCTTTGGCGGCGATCCTGTGTTTTCCCCTGAGCGCATAACGACTTGGCCAGCCGCACAGAAGAAGCATTTAGATGCTCTCCGCGCAGTAGTGGAGAGCGGGAAATATCATAGGGTCAACCACCCGATTGTGACCGAGTTGGAGCAAAACCTCTCCATGTGGACCGGGAAGTGGATGGTGCGCGCCGTCGGCAGTGGTACGGCGGCGATCCACGTTGCACTCGACTACTTCAAAAGCCGCGGCGAGCGCGTGGTTACCGCAGCCCTGAATTGGCCCGGAGCGGTCGGGCCAATAGCAATTTGTGGTCTGCGGCCGATCTTCGTCGATGTCGATCTAGATTTGGCCGGCATTGATCAAAAGTCCACCGCCGAAAAGCTCGCACCGAATGTCGCCGCACTCCTCACCACTCATCTCTTTGGCAATAACATTCTTGTTCCCGATGCAAGATCAGCTGCGCGTACCCAAGGTGTCGCGCTGATTGACGATGTCTGCCAGACAATCGCAGCTGCCAAAGCGATCTTCGACGGAACGCACCTCGATAGCGACGCACTCGCCTTATCAGGAAACGGGGCCAAGCATCTGGGATCGGGCGAGCTAGGATTCATCCTGACGGAAGACAGCAATCTGATCGAGCATGTCGATCGCGTGTCACTGGCGAGCTCAGCTCGAAACGGTGAGCGCATATTCTCCCCTTGCGCACAAGGATATAATTATCGTCCTAACGTTTTCTCCTCATCTATAGCAAACACGCGAATACCGAATCTCGACACGCAACTGCAGAAGCGAAGACATAACGGGCAGCTCCTATGGGGCATGATCAGGGAACTTCCTGGACTACTCCCACTCTTCAATCCGTCGGATCAGCATCAGTCAATGCTCAATTTTCCTCTTCGTATCGAACCGAAATCCCTCGGATTCAGCGCGGGCCCCGCAGGAAGGGATTTCATCGTCAACTTGCTCAAGGCTGAAGGTGTGCCCGTTTGGGTCTGGCTTAGGAAACCCGTGTTCGAATATCTCCCCAACATTCACGACAGTTGGAGGGCTGCCGACTTTCCAAATACGATGAAACTCTTGGACACGATGTTCTACATATCCGAGATTGCTCCGCCGAATGATGCCGACGTGATGGAACTTTACGCTGCAGCCTTTCACAAGGTCTGGAAGGCCCTTCCGAGACTGGTTGGGAAAGGGCATGCGACGTCCGTCTAGCTTCTGAGTCGAGCTGCATCCCTTTGGTGAGGGCCGCCCGCGTCGGTGAGAAATAGGTAGCGATCGGGTCGGCGGTGTCGCTGGTCTGAGGACGACAAACTGTATATCAAAGCGCAAGAAGGTTTCTTTACAACGGTGAGGGCCAGAACCCCGCCGCTGTCGCCGCCTAGTCGACGAGTTGGCAAGGCTCAATCCCGCGCTTTAATGAACTCGGGCCGCGTCATAGCCCTTGTCCGTCCCCAGCGTCAGCCGCTTCGAACGGACGCGGTAGAACACCTGCAACAACATGGCCCGGCAATTTCTCCGGCGCAAGGCTGGGGCGACCGCCTTTGGCACTGCAGGCGTGCATGCCGGAAAACAAGCCCGTCTAGCCGCACCAGCGCTACATTGACCATCAGCCGGATCGAGCGCAGTAAATGATCGGCTGGAACGAAATCCTCCAACCGCTTCATCGTGAACAGCTGCTCCATGAACCCATCGTTCCCGCGCATCGAACCGCCTCGCCAACGTGGATTAGTAGTCTATCTTTGGCGTAGCTATTTCAGCAGCCTGCTAGGCGCCCGCCGCCACGTGCGGGCGACGCCGGCATCAACCGGCGGGCAGATGCGCCGAGGGCAACAAGCGCGCCTGACGCAACGCCGCCAGATCAGCCGAGCCGGTGCAGAAGCAGGCGACGGCCAACTGGCGGATGACGATCTCAAAATGCGCGACAACCGCCTCGGTGGACACCGTCGCCGCGCGCAGCACGCCGGCCGCCTGCCCGGCGATGTCCGCGCCCAGGCGAATGGCTTTGGCTACGTCGACGCCGTCGCGGATCCCGCCCGACGCGATCAGCTTCACCGTTGGCAGCGCCCGACGTACCGCCAGCACGCTGGCCGGGGTCGGAATCCCCCAATCGGCGAACGCCATCGCCACTGCACGGTCGGCGGCATCGCGGGCGCGCTCGCCCTCCACCGCGGCCCAACTGGTGCCGCCGGCACCGGCGACATCGATCACCGCCACGCCCGCTTCGACGAGCGCACAGGCCACCGAGGCGGACAGGCCCGACCCCACTTCCTTGGCCACGATCGGCACGCCCACGCTGCGCGCGGCGCGAGCGATCTGCGCCAGGACGCCGCGCCAGTCGCGGTCGCCCTCCGGCTGTACCGCTTCCTGCAGCGGATTGAGATGGACGATGAGTCCATCGGCCTCCAGCGCATCCACCGCCCGGCGCGCCAGGTCCAGGCCGTCGGCCACGCGCAGTTGCGCTGCGCCGATATTGGCCAGCAAGGGAATGTCTGGGGCCAGGCGGCGCAGCGTGCGCGTCAGCCCCTGGGAGTTGCGGGATTGCAGGCTCACGCGCTGCGAACCGACGCACATGGCGATCCCCAAGGCTTGCGCTGCCTCGCTCAGATGCCGGTTGATGGCCTCGGCGCGTGGCATGCCGCCGGTCATGGAGCTGATCAGCAGCGGCGCGCGCATGGTCTTGCCCAGCAGCGAGGCGCGCAGGTCGATCTGCGTCAGGTCCAACTCGGGCAATGCGCAGTGTTCGAAACGGATGTACTCCCAGCCGGCGCCGACCGTGGCCGGCGCCGTTCGCCGATCCAGCACGATGTCCAGATGGTCGTCCTTGCGCCGGCTCAGGGCGGTGTCGCTCATGCTCGCTCCATCCGTCGCATCGGGCGACGGCGCTGCGTCGGATCGGACCGACGGCAGTGCGCGCACGCCGCCGCCTCCCACGCGTTCAGCCCGGCGCACGCTGGCCTCCCCCCGCAGCGTCGCTGCGGTAGCGGCTGGTCGAGGTCTGGTAGTACTGCGCGCAGATGGCCGCCATGGCCTCGATCAACGGTCCCCACGGCGCGGGAAGGCGTTCTTCCGCCATCACCCGGTGCAGCATGCGCGTATGGCCGGCCAGCTCGTCGTTGAGAAACTCCACCACAGGCATAGCCGGATAACGCTGCAGCAGCAGGATCGCCGCGTTGTCGGTCTCGCCGGCCGACCTGTCCTTGTCGCGTCCATGCAGATCGTTCTGCAGGCGCCCTATCGCGGAGATGAGCCGCAGGACCTGGCGAAACGCCGGACGCGCGCGCAAGGACGCCATGTCCAGTCCCCACAACAACGACAGGCAACAGAACACGTTCGTGTAGGCGATCGAATCGATGCCGTTGCGCAGGTACTCAGCGTAGGACCAGCCTTCCGCCCCTGCCGCCTGCGCGTGTGCGGCGCGCAGCGCCGCGCAGTAGCACCGGGTATCGTCGAGAAGTTGAGCATAGTCGCGACGATCGTAGGCGAGCGCGGCCAGCGAAGCGCGCAGCACAGCGCAGCCCTCGAATCCGGGGAGCGCGCACGCCACGCCCTGCCCCAGCGCCTGCTCCACCGCGGCGAGCTGCTCCGGCGCGATCAGGCCAAGGTCGTTGCAATCGTCGAGCCAGAACAGCAGCGCCAGTTCGCTATAGAACGCCACGATCAGCGTTTCGTCCTGCGGATCGCGGCCGGTGCGGGCGCTGGTATCGCGCAGGCTCGGGTGGATGCGCTGCAGGATGTAATGGCCGCCCCTGACCGCCTCCATGGCATGCTCGTCGGCGAACCCGGTCAGGGTACGCCCCCACTCCAGCACCTGCTGCAGCGCGCGTTCGGTCTGAATCATGGCGCCGCTCCTGCTCCCTCGGCCAGGACGCGCCGCCCCCAACGAAGCGCCAGCCACAACCCGGCGAGTTCGGCCACGCGCACGACCCGGGTGGGGCAATACAGTTCCTTGCCGATCCACAGCGGCGTCTGCGGCAATGCATGCGCCGCATGGCGGGCGAGCATCCACTCCAGCGCACGCGCCACCGCCTGCGCGATGCGCCGACGCCCTGTCGGCCCTTCGCTCCCGTCCATCACGTGCAACGCGAACAGCGCATAGGCGGTTTCCTCGAATGTGGACGCGCGACCGGCGCCCCAGCCGCCGTCGTCGCGCTGCGCCTGCAGCAGCGCCGCCAGCGCGCGCTCGTCGCGCCACTGGGCCTTGCCTTGCGCCAGCGCAGCGACCGCATGCGCGGTGGGATACAGCCACGAAACGTGCCATTTTTCGTTGTCCCATAGACCGTGCGGGTTGCGATTGGCCTCGACGTAGGCGCTGGTGCCGCCGCCGGGCTTTCCCAACAGTCGCAACGCATGCAGGGCATGAATGTTGGTCGACACCGAGGCATTGCGCTCGCCGGGGAAGGTGACGAACAGCTCGCCGATTTCGAAATGGCGCAACGCATCGACCGCCGGGTCGCGGCCTGCAAGGCGCAGGACGCACAACGCAACGGCGGTGTCGTCCGCATCGGCCGCGAAGTGCAAGGCCGGGCCCAGACCGCGCACACCCAGGCGGGCGTCGAGCTGCGCAACGATCACGCGCACCGCGTCGGCAAGCGCGGGATGCGCGAACAGGCCGGCCAGATGCAGGGTGTACAGCGACCAGCATGGCTCGAACACATTGATCGGCCAGACGTTGGGAACGACACCTTCGATGCCGCTGCGCGTCGCCCGCGATGCCGCCTGCAGATACGCATCGGCGCGCCCGATCTGCGGCGTGCTCCCCTGTGTCACGGCGTGCGCACGCCATGCTGCGGTGGCGGCCGGGCTGATGCCGATGCTGCCGTCGCTATCCGGGCATGCGGTAGTCGGCGACGTCCCCCAGGCTTCCCAGGAGTGCAGCAATGGATGCCCGCTCGGCAACTTCGCCACCGCCCCCAGCTTGACCAGGCGCGCTTGCCGCAACGGCAACAACGCCGGGTGGCGCGGAAGCGCCACGCCGCCCAGCAAGGGTGCGGCCTCGGCGCAAAACTGCGGCAGGATCAGCTCCGCGCCGATCGGCGCGTCTTCCGGCACCGCATGCTCGTAGGGATCGGGCTGGCGCTGGAGGAACCGGGTCGCAGCCTGGACTGCGTCGGCAGCACCGGAAAGAGGGTCGGCGCGCTGCAATGCCAGCAACGCCGCCCAAGTGGGCGCATGGCGGAACAGCGGGAAGTCCGCGCTTCCCCATCCGCCATCGGCCTGTTGCTGCGCAATGAGCCACGCGTATGCGTCCTGACGGCCGGTGACAACGCCGTGGAACTGCAGAGCGCGCGCCGTGTCGTAGACGGACGGACCGACGCTGCCGCCATCGCTCATCTCGCTCAGCAGATGGCGCAACTCGGAAAGGATCTGTTCGGTCAGCGCGTTCACGCCGAATGTTCCTTCTGCAGACGGTTGACCGGAACCAAGCTCAGGCAGACGTCGCGCAGGTCGCCGACCCCGATGCTGGCGCCGGTCCGCATAGGCTTGCGAGCGCGCGCGGCCTTCCGGGGCAACCGCTGTGACCGGCGTAGCGGACTCGGACATAGAGCACTATGCACCGCTGCTGCCGGCCAATCGCAGCGACACAGGGGCGACTCTATGCGGACGGGCTCACTCATGCGCATGGCGTGTGCTTGACCAGATAGGTGTTGGCCCGCTGCAGCATCTGCGCCAACGGTTCCGCACGCGGCCCCAGCGGGGCGGTGGCCTCGCCGGCATCGCGCAACAGATCCGCCACGAACTGGCGCGCTGCTTGCAGCCCCATGATCGACGCGCAGGTCGGCTTATGCGCCGCCGCGTCCTTGCCGGGGGTCTTGCCTAACGTCGCTTGATCCGCTGTCGCGTCGAGAATGTCGTCGATCACCTGCAACGCCAGGCCGATACAGGCGCTGTAGCGATCGAGCGCTCCGTACAGGGCAGCGTGAGCGGCATCCTCCGTGATGGTGCATAGCGCGCCCATGCGAACGGACGCGCGCACTAGCGCTCCGGTCTTCATCCGGTGCATCGCCACGATCCTGTCCAGCTCGACGTGCTTTCCAACCAGCGACAGATCCATGGCCTGGCCGCCTGCGGCACCCTCGGCGGATACCGCCTGCGCCAGTTCGCGAACGAGCGCGATACGGTTGTCGCTCGGAGCATCCAGGCTCGCCAGGGTCAGGAAGGCGTGTGCCTGCAGCGCATCGCCGACCAAAATCGCAGTGGCTTCGCTGAACTTGACGTGCACGGTCGGAAGGCCGCGGCGAAGCACGTCGTCGTCCATTGCGGGTAGGTCGTCGTGAACCAGGGTACAGGCGTGCATCATCTCGATGGCGGCGCCGACGTCGTCGAGCGCGTGCGCCGGCGTGTCGGCCAGTGCGCCGGCAGCCATACAGAGCAAGGCTCGGGTGCGCTTCCCGCCATTCAATGTGGCGTAGCGCATCGCCGCCATCAGCTCGGTCTCACCGTCGTCTCCGGGGCAAAGAAGACGCGCCAGTGCCTGTTCGACCCGCTTTGCGCCGTCCTGCATCCAGATCTCCGGCAGCAGCGTGCCGGATCCACCGCTCGCCTGCGCCCCCAATCCGCCAAGCGGGGAACCGTCATTTCGGTCGTCGTGTAGCGTCGGAAAAGTCTGCATGTTGTTCATGTCCTTGTACCTGGCAGGAGACGGCCAGAGCGAGCGGCGAGCCGCTGCAGTGTTTGCCGGCGCCGCTGCCACGCCAGGCGGGGTATACGGATGGCAGCTCATGAGAATCCGATGCGGATTTTCATGGAGGGTTGTGCTGTCGGGTAATAGCGCCGCCCTTTTTCGGCGTCGTTCAGCAACCGCGGCCGCACCCCGCCCTTGTGCATGGTCAGGGCCAAGGCGATGCTGAACTGCACCAGTTCCAGACATACCAGGTGGTAGCCGATGCAGACGTGTGGGCCGCTGCCGAACTGCAGCATGTCCACTGGCCTGATCGGCCCCGTGCGTTGCAGCCACCGCGTCAGGCGGAACTGATCAGGCGCCTCGTGCAGCAGCGCCGAGGTCGAGAAATGCAGCAGCGGGATGCATAGACTGGTGCCCGCGGGAATGCGCCGTTGGCCGAGTTGTAAATCCTGCGTCGCGCGACGCGGTACGAGCGAGGACGCCGGATGCATGCGCAGCGTCTCGCGGAACAGCGCCTCGGCGACCGGACACTGCGCCAGGTCCGCGTGCCGAGTCGGCACCGCGCCCACGCGTTGCGCCTCCTCGACTAGGGCGTCCCACAGCTCAGGTTGCCGCGCCAGCTCGATCACCATCCAGGCCATCGTCGAGGCGGTGGTCTCGTGACCGGCAAGCAGCAGCAAGCGGATGTTGGCGACCAGGACGTCATCGGAGAGCGCGTCTTCGCTGCGATCGAAGGCGCTCACCATGTCGTTGATCAATCCGGTGCGCGCGGCATGCGCGCGCGCATCGCGGATGAACTGGCGCGACTGCGCGTCGATCCAGTCGCGGGCGGCGCGGCCGCGCCGCAAGGGCGTTCCGGGCAGGTCGACCGGGGGAGCGACCATCAACTGCAGCAGTTGCCGGTACTTGCGATGCCACTCCGGCAGGTCTTGGGCGGGGATGCCCATGAGAATGAATGTGAGCTTGAGCATCAGGTCGCCGGTTTCGGGCAGGATAGTTACCTCACGGCTGTCGCGCCACGCCTGCACCCGGGCCCGGATGACGGGCTCGAACAGCTCGCCAATCCCGGCCTCGGTCAGCCCCCTGGGCAGGAACGCCGCCTTGATCCCATCGCGTGCCTGCCGATGCGCGCTACCGTTCAAAGTGACCAACGTTCCGCCAAGGATTTCGGGCGCGATCTCTTCGATCAGCGCCGAGGACACGTCCTTGTGCCGGAGCAATGCGAACGCATCCGGATCCAGGCAGGTCATCAGCTGTCCGGCAGGGCCGAAGTCCAGCCAGAAGTGGCTGCCCAGCGTCCGTTCCGCGCGCTGCAGCAGGCCCGGCAGGTCACAAACGATGGCGGGAAGATGCCCGACCACGGGGAAGGCGCCGGGCATGACCGGGATGTCGTACCGCAGCCGGTGCCGACGGTTCAGCGGGTTGAGCAGCATGTCCATCACCTCCCTGGCGCAGCGGCCGCTTCGGCGGTGTCGCCGGCGGGCCGCGCGGCGCGGCTGTTGCCACCATCGGCGTATGTCGGCACATGCGTCAGCATGCCGCCGTCGATGCACACGACCTGGCCGGTGATGAACGCAGCATCGTCGGAGAGCAGGAAAGCCACCAGCGCGGCCACGTCCTCGGGGCGGCCGACGCGCGACAGGAGCTGGTGCCGGCGCAGATGCCGTTGCATGCACTCGTCCAGCTTGGCGAGGAGCCGTTCGGTCATGATAAGACCCGGCGCAACCGCGTTGCAGCGGATCTGCGCGTGACCGTACTGGGTGGCGAGCGAGGCCGACAGCATGTTCATCGCCGCCTTCGACGCGGCGTAGGACGTCTGCGCGGTGTCACCGCTGAGCCCCTGGCACGACGACATGTTGACGATCGCGCCACCGCCACGGGCTATCATCCGTGGGATGGCCTGCCGGCAGCAGAGCAGCGTGCCACGCAGATTAGTCGCCATCGTCTCATCCCAAACCGCCAGGTCCAGATCGAGGATCGCGCGGTCGCGCGGGGTCAGATGCATGGCGCTCGCGTTGTTCACCAGCAGGTCGACCCCACCAAAGTGCCGCTCCGCCGTCTCGAATAGCGCGGCCACCTCCTGCGCATCTGCGATGTCCATGGCCAGGGCAAGCGCCTGGCCCGCTTCGGCCGCGATCTGCGCGGTGCAGGCGATGGCCGCCGAGCCATCAATGTCAGCCACCACCACTCGGCCCCCCTCCCGCGCGATGGCGAGCGCGCATGCCTTGCCGATGCCGGCGCCGGCGCCGGTCACCACGGCAACCTTGCCTTCAAACCGTCCCATCTCGTCCTCCTGCAGTGCGCTGCTCTTTCGCGGCATGCCGCTCGGCCCCTGCCGGAGAAGGCACAGGTTCGGCACTGGCGTGATCATCATCGCCAGCGTCGCTTTCGATGACCCGAATGGCGGCGACCGGGCATTGGCTGGCCGCAAGCCGCGCTGCGGCGTGCAACGCCTCGGGGACCGTCGCCACGCACACTTCGGCCACGCCATCCGGTTCGCGCTGGCGAAAGGCAACTGGCAGCGTCAGCGCGCACTGCCCGGTGGTTCCGCACAGATCCTGGTCGATCACGACGCGCATCTCAGCCCCCCGCATGCGCATGCAGCCGCACCGGCAGCGAGCGGAATGTCCTAAGGAACGCGGATGGTTCCCGGGTCGGCTTCTCGGCCAGGACGAGCGTGGGGAAGCGCGCCTCGATCCGCGGCAGGCTCTCGGCCAACTGCACCCGGGCCAGTTGCGCCCCGAGGCAGAAGTGGATGCCGTGGCCAAAGCTCAGCATGATCTTCCCGTCGGTCGACATGCCAGGATTGGTGCCGTAGAACCGCGCAGGATCGAAGCGGTCAGGGTCGGCGAAGGCGTCCGGGTCGCGATTGCCGGCCGCGATCAGCACGCGCACGTCCGCGTTCTTCGGGATCATCACGCCGCTCAGTTCGATGTCGCGCTGGGCGATACGCGGAATGGAGCTGAACATGGCGGGTGCGTCGCAGCGCAGGACTTCTTCGACGAATGCCTCGATCCCCACGGTGTCTCCCTGCAGCCAGTGCCGCTGTTCGGGATACGCCAGCATCGCCAGGACCGCATGGTCGATCGTCGCAGCAGTGGTGGCGAAGCCGCCCAGCAGCATGCCCCACAGCATGCTAATCAACTCCGCATCCGACAGCGTGTCGGCATCGTCGTCGTGTGCGCCGACCAGCATCGACACGATGTCGTGGCGGGGATCGGTGCGCTTGCGCTGTATGAGGTCGCCGAAGTAGGCCTGCACCCTGGCGCTGGCCGCGTCCGCCGCGGCGAGCTGGGGATCGCTGGCGTGCGGGCTCAGGCCTTCCAGAATAGCGCCGATGCCGGCGGCGAGCCCTAACATGTCGTCTTGGGGCATGCCGAACAGTTCGGCGAAGACCAGCATGGGCAAGGCCAGCGCGAATTCCCGATGCAGGTCCACCGCTTCCCCGCGCTCCAGCGCGGGCGCCATGCCGTCCAGGCGCGCTGCGACGATGCGCGCGATGCTCGGCCGCAGGTTGTCGATCTGGCGCATGGTGAAATCGCGCGAGATCAGCCGGCGCAGACGCGTATGCGTCGGGGGGTCCTTCATCGCTAGCGTGGACGCCAGCAGTTTGAGGGACAGGCTGGTCGCCGCACGCGGGAAATAGCGCGCCAGTTCGCCCGGCGCCGGTCCTCGAAAGGCATCGCCCGTGGCCTTGAGCGCCCAGTAGATGTCGGCATGGCGGCTCAACAGAAAGAGACCCGACGCCGCGCGATGCACCGGATCGTGCTCGCGCAACCACCGCATGAACGGATACGGGTCGTGGATGCACGCTGGCGACGCCAGTTCGGCGAAAGCGTCCCGGCATGCTGCCGTGGTTTCTTGCACGTCCATCTTGTTACCTGTTGGCTGGCTGATCTGACCGGCGCGCGCCAGGCGCGCCGGCAAATTGCGGAGAAGATCGCGATACCCGGCGGCGTCCGCGCATCACCAGAGCACCGGGAACTCCTCGAACCCGCCACTGATGATCTCCTTGCGCAACTTCAGTTCTTCGGGCGCCACGGCCAGACGCAGGGCGGGAAAGCGCTGGAAGATCGAACCGAACACCACCTTGAGTTCCAGCCTGGCCAGCGCCACTCCAATGCAGTAGTGCGGCCCGTGGGAGAACGCCAGGTGGGGCTTTTCGTCGCGTCCGATGTCGAAGATTTCCGGGTCGTTGAAATGGCGCGGATCGAACGACGTCGCCGGCAGGCCGACCAGCACCTTGCTCTCCGCGGGAATATGCACGCCCGCGATGGTCACGTCGGTCCTCGGATAGCGCATGATGCCGTCCCAGCCCGCGCCCGGCGGGTACATGCGCAGAATTTCCTCCACCGCCTTGTCCACCAGGGATGGATCGCCGACCAGACGTTCGCGCTGTTGCGGATGGCGGAACATGGCCAGCAGGCCGAATTCGATCTGCGCGACGGTGCTCTCGTGCCCCGCCACCAGCATGCCCGCCGCCAGGCCGATCGCCTCTTCCTCGGTCGCCTCGCCCTGGTCGACCGCCGCGAGCAGATCCGTCAGCAGGTTGTCGCCCGGATCCTGGCGCTTGTCCCGCATCTTGCCGCTAATGTAGGCGCGCAGTTCTTCCCAGGCCAGGCGCGACGCGCTGCGCGGGCCGCTTTCATGTTGGTGCGTCATCACCTCGTCGGACAGCCCGGCGAAAAAGGCGTGATCCTCGTAGGGCACGCCCATCAGCGCGCTGATGACCATGGCCGGAAACGGAAAGGAGAGGTGGCGCCGCAGGTCGGCGGGCTGGGGCTGGGCCGCCAGCGTCTCGAACAACTGCGCGGCGATCGCCTCGACCTGTTGCGCGAGCAGCCTCACCCTGCGGCTGCTGAAGGCCGGCGCCACGATTGCGCGTAACCGGGCATGCTCGCCTCCCTCGTGCGAGACCAGCCACCCCGGCGAACCGAGAATCACCGAATCCGGGGTGAATGCCGCCGGCGGCATTCCCGCGGGCCGGAACGTCTCGTCGGACAGCACTGCCTTGGCCTCGTCGTAGCCTGTCACCCACCAGCCTTCGTGCCCGGACGGGAAGCGCACGCGGTGGATCGGACCGTTGGAGCGTAGCGCCAACATCTCGGGCGAGGGCTCGATGTGATCGACGCGCCACATCGGCAGCGTCGGCAAGGGTTGTTCGGACATGGTGGCACTTCACTTCTCTAAGCGATGGAAGGGCGGGAGGTGACCGGCAGGCGTTGCGGGCAGCGAATGACGTAAGACGGCATGTAGACGACGTCCTGCGCGGCGATGGTCGGCGCCAGATCCTCCAGCCGCACGAACAGCGGCGGAAAGGCGCATCGCAATTCCAGGCGCGCCAGCGCAGCGCCCAGGCAGCCCCAAAAGAAGAACTCTAGATCGCATCCAACACTTCCCTGCATTTTCGCGATTCACAACCGAGCGCCAAGTCATTGCCACAGCGAACCGTCGGAACGGACCAGACGCGAACAGCGACGTGCGCCGTGTCCGTCCCAAGACCATCGCACTGCGATTGGTGACGATGCCGTGAAACGAGCAAATCGCGTGCCGAAGTGAATTCGCAAGCTCAGCAGGCACTTCGTAGCGGCGCGTAGTGTCAGGTTTCTGGCATTGAGTCTTATTGCCGACAACCGGCGCAGCAGGTGCCCGACAAAGACCTGCTCTCGTGCTGAATGTGCGGGGCAGCCCTTGCGCGTTATTTCAAGCATCCGGATTGGCTGCAGCAGGTGTGGTTCGCCGGAAACCACTCCGATGTCGGCTGTAGCTATCCGGAAAACGAAGCCGCCTCTCCGCCATCTCGCTGGGTTTGATGGTCGCACGCGGCCGAGAACTTTTCCGACGGCAGACGCCCGACGGCTTCGGCATCATCCCAAGGCGTGATCACGCGTACCGTTCATCGTTGATGGACGAAGCGACGGGTTCAACTCACCACAGCCGTCGTGCCAAGGCGGCCTTGATCGTTTGCTATCAGAGACCGCCATCAAACTCCGGCGACGTGGTCGGCAAGGTCATTGGCTGCAAGAGTTCCTCCACCGCCCTATGGATCCTCGCAGACTCCGCCTTCATCCGAAAGGTTGGCTAACCTGAATTCCGCCGATCGGGCGATCTGCGAAACACTTGCCCACAAGTCTGGCGCGGCAGCGACTTCGTTCGAGTTTTCCATGCTCGATGGATTTGCTGGGCCAATAAAACTAGTGCGGACTTCAATTTGATTCCCCTCACATCAGGTTTTTTGTCAATGGTTCATTTTGATGGCATCACAAAGCCTCCTTTGTTCGCGGATCCACGGTCTG
>NZ_NWTB01000003.1:0-570122 GCF_002531875.1 Sinorhizobium sp. FG01
CAACATGGTCCGCTGGTCAGAACTCATTCCAGTTGCTCCGTGGTCGATGATAGCAAAAGAGCAGTGCGAATCAGTTCTTGCTTCCCGCTCGACTGCCGCCGCGATGTGCTCCGGCTGTTCATGCTCGAGGCCGACCACGTGGTTTCGGGTCTCACGCATGGATACGATGATTTCGTCGAGCTTGGCGTGGATGGCGAAGTGTCGCGATAGCCTTGAATCAGCCGCTTAAAAGCTTGAAGAAGGGACGTTGCGCTTTCGCCTCAGTTGAGGGAGTCGCGTCATGTATCCTGCCAGCCAAGTCACTTATGAATCTCCTCTCGGACCGGACGACCTCTGTCTGCTGCAGAGAGTTTTCGACTGCGAATTGGAGCTTCGAAAGCTCCGGGCCGACAGCGAAGAAGCGGAAATACTCGCGCAAAGGCTGATCGACCTGTTCCAGTCGGGCATAAGGAGGGAGGAAGCCCTGCGAGACGTGCTCACAAATAGTAATTGGTAAACTGCCGATCGGCGGGGGCATGGTTCGAGCGGCGTTGTCCCTTACGGACTTCCGGCAGCGCCTTTCGAAAAGGTCGTCCAGTTCAGCGCTCTTTATCGAGAGCAGTTGTTTTCGATGTTGCGGCAGAGCCATCGCCAAGCGGGCTCTGCCGACTCGAACTCTAGACATGTTTTCGCCTGCGGAATTATCTTAAGCCGGCCTTCATTTAGCCGATTGAGCAGGGCGATGACTATTTCCCCGTCACTGATACCGCTTTCGGGAGACAGATAGTTTCTAATGTCCCGCCGGCAGGGAACCCGCGAACGCCATCTTCGTTCTCCTGAACTACAAGGGAGGGCTCAATGTATCGCCTGCATCGTCAAGATATGCCCGAAAAGAAGGCCTCAACCGCGTTCCCGATCAGCCTGCTGTTGCTCTCGGTTGGCGTTATTCTGGCTTACCTCGCGATCGGCGGGGCTTGGTCGGAAAATAAAACGGAAATGGTCGTCTACACACCGCAGACCGCAGAGGTCCCGAACCCCCGCTAGGACTTGTCGTACGCGCCGGCTTTCCATGTTCGATGTAAGTTTGCGTGCATTTGGGAGGAGCCTTGATGGCGCATTCAACAAGAAAGATTCAGATTGCACCGACGATGGAGACCGAGGTCGAGCTTGTTGAGCAGGTCGTCTCCGACTGGTGCGAAGTGCACCAGGTCGACCCGAAAAGCCACACGGCGGTGATGGAGGGCTTGGGGGTCCTGTACCTGATGCGAGAGTTCGATATGAAGAACAGAAGGCAGCTTCTGAAAGCGCTACTCGACAGCGACGAAGGGATTAGTCCCGAAGCCTAGTATGTATCTAAGGCTTAATCGACAAGCCTGCCGCGCCTGTTAAGATGAACCCGCAGCAAAAATCACTTCCCGTCTCGACTGATGAGCTCGCTGGTCCCCCGTAAGCGATCGGGCTCATCTTTTCTCCACGAAATTTCGAGGGGGCGATCCGATTGGGGGCGTTTGCGTGTGAATGCACGAATGGCAAGAGCGTTCTCGAGGAAACCGCCTGACCCACCTACGCCCGGCTCCGTGCCGGGACGCGTCGATCCATACCTGGCGACGCTTGTCGACAGACCACCTTCCGGGGCCGGACTGGACCTTTGAGGTGAAGTGGGACGGGTACAGGCTAGCCGTTCAGTCCGGCCAGGTACGGATCATGACGCGGGGCGGCTATGACTGGACCGATCGCTTCCCGGCTATCGCAGCCGAGGCGCGGCTTCTTGGGCTGAAGACCGCAATCCTCGACGGCGAGGCGGTCGTGCTCGACGAGCACGGCCGCTCCGAATTCGGCATGCTGCAGCGTGTCCTCGGCTCGCACGCGAGCGCGGCCTCGAGGGGATAGTCCCCAACCGCCGTGACAAGCCCTATCACTCCGGCCGTCGGCCCGACTGGCAGAAGATCACGGGCGTGCGCAGCGACAGCTTCGTGATCGTTGGGTTCGAGCCGCCTACCGTACCTGGCGCGATCGGGCGGCCGCTGCTGGCGGCAAGGAGGAGGGGTGGGCTTGTCTATGTCGGCGGCTGCGCAACCGGCTGGACATGCGCGGAGTCGGCCAAGCTGCGCGAATTGCTCGAGGCAATCCGGACGGATTCGCCGGCGGTGAACCTGAAGAAGAAGAGGGCCGTCTTTGTCGAGCCTGTGCTGGTCGCTGCGGCCGAGAGCCGCGCCACCGAGAACCGCAGCAGAAAACCAGAGTAGATCTTGCACGTTCACTTCCTCGACCGACACGTAGCTGCGCCCGCTTCGGGAGAGAGGCTGGCCGGTCAGAACACCGATCATGAAGGGAAGTGCTAGGACCACGAGGAATATCCGTGCGGCATGGATCAACGAAATCATCCGCTCGTCCCCTCCGCGCTCGGCTCCTAGCGTGACCATCTCCACGAGGCCACCGGGCATGCCGGCAAAGAATGCTGCCGGCTGGTCAAATCCGGCAATCCATCTGAAGTAGAGGTAGGAAATCCCGCCCGCTGCACCGATGAAGACAGCCATGCCCGCCAGTGCTATCAACCAAGACGGTGCGTGCGCAAAGACTGCGGGAGAGAAGGATGTGCCAAGCATCGCGCCGATAGCAGCCGTCATTGCGGCCGCGGGACTGGCGGCATGGCGATAGGGAGCCGCATCAGCGCTGCCAAGCATTAGCGATCATTGCTCCGAGCAGCCAGGCGAGGGGCATGTGGAAATGCCACATGACCCAGCCGCCGCCATTCCTGGAAATCAGCAGAGTTGCGGAAATCGATCATGTGATTTTCGACTGTCTCCCATTTTACCAGAAGCCGCTAGATATTGGCGTTTCGACGACTCGGTGGAGGGACACGCCATGGCAACCCTTGGCGCGGAGGAAGAGCGACGCGGCTTTTGCCACGCCCGCCTCGAAGGCGCCTTCCTGTCCTGCCACAACCGCAATTTCCGCGACCTCAACAAACATTCCGGATCCCCTTATGGGTTTGCGGGGCTGTGCTCGGCATCGATCGTGCGGGTCTCTCCAGTCGCAATCATCGTCCGGGTCGCGTCAATGGACGCATAGGTCCAGAAGATGCGCATTGGCTTGTCGGTGGCGTTGATGAACCGATGCGGAACGTTTGCCGGAATCCAGGTCGTGTCATTGGTATCGAGGTGATGCTGGACGCCGTCTATCTCGGCAATCGCCTTGCCCTCGATGACCATTACGCTTTCTTCGCAGTTGTGCTTGTGCAGGCCGATGGCCGCTCCGGGATCGAACGCTGTGATGCCGTTGATCATGCTGGTGGAGCCGCAACCGCGGGTCACAAGCGGTGTGGTGCGAGCACCGCCCCCGCGATCGTTCGTCTTCAACTCCTTGGGCCGCAAAATTGCCGCTTGTGCCTTCGGCGGGCCGATCCAGACGGTCTTGATGTTGACGAACTCGCGAATGCCATAGACGCCGAGCTCGCGGCCATAGCCGGAGCGCTTGATGCCGCCGAAGGGGTAACGCGGGTCAGAGGCGACCATGCCGTTAATGAAGACCGCACCCGCCTCGATCTCGCGGGCGAGGGTGCGGGCCCGGTCTACATCGCGGCTCCAGATCGCCGAGCCGAGGCCGAATTCGGTCTGGTTGGCGAGCCGGATCGCCTCGCCGGCGTCCTTCACCCGAATGATCGCGGCGACGGGTCCGAAGGTCTCTTCTCGGAACGCCGTCATCTCCGGCGTCACATGGTCGAGCACCGTCGGCGAATAGTAGAAACCTTCTCCGTCGATCGGCCTGCCGCCCATCCTGAGCGTTGCGCCGGCAGCGACGGTCTTTTCGACCTGCGCATGCAGGCCGCCCATCAGATTGGCGCGCGCCATCGGACCGATGTTCGTGTCGCGCTTCATCGGATCGCCAATCTTCAGCTTTGCGACACCCGCGCAGAAAAGCTCGACGAAATGATCAGCGACCGCCTCCTCGACGATGAATCGCTTGGCGTTGACGCAGGACTGGCCGACATTGATGTAACGCGCCTTGACGGCGCCGGCGGCAGCCTCCTCGAGATCGGCATCGGCGAGCACGATGAACGGGTCCGATCCGCCGAGTTCGAGCACCTGCTTCTTCAGCGCCTTGCCAGCTTGCGACGCGACGATCGCACCGACTTCGGTCGACCCGGTCAGGGTGACTGCGGCGATCCGGTCATCGGCGATGATGGCGGCCACTTTTGCAGGCTCGATCAGCAGCGTGGCGAACAGCCCTTCGGGGCAGCCGGCCTCCTTCATGATTTCTTCGATCGCCAGCGCGCATTGCGGCACGTTGTTGGCATGCTTGAGGATCGCGCCGTTGCCGGCGGCAAAGGCCGGAGCGGCAAAGCGGAAGAACTGCCAGAACGGATAGTTCCACGGCATGATCGCCAGAACCACACCCAGCGGGTCGAAGGCGACGACGCTCTCCGACGCATTCGAGGCCACCGGTTCATCGGCGAGATACTGCGGCGCATGTTCGGCATAGAAATCGCAGTTATAGGCGCATTTCTCGATCTCGGCTTCCGATTCGACGATCGGCTTGCCCATCTCGAGGGTAATCATCTCGGCATATCTGGCCTTGCCTGCCCGCAGTACCCTTGCCATGCCGCGCAGCAGCCCGACCCGCTCTTCGACCGGCACCTTTCGCCAAGCCTTCTGGGCATCCGCCGCGGCGCTCAGCGCGGCATCGACATAGGCGTCGTCATGGGCTTCGAACCGTGCCAGTTCGCCGCCGTTCGCCGGATTGATTGCTGTGATCATGCGGGTCTCCTGTCTTGCCTCTTTTGCTCGAGCTTGACCGCCATGAGTTGCTTCCAGCGAGGCAGGAAGGCGGCGCTGTCGACTGTGGTCGTGGAAGGGGTGTATTCGAAGCCGATCGCGCCCCCGTAGGCCTGTTCTGCAAGAGTGCCGAGCAGCTCTTCGAAATCGATCGATCCGGTCCCCGGCTCATGCCTGCCCGGATGGTCGGCGATATGGACATGACCGATCCTGTGGGCATTGGCCGGAATCCAATTCTCCAGCGCGACGCCGTTGGCGCGGGCGTGGAATGCGTCCAGCAGCAGCGAGAGATTGCCGGGACCGAAGATATCCTGGATGCGGCTGGCATGGTCGAGCGTCGACATGAAATAGCCTGGCACCGCCGCCTCGCTGATCGCCTCGACCAGGATCTTGACGCTCGTTCCTGCCGTCCGCTCGACGGCATAGCCCAGATTGCGGTGATAGGTTTCCGCCACGGCGGAGACTTCGGCGTTTGTCGGAGCGCCTGCCATCGGATGCACAAAAGGGCAATCGACGGCGATCGCGTAATCGAGCGCCCGGTTGAATCCTTCGCGGAAATCCGGTTCCCGCCCGGGAAGCGCCGCGAGACCCTTCTCGCCTTTGCTGGAATCTTCCATGCCGGCGGCGACTTGCGACAGCACCAAGCCATGGCGGGCAAGTTCGGCCCGCATCTCGGTTGCGGGGATTGCAAAGGGCTGCGGATGCTCGACTGCGGTGAAGCCCGAGCCTGCGGCAGCCGCTATCCTCTCCAGCAGGGGCAGCTCGGTATAGAGATAGCCGATATGGGCGGAGAACAGATTGAGAGCCATCAGGCAGCCTCGCCAGACGACCGCCCAATGGGGAACATCACGCCGATGCGTTCGCCTTCCTTGGTCAGGTCGGCAATCACATTCTCGGTGATCGGGATGCCGGTTCTGAGCCGTTCTTCTTCCCGGCGTTGCTCCGGCTCGCCGGGCATCATGATTTCCTCGACGCCCGCTGCCTTGGGCAGCGCCTTAATGCGCTCGTAGAACTCGTCCATGCGCGCGGCGAAATTCTCGATCGACATGAAGAGGTCGGGCTTGATGGCGAAAAACAGGTGGCCGACATTCTGCGGCTCGCTGTGATCGAAATAGAGACTCTTCACGTCGCCGCCGAAATTCGCCCCGGTGAGCACGCCGGACATCAGGTCCATCAGTGTCGCGAGCACCGAGCCCTTGACGCCGCCGAAGGGCAGGCAAACGCCTTCGAAGGCCTTGGCCGCGTCCGTTGTCGGATTGCCGTCGACGTCGAGGGCAAGTCCTTCCGCGATGCTCTCGCCTTTCATCGCCGCCAGCCGGATCTTGCCTCGGGCAATCACCGTCATTGCCATGTCCATGACGTAGGGAGCGTATTCCCCGCCCGGAATGCCGGCCGCAATGGGGCTCGCGCCGAGGAAGGTGGTGCGGCCGCCCCACATCGGGATCGCCGGCGACGAATTGGTGAAGATCATGGAGATGTAGCCCGCTTCGATCGCTTGCAGCGCATAGAGCGCCCCCATTCCGAAATGCGTGCTGCGGTGGACGCCGACGAGGCCGATACCGTTGGTCTTGGCGAGTGCGATGGCTTCTTCGGTCGCTCGGTGCGAGGCGATGAAGCCCATGCCGTTGTCCCCATCAACGAGGGAGACTGCTCCAGCGACTTTCGACACGGTGACATTAGGCCTCGGATTTACCAGCCCCCGCTGTAATCGTTCGACATACATCGGGATCCGAGACACGCCATGAGAGTCGATGCCGCGGAGGTTGGCCTTGACCAGATCGCCAGCAATCGTCGCCGCATCGGCGTCGGACATTCTGGTCGCCGCGAATATCTTCGTCGCGAAGGCCATCAGTTCGTCGGCCGGGAGGTATTTTACGTTCGACATGGCGGTGTTCCTGGTTGATCGATGACAGACGGCATGGCTCAGACGTGGTTCGCGGCTTCTCTCGCCTGCCGCGCGGCACGCCAGCGCAAAGCGGTGGGAACGAGGACGAGCGTTAAGGCGATGACGATGAGCGCCAGCGAAATCGGATGGGTGAAGAAAACGCTCGCATCACCCTGGCTGATTGTCAGCGCACGGCGGAACTGCTGTTCGGCGAGCGGCCCGAGGATGAGACCAACAATGCAGGGCGCGACCGGGACGTTCAGGACCCGCATACCGAAGCCGATGAGACCGATGATCCACAGCAGCGCCACGTCGACGATGTTGTTGTTGAGGGTATAAGTACCCATCGTCGCAAACAGCAGGATTCCCGAGTAGAGCCAGGGGCGCGGGATGGCCAGCAGCTTCACCCAGACGCCGGCCAGTGGCAGGTTGAGCAGAAGCAGCATGACATTGCCGATATAGAGGCTGGCAATAAGCCCCCAGACGAGCTCGGGATTGCTGTCGAAGAGCAGCGGCCCGGGCTGGATGCCGTATTGCTGGAACGCCGCCAGCATGATCGCCGCCGTCGCGGAGGTCGGCAGACCGAGAGCCAACAGCGGAGCGAGCACGCCGGCCGCAGAGGCGTTGTTGGCTGCCTCCGGCCCCGCCACCGCCTCGATTGCGCCATGACCGAACTCTTCCGGGTTCTTCGAAAGACGCTTTTCGGTCAGGTAGGAGAGAAAGGTCGGAATCTCGCTGCCGCCCGCCGGCAGCGCGCCGATCGGAAAACCGAGCGCAGTTCCGCGCAGCCACGGCTTCCAAGAGCGGCGCCAGTCCTCGCGGCTCAGCCATTTCGAGCCCTTGAGCTGGTAGATTTCCTCGGTCTCGAAACAGTGGCGCGCGACGGTGAACAGCGTTTCGCCCACGGCAAAGAGACCCACGGCGACGACCACCACGTCAATGCCGTCCAGAAGCTCGGCAATCCCGAGCGTGAAGCGTGCCTGGCCCGTCTGCAGGTCGAGGCCGACAAGGCCGAGCGCCAGACCGAACAACAGGCTTGCGAGGCCGCGCGAGAGCGAGTCGCCCAGGACCGCAGTGACGGTCGTCAGCGCAAGCACCATGAGTGCGAAATACTCGGTGGGGCCGAAGAGAAGCGCCATCTTGACCATCAGCGGCGCGACGAAAGTGAGCGCGACCGTTGCAATGGTACCGGCGACGAAGGAGCCGATCGCGGCCGTCGCGAGCGCCTGCGCCCCGCGGCCCTTCCGGGCCATGGCATGCCCGTCGAGCGCCGTTACGATCGATGCGGATTCGCCCGGCGTGTTGAGCAGGATCGAGGTCGTCGAGCCGCCATACATGGCGCCGTAGTAGATGCCGGCGAACATGATGAAGGCGCTGGTCGGCTCGAGCCCGTAAGTGACGGGCAAAAGCAGGGCGACCGTGAGCGCCGGGCCGATGCCGGGAAGGACGCCGATTGCCGTGCCAAGCGTCACGCCGACCAGGGACCAGAACAGGTTGTAGGGCGTGACGGCAACGGCGAAGCCGTGGAAGAGTGCTGCAACGGTATCCATGATCAGTGCGCCCCTTGGAGAACTGGGCTCGGTATCGTCGACGTCGTTGGGTTGGCTGGGGTTCGCGGGTGCATCACACCGATCCTCCGAACATGATGATCAGCTCCTCGACGTAGCTGCCGGTTGGCAGATCGAGATCGAGCCCATAGTCGAACACGAGATAGGTGATCGCCGTCAGTGCCAGTCCGATCAGGACATTCCGGACATGCGCGCGGCTACCGAAAGCGATTGCCGAGACGGCGAACAAAAGCGTCCCCGAAATGACCCAGCCCAGCCGCTCCAACAATACGAGTTGCGAGGCAAAAGCGGCGGCGACGATGATCACCGCCTTCCAATCGAGTTCCGGAAACTCCTCCACCTGGAAGCGGTGGAGGAATGCCTCGTAGAGCAATTGCAGGCCGACGGGGACGAGGCCGGTGGCGATCAGGGCCGGAAACAATCCCGGTCCAATGACCGCCTGCGCCGCGATGGGAGGGGTCATCCATGTTTCGATCGCGATGAACAGTCCAAGACTGAGCGTGGCAAGTCCGAGGATTGTCTCACCGATACGGAGACTGGCCGACTTCGACATTGATGATGCCTCCCGATTGGGCGGGACGCTCGTCAGAGCAACCCGACTTCCTTCAGCGCGCTCTCGACACGTTTCTGTTCGTCCGCCAGAAAGGCACCGAATTCTTCGGCCGGAAGGTAGGTGTCGATCCAGCCGCGCTTCTCGAGGGCCGCCCTCCATTCGGGCGTCTTGACGAGCGTTGCGATCGCCTTTCCGAGCGCTTCGCGGTCTTCGTCGGCGAGCTTCGGATGGGCCATGATGCCGCGCCAGTTCATCACGGCGAGGTCGACGCCCGCTTCCTTGAGCGTCGGCACATCGACGCCCGGAATGCGCGCATCGCCGGTGACGGCGAGGGCGCGCAGTTGTCCGGCCTCAACCTGGGCGCGGAATTCCTCGTAGCCGCTGATGCCGACGGTCGCGTGGCCGCCGAGCGTTGAGGCGAGAACCTCGCCGCCACCGGCATGCACGACGTAGTTGATCTTCTTCGGATCGACGCCGACGGCTTTGGCGATCAGGCCGGCCGCGACGTGGTCGATGCCGCCGATCGAGCCGCCGGCCCAGGCAACCTTCGACGGATCGGCCTTCAGACGTGCCACCAGATCATCCATCGTCTTGATGTCGGAGTTCGCCGGAACCACGATGGCATCAGCCTCGCCCATCAGGCGGGCGACCGGAACGGTCTGGTCCAGCTTTACCGGAGACTTGGTCGTCAATACGCCGCCGACGAGGGCAAAGCCAATGACCATGGCGCTCGGGTGTCGCGGCTTTGTCGTCACGAACTGCGACAGGCCAACCGTTCCGCCGCCGCCGGCAACATTCTGCACCTCGACGGGTCCGGTGATCTTGTCCTCCTGCAGGATGGTCTGGACGGCTCGCGCCAACTGGTCGTAACCGCTGCCCGGACTGCTGGGCGCCATGATGTGCAGGGACTCGAGCTGTTCTTCCGCGAACGCGGGGACAGCCGTCTGGTGGATCAGCATTGCTGTCGCTGCAGCGGCGAGCAGTGTTGAGAAAACGCGTCGTGTCACTTTCTTCATGGAAATTCCTCCCATCCATGCGTTGTGTTGTTCGATCCCTGTGACCGCCACTCGGTCCCTTCCTCCAGGATCGCCGGAACACATTCCCGGCTTGCCCTTTCGGGATTTGCTGAGACCGCTTCAGGCGGCCGTGGTCGATGCGCCTGCGGCGCGGACAGCTTCGACCACCCTGGCGGTGAAGGCGTTGGTATCGAGCATTCCGCCGAGGTCGCGTGTACGCGATTGCGGCTGCTGCAACACGGCCTCGATCGCCTCCTCTATGAGGGCGGCGGCGCGCACCAGACGCTGGTCGTTTCGCCTGCGGCCGAGCCAGTCAAGCAGCATGGCGGCGGAAAGAATGAGCGAGGTCGGGTTCGCGACGTTCTTGCCAGCGATATCGGGGGCAGAGCCGTGCTGGGCCTGGGCGACGCAGATGTCGTCACCGGCATTGATCGAGCCGCCGAGACCGAGGCTGCCCGAGAGTTCCGAAGCCTCGTCGGAAAGAATGTCGCCGAACATGTTGGTGGTAACGATGACGTCGAACCGATCAGGCGACCGGATAAGATGCGCGGCGGCGGCATCGACGATAAGTTCTTCGAGGGCGACGTCCGGATAGGCTTCGGCCACCTTGCGAACCTCCCGCAAGAAGAGGCCGTCCGACAGCTTGACGACATTGGCCTTGTGGACCGCGGTCACCTTCTTGCGGCGGTGACGCGCCAACTCGAAGGCCGCCTCCGCCACACGCGAAGACGCCTTTGCGGTCACCTTGCGGATCGAAAATGCCATGTCCGGATCGGGCATGAATTCTCCCGCGCCGGCGAACATGTTGCGGTCGGAATAGAACCCTTCGGTGTTCTCGCGCACCAGGACGAGGTCCATGGGCTTGCGTAGGATGGTCAGCCCTTCGCGCGAACGGCAGGGGCGGATGTTGGCGTAGAGCTCGAATTTGGTCCTGAGCTCGGCGGAAGGATTGATGCCGCCCTTGTCGCGCGATGGGTACTCATAATGCGAAACCGGTCCGAGGATGACGCCATCCGCCTCCGGCACGCGCTTCATGACCGCATCCGGCAGCGTGGTGCCTTGCTCGGCAAGGGCCTTGAGGCCGATATCCTGCAGCTCAAAGTCAAGGCCCAGTCCGATTTCGGCATCGGCGGCCTTCAGAACCTCGAGCGCCGCGGCAGTGATGTCCGGCCCGATCCCGTCACCCGGCAGCACGAGAAGCTTCAAGGTCATGTTTTTTCCTCACCTCTTATGGAGAGTCGAGAAGACGCACGAGATCGTTCGCCGACATCTGCCGGCGTTGCGGAAACAGCGATCAAGATGGAGTCCTCCAGACCAATCGTGGTCTTTTTCTCCTCTAAAGTACCAAGTAAGGGAGGGAATGGTATTTTGCAAGTGGAAAATACCAAAAACGCTTGGCGCCGGCTTGGGCATATGGCATAGATGAGAAAAATCGGGAGCTTAGCCTTGCAGACGACACCCTTGATCGCCAGCCTTGCCGACCAGATCGTTGCCCATATCCGCACCGACAAGCTTGCCGAGGGCGATCGCCTCGTCGAGCGCAAGCTCGCCGAACAGTTTCGCGTTTCGCGGTCTCCGGTCAGAAATGCAATGAAACTCTTGCACGACGTCGGCGTGCTGAAGCACGGTGAAGGCGGCGGCTATCTGATCGCCGACGTCGAAGCCGCCGAGAAGCTGTCGCTGGAGTCCGCCTCGGCGGAGGATGACGAGCAGATCTATCTGACGATCGCGGATGACCGGCTGCATGGCCGGTTGCCGGAAAGGATCACCGAGAGCGAATTCCTGCGGCGCTACGACCTCACCAAGGGTCGCCTATCAAAGATCCTGCTGCGGATGGCCAACGAGGGCTGGATCGAGCGCCTTCCCGGCCACGGCTGGGCTTTCCTGCCGGTGCTGACTTCGCTCCAGGCGTACGAAGACAGTTACCGGTTTCGCCTGCTGATCGAACCTGCAGCACTATTGGAACCGACCTTCAGGCTGAATCGGCCGGTGCTATTGCGTTGCCGGGAGGAGCAGGAGTGGCTGGTGAACGGCGGCATCTGGACGGTTTCGGACGCGAAGCTCTTCGAACTGAACAGCGGCATGCATGAGGCGATCATTGAATGCTGCCACAACAGTTTCTTCATCGATGCGCTGAAGCGGCTGGATCGGCTTCGCAGACTGATCGACTATCGACAGATGCTGGATCGGGAAAGCGCTCGGGAGCGCAGCCGGGAGCACATCGAGTTGCTCGACCTCATTCTAGCCGGGAAGAACGAAGAGGCCTCACGCTACATGGCTCGGCACCTCCAAGATCTAAGTCGATTGAAGATCGTTGCACGGGAGCAGCGCGGCTAATACCTTGTCGGTCTGAGCGCTCAGGCTCTGAACGCATTCGAACTGACGCCCATTGCAGAAGAATGGCAACACACGTCAGCGGAGCTGGCATTGCCGCTGATCCTGCATCGCACGCTGCTTGATCCTGCGCTGAAATTCGGTTTCTGGCGCGAGAGCGGGCGTTTGGATGTCAAATATTGAACTTCCGCAACGGGTCGGTCATTCCGGTTTAAAAGTTTGCGGTTAGAAATTCCCGTACTTCGTCCGCTATCCGATTTCTGAATGCGCGAACCTTCGGGTGGTCTTGATTGCCCATCTGGTAAACAAGGTCGTATCCCCATTCGACCTCCAGCCTGGCTTGCGGGAATATCGACGCAAGGCGGCCTGCCACAAGGTCTTCTGCGACCAGAACGCTCCGCCCCAGGGCCACTCCTTCACCCCGGTAGCGCGCAGCCGATCCGACGTTGAGCGGGGCGATCTAATTAATAAGACTGCGCATGTTTCCGATGGACCGACTTGCCGTCAGTGCGCCGCCCGCTTGGATCATCAAGGATGCGGCGCAGTGGGCGGAAGTTCGGCTGTCTCGGCCGGTGAGATCGGAATGTGCCCAACAGCGGCCATCGCGCTAATAGGCACCGGTTACATCCGCCAAGCGGCTACCTCACATTCCACCGGCTCTGCCGGGCGCCACTCGTGCGGCACGTCTCCGCAAATGCTCCCGAAATAAGGTTCGAAGGTCTCGAAAGTTCTCGAAGCCGAGGAAGCCGGCGAGCCGAACGACGGTTGTCGGAGACACCGAACAGGCAAGCGCCACCGAGTTGGAACTACCAAAAGCAATTAGTTCCGGCGTGAGAAGCGCGTGGCGGATAACCCGTTCAAGCTGGTCTGGGAAGACGATCTCTCTCGAGGCAATCATCGACTTCAGCTCCGAAAGGCTGCTTGGTGGTGCGCTGTCGTGCCAATCTCGCATTGTCGCTGTTCTCCAGATGTGAGCGCACCGGCCGCCCTCCAATTCCCAAGGGCTTGACGCTCGTGTCCAAACGCACGCCGCGAAGCATGCCAGGAAACCGAGTTCGGGGAACTGCTTCACCCGTCCGAGGATGGGAGCGAACGGACACCATCTCGGCGCAGGCGACGAACGTGAACGGGAGGGTTGGGGGGACTATGTCAGCGCTCATAACCGCATTCCTTTACTAGCGATGGCGAGGTGGATTCGGATCGCGCCGGTGCGTCGTTCGAGCGTCAGATTGCCTGCGGTTTGAAGTCGCTTGGCGCGACGGGCATCACCCCCTTGAGCAGGGCGACGGATTTCTCCAACCCTTCGAGGCTATTGAGCAGCACATCCTCATGCTCGACCGACAGCCAGCCGTCATAGCCGGCCATCTTGAGCCGATAGCAGAATTGCCGCCACCATTCCTCGCCGTGGCCGAAGCCGAGCGTGATGTAGGACCAGCTACGCGCCGGGATGTTCATCAGCGAGCCGTTCTCCAGGAGCGAGGTCGTCGCCTGGATAGGAGCGTTGAGCATCGTGTCCTTGGCATGGACGTGATAGACCGCTTCTCCAAGGGCCTCGGTCGCGACGAGCGGATCGGCGCCCATCCAGAACAAATGCGAGGGATCGAGGTTGGCGCCGATCACCGGACCAATGGCGGCGCGAAGCTTCAGAAGGGACGGAACGTTGTAGACGCACTGATTGCCGTGCAGTTCCAGCGCGATGCGCTCGACGCCGCTCGCCCTGGCAAGCGCAGCAATCTCCATCCAAAACGGCAGCAGCTTCTCCTCCCATTGGTATCGCAGGATCTCCTGGGTCTCCGGCGGCCAGGAGGAGACGACCCAGTTCGGCATCAGGTCGCCGGCGCGGCCGGCCGGAAGGCCCGACATCGCGCAGACCGTCTTGATGCCCATCCCGCCGGCAACGCGGATCGTATCCTTGAGGCACTCGCCCTGTTCCGGCTGGGTCGGATGCAGGGGATTGCCGTTGGCGTTGAGCGCGATGATCTCAAGCCCGCGGCTCTCAAAGGATTTCATGAAGCTGCGGCGGGCATCGGCGCTCGCCTTCATCGCCTCGAGGTCGAAATGCGGCGCTGTCGACCATCCCCCGGTGTTCACCTCGACACCCGAGACGCCCAGGCGAGCGGCATTGTCGAGAAGCGCATCGAAGGCTAGGCCGCCAAGACTGTCGGAAACGAAGCCAAGTTTCATGTCTCTGTCCTTTTATCGGTTGTACAGGGACGGCTTTTCCGCCCTTGCGATCGTAACGCGCTCGCCCTTGCGCAGGGCCTCGACGCCGGCCTCGGCGACCAGGGCCGCGCAATAGCCGTCCCAGGCGTCGGAGGCGCTCGCCGGGAAAACGCCGGTTCGAACGAAGTTCAGGAACGCCTTGTTCTGCAGCCGGTACGCCTCGGCAAAGCGCGGGCGCCAATCGGGCGCATAGCGCTCGTAGGCCATCAGGTCGCCGTTGTGGCGCGTGTAGACGGGTGCGTTCAGGGAAATCGATCCCTTCTCGCCGATCAGTTCACCGCGAACGTCGTAGCCGTAGGCGGCGTTATTGTTGATCTCGATGTTGACGAGCTGTCCCTTGTCGGTTTCGAGAACCATGAACACCGGAGCGCCGGTCCTCGTTGCGTCGACGCCCGTTGGCTGGAAAACGGTGATGGCCGTATAGTCGGCGCCGAGCACGAAGCGAGCGACATCGAATTCATGCGGTGCGGAATTGGTGATTGCCATCTGACCGGTAAAATTCGCCGGTGCTTCGACGTTGCGATGGAAGTTGTGCATCATGATTGCGCCGCCGAGGGAACCGTCGTCGAGCAATGCCTTCATGTCACGGTATGACGGATCGAAGCGCCGCATAAAGCCGAGCTGGACGAACTGACGGCCGCGCGACACTTCTGCGTGGATCACGCCGAGGCACTCCTTCGCGCGCTGCGACAACGGCTTTTCACAGAGTACCGGCTTGCCGGCCTCGATTGCGGCGAGCGACAGCGACGCATGGGTTTCGTCGGGGCTGGCGATCAGCACGGCATCGACGTCCCCGCGCGTGATCGTTGCGAGGGGGTCGGAAGAGAGATCGGCCGCACCGCATTCCTCAGCCACCTTTCGGGCGCGCTCCGAAGAGGCATCGCACACCACCTGAAGGATTGCACCCGGCAAGTCTTCGGAGACAATCCGGGCATGGTCCGCGCCCATGATACCCGCGCCGATGATCGCTATTCTGACAGACATTAAAGACCTCTATTTCCGGAGTGCCCACTGACGCAGCGACCGGTCGCCATAGGCGGCGATCACCACGATGAGGCCCAGGATCAATATGAACCATTGCGGACGAACGCCCGTGACGACGAGATAGGATTGGATCGAGGACAGCACGAACGCGCCCATCAGTGCCCCGATCAAGGACACTCGCCCCCCAGCGAGCAGACAGCCACCCAGCACGCAGGAGGCAATCGCCTGCAGTTCCATCAGGCGGCCCATGGAACCGTCCGCGAAGCCGAGCTTGCCGGCCTCGAGCGTTCCGGCGAAAGCGGCGAGGACACCGCAGAGGACAAAGGCCGATAGCTTGACCCGACTGACCCGCACGCCGCGGGAATGGGCGCTCTCGGCCGAACCACCGACCGCAAGCAGCCGATTGCCGAAAGGCATCGCCTTCAGCATCACCGTCAGAATGACGAGCACGATAATCAGCCAGTAGAGCGCGGTGTTGAAACCGAGGAACTCGCCGCCCCCGAGCCCGAAGTAGGCCCAGCCTTTGCGGGCCGCATAGGGGATGGAAAAGGAGAATCCTTCGGTCAATGCGATCGCAATGCCGCGGAAGATCATCAACGTGCCGAGTGTGATGATAAGGGACGGCGTCCCCGTCCGTGTGACGAGCAGTCCGTTGACCAGGCCGATCGCGGCGCCGACAGCGATCGCGGCCACGGCGGCGAGCGACGGGTCAACGTGCGCGGCGAGCCAGAGATAGGCGAGCGCACCCATGCCGAAGGTCGAGCCGACGGAAATGTCGATCTCGCCCGTGCCTATCACCAAGGCCACGCCGAGGCTCATCAGCCCGAGCGTCGCGGTCACCTGCAGGATCGTTCCGATGTTGTAGAGATTGGCCCACTTTCCGTCCGAGGTAGCGGCGAATATCACGACCAGAATCGCCCCGATCAGAAAGATGCCTATGTCCGCATGACGCCTGATGAGGGGTTTGGCGGCCGAAAGTGTCATCAGACCGCCTCCCGCTTCTCAACAAGGCGGCCGCCCTGCCGGATGACCTCTTCGAGTTCTTCCGCCGTCATCGCGTCGGTCGAGGCATCGGCGACCTTCTCGCCGTTCTCCATAATGACGATGCGATCGGCGAGTTTGTGCACCTGGAAGATGTCGTGTGTGATGTAGATGACCAGCAGACCTTGCTCCTTGAGCTGCACCGCAAGCTCGTTGACATGCTCGCGCTCGCGCACCGACAGGTGGTTCGTCGGCTCGTCCATGATGACGACCCGGTTCATGAACTCGACCGCGCGGCCGATCTTCACCGACTGACGCTCGCCGCCGGAAAGGCGTTCCACCTCGTCGTCGGCCGAGACGTTGTCGCGCAGGCCAAATTGCCGGATAACCCGTGTCGATTTCTCCCGCATCTTGGCAAGGTCGAGAAAGGGGATGCCGAGGATCCGCTTCACCGGCTCACGTCCAAGATAGAAGTTACGCGCGATCGACAGATTGTCGCAAAGCCCGACAGACTGCTGGATCGTCTCGATACCCTGGTCGATGGCGAGCTTCGGGTGAAACTTTTCGATCTTCTTGCCGTCGAAAAAAACCTCTCCTGAACTGGGCGCGTAGATGCCGCAGAGTACGCGGATCAGCGTCGTCTTTCCGGCACCGTTGTCGCCGACCAATCCGATCAGCTCGCCGGCATGGAAGTCCACCGAGACGTTTTTGAGGGCATGGAAGGCGCCAAAATGAAGGTCGAGGTTCTTGACCTGAATGAGGGGGTGGGTGTTCGTCATTGAGCGTCCTCCCGCGTCAAGCGCTGTGCCCGAGAAAACGGGCCAGCTTCTGGTTGAAGATGACCGCGACGATGAGCACGGCGCCGATGAAGGTGATGTACCAGGACGACGGCGCGCCAAGTGCGATCAGTTCGTAGCGGAAGCTCACGACGATCAGCGCTCCGAGAATGGCGCCGAGGATCGAACCGCGCCCGCCGGTCAGCAGGCAGCCTCCGATGACTGCCGCGGCAATCGCCTCAAGCTCCATGTTTTCGCCGAGGGTGACATGGGTCTGCGGCTGATTGCAGAGAGTCAGGATGCCGGCGAAGCCAGCCAGCAATGAGCAGAGAATGAAAGCGGCGATCTTGATGCGATCGGTGCGCACGCCGCGCGATTCCGCGCTCTCGCGGCTGCCGCCGGTGGCGAGGAGCCGATTGCCGAACGGCGTCGCCCACAGCAGAAGACCGAGGATTGCTGAGACGGTGATCAGCCAGAGAATGGCGGCGTCGATGCCAAAAAGCTCGCCGCCAAACAGGCGTGTCATTGGGTGACTGCGTGCCGCCGGCGAGAAATTGTGCACGGAACCGCCCGTCCACACATAGATGATCCCGCGCGCGGCGAAGAGGCCGCCGAGCGTGACGATCATCGACGGCAGTTCGCCCTTGACCACCGCGATCGCCTGAAGAAATCCGACGAGCGCCGCGACGGCAAGCGCCAGAACAAAGGAGCCTGGCACGCCGAGCGCCGGTTCCATCGTGATGAAGGCGACACCCGCCAATCCATAGACCGATCCCACGGACAGGTCGATTTCCTTCGTCATGATGACCAGTGCCTGGCCCATCGCCACAAAGGCAAGAATGGCGGTGAACTGGCTGACATTGGCGACGGTCTGATTGGTCCACCAGCCGGAAAAATCGATCAATGTGAAGACGACAAGCATGACGACGACGCCAATGATCGCGCCGAAGCCTTGGCTTCGCACAAGCTGTTTCATGACATTATGCTCGCTGGTTCAGTACGCGGCGGGAGGCACATCCAAACGATCGAGGGCAGCCGGCCCGTGTGGTGTCCGGCCGCCCTCCGGGAGGAACCCTTACCAGGTGTTCTGCTCGTCGTAGGCCTTGTCGCCGAAGACGCCCCGGACCAGTTCGGCCCACTGATCGGCATTATCCTTGTTGATGATGACCGGGCCCGTCAGGATGTTTGACTGCGGTGCGTAGCCGAACTCTTTGTTCCAGTAGAGCCACTCCATCGGAGCATAGCCCTGCAGCCAGAAACCCTGGCTGTTCGTCGCCAAGACGTGGCCGGCGCGCACGCCTTCGATCGAAACCGGTCCCTCGTCGACCGTCAGGACGGTTACGCCCTTGTCGTCGACTTCCGGGTCAAGCTTCATGTCGTTGGCGACACCCCATGCCCAGGGCGAAGACCAGCCGGCAACCGTGAAGATGTAGTTGGTGTCCGGATTGGCCTGCAGGAAGGCCTGAAGCGCGTTGCGAGCAGTCGCCGGTTCGGCGCCGATGAACAGTTCATCGACTTTGGCGCCGGCCTTCTCCATGGCATCCTTCATTCCGGCACACCGAGCCTTGAGGCCTTGATGGGCCGAGTCATGGCTGGCGCAGACGACGCGGGTCGGCTTCGGGATTTCTCCGGCTTCCGCCTTTTCAAGCGCGTACTCGCCGAGCTTCTTGCCGGTGAGATACTCGTCGCCGCCGACATAGGTGAGGTAGGGAATACGCTCAGCGTCGGGGCGTCCATCGGGAATGTTGAAGGCGACGACCGGGATTCCGGCCTCGATCGCCTTGCGCAGCGGCGCTTCGAAAGCATCGGAGCTGACGATCGGCACGGCAATACCGTCCGGTTGAGTTGAAATCGCCTGCTCGAGAAGACGCACGTGCTCCTGGACCGAATAATTGTTGGTGGAGATATATTCGGTTTTGACGTTCGGATATTTCTTCTCGAACTCCTCCATGGACTTCGTCAGCCAACCCATGTTCGGATCGTTCGAGCCGATGTGAGAGACCATGACGAAGCGATATTGCTTTTCGCCGTCCTGCGCATTGGCTATGCCTCCGAGTGCGGTGGCGGCCATCAAGGCAGAAAGCAGAATCGAATTTCCGAATTTCATGGGGTTCCTCCTCCGTTAACGATGTGATTATCCAGATTGGAATCACATCAGACAAGGAAGATGAAGCGCATTACCTGATGCAAAAGACATCATAAAGTCCATAGGGCCCAACATAGTGGCAAGCCGCTCAAAAAATTGACGTTGCAATGAATGACGACTTCCAAGATGATGTTTTTACCATCAACTTTAACCGGAAACTGGAGAAAGCTGTGGTCGATCACCTGCAAAATCGAACATGGAAAGGCCCCAAGGTCCAGGAAATTGCCAAGCTCGCAGGAGTCGGTCCTGCGACGGTCGACAGGGTCCTCAACAACCGCAGCGGCGTCCGAGAACGAACGAGAGCCCGCGTCCTGGGGGCGCTCGAAAAGCTGAAGAACGAAAGCGCGGACCGCGACATCCCTTTGCATGTTCGTCTATTTTGTGACTCTGGCGAAACCTTCAATGCAGCAATGGCGGCCGCTGTAACGGAGGTCAACCGAACCGTTGCCGGCATCGAGATTGAGGGAGATTACGTAACCACGAGCGAAGTCGAGCCCTCATCATTCGCGCGCCGGATTGAGCAGCAAGGCAGCGCTGCGGATGGCGTCGTGGTCATCGCTCGCGAGCATCCGGCGATCAACCGCGCGATACGAAAGCTGCGGACCATCGATATTCCCGTCCTCTGCCTGACGACCGATCTGCCGAGCTCCCGTCGCAGCGCCTACATAGGCAATGACCAGTACGCCGCTGGCAGCGTGGCCGCTTTGTTGATCGGCAATGCGCTTCCGAAGGAGCGTAGCAATATTCTGATCGTCATGAGCGTGGCGTTCCGCTGCCAGCAGGAGCGTGAGATGGGGTTTCGGAGGGTGCTCCGTTCCGATTTTCCATATTTGAAGATCGAGGAACGTGTGATTTCGGACGACAGACCGGAGAGCACTTGTGAGCAGTTAACCCGCTATTTCGAGGCACATGGTTACCCCACCGCGATCTACAATGTCGCCGGTGCCAACCGCGGCGTCGCAAAGGCACTGGAACACGCCGGAAAGGCCCGCGATACGGTCTTTGTCGGCCACGAATTGACCAACCACTCACGAAACCTGTTGGAATCCGGCGTCATGGACTATGTTATTTCGCACGACTTCAGCGGCGAGCTGACGGCGGCCGCCAAATGGATCCGTGACAACGTCGGGGGCGTAACCGTGGAGCCTTCTTATTCGCAGATCCTAGTGCACACCCGATACAATTGCGGTCTGTGACGAAAGAGACTCCGGTAAACGGCCATTTGCCCGCAGAGAAGCTCGCGGCCAGCTAAGCGACCCTGAGACCAGCGGCTGTCACGTCACCTATGCCGCTCCCCCTCGTCCGGGCCGACGGATCCGATATCAACTGTTCTACCGCCAACGTGCTCGCCCCGGACTGCATAATATGGGCGCCGTTTGCCAAGCTGAGTGATCGGGCGTGGGGGCCCTCTCGTACAGGAACAACGCCGAGGCAATAAGCCTTGGCACGCGATGAACGCTCCACGCCTCCCTTGCGCAGCCATGGCAGCGGTTACAGCATTTGTCCACCCGAGATATCGAAGGAGGTGCCGTTCGCCCAACCCATGTCGTCAGAGAGGATTGCGGCGACCGCGCTACCGATATCGTCTGGCTGCCCGACGCGACCCAGCGCGATACCCTGTGCGACGAACGTGTTAACAGCCTCGTTATCGCGCACCACGCCTCCTCCAAAGTCGGTCGCGATTGCACCGGGGGCAATAGCGTTCACCCGAATTCTGCGGTCGCCCAGTTCGACGGCCATGAAGCGCGTTAGTACCTCGGTCGCCGCCTTCATTGCCGCGTAAACGCTATAGCCAGGCAGAGTGAACCGTACGAAACCGGAAGAGACATTGAGGATACGACCACCGTCCTTCATCAGCGGCAAAAGCTTTTGAGTGAGAAAGATCGGACCACGCAGATGTGTCGCCACCAGCGTGTCAAACTGTTCTTCCGTGGTCTCCGTGAAATTGGCGAACACACCGATACCAGCGTTGTTGAGGAGATAATCGAACTGCGGGCGGCCGAAGGTGTCGCCTAGCGCCGTGGCCACTGCTTCGATAAAGAGCGGAAAGCTCGACGTTTTAGTCACGTCGAGCGGGATCATAGCGGCCTTGCCGCCCTTTGCTTCGATTTCGCGCCTCAATGCATCGGCTTCGGCCGCGCCGGTGCGGTAGGTGCCGATGATGCCGACGCCACGGTCGGCGAGGTGAAGCGCCATGGCGCGGCCTAGACCGCGGCTGGCGCCGGTGATGAGAGCGATTCTGTCAGTCATGTTCGGGCCTTTGAGAGAGATTATTTGGCGAGCGGCAAATCGCTCACGACGAGCGCTGCCTGCCTCTGCAAGATAGCGGCAAGCCGTCACCCGAACCCGTCTGATCGGATCAACATCTTGCCCAATTGTCTCAAGTGGCTTGTCCCGTGCCAGAGATACTGACATAGTCCCGGAATGACGGATGTCTTCGAACCGCATCTTGAAATCGCCTTGCGCCACGCGAAGCCTAATACGGTGCTCACGCCGATTCCGCGCGTCGAGCTGCTGGTCGGACATCGCCCGACCGGTGAGACGCCTTGCCTTTATCGGTCGATGGTCTGCTTCATTCTTCAGGGCTCCAAACGGGTCGCCTTCAACGACAGCGTTCTGAACTACGACAGTTCGCAATATCTGGTCAGCGCCCTCGATCTGCCGCTGACGGGCCAAGTGTTAGATGCCGACCAGCATCGCCCTTATGTCGCCGTCTCACTGACACTCGATCCCGCCTTGCTGGCAGAACTGGCGGCTGCCATGCCGCCCAAGCGGGAGAGCGACGGCGAGCAGATCGGTCTGTCGATCAATCCGATGACGGCCCAGCTTCGCGATGCGCTGCTTCGGCTGCTTTCGCTGCTGGACAAGCCCACCGACATTCCTGTTCTCGCGCCCATGGTTGAGCGAGAATTGCTTTATCGTCTCCTGCAAGGCCCGCAGGGGCGCCTTCTCCGCCAGATTGCGCAACCGGAGGGGCCGCTGGTTCGCATCCGCCGCGCCATCGCATGGATCAGGGACAATCGCGACCGGCAATTGCGGATTGATGCCCTGTGCGAGGCAAGCGGCATGAGCCGAGCGAGCCTGCACCGGCACTTTTCGGCGATCACGGGCCTCAGCCCGCTCCAATACCAGAAGCAACTTCGCCTCCAGGAGGCACGCCGGCTGCTCCTGGGGGGCGAGTATAACGCATCGGTCGTCGCCTTCGCGGTCGGGTATGAAAGTGCATCCCAATTCAGCCGCGAATACCTCCGGCAATTCGGGGCGCCGCCCGCCCGCGACATCCGCCGGATGCGGAAACAAATCGCTGCCGCTTTGGCCAACTGATCCGCCCTTAAACAGCGCTCTCCAGCAACCTACGTCTCTGGCATTTGCGTCTATCGGCCAGGCTTCCTTCACAGCCCCTTCAAGCTTCAGAAATCGAGTTTCCTGACGTCGTCGACGGTTAGCTCCGACACCGCGCTCGACAGACGCGGCAGGCCGGAGAAAGAGACCTTCGGCGCCGGCATCGTCGTCAGGCCTTTCTTCAAGGCGCCGACGTCGATGGCGTCGCAGGCCGACCGGACGAGGCGGGCCGCCAGCTTGCTGCTCAGTTGCGCGCCTTGTTGGCGTTCTTCAGGACTGACGCTCCGGCATCGAACGCGCCTGTGCCTGGAGCGAGCATTGCCATTCCAAACAGGGAGGCACCGAGAGTGAAGCGGTCGTAATCGGTGCCGACGAGAAGCTTGCCGCCCTCCGTATAGGTGTCGCGGACGTCGCCGAACACGAAGTAGTCGGCTGCCACCACGCCGAAGATGCTCGGTATCGAATCGACCTCGCCCTTGACGAAACCTTGCGCAAATCCCGTCGAATTCCGCCACGCCGCGTCCGTCACCGGTTCAACCGTGGAGGCAATGACATCGGGCGGAATCGTGGCCGAGCTCCTGCCCAATCCTTACCACGAGCCCATTGTTCCCCCTGATTTCGAACGAGTTTGGACGCACCAACTGCATTTTAGCACTGGATAACCCTGGCTCCGCCAAGGCGGTTCGCAGAGAAGATGTCTTTTCGCGCGGAGGACAAGCTGTCGGAGTATGGGAGGAAATCAAAGATTGCCTACAGCGCCGCGCGTCTTATCAGACGCGCAAAGGTCGCTGTAGAACTTTGATTTGCTGCATGTCTTTGTCCTTAAATCGAGGGTCGATTTAAGGACAAAGACATGCCGTAGGCCGAGACTAGGGGGAAGGGCCTGTCTCGATCGTGACCCATCCCGGATCTTCAAGTGTTTTGCTCCTTCTTCGCCGGGGCTCGCCGCTCGATGAGTTGCTGAAAGATCTCCGCCTGCCGCTCGGTCGCAGCGCGGATCGCAACCAGGTGATCGAGCATCCCGCCAAAGGCCACCAGCACCAGCCCGCCGGCAATCGTCGCAAAGGCCCAGGGAAGAACGGCGAGCAGGGTTCTGACATCGGGCGAGGGCAGCAGCATCGTGGCGAGCACGACAAGCGTACCGATGACGATCGCGCCGCCGAGGAATTCGAGAAACTTTCCCATCCATGGCTCCCCTATCTCGTTGCCCAGTCCGACTCGCTGCACCCTTCTGCCGCATCCGCTGCATGATTCCTCAATCGGACGACAATTCAAAGTGATACTGCATGTCTCCTCAAAGCGACCCGATTTCGGAGACATGCAGCAATTCAAAGTGCTACAGCGACCTTTGCGCGTCTGATAACGCGCGGCGCTGTAGGGCACCGGGTTTCCGCGCCGATTGGACGCGCTGCACTCATTTAAGGGGGCTTGGCCGCGCCACCGGTTGCACGCTTCTCAGAAAAAACCCGGCCGGGCGCCGGGGAGGGTGAGACGGGTGGCAATAAGAAAACTCAGAATTTTACGCCGACGCCCACCGTAAACTGGTGTTGGTCGAGATCGACATTGACGCCGCCGACATCCTTGTCGCTGAAATCATTGTAGCGATACTCGGCGCGGCCGAACATGCTGTTGGTGAAGGCGTAGTCGATACCGCCGCCGATCGTCCAGCCGTTGAACGTCTCCTTCTCCTTCGGCGCCCCGGCTACGTCGACGAAGCCGCGGGTAACCGCCCAGCCGCCGGTGCCGTAAAGAAGTGCCTTCTCGCCAAGTGTATAGCCGACCCGGCCGCGCACGGATCCGGAGACATCCGTTCCGACCTCCGTGCTGGCGCCGAAGACCGTGAAGCTCTTGTCGTTCCAGTTGTAGCTGACGTCCCCCTCGACGCCGACGACCCAGTCGCCCATCTGGTAATTGTATCCGGCGAAGGCGCCGAAAAGGCCGCCGTTGAAATCCTCCGAGGCGCTGGCGCCCGGAACGCTGAGATCGCTGTTCAGCCAGCCGCCTCCGCCCTGCAGACCGACATAGCCGCCGGTCCAGACGAAGGTGGGGGTCGTTTCAATGGCGGCCGGGGCCGGTTCCGGGGCTTCGGTGATGTCTGCTGCATAGGCTGGCGCGGCGGCCAGGGCGGCGCCGAACATTGCAACAAGCACGTTTCTGATCATCACAGATGCCTTCTGTTGTCCGAGAACGAGAGTAGCAACTAATCGGGAACAAGTCTGCGAAAAATGGCGCTTTTCGGAATCACGTGCGCCGGCGGGGAAAAAACAGGCCGGTGGACTAAACTCCAGCCGGCCCGCCCGGAAATGATCGCGGAAAAAGGGGAACGTCTCTTTGTTTGGCGACAAGGCCGCGCGGAAGAGACCGATTGCCACCTGATAATGCCTGAACGGGCTTTTACGAGTTGACACCGTGCGCATGAAATTTGACATTATACGCATGACTGCGGCAGCCGAAAAGAGCAATCCGATCGAGGTGATCGTGGTGGTTCTCCCCGAATCCTCGATCATGTCGCTCGCCTCGGTGCTCGACCCGATGCGGGCAGCAAATCGCGTCGCCGGCCGGCCCGTCTTTCGCTGGCGCCTTCTCTCGGCCGACGGACAGGCTGTGAAGCTGACCTGCGACATCCCGATCCCCGTCGACGGCCGGTTTTCGCTGCCGCTTGCCGGCGACCTTCTCCTGGTCATCGGCGGCTTCAACCTCGACCGGCACGTTGGCAAGCGATTTCTCGCCGCCCTGCAGGAATGCGCCCGTCATTTCGACATCGTCGCCGGTATCGAATCAGGCTGCTGGCTGCTTGGCCGATCGGGACTGCTCAACGACCGCAAGGCGACGGCCCATTGGGAAGAACTCGAGGACTTCAGCCAGGCGTTTCCCGCCTTGACGGTGATCGGCGACCGTTTCGTGACGGATGGCAAATACTGGACCTCGGGCGGCGCATCGCCGACCTTCGACATGATGCTGCACCTGATTACCGAGCGGCTTGGCCCGGCCCTGGCCCTCGATGTCGCGAGCATCTTCGTCTACGACCAGATGCACAGCCCGACCGATATTCAGCCCTTCGTCTCGCTCGGCCGCATCGAGGCGCGCGATCCCGAGCTTGCCGGCGCGATAAGGCTGATGGAGCGCACGCTGGAACGGCCGATGACGGTCGCGGCCCTGGCGCGGCGGCTCGCCATTTCGCAGCGCAAGCTCGAATTGCTTTTTGCAAGGGGGCTGTCGATCAGCCCTGGCGCCTATTATCTGCGCCTGAGATTGCAGGTCGCGCATCGGCTCGTCCGCGACTCCGGCATTCCGATGCGCGATATCGCGCTGCGCTGCGGCTTCGACAGCCTATCGGCCTTCTCGCGCGCCTACCGGCGGGAATATGGGGCGAGCCCATTGAAGATGCGCAGCGCCAATCGTCCGGCGAGCGGTCGATCAGAAGGCGGCTAATGCATGTCGCCCAAAAATGTGCAGCGGGCCCAAAAATGCAGCGGTTTTGGGATGACGACATGCACAAAAACAAAGACCTAAAGCGCGCCGCGGGAATGTGTTTGAACGCGACGCGCTTTAGTTTCGGGCGTGCGGACCGCCGGATCCGGTGAGCGCGCACGCCTTCTCGAATTCCTTGACCGTTTCAGGCGTATTGTCCTCGGGCAGCACCGCGTCGGCAACTTCCTCGGCCGCCGCCGCCTCGCCCTCGTAGACGAAGGACTGGATGTAGTAGGCGATTTCTCCCTTCCACACCTTGCGACCGTCGATCTGCTGGCAGGCGACCGCAGTTTCGAAATCCGCCTGCAGGTCATCGACGCTGGCCGGGGCGGAGGCGCCACCGGAAGGTGCCACGAGCGAGGCGATCAGCAGGGCTGTGAACATGGCGGCAGGCCTCCCGATGGGTCGACGAGGAAACTGCCGGGTCGTTTCCTCGGTCTCACTTGGTAGAGGGCGAATCTGCTCCGAACGAAAGGGGTATTTTGGCGTCGATGATTTTTGTTGAGCGGTCGATGTGTATAAGCCACAGTCGCGCTCGAGGGCAGCAATCCTGCCACGGGCGCGCTGAAAGAAAAGCCCCTCGCTGGCTGAAGCGAAGGGCTCTGGGTCGTTATTGTACGACCTGAACGACCGTATAGGTCTTCGGATCGACAATGACGCGCTGCTGGTTGACGACAGCATAAGCATAAGCCGGGTTCTCCGGAACGGGCGTCAGAACAACAGTGCGCGGCAACGGTCTACCGACGGCGATCTGTTCCTTGATCATGACCGTGTCGGCGGGGACGGGCTGCTGCTGCACGTAGGTCGTAACCTGCCGCGGCGGTGGGGCGATGACCGCACCGGCAACCAAGCCGACGGCGCCACCCACGGCTGCACCCACCGGGCCGCCAACAATCGCGCCAGTAACAGCACCACCCGCGGCACCGGTTACTGCCCCTTGGTTGCTGTCATTTGCAATAGCGGGCGCGGCAAAGATGCCCGTCGCGATCGCGGTAGTAATGATGATCTTGGCATTCATCTGTCGTACTCCCTTGCTATACGTGGGGTACAACGCCGCGTAATTTGATTTGTTCCTGAACGTGACTTTGAAAACGATGCATGTCCTGGTAGTAACGCAGTGTTACATATATGAAATCTTGTGAATACTAACGGAGGTTGGCGATCCTCAAAGGACTCTAACGGGGAGTTGCCGGCGTTCGCGCGAATTCGACCGTCGGAGCTCCATTTGCCACCCATTCCGCGACCGCAATCGCCGAGCCGAGCATGAGGACCGGCAGAGCCAACACACCGAAGAACCTGAGCACTTGCAGGCGCCGCGTGCGCCTTCCTTCGCGATCGTTCACCATCTTATTTCGCTGAACCGCATTCGAAGAACAGGTGAAGATGGAAGCAGATAAGCCCCGATCGGTCAGTCCCCTTGGGAACACGCTTGACGTGCTCGACTCCCTTCTCGGTGACCGGTGAGCCTCACGGCCGCCGATGCTCGAAGCAGAAAGCCTCGGCGCGCGGCGTTTTGCTGTTGGCTCCGATTGACGGGAAGGCCCGGTTTACTTGGTGGTTTTCGGGATTCCTATCATCTCCAGACCCTTCATCCAGTGCTCCTGATCCTCCGCTTTCACGAACGGCATTCGGTCAAGATGCGCGGGCGTCCATTCGGGGTCCTTGGAGCGCAATTCCGTCATGATATCGTCCGGTGCGATCGGATTTCCCATCCGTGCCCGGCTCATCGCCAACATCAAGTAGGCTTCGTTTGGCAGGTCGGACATTGCGGTTAGCAATTTGACTGTCTCATCATAGTTTCTGTCCTGAAAATGGGCCAAGGCAAGCGACCACTGGTACCATTCCGGAAAGCCCGGATTGAGACGCTTTGCCCTCTCGATATCTGCGATGGCGTTTGCGGTGTTGCCCTGGAAGCTGAGCATATCGGCCCGCTCGGCCAAAAGATCGGGATCGTTCGCATTCAGCTCGTAAGCGCGGTCGTATTCCCGCCGCGCTGCGGCCGTGTCCTTCAATTCCATGTAGACGGACGCGAGCGTCCAATGGGTGTAGTAGTCGTCTGGGGCGAGGCTGACCGCTTGCGTTGCCAGTCTGCTCGCCAGTTCGGGGCTGTCGGCCCATCCCTGCTTGTAGTCTTCAAGATGCGCGTATCCCGCCCAGGAATAGGCGCGGGCAAATTTCGGGTCCAACGCGATAGCTCTCGAAAATTCCTGCTTTGCACCGGCGTTGCCTTCCCGAGTGTACAAGTCGAACAGCTGGCGTCCCTTGAGATAGTGGTCATAAGCCTCGGCACTGTCGGTCGGGTCCTGCATGATACGTTCCCTTTCTGCGGCGTTGACCTGGACGGCGAGCCTGGCCACGACGGTCTCGATGATGTCGTCCTGGATCGCGAAGATATCGTCGCCCTGGCTGTCGTATCGGTCGGACCAAATCTGCCGTCGACTCGGCGCATCGACCAATTGTGCACTGATCCGCACGCGGCTGCCGTCCCTTTGCAAGGTCCCCTGCAGAAGATACCGGACTCCGAGCGCACGTCCGACGGTTTGCACGTCGACCGGCTTGTTCTTGTAGGCAAAGCTCGAATTGCTCGCGATCACAAACAGGTTCTTGAAGCGTGACAGTTCGGCAGTGATGTCCGTGGTGAGGCCGTCGCACAAGTAGTCTTCCTGTGAATTATCGCCTAGCGCCTTCAGGGGCAGAACAGCGATCGACGGTTCCTCCGGCAGCCCCTCGATACGACTGGTTACGAAGTTCCAGATCGCAGCCGGGGAGAAGACAAAAGTCAGGATGGCGACGATCGCTACGGCTGTCCCGGCGGCGACGGTCAACGGCCGGTGATCGCCCGCTCGGCGAAGCAATCGCTGCAGCCAAGACCGTGATTTCGGCAGAACGCGATAGATCGGTATCGGCGTGGAGATGTTTTTCAGCCTCCTTCTGCCCAGGCTTTCGAAGGCGGCATCCAGTTTTCCTCGGATCTGCCGATAGACGTCGTCGGAGATCAAGATACCGCCTGCGTCTGCCTGGCTTTGAAGTCGCGCGGCGACGTTTATGCCGTCGCCCTCCAGGTTGTTGTCTTCTACCACGACATCGCCGAGGTGGATTCCTATTCGAAAGTGTATTTGCCGGTGTTTGGCGATGCTCTGATTTTGCTGCTCGATTTCCCGCTGCATCTCCAGCGAAGCTCGAACCGCCTCGACCGGACTCGGAAATTCGGCAAGCAGGGCGTCACCCGCCGTATTGAAAATCCGGCCGCCATGCGCCGAAACGAATCCGGCGACAAGCTCGGCGTATTGGTGAAAGAGATGAAGTGTGCCTTCCTCGTCATTTCCGACGAGTTTGCTGTATCCCACAACGTCCGCCGCTACGATCGCTACGAGCTTACGCTTCAGGGGACGCGCCGTTGTAGCTCCTGAACTGGGCACATCATTACCCACGCTTATCTTGCTAGGTCGGGCATCTATCTGCGGAAAGGCTAATATAATAGTCCCGAACGCCCACTTTACAAGCTCTGCGTGTTTTTTCCGTCAGAGAACGTGGAGCCGCGAGCCAGCATCCAGAGAAGAAAAACGTCCGCGTGCTCACACTCCGACGCACATTCTCGAGCCAGCGCTTCGTCGAGAACGCATTCCGTGGTCATCGGCGGGAATATTTGGAGCGCCGACGATGTCATAGCGCTGTCGCGCCTACACGGGGAGATGCGCCATGCAAATTGAAACTCCCATCGCCCTTCACGATGTCGACATGCTCAGCGTGGTGTTCGAAGAGTTGTTGCAGGACCATCAAACGTCTCGCGACAGCGCTGCAGCAGAGGGCATCCTCGCACGCCTGATCTTCACCTACGACCTCGGCGTTCGCGATCCCGTGCTGCTGAAGATGTTTGCCGTGCCGTTTCTGCGGCAGCGTTTGACAGGAACGCAGTGACGAGCACTACGAAAAAGCCCCGCACGAGGGCGGGGCAAGTCCGCACCCCGTTGCCTTCAGCGGATGCGGAGACGTAGCCCACAGATGCGAGCTACGCAGAGACGCTATCTACGGTTTGATCAGAGAGGAAGATCTGATTCCGTGATTCCGGTACGCCTCTTGAAAAAAGCTGTGGGCGAGGTTGACGCTTGTTCACGCGGATGCTTCGAAATTTAGCTTCCCTAAACGTCGAGCGGAGATTGTTGGCGCTGAGATTTCCCGCAAAGCAGCCATGCGCGGACCGGCCGACCCGGGGGATTCAGCCCAGATGTCGCCTTGCCATCAGGCACAAACTTCGACGTCACGATCACATCGGCGGCATTGGCCAAAGCATTCCGGATCTCTTCGGAACGCCTGGTGCAGGTGGTTCGAGCACGCCTTAGCGGAATAGGATTGAGCCCCAGTGACCCCGACAGAGTAAAGCATTGAATTTATTGGGTAGGTGGTGAGCGCGCAGGGATTCGAACCCTGGACCTACTGATTAAAAGTCAGTTGCTCTACCGGCTGAGCTACGCGCTCCCAAGCCCGGCTTGTCAAGCCCGGCGGAAGTGGGCGGACATATGCACGCGAGCTTCGCGCCGGTCAACCGAAAAATTGCGCCGGACCAGGAATCTGGCCCATTCCCGGTGACGGCGCTGCCGAAGACGCGGTGCGGCAAAATGATCGCCGAAAGGTGATTGGTGTCGCAGTATACATGCGGGTAAGAAGGCCACCAACCGTGTGCCGGAGTTCCGAATTTGTCGATTGCCGATGTCTCCATCTGGACCGCCGTTCTTGCCGGCGCTCTGTCCTTTCTTTCACCCTGCGTCCTGCCGCTCGTCCCGCCCTATCTCTGCTACATGGCCGGCGTATCGGTCGATCAGTTCCGCGGCGGCGATGCCGCGACGGTCGGCAGCACGCGGCGCGCCGTGCTGTCGGCGGCTCTGTTCTTCACGCTCGGCTTCGCGACGGTCTTCGTGGCGCTCGGGGCAGGGGCCTCCTCGATCGGCCTCCTGCTCAGGCAATATATCGATCTCCTCTCACGCATCGGCGGCATCATCATCATCGTCATGGGGCTGCACTTCCTGGGTGTTTTCCGCATCGGGCTGCTTGCCCGCGAGGCGCGCTTTCACGGCGGCGGCAAGCCGGCGACGCTGTCGGGAGCCTATATCATGGGGCTCGCCTTCGCCTTCGGCTGGACGCCCTGCATCGGCCCAGTGCTCGGCACCATCCTCGGCGTCGCGGCGGCGCGCGAAACGGTCGGCGACGGGGCGATGCTGCTCGCCATCTATTCGCTCGGCCTTGCCGTGCCGTTCTGGATCGCCGCCGGCTTTTCCGGCGCATTCATGCGCTTCCTCATGCGTTTCCGCCGGCACCTCGGCCTCGTCGAGAAGCTGATGGGCGCGCTTCTCGTCCTCGCCGGCCTTGCCTTCCTCTTCGGCTTCATCAGCTCGGTTGCGATCTGGTTCCAGCAGACCTTCCCGATCCTGTCGCAAATCGGCTAAGCAAAGCCGGTGCCGGATCGGAGGGAAGAATGGCGGACATTGCGGGCCTGGTGCTGCCGTTCTTCGGGCTCATCTTCCTCGGCTATCTGACGGCACGTTTCGTCGAGCACGCCGGCGAGGCGATGGGCTGGCTGAACACCTTCATCGTCTATCTGGCGCTGCCGGCCCTCTTCTTCAAACTTGTGTCGCGCACGCCCGTGGAAGAGCTGACGCGCGCCGACTTCATCCTCACCAGCGTCGGGACGACCTATGTCGTCTTCGTGTTGATCTTTGTCATCGGAGTGTTCCTGCGCCGAAGCACGATCGCGGGGGCGACCATCCAGGGCTTTGCCGGGGCCTATGGCAATATCGGCTACATGGGGCCCGGTCTGGCGCTGCTCGCCTTCGGGGAAGCGGCCGCTGTGCCGGTGGCGCTCATCTTCTGCTTCGAAAATGCGGCGCATTTCACCGTCGCTCCGGCGATGATGGCGTTTGCCGGCGGACGCAGGCAGAAACCGGTATCGCTCGTCCTCGGCATCGCGCGCCGGATCGTTCTTCACCCGTTCATCCTGTCGACCTTCGCCGGGGTGGCGGCCGCCTTCCTGGCGATCGAGCCGCCGGCACCGCTGCAGCGATTGATCGATTACCTTGCGCAGGCGGCCGCTCCATGCGCGCTGTTCGCGATGGGCGTGACGCTGGCGCTTCGGCCGCTGACGCGCATTCCCGTCGAGATCGGCTACATCGTTCCGGCGAAGCTCGTGCTTCACCCGGTGCTCATGTATCTGGCGTTGAGTCTTGCCGGCAGCTACGACCCCGTGTGGATGCAGACGGCGGTGCTGCTCGCCGCCCTGCCGACCGCCACCAACGTCTTCGTGATCGGCCATCAATACGGGATCTGGCAGGAGCGGGCCTCCGCGACCATCCTGATCACCACGCTGTTTTCCGTCGCGACCGTGACCGGATTGCTCTACCTCATCCGATCAGGCGCGCTGCCGGCCGACCTTTTCCCATAAGCTTTCCTTGAGCGAGCGCAGCGCGCTGCCCGGATGGATGCCTTCGCGCATCAAGAGGCCGCGGAGCGGACCGGCCGAGGCGATGAATTGCAGGCCCACCGCCCTGAGCGCCTGGATGGGCAGGAAATCCGAGAGCAGCGATCGGTTGAGCAGGTCGACGCTTGCGGTTCGGCTGACGATGTCCATGCGCCGGCGGCCGTCGAATCGGTCTCCGATATCTGCCGTCAGTTGCCCGCCGGCTGGGCGGCCGACGAGTTCGACCAGCGTCATCACGTCCCGGAGACTGAGATTGAGCCCCTGGGCGCCGATCGGCGGGAAGGCATGTGCGGCTTCGCCGACAAGTGCGGTGCGTCCCTTGCCGAAGCGGCGGGCGGTCATGCCGGAGAGCGGAAAGGATTGGGGCGCCCCTTCGGCCGTCACTTTCCCGAGAATTGACTGCATACGGTCCTCGATGGTGCGCGACAGGGCATCCCTCGGAAGTTTCAGGGTCTCCTCCGCGTCGCGCGGCCTTTGGACCCAGACGAGGCTCGAGCGGTTGCCCGGCAGCGGCACCTGTGTGAACGGTCCGCTTTCGGTGTGGAACTCCGTCGATATCTCCTGGTGCGAAAGTTCATGGCCGAAGTTCAGCACCACCGCAGTTTGCGGATAGGACCAGGTGAAGGTCTCTATGCCCGCCGCCTCGCGAACCGCAGAGCGCCGGCCATCGGCGCCGACGACAAGATCCGCGGCAATCGTTCGCCCGTCCTCGAGGCCGATCCGCGCTTCGACTTCGCCGATGTCGAAGGTCATGGCTGAGGCGGTTATCCGCTCGAGCGTCGCCAGGCTCGCTTCGTGCCTCTCCAGGATTTCGAGGAAAGGGGCATTTGGAGTGTTGTAGCCGAAGGCGTCGAGCCCGACCTCGGCAGCACGGAAATTGACCGGCGGTGCGCGCAGGAGCCGCCTGGTTCCGTCGATGATGTGAATGGCGACGAGCGGCGCCGTCAGCGGTTCGACCTCGTCCCACAGACGAAGTCCCTTGAGGTACTCGATCGATTGGTCCATGAGGGCCGTGGTACGTCCGTCGGCGATCACCGGTCTCGGCCCAACAAGCGCCACCCGGTGGCCGTCGCGGGCGAGTGCGATCGCCGCGAGCGAGCCGGCAAGTCCTGCGCCGATGATGGCGATGTCATAATGTTGCATGGCCGTCGCTTTCCCGGGCGGTTGTCCGCCTTGATGTCGATACCGCAATCTCTTGTAGCCCCTTAGCTCATTGAAATAAATGGGATGGAACGGCGCAGACGCGTTTGCCGCGTGTCCACAGGACAATGCCGCTTGAGGGTTGACGAAGGTGAATTTTGCTGGCGATGCCTCGTAAAGGGTGCATATTAGCCGTCGATCGCGGGTCAGCGGCGGTCTGGCGACGGCGCGAAAAGACGAACCGAAGGAATGGGCGGCAGTCGCAGATGAAATTCTTCAACTACAGACGCGTTCCCTACGCTGAAATCCGCGCCTTTTCCGTGCATATCCTCACGGCGTCCGGCTCCTTCCTGGCCTTTCTCGGCGTCGTGGCGGCTGCGGAGCATCGTTTCATCGACATGTTCTGGTGGCTGGGGCTGGCGCTGCTCGTCGACGGCATCGACGGCCCGATCGCGCGCAAGGTGCAGGTCAAGGAAGTTCTGCCGAACTGGTCGGGCGATACCCTCGACAACGTCATCGACTACGTTACCTATGTGCTGCTTCCCGCCTTCGCGCTTTACCAGAGCGGCATGATCGGCGAACCCTGGTCCTTCGTGGCAGCCGGCGCCATCGTCGTGTCGAGCGCCATCTACTATGCCGATATGGGCATGAAGACGGATGAGTATTTCTTCTCCGGGTTCCCGGTGGTCTGGAACATGGTCGTCTTCACGCTGTTTGTCATCCAGGCGAGCGAAGTCACTGCATCAATTGTTGTTTTCCTTTCCGTCGTGCTGACCTTTTTGCCCATCAACTTCCTGCATCCGGTGCGGGTGAAAAGGTTGCGACCGCTCAATCTCGGCGTCTTCCTCGTCTGGTCGGTGCTCGGCATGTACGCCTTGCTGCTGCATTTCGAGACGCCGCCCTGGGTGGTCCTTGGCGTGGTGGCGACGGGGATCTATCTCTACGTCATCGGATTCGTTCTGCAGATTTTTCCCAATCTCGGCCGCGTATAGGAGTTGTTCATGCCACAGGCGATCGTCGTTCGCGAACTCGGCGGACCGGAAGTGCTGAAGATGGAGGGCGTGACGCTTGCCGCGCCCGGACCAGGCGAAGTGCAGATCCGGCAGGTCGCCATCGGCCTCAACTTCATCGACGTCTATTTCCGGACCGGTCTCTACAAGTCGGCAACCGGCCTGCCCTTCATTCCGGGCAAGGAGGGCGCCGGCATCGTGACCGCCGTCGGCGACGGTGTCGGCATGTTTTCCGTCGGTGACCGCGTCGCCTATGCTTCGGCCGATGGCGCCTATGCAAGCGAACGCAATGTCGACGCTTCGCAGCTTGTCAAGGTCCCGGACGGAATCAGCCTCGAGACCGCAGCGGCGATGATGCTGAAGGGCATGACAGCGCAATATCTGCTTAACCAGACCTTCAAGGTTGGGCCCGAGACGACCTTGCTGTTTCACGCGGCTGCCGGCGGCGTCGGGCTGATTGCCGGACAGTGGGCGAAGGCGCTTGGCGCGACCGTCATCGGCACGGCCGGATCGCAGGACAAGATCGATCTGGCGCTTGCACATGGCTACGATCATGTCATCAACTATCGAACGGAGAATTTCGTCTCACGCGTGAGGGAACTGACCGGCGGCAAGGGCGTCGATGTCGTCTACGACTCGGTCGGCCGCGACACCTATCCGGCCTCGCTCGACTGCCTGAAGCCGCGCGGCCTGTGGGTCAGTTTCGGCAATTCCTCCGGACCGGTGGATGCGTTCAATATCGGCATTCTGGCGCAGAAAGGGGCGCTCTACGCGACCCGTCCGACGCTTTTCACCTATGTCGCGGCCCGGCCGGCGCTGGAGGCATGTGCAAACTCCTTGTTTGATGTTGTGCAAAGCAACAAAGTGCGTATCAATATCAATCAGACCTATCCGCTCGCCGAGGCCGGCCGAGCGCATACGGATCTTGAAACAAGAAAAACGAGTGGAACGACATTGCTGATTCCCTGACCTGTTTAAGCAGCAGGGGATTCGAAAGAGGGGAAAAGAGGGCAGCGTGCCTGTTACGGGACAAATTGCGAGCGGCCCGCTGCTGGCCGTGAGCAACCTGACGAAGTTGTTCGGCTCCTTCGCGGCCTGCAATGCGATCAATCTGCACATAGAACCCGGAGAAATTCACGCGCTTCTCGGCGAGAACGGGGCGGGGAAATCGACCCTGGTGAAGATGCTGTTCGGCGTCCTTGCGCCGACCGCCGGCGAGATCTCGTGGATGGGCGACACTGTCCGGATCTCCAGCCCCGGTGACGCGCGCAAGCTCGGCATCGGCATGGTCTTTCAGCATTTCTCACTCTTCGAGGCGCTGACGGTCGCCGAAAACATCGCGCTTTCGATGGATCGCAGCATCTCGCTTGCACGGGTTGCCGAAGAGGCGGCGCGGCTGTCGCGCCTCTACGGGCTGCCGCTCGATCCGAGCGCGCATGTCGCCGATCTTTCGGTCGGCGAACGGCAGCGCATTGAGATCGTGCGCGCGCTGCTTCAGAACCCGCAGCTGATCATCCTCGACGAGCCGACCTCGGTGCTGACCCCGCAGGAGGCGGACCGGCTGTTCGAGACACTGTTGAAGCTGAAGGCGGAAGGCCGCTCGGTGCTCTATATCTCCCACCGTCTCGAGGAGGTGCAGCGCATCTGCGACCGCGCCACCGTCTTGCGGCACGGCAAGGTCACCGGCGCCTGCGACCCGCGCGCCGAGACGCCGGCCTCGCTGGCGCGCATGATGGTCGGCAACGATGTGGCCGTGGTGACGCCGGAGGGCACGAGCACCAGGGGCGACGTCCAACTCGAAGCCCGCGACCTTTCCGTCGCGGCGCGCACGCCCTTCGCGGTCTCGCTCAAGAACGTCTCGCTCAAGGTGAGAGCCGGCGAGGTGCTGGCGATCGCGGGCGTTGCCGGCAACGGCCAGAGCGAGCTTTTCGACGCGCTTTCGGGTGAGTATCCGGTGGCCGACGACAGTGCCGTGCAAATTCGCCAGAGGCCGGTTGGGACCAAGAATATCAATGCCCGACGGTTGATGGGCGCCGGCTTCGTGCCGGAGGAGCGGCATGGGCATGCGGCGGTCTCCTCGCTCTCGCTTTCCGACAATCTCGTGCTGGCGCGCAACCAGTCCGACAAGCGCGCCTTTCTCGGCGGCGGTTTCCTGAAGATCATCCGACAGGGCGCGGTGAAAGCCGCAGCCAAACGCATTTCCGAGGCGATGGACGTGCGCAAGAGCGGCGAGGATCCGCCGGCGGGCTCGCTTTCGGGCGGCAACCTGCAAAAGTTCATCGTCGGCCGCGAACTCGACCGGCAGCCGGCGGTGCTCATCGTCAACCAGCCCACCTGGGGCGTCGACGCTGGGGCGGCGAGCCGCATCCGCCAGGCGCTCGTCGACCTCGCCAAGGGGGGCTCCGCCGTGCTGGTGATCAGCCAGGATCTCGACGAGATCTTCGAGGTGGCTACCGAAATCGCCGTCATCAGCGAGGGAAGGCTCTCCGAGCCCTATCCGGCCCGGGAACTCTCGCGCGAGAAGATCGGCCTCCTGATGGGCGGCATGCATGGCAAGACGGAAGGTGCGGGAGCGGCACATGCGCATTGAGCTCGAAAGGCGTCCCAAGGTCTCGGCGCTGTTTTCCATCCTGTCTCCCTTCATCGCCTTTGCGCTGACCATCGTCTTCGGCGGCATCATGTTCGCGCTGCTCGGCAAGAACCCGGTCGCGGCCCTCTACAGCTTCTTTGTCGAGCCGCTGAGCGAGGTCTGGTCGCTGCACGAACTGGCGATCAAGGCCGCGCCGCTGATCCTGATCGGCGTCGGCCTTTCCGTCTGCTTCCGCTCCAACAACTGGAATATCGGTGCCGAAGGTCAGTTCATCATGGGGGCGATCGCCGGCTCCATTCTTCCGGTGGTCTTCTATGATTGGCAGTCGCCACTCGTCCTTCCGCTGATGCTGCTGCTCGGCATGATCGGTGGCGCGCTCTTCGCGGGGATCCCGGCCTTCCTCAAGGCCCATATGAACACCAACGAGATCCTGACGAGCCTGATGCTGGTCTATGTCGCCCAGCTCTTCCTCGACTGGCTCGTGCGCGGCCCCTGGCGCAACCCGCAGGGCATGAACTTTCCGGAAACCCGCAGCTTCGGGGTAGAGGCCATCCTTCCCGAAATGATCGCTTCCGGCCGTACGCATTGGGGATTTGCCTTTGCGATCCTTGCGGCGCTCGCGGTCTGGTTCATGATGCGCTACACGCTGCGCGGCTTCGAGATCACCGTCCTCGGCCAGTCGGAGCGGGCAGGGCGCTTCGCCGGCTTCTCGTCACGCAAGATGATCTGGTTCTCGATGCTCTTTTCGGGCGCGCTTGCCGGCCTCGCCGGCATATCGGAGGTCAGCGGCGCGATCCAGCAGCTGAGGCCGGTCATCTCTCCCGGTTACGGCTTCACGGCGATCATCGTCGCATTCCTCGGAAGGCTCAACCCGCTCGGCATCATCGCTGCCGGTCTTGTGCTCGCTCTTACCTATCTCGGCGGCGAGGCGGCGCAGCTTTCGATCGGCGTCTCCGACAAGGTGACGCGCGTCTTCCAGGGGTTGCTCTTGTTCTTCGTGCTGTCCTGCGACACGCTCATTCACTACCGCATCCGGCTCGTCCGCGAGAGATTTGTGGCGCTCAAGACGGATGAGGCGCACTGATGGGTATCGTCGAAGCAATCCTCCTGAGCGTCATTACCGCGGCGACGCCGCTCGTCCTTGCCGCTGCCGGCGAACTGGTCGCCGAACGGTCGGGCGTGCTCAATCTCGGCGTCGAGGGGATGATGGTCATGGGCGCCGTCTGCGCCTTCGCCGCCACGCAGCTCAGCGGTTCGCCCTATGTCGGGGTGCTTGCCGGTGTAGCGGCCGGCGCGTTGTTCTCGCTGCTCTTCGGCGTCCTGACGCTGACGCTCGTCGCCAATCAGGTGGCGACCGGTCTTGCGCTGACGCTGCTGGGTCTCGGCGTCTCCGGCATGCTGGGCGAGAGTTTCCTCGGCATGCAGGGCATCAAGCTGCAGCCGATCGCCGTTCCGCTGCTTTCCGATGTGCCGTTTATCGGACCGCTTCTCTTCCGCCAGGACGCAATCTTCTATCTCTCGATCGCGATCGTCGCGGGCATCCACTGGTTCCTCTTCAGGACCCGTTCGGGACTGAAGCTGCGCGCGGTGGGCGACAGCCACGGCTCGGCGCACGCTCTTGGCGTCGACGTCATCCGCACCCGTTACCTGGCGGTGCTTTTCGGCGGTGCCTGCGCCGGGCTTGCCGGCGCGCAGCTGTCGCTCGTCTATACGCCGCAATGGGTCGAGAACATGTCGGCCGGCCGTGGCTGGATCGCGCTTGCGCTGGTGGTCTTCGCGTCATGGCGCCCTTGGCGGGTGGTTGCCGGCGGCTATCTGTTCGGGGCCGTGTCGATCAGCCAGCTACATGCCCAGGCCTTCGGGATCGGTATCCCGTCGCAGTTCCTTTCCTCGCTTCCCTATGTGGCGACAATTATCGTACTCATTCTCATATCCCACAACCGGCGCATGACCCTGATCAATACGCCGGCATCGCTCGGCAAACCGTTTGTGCCGGACCGGTGAACAACAACAACCAGACGGAATTCTCAAACCGACAGAGGTCAAAAATGAAAAAACTACTCCTCGCCCTCGCAACCACGACTGCGGTGCTCGGCTTCGCTTCAGCCGCGGGCGCCCAGGAAAAGGCCAAGATCTGCTTCGTCTACGTGGGCTCGAAGACCGATGGCGGCTGGACGCAGGCGCATGACATCGGCCGCCAGCAGGTCGAAAAGGAACTGGGAGACAAGGTCGAAACACAGTTTCTGGAAAACGTTCCGGAAGGGCCGGATGCGGAACGCGCCATCGAGCGCCTGGCACGGTCCGGCTGCGGTCTGATCTTCACCACGTCCTTCGGCTTCATGGACGCGACGATCAAGATCGCCCAGAAGTTCCCGGATGTGAAGTTCGAGCACGCAACCGGCTACAAGACCGCGCCGAACGTCGCGACCTATAACAGCCGCTTCTACGAAGGCCGCTACATCCAGGGCCAGATCGCCGCCAAGATGTCTCAGAAGGGCGTTGCCGGCTACATCGCCTCCTTCCCGATTCCGGAAGTGGTGATGGGCATCAACTCCTTCGTCATCGGCGCCCGCTCGGTCAATCCCGAGTTCAAGATCAAGGTCGTCTGGGCGAACACCTGGTTCGACCCGGGTAAGGAGGCGGACGCCGCCAAGGCGCTTATCGACCAGGGCGTCGACATCCTGACCCAGCACACCGATACGACCGCTCCGATGCAGGTTGCGGCCGAACGCGGCATCAAGGCCTTCGGCCAGGCCTCCGATATGATCGCCGCCGGGCCGCAGACGCAGCTGACGGCGATCGTCGACACCTGGGGCGCCTATTACGTCAAGCGCACCCAAGCCTTCCTCGACGGCAAGTGGGAAACGACTTCCAGCTGGGACGGTCTGAAGGACGGAATCCTGACGATGGCGCCCTACACGAACATGCCCGATGATGTGAAGGCGATGGCGGAAGCGACGGAAGCCAAGATCAAGTCCGGCGAGCTGAAGCCGTTTACCGGTCCGCTGAACAAGCAGGACGGCACGCCGTGGCTCAAGGAAGGCGAATCTTCCGACGACGCCACGCTCCTCGGCATGAACTTCTACGTCGAAGGCGTCGACGACAAGCTGCCGCAATAGGGCGGGAAGGACATCCGCATTCGAACCATCTGCAAACCCCGCGCCAAGGCCGAGGGGTTTGTTCTTGCGGGGATATCCAATATTGGGGCGTCGGATCGCGCCGGCGGCCGCCCGCAGTTTCTTCGTCGCACTTTCGGGAATCGTATATTCGATCTACTGTTATACAAAGCTTCTCCTCTCGGAAGGAGAAGCGGCGACGACATGAAAAGAATGGCGCCTGCCCGCAGCAGGAGGGCACTCTGGAGGGGGACGGGGTTGAAGAGCCTGCTTGATACGGTGATATCCAAGACGCCGAAACGAACGAGCCATGCACAGGTCGTGGATCAACTCGGCAAGGCGATCGTTTCGGGGGAGTTTCCGGTGGGCAGCATTCTGCCCGGCGATCCTGAACTTGCCCTCCGCTTCCGCGTGTCGCGCACTGTCTTGCGCGAGGCGATGAAGACGCTTGCGGCGAAGGGGATGGTCGTTCCGCGTGCCCGCATTGGGACGCGCGTGACACCCAGGAAAGACTGGAATCTGTTCGATGCGGATATCCTCACCTGGCATTTTGCCTGTGGGGTGGACGAGGATTTCCTCTATCACCTGAGCGAGGTTCGCCTCGCCTTCGAGACGCACGCCGCCGCCCTGGCTGCGCGCAACGCGAGCGACGCCGAAATCGCCACGATGATGCGGCTGGCAGTCGCCATGGGGGATGCCAGTCACACGGCAGAAACCCTCGCTGTCGCCGACCTGAAATTCCACCTCGCAGTCCTCGAAGCGTCCGGCAATCCGTTCCTCAGAACGGTCGGCGGCCTGATCGAGGCGGCTCTCGTCGGCGTCTTCAAGTTGAGTTCCCCGACGGACGAGAAGGGCGGCATAGACGAGGTGGCCCGCAACCACATCCGCATCGTCGAGGAGATCGGCAGAAGGGACGAGCTCAAGGCGCGGCAGGCGATGGAATACGTCATCACATATGGTCGCAATCGAATCCAGAAGGCCTTCAATCCGGACCAGAGCGCCAAAATCTGAGACAGCCCGGCGCCTCTGCAACCGTCGCTATGTGCTCAGACGATACAGATCGCCGGACTGGCCTTGCCCGCACAGTCGGCCTGGCCTATCTGAGACGGCAGTCGTCTCATCTGGCGACCTACCTACAGCGCCACGCGTCTTATCAGACGCGTAAAGGTCGCCGTAGCACTTTGAATTGCTGCATCTCTCCTTAAATCGAGGTCGATTTAAGGAGACATGCAGTAGAGCGGTGAACGGAGCCTATGTCCGAGCTTTTTGTCATTTTTCTTCTGCTTTTGATCAACGCCTTCTTCGCGCTCTCGGAAATGGCAATCGTTTCGGCAAGCAAACCCTTGCTGCGTCAGATGGTGAAGCAGGGAAACCATGGCGCGGAAGCCGCCCTGAGGCTTGCCGAGGAGCCTGGAAAATTCCTGTCCACCGTTCAGGTCGGCATAACCCTCGTCGGCATCCTGGCCGGCGCCTATGGCGGCGCGACTATCGCAGCGAAGCTCGCACCGACCCTGGACCAGATCGCCTGGATCCACCCCTATGGCAACACCGTTGCCGTCGCCCTCGTCGTCACGCTCATCACCTTTCTGTCGGTGGTGATCGGAGAACTGATTCCGAAGCAGCTCGCGCTCAGGAATTCTGAAGGCCTGGCGATTTTCGTCGCGCGGCCGATGACCCTGCTGTCGCGGATAGCCGCGCCGGTCGTGTATCTTTTTGAGACCGCCGCTCGCCTGGCGATGCGGCTGATGGGCATGAAGGCGGAGGACCCAGATCACGTCACCGAAGAGGAAGTGCATGCGATCATGGCGGAAGGCGTGGAGAGCGGCGCGATCGAGAAAAGCGAACACGAAATGCTACGGCGCATTATCCGTCTCGGCGATAGGAACGTCAAATCGATCATGACGCACCGCACCGAGGTCAGCTTCATCGACGTCAATGACAGCATGGAGACGATCGGCCGCAAGATTCGGCAGTTCGGCCATTCCCGTTATCCAGTCATCGATGGTCCGGCGGGCGACGTGATCGGAGCGGTGCTGGCCAAGGAGATACTGAACGCCACGGTCGCGGCACCCTTCGATATCCGCAATTATGTCCGCGAGATCCTGACCCTTCCGGAGACGGCTTCCTGCCTGAAGGCCCTCGAAGCTTTCAAGGCCTCCAGCGTCAACATGGCGATGATCGTCGACGAGTACGGCAGCACCGAAGGCATCATCACGACTGCCGATATCCTGGAGGCGATCGTCGGCGTCATCCCGTCCAACTACGACGATATCGAGCACGCCCATATCCGAGCCCGCGAGGACGGCAGCTACCTTGTCGACGGCCGAACGCCGATCGACGAGATCCACCTGCAGATCGGCATTGAGGGGATAGACAGCGACGGCGATTTCGAAACCATTGCCGGTTTTCTGGTGCAGCAGTTGCGCAAGACGCCGGAGGAGGGCGACTGCGCCGAGGCGCACGGCTACCGCTTCGAAGTGCTCGACATGGATGGCCGCCGCATCGACAAGATCCTCGTCAGCCGCCGCGCCGAGGAGCACCCGGCCTGAGATTATACGCCCAAACGTCCGGCAAGGGCTTAGGCGGGATCCCGGAGCTTGAGAACGGTGCAGGGGTCACCCGCTCCCGCGGCCGGTGTTTGCGGAGGGCGAACGATGAGGCCGTCCGACTGTGCGAAGACCTTGGTCATCGACGAGTCCTGGCGTTGGAAGGGGTGCGCCATGAGCGAGCCGTCCGGCTCGCTGGAGAGGCGCGCGCGAACATAGTCCTGGCGGCGGTCGTTGGCGGGCAGCGGTGCGCCGAGCTTCGCCGATGCCAGTCGTGAGCGGTCGGGAAGATGTGCGAGCTTGCGCGTCAACGGTTCCAGGAAGAGCAAGGCGCAGACGAGGCTCGAGACCGGATTGCCGGGCAGGCCGAGCACCGGCATGCCGGCGAGGTCTCCGACCATCAGCGGCTTTCCCGGCCGCATGGCGATGCGCCAGAAATCGAGCGTCATGCCACAGGCTAGGAGCGTCGATTGGACGAGATCATGGTCTCCAACCGAGGCTCCGCCGAGCGTGACGAGTACGTCGGCTCGCGCCGCCTGCGCTTGCGCGACGGCAGCGGCAATCGCCTGCCGGTCGTCGCGGGCGATGCCGAGATCCAGTATATCCGCGCCATTTTCGCGAGCGATCGCCGCGACGCCAAAGCTGTTCGAGGCGATGATCTGGTCTGCGCCTGGCGAACTGCCGGGCGGCAGCAATTCGTCGCCAGTGGCAAGAATTGCGACCTTCGGGCGCAGGAAGACCGGCAGGCTCGGGTGATTCATGCTCGCCGCAAGCGTCAACCGGCCGGCGTCGAGCACGCTTCCGGCAGAAAGTGTAATTTCGCCCCGCTCGAAGTCCTGGCCTGCCAGACGGATATGTCGGCCCTTCGCCGGCGCGAACAGGGTGCGGATGCGATTGCCCTCGAGGCGCTCGGTGTCTTCCTGCAGAATGACTGTATCGGCACCGGCCGCGAGCGGCGCGCCGGTAAAAATGCGCACTGCCTCGCCCGGTCCAACCCGGCCCTGAAATCCACGGCCCGCCGCAGATTGCCCTATGACGGACAGTTCGGCGCCGATAGCGGCGATGTCCTCATGGCGGACGGCGTAGCCATCCATGGCGGAATTGTCGAAGGGAGGGTGAGTGAGCAGCGCGTTCGTGTCCTCGGCAAGCACGCGGCCGAGGCAATAATGCAGTGCAAGCCGCTCGGTCTCCGAACGGGGTTGGGCCTGGGCGAGGACCCTTCTCAGCGCCTCTTCGACCGGGAGCAGCGACATCAGCCCTGGTCTCCGTCCCGGCGATAGTCGCCGGATCGCCCGCCCGACTTGCTGACGAGGCGAATGCCGCCGATCTCCATCTCGCGGTCCGCAGCCTTTGCCATGTCGTAGATCGTCAGGCAGGCAATGCCGACCGCGGTCAGCGCCTCCATCTCGACGCCCGTCCGCCCCTTGAGCTTCGCCATCGCCTCGACGCGCAAGCCGGGTAGGGCGTCGTCGGGAAGGATATCGACCGAAACCTTCGTCAGCATCAGCGGGTGGCAGAGCGGAATGAGGCTGGACGTCTGCTTGGCGGCCATGATCCCGGCGAGCCGGGCCGTGCCGATGACGTCTCCCTTCTTGGCATTGCCTTCGAGGATCAACGCCAGCGTCTCCGGGTGCATCCGGACGAAGCCTTCGGCGACGGCAACACGCACGGTCTGCGCCTTGTCGCCGACATCGACCATATGGGCTTCGCCGGCGCTGTCGATATGGGTGAGTTGCGGGCCGCTCATCACTCGGCTGCCAGAGCGCTTCGGGAACCGGTCAACAGCGCGCGCGTTGCCGCCCCCACGTCGTCCTTCCGCATCAGGCTTTCCCCGACGAGGAAGGTGGTGATACCGCACTTTTCGAGGCGCCTGCAGTCCTCGTGGGTGAAGATGCCGCTTTCGCCGACCAGCAGCCTATCGGCCGGCACCATCGGTGCGAGCTGTTCCGAAACGGCGAGATCGACCTCGAAGGTCCTCAAGTTGCGATTGTTGATCCCGATCAGGGGAGACGAGAGACGCAGCGCGCGTTCCATTTCCTCCGCATCATGCACTTCGACGAGCACGTCCATCCCGAGCGCCGCTGCGGCGTCCTCGAGACGATGCGCATCCTCGTCGGTGAGCGATGCCATGATCAAGAGGATACAGTCCGCCCCCCAGGCGCGCGCCTCGAAGACCTGGTAGGTGTCGAACATGAAGTCCTTGCGCAGCGCCGGCAGCGAACAGGCGGCCCGCGCCGCCTCCAGAAATTCCGGGGCGCCCTGAAAGCTCGGTGTGTCCGTCAGGACCGAGAGGCAGGCAGCACCGCCCGCAGCATAGGCTTTCGCCAGCGCCGGCGGATCGAAGTCCGGGCGAATCAGGCCCTTCGACGGGCTGGCCTTCTTGATCTCGGCGATCAGTCCAAACTCGCCTTTCTGGCGGCGCGCCGCAAGCGCGGCGTGAAAGCCGCGCGGCGGCGACTGGTCGGCGATCCGCGCCCTTAGCTCGTCGAGCGGCACCCGCGCCTTCGCGGCAGCGATCTCGTCACGCTTGTAGGCCTCGATCCTGCGCAGAATATCCGTCATGTCCTCTCCTCAAGCGGCGTTCGAGACGGTGATCAGCCGCTGCAGGGCAGTCTTGGCGCCGCCGCTCGCAAGGGCATCGCGGGCGATCGCCATGCCTTCTGCGAGATTCTTGGCGCGCCCGGCTATCATCAACGATGCGGCGGCGTTCGCAAGGGAAATGTCCCGATAAGCATTCTCTTCGCCATCGAGCACCGCCTGCAATGCTGCCGCGTTATGGGCTCCGTCGCCGCCCTTCAGGGCATCGAGAGTGGTGCGCGCCAGGCCGAAGTCGTCCGGCGTCAGCTCGAAGCTGCGAATCTTGCCGTCCTTCAGCTCGGCAACCTTGGTGACCCCGGTCGTGGTGACTTCGTCCAGACCTTCGCCGTGCACGACCCAGACGCTCTCGGATCCGAGGTCGCGCAGCACTTCCGCCAGCGGATCAACCCATTGCGGCGCGTAGACGCCGACGAGTTGGTGTTTGACCCCGGCCGGGTTGGAGAGCGGGCCTAAGAGATTGAAGATCGTTCTCGTGCCGAGCTCGACGCGGGTCGGTCCCACATGGCGCATCGCCGAATGGTGCTGCTGGGCGAACATGAAGCCGACGCCCGCTTCGCGTATGCAGCGGGCAATCGCTTCGGGGCCGATGTCGAGCTTGACGCCGAGGCAGGAGAGCGCGTCGGCTGTTCCGGATTTCGAACTCAAGGCCCGATTGCCGTGCTTGGCGACCGGCACGCCGGCACCGGCGACGATCAGCGACGCCAGTGTCGATATGTTGTAGGTCCCGGCACCGTCGCCTCCCGTTCCGACGATGTCGATCGCGTCCTCGGGCGCCTCGACCGGGAGCATGCGCGCCCGCATCGCGCCGACGGCGCCGACGATCTCGTCGACCGTCTCGCCGCGTACCCTGAGCGCCATGAGGAAGCCGCCGATCTGCGACGGGGTGGCCGCTCCGGACATGATGATCTCGAAGGCCGCGCGGGCGTCTTCGCGGCTGAGGGCCTCGCGCGCTGCGACTTTTGCGACGAACGGCTTCAAATCAGTCATGCTTCGATTCCTCGTCCGTCAGCGCTGCGCCAATGCCTGCTCGGCAAGCGCCTGGTTGATCGATACGCCATAGACCGACTGCAGCGTCGAGACCATCTGATCGAGTATGTCGTCGCCGCTGGCACGGGCCATCGCTTCGATCTGGCGGCTGTCATTGTCGAGCGCGTTGGCGGGAGCACTGTCGTCGACGGCCATCACTTGCATGAGGATCTGGCCTTCGCCGCCCATGCCGGCTGCATTGGCGACATGTCCATTAGGCCCCGCAAAGGCCGCCGCAATGGCGGCCTGGCTCAGAGCGGCGTCCTGGGTTGACCGGCTCAACCCGGTCTTCGTTTCGACGACGAGGCCGAGTTCGCTCGCAATGTCCGCGAGCTTCGCGCCCTTCTTGACCCGATCCTTCAATTCGGTCGCCTTGGCGGCCAGCGCCACTCGCTGCTGTTCGGCCGTCCAATCGGCAGCCACCTCGTCGCGAACCTCGTCGAGGGTGCGGTCGCGGGCAGGGATCACCTCTTCGAGGTCGAACCAGGCATAGCCGTCGCGGCCGATATGGACGGCCAGCGTCTCGAGGCCGACTTCAGCCTTGAACACTTCCTGGAGAAGAGTGCGTTGCTCCGGCAGGCCGGTCACGTCGTCCCCATTCTGGTCCTTGCCGGTGGCGTCGATCGCCTCGACGGTTGCGAGCTTGAGTTTCAGCTGGTCGGCGACCTCCTTGACGGTCGCGCCGGCGGCCCTTTCGTCCTCGACCTTATCATGCAGGCCGACGAGCTGGTCGCGTGCGACCGAGAGGGCGATCTCCTTGCGCAACTCCTCCTTGACTTCATCGAAGCTGCGAACGGCTTCCTGGCGTATATTGGTGACGCGCAGGATGACCGGGCCGAAAGCGCCTTCGACCACGGGTGTCACGCCGCCGTCCATTGCGACAGCGAAGGCTGCTTCGGCGACTTTCTGGTCGGGCATCTGCTCCTTGGTGAAGTCACCGAGGAGGACGTCCGCCGCACTCTTGCCTTCGCCCTTGACGAGATCGTCGAAGGAAGTGCCGGCTGTGAGCTTGGCAGCAGCGGCGTCGGCGGCTTCGCGGGACGGGAAGGCGATCTGCTCGATTGTTCTCGTCGCCGGCGTGCGGAAGCTTTCCTTGCGCTTTTCGTAGTCGGCGCGCAACTCTTCCTCCGTGACCGCATCGGTGGCAACCAGGTCCTCCGGCTCGAGCTTGATGTAGCTGAACTTCCGATATTCAGGAGCGCGATAGTTCGCCTTGTGGCTCTCGAACCAGGGAGCGAGCACATCGTCGCCCGGCGCCTTGACCGGATCGATGTTCGCGTTCGAGAGCAGCAGATAGTCGATCGTGCGGGTTTCATGCCGGTATTTGCCGACGGCGTCGACCAGGACCGCGGGTGCAGCGAACCCGTCCGAGAGCGCATCGACGATCTGCGAGCGGACGGCCACCTGGCTGCGGTTCTTGATGTAGTCCTGCTCCGTCAGGCCGGCGTTGCGTAGCACGCTCGAGAAGGTCAGCCGATCGAATTGGCCGTTCGCCCCATGAAAGGCGGGGTCCTCGCCGATGAGTCTCGCGAGCCGGTCTTCGGAGAGGCCGAGATTCATGTCTTCGGCGAGCTGGTCGAGAGCGGCGCCCGCGACGAGCTGCGAGTAGACTTGCGCCTCAACGCCGAATGCGCGGGCCTGCTGGCGTGTGAGAGGCGTTCCAAGCTGCCGCGAAAGCAGGCTCAACTGACGCTCATAGGCAAGCCGATAGTCGCTGGCGGTGACCTTCACGTCTCCGACCGTTACCACCGCATCGGGCGTGCCGGTAACCATCAAGGTCTGTCCGCCCCACACCATGAATGAGAGGATGAGAATGGCCAGGAGGCCTTTGACGATCCGCGTCTGGGCGGCGTTTCTCAGGGAGTCGAGCATGGGGGGCAGAAACCTCGTTCAGTGCAGCGGCGTTACGCCGAATGATTTCGTTCCTTAGAACAATCCAAATGGGAATTGAAGGCCGATCCGTCGTAAATCGCGATGCTTTGGCGAGTGGACCGACAGACCCGTTGCTCCGGAGATTCAGGGACCCTAATTGGCACCTTCGCAGGGGCATCGCCGTCTAGACAAATTTGGGATTGCCGCGAACGGAAAAGCCCATGTCGGATTCGTTAGCCGGCAATTGAAATCAGTATGCAAAATTGTCGGTTTCAGGCTGGTCTCTCTATGGTCAACGAGAGGGAATCGTGTCTTCGATATTGTTGGAAACTTGAAGCCCGACGGCCGTTGCGGAATTTCCATGCCATGCAATCCACCATCGTAATGGTCAATCTCTTCGGTGCCGTCGCACTGCTCCTGTTCGGTCTTTCACTGGTGAAGGAGGGTGTGACACGCGCCTTCGGATCACGTCTGCGCGCCGGCCTGGCTCGGGGAACGAATGGCTCGTTACGCGCATTCATGACGGGCCTGATCGCCACGCTCGCCTTGCAAAGCTCCACGGCCACGGCCCTGATGACGGCATCCTTCGTGGAGAAGGGCCTCGTGCGGTCGCGGATGGCGCAGATCGTGCTGCTCGGCGCCAATATCGGCACGGCGATGACGGCCTGGATCGTTGCGATCGGCATCGGCTGGCTGGCCCCCTTGTTCATTCTCGCCGGTGTCATCATGCACCGGATGAGCCGATCGAGCGCACGCCAGGGTGCAGGCTTTGCGCTGGTCGGTATCGGCCTGATGCTTCTGTCGCTTGAACTGCTCGGCACGGCCACTGAGCCGATGCGGGAGTCACATGCCTTGGCGGCCTTTCTGGGTATGCTGGACAATGCCTGGCCGGTCGCCCTGCTCATTTCGGCGGGGCTCGCCTTCGCCTCGTCTTCGAGCCTCGCCATGGTCATGCTGGTCCTGTCGCTGTCCTCCGCAGGCGTGCTTTCACCGGGGCTGATCGTGGCGCTGGTGCTCGGCGCCAATCTGGGCGGCGCAATCCCACCGGTGATCGCCACGCTTGGCTCGGCGCCCGGTGCCCGCCGGGTCGCGATCGGCAACTGGATCGTCCGCGGCATCGGATGTCTCATCGCACTCCCGCTGGCCGGTCTCAACGCCGACATTCTGCAGAGCCTGCCTTTGCCGCGACAGAACCTGCCCGTCGATGTCCACCTGCTTTTCAACCTGGTGGTCGCGCTGATCGCCTGGCCCTTTGCCGGCTTGCTGTCGCGGATGATGAGCCGCCTGGTCCCGGACGAAGAGGTGAGCGAGACGGGGCCGCGCTATCTTGACGATGCGGCGCTCGATACGCCTGTGATGGCGCTTTCCGGGGCGACGCGGGAGGTGCTCAGGGTCGGAGACGTGATCGAGGGCATGCTGCTGCGCGCATCGGCCGCGTTCAACAAGAACGACCTCGGCGAACTCGGCGATATCGGAAAGATGGAGAAGCAGGTCGATCTGCTGCAGCAGGAGGTGAAGATCTTCCTGTCGCGGCTGGGCCGCCACGGGCTCAATGAAGAAGACGGGCGTCGCTCGATCGTGATCATCGACTATGCGATCAACCTCGAGCACATGGGCGACATCATCGAGAAGGGCCTTTGCGAGCAGATCCGCAAGAAGGTCATCAACGGTCTGAAATTTTCCGACGACGGCTATCAGGAACTGAAGAACCTGTTCGACCTGACGCTCGACAACTTGCGGATCGCCCAGACGATCTTCGTCTCGCGCAATGCGGACCTCGCCCGTCACCTTATCGAGGTCAAGGTCGATGTCCGCCATATGGAAAAACGCTCGGCCGAACGGCATCTGGAGCGCCTGCGTGACGGCCTGCTCGAAAGCCTGCAGACGAGCTCGCTGCATCTCGACATGCTGCGGGACCTGAAGCGCGTCAATGCGCACATCGCCTCCGTCGCCTACCCGATCGTCGAAGAGAGCGGGCTATTGACGGAAAGCCGGCTGCGGCCGCAGGCATGATGTCGCCGCCCGGCGCAAAGCGGACTGCGCCGAGGAGTTTTCCCGAGACGGAGAGGCATCGCCCCTTGACCGGGGTTAACGCGATGTGATTGTGCGATATATGCATTTCGCAATATTTTGCTGACAGCACGCGTAGAATCGGGCGACGGGCAGGCCGCGGAATACCCGAAGCATACGAAGGAGATCAGAGAATGGAACGCACTTGCCTGGCGATCATCCTGGCGGCGGGGGAAAGCACGCGGATGAAATCCGCCATGTCGAAGGTGCTGCATCCGGTGGCCGGCCGGCCGATGATCGCCCATGTGGTCGACGCTCTGGCAAGCGCTTCCATTTCCGACGTTGCCCTGGTCGTCGGCCGCGACGCGGAAGCCGTTTCGGCTGCCGCAAGCACCGGTGCGGTCCAGGTTTCCTCCTTCCTGCAGAAGGAACGGCTCGGTACGGCGCACGCCGTTCTTGCGGCGCGTGAGGCGATCGAGAAGGGCTATGACGACGTCCTGGTCGTCTTCGGCGATACGCCGCTCATCACCGCCGCACCGCTCAAGGCAGCGCGCGAACGCTTGGCGCAAGGCAATGATGTGGTCGTCATCGGCTTCGAAACCGCCGATCCGACCGGCTATGGCCGCCTGATCGTCGAGAATGGGGAACTGCTGGCGATCCGGGAGCACAAGGACGCCACCGAAGAGGAACGGCGCATCACCTATTGCAATGGCGGCCTGATGGCGATCAGCGGCGGTAAGGCGCTCGACCTGCTTGCACGCATCGGCAATGCCAATGTCAAGGGCGAATACTACCTGACCGACCTTGTCGAGATCGTCCGTTCCATCGGCGGCCGGGCGATTGCCGTCGAGGCGCCGGAGGAGGAGCTCACCGGGTGCAATACGCGGGCCGAACTCGCCTATATCGAACGCCTTTGGCAGCAACGCCGCCGCCACGAGCTGATGCTTGCCGGAGTTTCAATGATCGCCCCGGAGACCGTGTTCCTCGCTTGGGACACCGAACTGGCCCAGGACGTCCTGGTGGAGCCAAATGTGGTTTTCGGCCCCGGGGTGCGGGTCGATAGCGGCGCTGTCATCCACGCTTTCTCGCATGTCGAAGGTGCGCATGTCCGCGCAGGTGCGACGGTCGGTCCCTTCGCCCGTCTCCGTCCTGGCGCCGATCTCGGTCCCAAATCCAAAGTCGGCAACTTCTGCGAGGTGAAGAAGGCGGAGATCGGCGCCGGCGCCAAGGTGAACCACCTCACCTACATCGGCGATGCCGTCGTCGGCGCCGGATCGAATATCGGCGCTGGCACCATCACGTGCAACTATGATGGCGTGAACAAGCACCTCACGCGCATCGGAGAGAATACCTTCATCGGCTCCAACTCGTCGCTCGTCGCTCCGGTGGCGATCGGCGACGGCGCCCTTGTCGCCTCCGGCAGCGTGATTACGGAGAACGTCCCGGCCGATGCCGTTGCTTTCGGCCGGGCTCGGCAGGAAAACAAGCCGGATCGGGCTCCCCTGTTGCGGGAGCGCTACGAGGCGGAAAAGGCAGCCCGGAAGAAGGTCAAGGCTGCCGAATAGTCTCGTTAAACATTGAAACTGAAAGTGAAATCGCAGCGGATTGTTTCCCGCGATAATTTCGCTACCAAGGCTGCGACATTGGCGACGGGGTCGCCGCATTTGAGCTGACACGCCCGGCTGGCGTGCGAGGGAACGCGGAGAGCATTATGTGCGGGATTGTGGGTATCGTCGGGCAGCAGCCGGTCTCGGAGCGGCTGGTCGATGCGTTGAAACGCCTTGAATACCGGGGATACGATTCAGCCGGCGTTGCGACGATCGAGGGTGGAGCGCTGGATCGCCGGCGCGCCGAGGGCAAGCTCGCCAATCTCGAGGCGAGACTGAAAAAAGAGCCGCTCGCCGGCAGCATCGGGATCGCGCACACGCGCTGGGCGACCCACGGGGCGCCGACCGAGCGCAATGCCCATCCGCATTTCACCGACGGCGTCGCTGTCGTGCACAACGGCATCATCGAGAATTTTGCCGAGCTGAAGGACGAGCTGTCCGAGGCGGGTGCCGAATTCCAGACCGAGACCGACACCGAAGTCGTCGCGCAGCTGCTGGCAAGATTTTGCCGCGACGGCCTTGGGCGGCGCGAGGCGATGCATGCGATGCTGAAACGGGTGAAGGGCGCCTATGCCCTTGCCGTTCTTTTCCAGGACGATCCCTCGACGATCATGGCGGCCCGCAACGGCCCGCCGCTGGCGATCGGCCATGGCAACGGCGAGATGTTCCTGGGCTCCGATGCCATCGCGCTAGCGCCCTTCACCAACGAAATCACCTATCTGATCGACGGCGACTGGGCGGTGATCGGCAAGACCGGCGTCCATATCTTCGACATGGATGGCAATTCCGTCACCCGCCCGCGCCAGGTATCCTCGGCGGCCGCCTATATGGTCGACAAGGGCAACCATCGCCATTTCATGGAGAAGGAAATCTACGAGCAGCCGGAGGTCATCTCCCACGCGCTCAGCCACTATGTCAACTTCATCGACCATCGGGTGCTGCCGGTTTCGGAGGCGATCGACTTCGCCAAGGTGCCGAGCCTGGCGATCTCCGCCTGCGGCACTGCCTATCTGGCCGGGCTGATCGGCAAATATTGGTTCGAGCGCTATGCGCGCCTGCCGGTCGAAATCGATGTCGCTTCGGAATTCCGCTACCGCGAAATTCCGCTTTCGCCAGAGTCTGCCGCTCTCTTCATCTCGCAATCGGGCGAGACTGCCGACACGCTTGCCTCGCTGCGCTACTGCAAGGAACACGGCCTGAAGATCGGCGCGGTCGTCAACACGCGCGAATCGACGATCGCGCGCGAGTCCGACGCCGTCTTCCCGATCCTCGCCGGGCCGGAGATCGGCGTGGCGTCGACCAAGGCCTTCACCTGCCAGCTTGCGGTTCTGGCTTCGCTCGCGATTGCTGCGGGTCGAGCGCGCGGCACTGTCGGCGAGCTGGAGGAGCAGGCGCTGGTGCGAAGCCTGGCCGAGATGCCGCGCCTCATGGGCCAGGTGCTCAACAGCATCCAGCCGAAGATCGAATTTCTGTCCCGCGAATTGTCGAAGTGTCGCGACGTGCTCTATCTCGGCCGCGGCACGAGCTTCCCCCTTGCCATGGAAGGCGCCCTGAAGCTCAAGGAGATCTCCTACATTCACGCGGAAGGCTATGCCGCCGGCGAACTGAAACACGGACCGATCGCGCTGATTGACGAGAACATGCCGGTGATCGTGATTGCGCCGCATGACCGCTTCTTCGACAAGACCGTCTCCAACATGCAGGAAGTGGCCGCGCGCGGCGGACGGATCATCCTGATCACCGACGAGCGGGGTGCTGCCGCTTCGAAGCTCGACACGATGCATACGATCGTGCTTCCGAATGTCGACGAGATCATCGCGCCGATGATCTTCTCGCTACCCGTCCAACTGCTCGCCTACCACACGGCGGTCTTCATGGGCACCGACGTCGACCAGCCGCGCAATCTCGCAAAATCGGTCACCGTCGAATGATCATCCGGCCGGAGACGCAAGGGGACATCGAGTCGATCCAGCGCGTGACGGAGGCTGCCTTTGCCGGTCAGCCCTATAGCGATCAGACCGAGGCGCGGATCATCGAACGTCTTCGCGCCGAGGGTGCCCTGACGCTGTCGCTGGTCGCCGAGGACGATCGTGAGGTGATTGGCCACATCGCTTTCTCGCCGGTGACGATCATGCCCTTTGCGGCGGATTGGTATGGACTCGGTCCCCTGTCCGTGCGGCCGGACCGGCAGGGTCGCGGCACGGGCAGTGCGCTCGTCCGGCAAGCGCTTGATAGAATGCGGACTTTGGGCGCATCCGGCTGTGTCTTGGCGGGCAATCCGGCTTTTTATGGCAGGTTCGGGTTCCGCAACGATCCGGCTCTTGTCTTTCCCGGTTGTGCGCCGCAATATTTCATGGTTCTACCCTTGGCGGAAACACACGTTTCCGGCACGGTCAGTTATCATCCGGCCTTCGGGTCGGTTTGACGAGATCGATGGCAACGGCATGACGGACGGTTCCAAAAGCGGCATCATCGCAGCCCGGCTGCGCAACTATTTTCTCACGGGCCTTATCATCTGCGCGCCCGTGGCCATCACCGTTTGGCTAGTGCGCTCGTTCATCGAATGGGCGGACAGTTGGGTGAAACCCTATTTGCCGAGCTTCTACAATCCGGACACCTATTCTCCGGTGGCCATCCCCGGCTTCGGCCTGCTCGTCGCGATGGTCGTCATCACCCTCGTCGGTTTCCTGACGGCGAACATCATAGGGCGTTCGATCATCCATTTCGGCGAGTCGCTGCTCAATCGCACGCCGCTCGTCCGGACGATCTACAAGTCGCTGAAGCAGATTTTCCAGACGGTGCTGCAGGACCAATCCTCCTCCTTCAAGAAGGCCGGGCTGATCGAATATCCAAGCCCCGGGCTTTGGTCGCTGGTGTTCATCGCGACCGACGTGAAGGGCGAGATCGCTTCCAAGTTTGACGAGCGCGGCATGGATATGGTGGCCGTTTTCCTGCCGCCGACGCCGCTGCCGACCGCCGGCTTCCTGTTGTTCGTGCCTCGCGACAAGATCGTGCCGCTGCAGATGAGCGCCGAGGATGCGGCCAAGCTGTTGATTTCCGGCGGCCTGGTCACGCCGGATCACAAGCCGCTCGCCAACGCCCCGCCGCGGACAATCACCCAGCAGAAAAGGGCGTGACGTCAGCCTCGGGTCAAGCGCTTTTAGCGGCGCCCTCAACCGGCCCGCAGGAAGCGGATCGCTTCGTCTCGCCGGTGGAGGTAGAGCAGTGTTCGCAACGCCTCGCCGCGCTCCGTCGTCAGCTCCGGGTCGCGCTCGATCATATAGCCGGCGTCCTTCCGGGCAATTTCCAGAAGATCCGCATGCGCCTCGAGGCTGGCGATGCGAAATCCCGGCGTGCCGGATTGCCGCGTGCCGAGCAGTTCACCTTCGCCGCGCAGTTTCAGGTCCTCTTCGGCAATCACGAAACCGTCTTCAGTCTCGCGCAGGATAGACAGGCGGGCGTGCCCGGCTTCGCTCAGCGGTCCCTTGTAGAGCAGGATGCAGGTCGAAGCCTCGTCGCCGCGCCCGACGCGGCCGCGCAATTGATGCAGCTGCGCAAGCCCGAAGCGCTCCGCATGCTCGATCACCATGATCGTCGCATCCGGAACATCGACGCCGACCTCGACCACCGTCGTCGCCACCAGCACGCGAATCTCGCCGTTCTTGAAGGCGAGCATGACGGCGTCCTTGTCCGGCCCGGCCATGCGGCCATGGACGAGGCCAACGTCCTTGCCGAAACGCTGCACGAGGCCTTGATAGCGCTCGTCGGCGGACATCGTGTCGGTCTCTTCGGATTCCTCCACCAGCGGGCAGATCCAGTAGGCCTTCTTGCCCTGGCGAAGCGCCGAAGCGAGCCGCTCGACGATTTCGTCGGTGCGTTCGGCCGGAATGGTGACGGTCTGGATCGGCTTTCGCCCCGCCGGCTTCTCCGTCAGCTTCGAGACGTCCATGTCCCCGAAGGCGGCCAGCACCAGCGTGCGCGGGATCGGTGTCGCCGTCATCACCAGCATATGCGGGGAGATGCCTTTGGCGGTGAGCCGCAGCCGCTGGTGGACGCCGAAACGATGCTGCTCGTCTACGACGGCGAGCACCAGCTGCCGATAGTTCACTGCATCCTGGAACAGCGCATGCGTGCCGATGACCATCTGCGTCTTGCCGGAAGCGATGCGCTCGAGGATCGCGTCGCGCTCCTTGCCCTTCGTCCTGCCGGTCAGGACGTCGATCGTGATGCCCGCCGGCGCCGCCATCTTCTGGAGCGTTGTATGGTGCTGGCGGGCGAGGATCTCCGTCGGGGCCATCAGCACCGCCTGGCCGCCGGATTCGACAGCGGCAAGCATCGCCATCAGCGCGACGGCGGTCTTGCCGGAGCCGACATCGCCCTGCAGCAGACGCAGCATGCGCTCGGCTCCGGACATGTCGGCAAGGATGTCGCCGACGGCGGCCGACTGGCTGGCCGTCAAGGAGAAGGGCAGGGCGGCGATGACCGGTCCGCTCAGCTTGCCCGTGGCACGCACCGGCGTTCCGGCAACCTTGCGTAAGCGTTGGCGCACCAAGGAGAGCGACAGCTGTCCGGCGAGAAATTCGTCATAGGCAAGCCGGCGGCGGGCCGGTGCCTGCGGGGCGATGTCGGTTTCGTCGCGCGGCTCGTGCAGGCGATGGAAGGAATCCCTTGCGCTCGCAAAGCCTTGCTGGCGCAGCAAGGTGTCGTCCAGCCATTCCGGAAGATCGGGAACGCGCGCCAGCGCCGCTTCGATCGATTTTCGCAACGGCCGCGGCGTGAGGCCGGCGGTCAATCCGTAAACCGGTTCGACGAGCGGCAGGCTTTCGGCTTCGGCCGCGCGGACCATGTAGTCCGGGTGCACCATCGAAGCGCGTCCATTGAACCAGTCCACCTTGCCGCTGACGATCACAGTCTCGTCGACCGGCAGGGCTTTTTCCAGCCAGTTTCCCTTGACCCGGAAGAAGGTGAGAGCCAGTTCGCCCGTATCGTCGTGAAGGAAGACGCGATAGGGGACGTTCGGCCGGCCGCGCGGGGATGGCTGGTGCCGGTCCACGCGGCCGGTTATGGTGACGATCGATCCCTGTGGCGCATACGCGATGCCGGGCTGCCGGCGCCGGTCGATCAGCGAGTGGGGCGCGTGGAAGAGGAGATCGATGACGCGGCAGTCGTCGATCGACTCGCGTCCGAGCAGGCGCGCGTAGAGCTCGCCGGTCCTGGGGCCGATGCCGGGCAGGCTATCGAGCGGAGAAAACAGCGGATCAAGCAGGGCAGGGCGCATGACCATGAAATTGCGACAAGAAATCCGGCCTTGGCAAGGCTGACAAGCCGCTTTCCAGCGTTTATAGAGCCCGTGACAGGATCCGCTGCTGCGGCGGGTGACAGGAAGGACGTTCCATGACCGGCATTTCGCGCACGAGCGCCGATCTTGATCCGCGTCGGCGCAGGATCCTCTTCCGCGCCTGGCATCGCGGCATTCGCGAGATGGACCTGATACTCGGGCAATTCGCGGAAGTGGAGCTTGCCACCCTTTCCGAACAGGAACTGGATGAGCTCGAAACGATCATGCGCGAGGAAGACAACGATCTCGTTCGCTGGATCACCGGAGAAATGCCGCTGCCCGAGCGCTTCGCAACGGCGCTGTTTGCGCGCATAGCCGCCTACCGGCCGGACTTCGACCCCGTTCAGCAAGAGGCGGAATGAATTCGACGATGATCCCTGGCCTTGACGCGAAGAGAATTCTTTCTGCCGCGCGGGAAGTGACGATCGGGCCGGTACCCTCCGGCGCCGAAGCGCTGATCCTTGCCGATCTGGCACGCTCCGGCGCGCCGGTAGCCTATTTTCTGTCCGACGGCCAGCGGATCGGGGATCTCGAGCAGGTGCTCGGTTTCGTGGCGCCCGACATCCCGGTTCTCACTTTGCCGGGTTGGGACTGTCTGCCCTATGACCGCGTTTCCCCGAGCGCCGACACTTCGGCGAGAAGGCTCGCGGCGCTCAGCGCCCTAATTGCGCATCGGCACAAGCCGCACCCGGCAATCCTGCTGGTGACGGTCAATGCGGCCCTGCAAAAGACCTCGCCGCAGGACGTGATCGAGAGTCTCGCCTTTTCGGCGCGACCCGGAAATCAAGTACAGATGGACGATCTCGCCGCGCGGCTGGAGCGAAACGGCTTCGAGCGCGTGCCGACCGTGCGCGAGGTCGGGGAGTTTGCCGTGCGCGGTGGTATCCTCGACGTCTATGTGCCTGGCAGCGGCGAGCCGCTCAGGCTTGATTTCTTCGGCGACACTCTGGAAACGATCCGCTCCTTCGATCCGGCGAGCCAGCGAACCACCGGGCAGGTGCGGTCGCTCACTCTCAATCCGATGAGCGAAGTGTCGCTGACGCCGGAGACGATCAGCCATTTCCGCACGCGGTATCTGTCGCTTTTCGGCGCCGCGACGCGCGACGATGCGCTTTATCAGGCGGTCTCCGAAGGACGCCGCTATGCCGGCATGGAGCATTGGCTGCCGCTCTTCTACGATCGCCTGGAAACGATCTTCGACTATCTCGATGGCTTCCGCATTGTCACGGACCACCTGGCGCGCGAAGCGGCGGCGGAGCGGTCGAAGCTCATTCTCGACTATTACGAGGCGCGCCAGGCCTCCGCATCTCCCGGCAAGTCGCAGATATCGCAGGGCACGCCCTACAAGCCGGTGCCGCCGGACCTGCTCTATCTCAGCGCGAAAGGTTTCGGGGCCGGCCTAGCCGAGCGCAATGCCGTGCGCCTGTCGCCGTTTTCCGAACATGAGGGCGAAGCCCGTCAGGTCGTCACCATCGAGGCGCGGCAGGGGGTGCGCTGGGCGAAGGCCGCAGGGGAAGCAGAGGAGAGTGACCGCGCTCGCGCCAATGTCTTCGATCAGGCCGTCAAACACATAGCCGAGAAGCGGGCGAAGGGCTCGAAGGTCGTCATTTCCGGCTGGTCGGAAGGTTCGCTCGACCGCCTGCTTCAGGTGCTCGCCGAGCACGGTCTCGCCAATATCCGTCCGGTGAAGGCGCTCGCCGATCTGCGCTCGCTGAAGGCGGGCGAGGCCGCATCAGCGGTTTTGAGCCTCGAATCCGGATTCGAGACCGGCGATCTCGTCGTCATTGGCGAGCAGGACATTCTCGGCGACCGGATGGTGCGGCGCTCGAAGCGCCGCAAGCGCGGCGCCGACTTCATCGCCGAAGTGACGGGGCTCGACGAGGGCAGCTACGTCGTGCATGCCGAACACGGCATCGGCCGCTTCGTCGGCCTGCGCACGATCGAGGCCGCCGGCGCACCGCATGATTGCCTGGAGCTCGTCTATGCCGACGATGCGAAGCTGTTTCTGCCGGTGGAGAACATCGAGCTTCTGTCGCGCTACGGCTCCGAGGGGACCGATGCGATCCTCGACAAGCTTGGCGGTGTCGCCTGGCAGGCGCGCAAGGCGAAGCTCAAGAAGCGGCTGCTTGACATGGCCGGCGGGCTCATTCGCATCGCTGCCGAGCGGCACACGCGGCACGCCCCGGTCCTCGTTGCGCAGGACGGCGTCTATGACGAGTTCGCAGCCCGCTTCCCCTATGACGAGACCGAGGATCAGCTGAACTCGATCGAGGCGGTCCGCGACGATCTCGGCGGCGGCCGGCCGATGGATCGCCTCGTCTGCGGCGACGTCGGCTTCGGCAAGACCGAGGTGGCGCTGCGTGCCGCCTTCATAGCGGCGATGAACGGCGTGCAGGTTGCCGTCGTCGTGCCGACGACCTTGCTGGCGCGGCAGCATTTCAAGACCTTTTCCGATCGCTTCCGCGGGCTGCCGATCCGCATTCAGCAGGCCTCGCGCCTCGTCGGCTCGAAGGATCTGGCGCTGACGAAGAAGGAAGTCGCCGACGGCAAGACGGATATCGTCGTCGGCACCCACGCGCTGCTCGGCTCCTCGATCAAGTTCGCCAATCTCGGCCTGCTGATCATCGACGAGGAGCAGCACTTCGGCGTCAAGCACAAAGAACGCTTGAAGGAGCTGAAGACCGACGTCCATGTGCTGACGCTCTCGGCGACCCCCATTCCGCGCACGCTGCAGCTTGCGCTGACCGGCGTCCGCGAATTGTCGCTGATCACCACGCCGCCGGTGGACCGCATGGCAGTCAGAACCTTCATCTCGCCTTTCGACGCGCTGGTGATCCGCGAGACGCTGATGCGCGAGCACTATCGGGGCGGCCAGAGCTTCTATGTCTGCCCCCGGCTGAGCGACCTTTCCGAGATCCACGACTTCCTGAGATCCGACGTGCCGGAACTGAAGGTCGCGGTGGCGCACGGCCAGATGCCGGCAACCGAGCTCGAAGACATCATGAACGCCTTCTACGAAGGCCGCTTTGACGTGCTTCTGTCGACGACGATCGTCGAGTCGGGGCTCGACGTGCCGACGGCCAACACGCTGATCGTGCACCGCGCCGACATGTTCGGCCTGGCGCAGCTCTATCAGCTTCGCGGGCGGGTCGGGCGCTCCAAGGTGCGCGCCTTCGCGCTCTTCACGCTTCCGGTCAACAAGACGCTGACCGGCCCGGCGGAACGCCGTCTCAAGGTGCTGCAGTCGCTCGACACGCTCGGCGCCGGTTTCCAGCTTGCCAGCCACGACCTCGACATTCGCGGCGCCGGCAACCTGCTCGGCGAGGAGCAATCCGGACACATAAAGGAGGTCGGTTTCGAGCTCTACCAGCAGATGCTGGAGGAGGCGGTCGCCGAGCTCAAGGGTGAAGAGGAAATCCACGACACCGGCTGGTCGCCGCAGATTTCCGTCGGCACGCCGGTGATGATCCCGGAGGACTATGTTCCCGATCTCAATTTGAGGCTCGGCCTCTATCGCCGCCTCGGTGAACTGACCGATCTCAAGGAGATCGACGGCTTCGGCGCCGAACTGATCGACCGCTTTGGCCCGCTGCCCATCGAGGTCCAGCACCTCTTGAAGATCGTCTACATCAAGGCGCTCTGCCGCACGGCGAATGTCGAAAAGCTCGACGCCGGGCCGAAGGGCGTCGTGGTGCAGTTCCGCAACAAGGAGTTTCCCAATCCGGCAGCCCTTGTCGGGCATATCGCCAAGCAGGGAACGCTCGCCAAGATCAGGCCGGACCAGAGCATCTTCTTCCAGCGCGAACTCGTCACGCCGGACAAGCGCCTCTCGGGCGCGGCCATGGTGATGACCCAGCTCGCGACGCTCGCCAAGCCAGCGTGAAAGGAAATTGGCGCCGCAGGCCGGCGCCGCTATTGACGATCAGTTGGCCGGGCGGGCCGCCTTCATCTGGGCGATTTCGCGAAGCGCATTTGTCAGCACTTCGACGGATTGCGCCCCCATCACCGCATATTGCTGTTCGATGATGAAGCAGGGAACGCCCGTCACGCCGATCTCCCGGGCCATGTCGATCTCCTGCTTGACGGCATCCTTGTCGGCATCGGAGGAGAAAAGCGCGGCGATGACGGGCCGGTCCAGGCCCGCCTGTTCGGCGATGTCGAGCAGAACGGCGTGATCGCCGACATTCTTGCCTTCCTCGAAATTCGCCTTGAAAAGCAGTCGCACGGTCTCGGCCTGGGCAGCGGTGCCGCTGGTGGACGCCCAGCGAATGAGGCGATGGGCATCGAGCGTGTTGGGGCTGATCTTCACGGCATCGAAGTCAAAGGCGATTCCGGCTTCCCGCCCTAAGCCGTCGAGCGTCTGATGCGCCCGGTCGACCGCGTCCTGACCGCCGAGCTTTGCCGCAAGATGGCGCTTGTGATCGACACCTTCCGGCGGCAGGTCGGGGTTGAGCTGATAAGGGCGCCACTGGATCACGACATCGATTTCGCCTGCGACATTGGCGATCGCCTGGTCGAGGCGGTTCTTGCCGAGATAGCACCACGGGCAGACGACGTCCGAGACGATATCGATATTGACGGTTTCCATGGTGGCGGCCTTTCTGTTCGACAGAGCGGGATGCGCTCCGTTCGCGCTGCCCTCTGCTTGTTTTCTGCCGCATTCGTGCGGCGTCGGGTGATGCCAACTGACCGCAAAATGCTCCGAAGCAGCGACATAGGCCGGCCGGGCACGTCTTTCAATGCGTTACCAAAAGGGAACCAGGCTACCTACTGCACCCGCTCGTCCCACCAGGTCGGCAGTTGATAGCCGTAGAGCGGTACCGCCGAGGGGCGGCCGATGTGTTTCCAGCGGGCAATCCATTGTTCATCCAGATGGTATAGCGGCACGACATAGGCGTTGTTGACCAGCAGCCGGTCATGCGCCCGGACGGCGGCGGTGAAATCCTCCGGTGTGCGCGCTTGAAGGATGTTGTTGATCAGCTTGTCGACATCCTTGTCGGCAACGCCTGCGAAGTTTTCGCTGCCCTGCCTGTCCCGCGCCTGCGAGCCCCAGCGGCCGACCTGTTCCACGCCGGGCGACAGCGAGGAAGGATAGGACTTGATGATCACGTCATAGTCGAAGGATTGGCTGCGCAGCTGGTATTGGGAATCGTCGACCGTTCGGACCGTTGCCGCAATCCCGAGCGGCGCAAGGAAGCGCTGGTAGGCGAGCGCGATCTTCTCCTGGCCGGCATTCTGGCTCATGATCTCGAAGGCAAGGGGCGCGCCCTTGGCATCGACCATCTTGCCGTCCTTGATCGAGTAGCCTGCCTCGCGAAGCAACGTCACCGCCTCGCGCAAGACGTTGCGGTCGCGACCGGAGCCGTCGGTGACCGGCAGCCGATAGGTCCCGTCGAGGATGGCCGGGTTGATTTTCTCCCGGACGTCGCCCATCAGGCCGAGCTCACGATCGTCGGCCGCGACACCAAGGAAGGAGAGCGACGAATTCTGCCAGTAGCTCTGTGTCCGCGTATAGGCGCCGTCGAACAGGTTCTTGTTAACCCATTCGAAGTCGAACACCAGGGCAAGGCCCTGCCGCAGCTTGACGTTGTTGAACATCGGCCTGCGGGTGTTGAAGACGAAGCCGAGCATGCCGGAGGGCGTTTTCGGCTTGAAGCTCTCCTTGATCACGTCGCCCGAGCGAACGGCGGGGAAATCATAGGCGCGCGCCCATTTGGTGGCGCTGCCTTCCGGATAGAGGTCGATCTCGCCCTTCTTGAAGGCTTCGAACAACGTGTTGTCCTGGAGGAAATATTCGACCGAGATCTCATCATAATTGTCGACGCCGGTCTTCGAGGGCAGATCCTTGCCCCAATAGTCGGGATTGCGGCGATAGACGATCCGTTCGCCCGGTCTCACCTCGGCGACGCGATAGGGGCCGGAACCGAGCGGCGGCTCGAGCGTCGTCCTGTCGAAGGCTTCGACATTGATGGCATGTTTCGGCAGCACCGGCGAAAGCGCCAGCAACAGCGGGAACTCGCGGTCGGCATCTTCCTTCAGGGCGAAGCGCACGCTGCGCTCGCCGACCTTCTCCATCTTCTCGACTTTCGCCAGCCGGTTGCTGAAGGGCGCGCGTCCTTTGTCGCGCAGCAGTTCGAAGGTGAAGATCACGTCCTCGACGGTCACCGGCTCGCCGTCGGCCCAGCGCGCCTTGGGATTGAGATTGAACTGGACGAAGGTTCGGTCGTCGTCCCACTCGACCGATTCCGCAAGCAGCCCATACATGGTGAAAGGCTCGTCCTGGGAGCGCTGCATCAGCGATTCGTAGACCAGGTTTCCGAAGCCCGGATCCCACATTCCCCGCGCGGTGGTGCGCATGCTCTTCAGGATGAAGGGGTTGAGGCTGTCGAAGGTGCCGACCACGCCGTAGGAGACCTTTCCGCCCTTCTTGACGTCCGGCTTGACGTAGGGGAAATGCTTGAAATCAGCCGGGAGGGCCGGCTCGCCGTGCATGGAGATGGCGTGCACCGGTGCGGCGGCGGCTTCATTGGCCGATAGGCTGGTCGCCAGAAGCATGACCAGGCCGGATAGAACTGCGCGCAACTTCACCTCCCGTAGGAACAGACGGTCCGATTCCCGGCACGTTACCAATGCGCAGGGATATTTCCAACACGGCAGCGGCAAGACGTCCGCGCGCCGTCCGCATGGACCGACGATGTCATAGTGCGCCTGGCAGACGGTGTCCGCTGTCGCCGAGTTGCAAAAAATGCAACGAAACACTGGATAAACGGCACGAGCCAATGTAACAGGTGTTTCCGGAATCGGGGCCATTCAAAAGCCTCATTTGGCCAACAGGACGGCGGGCTGACGATACTCACCAGCGGAACAATTGTTCCGTGGCCGGTTTTCAGGAGACGGAATCACAATGATCTTCAAGTCGAACTTCACCAAACGCGCGGGTATGGCAGCGCTGGCGCTCTCCGTAGCAGCAGCCGGCGCGCCGGGCATCGCCTCTGCACAGCAGGGCAAGCCGCCGCAGGGTTGGTTCAAGGTTTGCACGAAGCAGGAGGACAACGACGTTTGCATCGTTCAGAACCTGCTCACCGCCAACAATGGTCAGCTTATCACCGCGGTCGGACTTATCACGGTCTCCGGCAAGGTGAACCGCAAGGTCGTGCAGGTTTCCGTCCCCTCCGCGCGCATGATCCCGCCGGGCGTTCAGATGCAGATCGACGGTGGCAAGGGCGTCAAGCTCGACTACGCCATCTGCATGCCCGACAAGTGCGTTGCCGAGGCGCCGCTCTCCGACGCGCTGATCGCCAACCTGAAGAAGGGCAATGAAGTCGTCTTCACGTCGGTCAATTTCCAGCGCGCGCCCAACCCGATCAAGATGACGCTCGAAGGGTTCACCGGCGTCTTCGACGGCGAGCCGATCGAACAGTCGCAGCTCGAAGAGCGTCAGCGCCTGCTGCAGGAAGAAATGCAGAAGAAGGCGGAAGACGCGCGCAAGAAGCTGGAAGAGGCGCAGAAGGCTGCCAAGAAGCAGTAATCGCTTCACTTCTAAAATTGAAAAAGCGCCCGGCTATCCGCCGGGCGCTTTTCTATTTGGAAGCCGCAGTAAAAAGGTGCGAACGGTTTCCCGTCGCACCTTGCGTATCCATGAGCCGGTCTGACCTTGGCCGTGGACGAGCCGTACCATAAGCTCAATGGCGATAGTTGGACTTCGGCCTATAATGCCCCACATCCGCCTTCTCGAACAAGGCGTCTACCTGAGCATGGCGGATCGGCTGGTCACTCTCGTCGGAGACGAGGTTCTGTTCGGAGACATAGGCGACATATTCGCTTTCGTCGTTTTCGGCGAACAGATGATAGAAGGGCTGGTCCTTGCTCGGGCGGATTTCCTGGGGAATGGAGTTCCACCATTCCTCGGTGTTTGCATATTCCGGATCGACGTCGAAGATGACGCCCCGAAACGGAAAGAACCGGTGGCGAACGATCTGGCCGATTTCGAATTTCGCGTTTCTTTGTTTCATGACGCAACACATCCTTTCAGACGATTATTTGGGGTGTCGCATGTGGAACATCAATAGCCCCATGAACCTCGCGGAAATGCATCGCTTCTGTCGCATTTGAGAAAAGGCGGGCTTCGATCGAAACCCGCCTTTCGCTTTCATGTCGATTGGACCAGCCGCATCTGATGCGCCGACAATCCCGTCATCAGACGGAATAGTACATGTCGTATTCGACCGGATGCGGGGTCATTTCGAAGCGCATGACTTCCTGCATCTTGAGCTCGATGAACGAGTCGATCTGGTCGTCGTCGAAGACGCCGCCGGCGGTGAGGAACTTGCGGTCCTTGTCGAGGCTTTCCAGCGCTTCGCGCAGACTGCCGCAAACCGTCGGGATCTTCTTCAGTTCCTTCGGCGGCAGGTCGTAGAGGTCCTTGTCCATCGCCTTGCCCGGATGCAGCTTGTTCTTGATGCCGTCGAGGCCGGCCATCAGCATGGCGGCGAAGGCGAGATAGGGGTTGGCGCTCGGATCCGGGAAGCGGACCTCGACGCGCTTTGCCTTCGGGTTGCTGCCGAACGGAATGCGGCAGGAGGCCGAGCGGTTGCGGGCCGAATAGGCAAGCAGAACCGGTGCCTCATAGCCCGGGACGAGACGCTTGTAGGAGTTCGTTGACGGGTTGGTGAACGCGTTCAGTGCCTTGGCGTGCTTGATGATGCCGCCGATGAAGTAGAGGCAAGTTTCGGACAGTCCGGCATATTCGTCGCCGGCGAAGGTCGGCTTGCCGTCCTTCCAGATGGAAAGATGAACGTGCATGCCCGAGCCGTTGTCGCCGAAAACAGGCTTCGGCATGAAGGTCGCGGTCTTGCCATAGGCGTTGGCAACCTGGTGCACCACATATTTGTAGATCTGCATCTTGTCGGCGTTGCGCACGAGCGCGTCGAACTTGACGCCGAGTTCGTGCTGGGCGGCGGCCACTTCGTGGTGATGCTTTTCGACAGTGACGCCCATTTCGGCAAGCACCGTCAGCATTTCGGAGCGCATGTCCTGGCAGCTGTCGACCGGCGGCACCGGGAAATAGCCGCCCTTGATGCGCGGACGGTGACCGAGGTTGCCGGTCTCATAATCCGTGTCGTCGTTGGAGGGCAATTCGGAACTGTCGAGCTTGAAGCCGGTATTGTACGGGTCGGCCTTGTACTTGACGTCGTCGAAGACGAAGAACTCGGCTTCGGGACCGACGAACACCGTGTCACCGATGCCGGATGCCTTGAGATAGGCCTCGGCCTTCTTTGCCGTGCCGCGCGGATCGCGGTTATAGGCTTCACCGGAAACCGGGTCGAGAATGTCGCAGACGATGACCATGGTGGACTGGGCGAAGAACGGGTCCATATGGGCCGTTTCCGTGTCGGGCATCAGCACCATGTCGGACTCGTTGATCGCCTTCCAGCCGGCAATCGAGGAGCCGTCGAACATCACGCCGTCGGCGAACATATCCTCATCGACCACGGCAACATCCATCGTCACATGCTGCAGCTTGCCCTTCGGGTCGGTAAAGCGCAGGTCGACGAACTTGATGTCGTTGTCCTTGATCTGCTTCAGAATTTCACTGGCAGTCGTCATGGTTTGCAATTCCCTGTGTGAGATGACGCAGTTGGAAAATCGGGGCCGGGCGGCCCCCAGGATCGGATGGGGGTATTTGGACGGTCAGTCAGTCAGATGGCGTCGAGGCCGGTCTCACCGGTGCGGATTCGGATCACTTCCTCCACATTGGACACGAAAATCTTGCCGTCGCCGATGCGGCCTGTCTGGGCGGCGTTGCGGATGGCCTCAATGACGGCTTCCGCATTCTCGTCCGCCAGCACGACTTCCACCTTTACCTTCGGCAGGAAATCGACGACGTATTCGGCCCCCCGGTAGAGCTCCGTGTGTCCCTTCTGCCGCCCGAAGCCTTTGGCTTCCGTGACGGTTATGCCTTGCAGGCCGACTTCTTGAAGGGCTTCCTTCACTTCGTCGAGCTTGAAGGGCTTAATGATCGCTTCGATCTTTTTCATGAGAAAATGTCTCTCCGCTTCTCCCTGTAAAGCTGGGTCTCACCCGCTCGCCTTTCAGTATGCATGTAGCGTGCCAATTTTATAGAGGCATGATGCGAGATGAGGGACTTTTCACCCGCTCAGGTCGAGTCGGCTGCCACCGGCTTGTCTCTCTCATTCGCACCTGCCTATTTTTTATGAAGATTCACTCCCCGCCACGGGTGATCGCAAGGCGTTCGCTGCCGTTTAATGCGATAAGCCTCATATTTGAGCACCAATTATAGGCAAATGCATGAAAAATGCTCAGGCTGCGTTGTCCTGCGGGCTCTTGTCTAGTGCGCGCGGCCGCGCTTAGATCGCGTCATGGATGACGCGCTCGAAGATATGCTGGTGACGCCGGTTGAAATGGCGGCGATCGACAAGGACGCAGCCGATTCCGGCATCGACAGTTTCTCGCTGATGCGCTCGGCAGGGCTAGCGGTGTGCGCTGCCGCGCTGCGGCTGTTCCCGGCCGCCCTGCGCTTCGTCGTACTCTGCGGCCCGGGCAACAATGGCGGCGATGGCTATGTCGCCGCAGAAGTCTTGGCGGAGAGCGGTGCGCAGGTCGCGTTATATATCCTCGGCGACGCCGATAAATTGCGGGGCGACGCAGCCAGGGCGCGCAAGGGCTGTCGGCTCGCAGGACTACCCCTCGAGGCTTACGAGCCGCAGGCGGGCGATATCGTCGTCGACGCGCTGTTCGGGGCGGGGCTCGCTCGCAACCTGCCGGATGCTGCGGAAGCGGTCATCAATCGTGTCAGTGCGAACAGGATACCGGTTCTGGCGGTCGATCTGCCTTCCGGAATTGATGGACGCAGCGGCGAAGTGCGCGGCGCAAGCTTCACCGCCACCCACACGGTCACTTTCATGGCGGCGAAGCCGGGACATGTGCTGATGCCGGGGCGTCAATTATGCGGTACGCTCGAGGTTTTCGATATCGGCATTCCCGCTCGGCTCGTCGCCGCAAGGGCGGGCGCCCTGCGGATCAATGGCCCGGCCGTCTGGAGACACTATGCCGGCGGTCTCGACGCCGGCACGCATAAATTCAAGCGCGGCCACCTTGCCGTCCTTTCCGGCGGGCCGATCTCTACCGGTGCGGCGCGGCTCTCCGCCGCAGCGGGCCTCGTCGCGGGGGCGGGGCTGGTGACGCTCGGCTCGCCGCCGGAGGCACTTGCCACCAACGCTTCGCACCTGACTGCCGTCATGCTCAAGGAAATAGGCAGCGCCGCCGATCTGGCCGAATGGCTGCGCGACAAGCGGCTCAACACCTTCGTGCTCGGCCCGGGTTTTGGCGTCGGCAAGAAGGCGAGGGACTTCGCCCTGATGCTCTGCGACCGCGGTCTGGTCCTCGATGCCGACGGCATGAGTTCCTTTCAGCAGGAAAGGGAAAAGCTGTTCGATAAGATCGCCGAATGCGGCGGCCAAGTGGTCATGACGCCGCACGAGGGTGAGTTCGCGCGCCTGTTCCCGGACGTCGCGGCCGATACCACGCTCTCCAAGATCGAAAAGGCGCAAGCCGCGGCAAGGCTCAGCCATGCGGTGATCGTCTACAAGGGGTCGGACACCGTCGTGGCGGCGCCGTCCGGCCTAGCGGTGGTGAACGGGAATGCGCCGCCCTGGCTTGCCACCGCCGGATCGGGCGATGTACTGGCCGGCATCATCGGCGCACATCTGGCGCAGGGCTTTCCGGCTTTCGAAGCGGCCGCCGCCGCGGTCTGGCGCCACGGCGTGGCGGGCATCCGTGCCGGCCGCGCCTTGACGGCCGAGACGCTGGTTGAAAACATTCCGCCGCGCCCCTGAAGGAGCGAGGGGGTCAGCCGCGGCTGCCCTTGGCGATCGGCTCCTGATAGGTGAAGCCCATGTCCCAGGGGAAGTAGATCCAGGTGTCCTGGCTGACCTCGGTGACGAAGGTGTCGACCAGCGGCCGGCCCTTCGGTTTGGCATACACCGCGGCAAAATGCGCCTTGGGCAGCATGGCGCGCACTTCGGCGGCGGTCTTGCCGGTATCGGTCAGGTCGTCGACGATGAGAACGCCTTCGCCGCCGCCCTTGGCGATTTCCGGCGAGATGCCCTTGAGCACCTTCATCTGCCCCTGCATGTCGTAATCATGATAGGAGGCGATGCAGACGGTTTCGATCATGCGGATGTTGAGTTCCCGGGAGATGATCGCCGCCGGCACGAGACCGCCGCGGGTGATGCAGACCATGGCCCGCCATTCCTGCCCGTTATCGGCCAGCCGCCAGGCGAGCGCGCGCGCGTCGCGGTGAAACTGATCCCAGGATACGGGAAAGGCTTTTTCGGGAAGAGACATATGAGGCGCTCCGATATCTGATCGAATAGGTTGGGAGTCGCTCCTGCGGCGCTTCCCGTTGGCGAATGCAATACCGGCAAGGAAGCCCGCAGCGCAAGGGCTTGTATGGGCAGGATTTGGCCGCGGTGCGGGGCGAGCCTAGGTGCCCTGGCGCGAGCGCGAGATCGCCTCGATCATCGCCGCCACATCGGCTTCGGCTGCTGCAATGGCCGACTCGTCACGGCCGCGGATGACGATATCGGTCGAGAAGCTCTTGCCGTCGAATTTCGGATAGGAACCGATGCTCGTTTCGGGATGGTGCTTCTGCACCTCGGTCAAAAGAGTCCCGATATCTCCTTCACCGAAGGGCGACCGGACCGTACGCGACAGAACCGGCGTACCGGTCGGAAGGCTGGGAAGCAGGCTATCGAGCATCGCCTGAAACACCTGCGGCACCCCGGCCATGACGTAGACATTGCCTATCTTGAAGCCGGGAGCGGTCGATACCGGATTGGCGATGTGGGCTGCGCCGAGCGGCATGCGCGCCATCCGCTTGCGCGCCTCCGTGAATTCCATGCCGCGCCGCTCATACAACGCGCCGAGCAGTTCCATCGCCTTCGGATCGTGGACGCATTCGACCCCGAACGCCTTCGAGATCGCGTCGGCGGTGATGTCGTCATGCGTGGGGCCGATGCCGCCAGAGGTAAAGACATGGTCGTAGCGTCCGCGCAGCGCATTGACGGCCTCGACGATCGCCTCCTCGTCGTCGGCGACGATACGAACTTCGCGCAGATCGATCCCGACCATCGTCAGCATGTCGGCCAGGTGGCCGATGTTCTTGTCCTTGGTCCGGCCGGAGAGAAGCTCGTCGCCAATGGCGAGCATGGCAGCGGTGACAATACTGGCACTGGTCATTTGCGCTCCGGAATGGTTCGGATCGTTCGACACGATCTTACTGCTAGCCCGTTCTGATGGCAGCATGCGCGTTGATAAAACTTGCCGGCGGCGGCGATCAAGCGGAATTGCCGGGCATCGAAGGCGTTTTTCTTCGGTTATCCCGCAACGAGGGTAAATTGGTCGGCAAGCAGGGCGCTCATGTGGCGAGCATGCTCGCCATGCGCGCGGACTGATCAAAGTAGAATTAGCCACGTCTGAGCGAGCGCTGCCGCATCAAGTGGCCGCGCTTGTCGTTGATATCGCTGTTTAATTCTAAAATGGTAGGAGGTGGGCGCACCCTCCTTCAAAAAAGGCACAACGCTAGCCAATTTGTGTTAACATCGCCCCGTCCGAGGTGGACTGCCACAGGCAAGGAGGAGCAGTGCGGCCGTGCGGCAACGGTCCAACCGTGGGCAGGAATGTCCCTGGACATCCATGGGAGTGAAGAATGGCGCGGATCACCTATTCGATCGTTCAACACGACGGAGGCTGGGCCTACAAGGCCGCCGAAGCGTATTCAGAGCCCTTTCCCAGTCGCGAGATGGCGCTGGCGGCCGCAAAGGCTGCCGCCGCGGAACAGCAAGTTGGCGGCGACGACGAGGAAATCAGCTTCCAGGATGAGCAGGGAAACTGGCATTTCGAACACGCTGATGGAGGAGATCGACCTGAAGCAACCGTCGAGGACGGCTGAGATAGGGGCTTTGCCTGCGGACCCCTAAAATCCTGCCCGCCCCTGGCGCGAGCGACAGCGCGACGGAGGATATCTATGCACTACAGCGTTCAGATCTTCACCTGGACCGCTCGGGAGGGCGTTCACCAGGTCGGATCGGTCATCGAAGTCGATGCACCCAACCCGAAGGCAGCCGCAGTATCGCTGCTCGGGTTACGGCTCGAGGACAATGGCGAGTCGTCGAAACTGGCAGTCCGGGTCTGGCGCGGCGAAGACGCCCAGAAGGCCGATTGCGACTGTTTCTTTTATCACTGAGCTGCGTCTGGCGCATCGGCCCGAAAATCGGACGCGATTGTCGGAAGAAACGATGCTTAGTTTCAAAGACTTGCAGCGTGCGTCCTGAAAGGTGCACGGCGCTGCAGGCGTTGTTTTCGTGCACGGAATTTCAGGCGCGAGCCACGCGCCGCGGTTTCACGCCACAGGACGCCTCTCAGCGCGGTTTTCGCACAAGCATGCCAATCCAGCCCGTCCGCTGTCCGGGCAGGTCGCGGGCGCGCAGTTCCGCCTGCCGCGCCTCGATGGCGCTGGCGAAGTCGTCCTTCATCGCGTCGATGACGCGTCGTTTTTCGGCGAGATCCTCGCTGTCGATCGAAACCTGCTGCGTCATGCCGGCCTCTTTTGGGCGAGAGAGCGGTCGATAAACGAGCGGCCTGCCGCCAGCAGCAGGCGCTCGTCCCTGGTGCCGGCCTGATACTCTTCGATCAGCATCCGCCCATATCGCTGCGCCTGGGCACTCTTGCGCGGCCACCGATACTCGTTACACAGCCGGTCGAACACGCGCTGAAGCGCGTCAAGGTCTTCCGGCCACAAAGGTGTGCTGCTAGACGCTCGCAACGGACGCACGCCGATCCCCTCTGCCATCGATGCCAGGACAGTCTTTGGATCGAATATTGCCAGCAACACGCAAGGATTGAACCCCTGGCGAATCAGGGGTTGATGCGAATTTTTGCGCGACTCTCGGTGCAAGATGCGGCTTGAGCATGTTCGCGGAGACGCACATCAAAAAATGCGCTGGCGGCCCTTCCCATCGCTTGAATCGCAAAGTATTCCAAACGCGGTATGCGGACGTGGCGAAACTGGTAGACGCAAGGGACTTAAAATCCCTCGGCCTTAGGCTGTACGGGTTCGATCCCCGTCGTCCGCACCACCACCGAAATGCTGCTGCCTCTCAATCACTCCGCCGCAATCTTGAACGGCTGGTCGACGGTTGCGCTCTTGCCGCTGTTGATGTCGTTGAAGCGGAAGCGCAGGACGTAGTCGCCGGCAGGCGCGCCGCTGACGTCGACGGTCAGCGTCGCATAGATCTCCTGGTTGCGAAGATAGCCGGTGAAGGTGAAGTCGCCGAATGCCTTGCGGGTCGCAAGCACCTCGCCCTTGGGGCTGACGATGTCGAGATCGACGGTGAAGCGCGTTTCGAGCTTGCCCTTGGCGCTTGCGTCCTTCCAGGTGAGGCCGACCGGCTCGACATAGGAGAGCAGCGTCTCGCCGGGCTTGAAGACCGAATCCTGCTTCGGCTCGTACATGGCGTAGCCTGCCGGTTCGGCCGTGACGAAAAGCGCCTTGCCGATCGCGAAGGGAAGGGTCTGCGAGAACGCGCTGACGGCCTGGCGCAGCGTTTCTCGTGCTCCTGCCGCGTCGCCGTCGCTTGCCTGCTTCTCCGCTTTCACCGCGGCATCGGAAAGCGGCCCCGCTTCGGCTCCGGAAACGGCCAGGACAGGGGCGGCCAGAGCCAGCATCGCTAGCATGGAGAGATAGTTCGCCATCGCAGTTTCCCAGCATCCCGATTGCTGAAAACTGTCGGCATTTGGCATGCGCAAGTCAAGCCGAAGGAGACTGCCGTGACCGCAGCCGATCGGCGTAGAGTGATGGTTCGCGAGTCTTTGCCAGGCCAAGCGCCCAGCAAGTCAAATCGGTGGTTTCAGTCGCAGCAATGTGCGATAGCGACAGCGATCAAGATGGAACGGGTGATGGCACGAGATGAAGCAGGATGTTGAACAGGCGGCCGCGGCGATGCGCGAGATCTTTCCGGCGACGCCGCTGCAGCCCAACGATCACCTGAGCGCGCGCTACGGCGCCACCGTCTATCTGAAGCGCGAGGATCTTTCGCCGGTACGCTCCTACAAAATCCGCGGTGCCTTCAACTTCTTCCGCAAGGCACTTGCGGCCGGTGCTTCCGGCAAGACCTTCGTCTGCGCCTCGGCCGGAAACCATGCGCAGGGCTTCGCCTTCGTTTGCCGGCACTTCGGCGTTCCGGGTGTCGTCTTCATGCCGGTGACGACGCCGCAGCAGAAGATCGACAAGACCCGCATCTTCGGCGGCGAATACATCACCATCCGCCTCGTCGGCGATATCTTCGACCAGTGCTACCAGGCCGCCCGCGACCATGTCGAGGCGATTGCGGGCGTCATGGTGCCGCCCTTCGATCACGCAGATATCATCGAAGGGCAGGCGACGGTCGCGGCGGAGATCGTCGCGCAATTGCCGGAGGGGCTGCTTCCCGATCTCGTCGTGCTGCCCGTCGGCGGCGGCGGACTGGCGGCCGGCGTGACCGGCTATTTCCGTGATGCCTTGATGCCCGACCGGTTCATGTTCTGCGAGCCGGAGGGCGCGCCGAGCTTGCGGCGCAGCCTGGAGGCGGGCAGCGTCGTGACGCTCGATCAGGTGGATAATTTCGTCGACGGCGCGGCGGTGGGGCGCATCGGCGATCTCAATTTCTCGGCGCTCCGCGATTTCGCGCCCGAGCAGGTGATGCTTCTCGCCGAAAACGCCATCTGTCTGACGATCATCGAGATGCTGAATGTCGAAGGCGTGGTGCTCGAGCCGGCCGGCGCGCTGTCGATTACTGCGCTGGAAGTACTCGGTCGCGAGCGGCTGGTAGGCAAGACGGTGGTCGCGGTCGTTTCCGGCGGCAATTTCGACTTCGAGCGCCTGCCGGACGTCAAGGAGCGCGCCATGCGCCATGCGGGCTTGAAGAAATACTTCATTTTGCGCATGGCGCAGCGACCGGGCGCCTTGCGCGATTTCCTCAATCTGCTGGGCGAAGAGGATGACATCGCCCGGTTCGAATATCTGAAGAAGTCGGCGCGCAATTTCGGCTCCGTGCTGATCGGCATCGAGACCAAGCACGCGGAGAACTTCCCGCTGCTGAAGCAGCGTTTCGACGCGGCCGGGCTGCGATACCAGGACATCACCGAGAACGAGATTCTCGCCAATCTGGTCATCTGACGCGCTTTGCCGCCGGGCAGCGCAAGCGAACCAATTTTGGCTTTGACAGGGGCCGCAGCCACGGCTAACCATGAGCCATGGCATCGTTTTTCTCGAAATTGTTCGGCCTCTCCGGTGGCTCCGAAAAGCCGGCTCAGCCCGCTTCGGGCAAGACCGAGACCTATGCGGATTGCCTGATCCGCGCGACGCCGATGCGCGAGGGCGCGCAGTTCCGGCTTGCCGGCAGCATCGAAAAGACGATGCCCGAGGGCGGCACGAAAGTGCGTAATTTCATCCGCGCCGATCTCTTCACCTCCGAGCAGGACGCCATCGATTCGGCGCTCCGCAAGGGGCGGCAGATCGTCGACGAGCAGCGCGCGGCGCTCTTTGCCGACGAGGCACAGTCGCGCTCGGTGTAAGCAGGACAATCTTGTTCTGCAGCAATCGGTTGCAGTGTTTTCTTAACATGTAAGTCAAGTTCTTGGGGGCGCTCACCCCTCTGGCCTACCGACGGGGGCCGGCACGCCAGAGGCCACTTGCTCCCGCTATAACCTGATGCGGAAGCGCGCAAAGCCGTCGGCGCCGTCGCCGGCGTCTTCGACGTCGACGGCCTTGACCTGAGCAATAAATTGTCTTGCCTTCGGCCCGCTGTCGAAGACGACGCTGGTGTCCTTGAGCGGTGCAAATTTCCAATTGGCGTCGGCCGACGGATTGATCGTCCCTTGCTCCACGATGTAGCGCACGATCACGTCGCGGTTGGTATCGGGGGCGACGAAGACGACTTTGTCGGCCGCGATTTCCGGGAAGTGCCCGCCGCCGCCGGCGCGGTAGTTGTTGGTCGCCACGACGAATCTTTGGTCCGGGTCGATCGGCTTGCCGTCAAACTGCAGGTCGCGGATGCGGCTTGCCGAGGCGTTTACGAGATTGCCGTCCTTGTCGTATTTGGCCGGTTGCGAAAGATCGATCTGGTAGGTGACGCCGTCGATCACGTCGAAATTATAGGACGGGAAGTCGCCGTTGATGAGGTTCGCGTCGGTCGAGCCCGGCGCGATCTGGTTGAAGATCCCGGAAGACATTTCGAGCCAGTTTCGGACCTGTTCGCCGGTGATGACGACAGCCTGGACCGTATTTGGATAGAGGTAGAGGTCGGCGACGTTCTTGATGGCGATGTCGCCGGCCGGAACGTCGGTATAATAGTCGGCACCGCCGCGTCCGCCGGCCTTGAAGGGGGCCGCTGCCGAGAGCACCGGCAGGTTCTTGTGCTCGGTATCCTTCAGCATGTCGCGGATGTACCAGGTCTGCGCCTGGCTGACGATCTGCACCGAAGGATCGTCGGCAACGAGGGCGAAGTAGGAATAGAGCGGCGCGGAGGTCTTGCCGACCGGGGTGCGGACATAGGCGAGCGTCGCCTCGTGGTCCTTCTGTGCCGCCGCCAGAACTTCCGGCTTGTCGCCGACCTCGGCGATGACCTTCTTCTCCTCCCGCCGGTAGATCGGCCGCGCTTCGCTCGTCGAACCGATCACCCGCCAGGCTCCGCCGTCGCGCTCGAGGAGGAGATCGATCAGGCCGAGATGGGAGCCCCAGAAGCCACCCATCACGCCGGGTTTGCCGGAGATGAGTCCGGTCTTGTTGTCGACGCCTGCGACGGCATCGAACTTCGGCCCCGGGAAATCGAGATGGCTATGGCCGGTGACGATGGCGTCGATGCCGTCGATCGCCGCCAGGGGCACGGAGGCGTTTTCGAGATTTTCGGCATACGCCTGCTGTCCGATGCCGGAGTGGGAGAGGGCGATGACGATATCGGCGCCTTCCTCCCGGATCTGCGGCACCCAGGCTTCCGCGGCCTTGACGATGTCGCGGGCATTCGCCTTACCTTCGAGGTTCTTGGCGTCCCAGGTCATGATCTGCGGCGGCACGAATCCGATCAGGCCGATACGAATCGGGTGTTCCTCCCCGGCGCCGTCCTTCACCTTCCGATCGAGGATGACGTAGGGCTTGAGGAAAAGTTCGTCCTGGCGGGGGCCGGCGGCGAGCGCGCCCTTGGTCAGGTTGGCGCAGACGATCGGAAAATTCGCACCGTTCAACACATTGAACATGAAGTCCAGGCCGTAGTTGAACTCGTGGTTGCCAAGCGTGCCGCAGTCATAGCCGAGGACGTTCATGGCGGCGATGATCGGGTGAATGTCGCCCGCCTTCATGCCGCGCTTGTAGGCGATGTAGTCGCCCATCGGGTTGCCCTGCAGGAAGTCGCCGTTGTCGACGAGGATGGCATTGGTTGCCTCGGCGCGGATCGCGTCGATGATCGAGGCGGTGCGCGCCAGGCCGAGCGTGTCGTTCGGCTTGTCGGCGTAATAGTCGTAGGGGAACACATGCACGTGCAGGTCGGTCGTTTCCATGATTCGGAGGTGGGCCTGGTTGGCGGCAGCTCTGACGGAGAAGGGATGCAGCACGGCGAGGGCGGAGGAGGCGGCCAGCGCGCCGAGCAGGGCGCGGCGGGAAATGGGATGCAGTGCGATCTTCGAAGTCATGGCGGTCTCCGTATTCAAGCTCCGTTCGGGCACGTCAAGAACGTGCAAGGCGCCGGCAATGTCGCGTCGGCAGCGCAACCTTTCCGCGCGACTATGACCGACTGGAGCGGAACGGCAAGCGGCAGAATCTCGCCTGTTTTTCGCCGCCTCGTAGGCCGGTAAAGCTTTGTTCAATTTCTAGCTTTAAGGAACGGGCGAGTGAAAACGGAAGTCTCCTGCGCGCATGCCAAACGCCAATCTCATGCTCCTGCTTGCCGAGGCCTTGGTTTACGTCGCGTCGATGATCGGGCTTCTTCACCTGCGTGCCCGCCTGGGGCTCGGCGTCTTCGTGGCAGCCCTCGGCGTCATGCATTTCATCGAGACCTATCTTGCCGCCGTCTTTTACGTTCAGCTGCCGTTCGGGGTGATCTCTCCGGGCTCTGCCGTGTTCTTTTCCGGCAAGCTCATGATGATCCTTCTCCTTTACGTGAAGGAGGACGCCGCGACAGTCCGGCAGCCGATCTACGGCTTGCTTGCCGGCAATTTTTTGACTGTGGCGCTCAGCCTGCTGTTGCGGCGGCATGATACCGTCTCGGTCGTCGCCGGCCGTGTCGCCGACATCGCCTTCATCGACGAAATGGGCTGGCTGATGGTCTGGGGCACGACGCTGCTATATTTCGATTCGCTGATCATCATCCTGCTTTACGAGAAGCTTGGCCGGTGGTTTCGCCGCTTCGTCACGATGCGCTTCCTAATCTGCGGCGTCGTCGTGCTGACATTCGACCAGCTCGGCTTCTATGCGGCGCTCCGCTTCGTGAACGGTGCGCCCTGGGACGTGTTCTGGGGCGGGTGGATGGCGAAGATGCTGGCCGCCCCCTTCTATGCCGTCGCCATCGGATTCTATCTGAGATCCTCGCGTCATGCCTTCCTGGCGATTTCGGACCGGCCGCTCGGCGACGTGTTCAACGACCTCACCTTTCGCGAGCGCTACGAGGATCTCTTGTCGCGTTCCGGTCACGATACCCTGACCGGTGCCCTGGACCGTGGCCGTTTCGAAGCGGAAGGGAAGCAGATGATACGCGAGGCGGCAGCCGACGGCGCTCCGCTCAGCCTGATGCTCATCGATGTCGACCGCTTCAAGAGCGTCAACGATCAGTTCGGCCACATGGAAGGCGATCGCGTGCTGAAGAAACTGGCAGAAGCGGTCAACGCAAAGCTTCAGCCCGAGGATCGCCTGTTCCGCTATGGCGGCGAGGAATTCGTCGTGCTTTGCCCGGGGCTCCCCTATGCGGGTGTCCATTCGCGGGCCGAGGACATACGGCTGGCGGTCTCCTCGGGAGTAAAGACGCCGAATGGGGACCCGGTGACCACCAGCATCGGCGTGTCGTCGACGCTTGCCGATGGCGCCGGGATCAACGAATTGCTGGCGCAGGCCGATATTCGCCTCTATGCCGCCAAGAATACCGGCCGCAACCGGGTGGTCGGCCGTTAAGCCGCGCGAGTGTCAGATCCCGACATTCGGGCGGTCAATGATTTCGCGAAGCGAGAAGCTCGAATTGATCTTCACCACATGCGGAAGCGCCGACAGCCAGTCGCGGTGAATGCGCTCGTAGTCTTCGAGATCCCGTGCCGCGACACGCAGGATGTAGTCGTATTCCCCGGACATCAGATAGCAGACGAGAACATTCGGGCAGAGTTTGACCGCTGCTTCGAATTCGGCGAGCGTCTTGGCGAACTGGCCGGAGAGCGAAATATGCACGATCACCATAATCTTGTAGTCGAGCGCCTTATGCGCGATACGGGCGTGGTAGCCGGCGATCGTGCCGGTTTTCTCGAGGATATCGACGCGCCGCGAACAGGCGGAAGGCGACAGGCCCACCTTGGCGGCGAGATCGGCATTGGAGATTCTGCCCTCTTGCTGCAGGATCCTCAGAATCGAACGATCGATGGCGTCCAGCTCACTCATTCGAGTTTTCCTTCAATAAAAACGTTTCATACGCAACAAAAGTCGAAAGCAATGCGCTGAGGGGCGCGCCTTTGCAAGGACATTCTCGCCAGCATCTGTTTTCATTGTCTGATCGCCAATGCCGCGAAAGCGCACAGACAGGAGAGGAACGCGAAGATGCGTGTCGGTTGCCCGAAGGAAATCAAAAATCATGAATACAGGGTCGGCCTGACGCCGGGATCGGTGCGGGAATATGTCGCCCACGGCCACGAGGTGATCGTCGAGACCAAGGCCGGGGCAGGGATCGGGGCGGATGACGACGCCTATCGCGCCGCCGGCGCGCGGATTGTTCCGACGGCCAAGGACGTGTTCGAAAAGGCGGACATGGTGGTCAAGGTCAAGGAGCCGCAGCCGTCCGAATGGACGCAACTGCGCGAGGGCCAGATTCTCTATACCTATCTTCATCTGGCGCCGGATCCGGAGCAGACGAGGGGCCTCTTGAATTCGGGCGTCACCGCCGTTGCCTATGAGACGGTGACGGATGAGCGCGGCGGGCTGCCGCTGCTTGCTCCCATGTCCGAAGTGGCCGGGCGGCTCGCCATCCAGGCTGGCGCCACCTCGCTTCAAAAGGCCAATGGCGGCCGTGGCATCCTGCTCGGCGGCGTTCCCGGCGTGCTTCCCGCCAAGGTGGCGATCATCGGCGGCGGCGTCGTCGGCCTGCACGCCGCAAAAATGGCGGTCGGCCTCGGCGCCGACGTTTCGATCCTTGACCGCTCGATTCCGCGCCTGCGCCAGCTCGACGACATCTTCAACGGCCGCGTCCATACGCGCTATTCGACGATCGACGCCCTGGAGGAAGAAGTGTTTTCCGCCGACCTGGTAATCGGCGCCGTGCTGATCCCCGGCGCTGCCGCACCCAGGCTCGTCACGCGCGAAATGCTGTCAGGCATGAAGAAGGGCGCGGTGATCGTCGACGTCGCAATCGACCAGGGCGGCTGCTTCGAGACCTCGCATGCGACGACCCATTCCGAGCCGACCTATGAGGTGGACGGCATCGTGCATTACTGCGTCGCGAACATGCCGGGCGCCGTGCCGATCACGTCGGCTCACGCGCTCAACAACGCGACGCTCTATTACGGCCTTCAGCTTGCCGATCGCGGGCTCAAGGCGATTGCCGAGGACCGGCATTTGCGGGCGGGCCTCAACGTCCATCGGGGCCGGGTGACCAATGCGCCCGTCGCCGAGGCACTCGGCTATGATTCCTACGCGCCGGAAAGCGTCCTCAACGTCGCCTGAGCGGTGAAGCTCAAACCGGTCCGGCGCTGTACTGCCGGACCGGTCCTCAGACCGCCTCTATGCGGCACTGATAGCAATTGTACTTGGCGGAGCGCACATGCACATAGGCGATGTCCGTCCGTGCCAGCAGTTCTTCTGCACGCCGCTCGAGCATCTCCACGGGTACCACGCCGCCACTCCCATAGACGATGCGCTCGTCGCTACCGTATCCGCGAAGCAGGTAGTCCTTGCTGGAGGTCAGGATCGGCGGCCGCAACGCTCCGTCCGGCGCAGGACACGCATCGGCATGCATGAAGATCGGTCCCGTTTCAGCGTAAGGCTGGGCTGACGAAAACGGCCGATAGGCAAGGATCAGGTAAGGCTCACCCTCTTCGACGTTTCGCAGGCAATGCCGGCACGGAACGCCGTCGCCGTCCGAGATGTGCCGTTCGGGCAGGTTGCCATAGGCATCCCGGCCGCCCTGCCATAGCCGTTGCGCATCTTTGTCGGGCATCGCGACATATCGCAGTGTCATGGATCTCTCCTGTTCTTGTCGACGAGGAGATTGGTCCATTGCGCCCGGTTGCGACACCCGAAACTTGCCGGAGAGGTCCGGTCAGAGCTTCTTCGCGAAGCTGAGCAGCTCGTCGTCGCTTAAGGGCCGAACGATCGCATCCCGCGTCGCGACCGGGGAAAAGCCGAACTGCTGGTAGAGCTGCAATGCCCGAGGGTGGTCTAAGCTGTTTGTCGTTACCTTGACTTTGCGCGGGTCCATCGCCCAGGCGGCGAACAGGGTCTGCAGCAGGAACCATTTCCCGAGGCCGAGGCCAAGCGCGTGTTCCATGAGCCCGAAATGGGTAAGCTCCATGATGTCGCCATCGCGCTGCTGCAGTTCGAAGAAGCCGGCGGGCGCACCGTTGACATAGAGGACCGTCAGGTTCGTCCTCTTGTCGTGGAGTACCGCCGCCAGGTCTTCATCGCTCATCCGCAGCCGCTCCGCCCAGTGCCAGCGCTTGCCGACACGCAGATAGAGGAAGCGGTAATAGGGAAGCGGAATGTCGGACACCCGCAGGATCGCGGTGTGGATGTTGACGGGCACCGGCAGGCTTTGCTTCGGCGGCGCCGTCATCTCGAGCTCAGTAACGTGGGCCGTGATCGCAGCAGGCTTCGATCCTTGCATGGTTTTCACTCTCTACCGATGGCAACCGGGGTGTCGGGGCGGCTACCCCATTCCGACCAGGAACCATCATAGAGCGTATTGTCTGTATGTCCCAATGATTGAAGCGCAAGCGTGATGATTGCCGCCGTCACACCCGATCCGCAGGTCGTGACGACCGGCTTCGTCAGGTCGATGCCGGCCTCCGCGAAGCTCTGGCGCAATTCGTCAAGATCCTTGAGTTTGCCCGCTTCTGAGAAGGTCCCGGAGGGAAGGCTTCGAGCGCCGGGCATGTGGCCCGACCGCATGCCGGCGCGAGGCTCCGCTTCCTCTCCGCTAAAGCGCCCGGCGCTACGGGCATCGGCGACCTGGGCGAGACGGTTTTCGACGATGTCCTTCATGCGCTCGAAGGAGGTGATGGCCTTGGCGTCGAAGCTTGCATGGAATGAACGCGGTGCGGGGCTCGAAATCTCGGCGGTCGTGGGGCGTCCCTCGGCCTTCCAGCCGTCCATGCCGCCATCAAGGACAAAGACGTTCTTCGCGCCCATAATGCGGAACATCCACCAGACCCGCGGCGCCGTGAAGATGCCCGGTCCGTCATAAATGACGATCGTGTCGGTCTCGCCGATGCCCATGGCTCCGACGGCTTCGGCAAAGGCTTCCGGCGAGGGCAGCGTATGCGGCAGGTCGCTCGCCTGGTCGGCGATCGCATCCTGGTCGAAGAAGACAGCCCCCGGGATATGTGCTGCCTGGTATTCAGCCTTGGGGTCGCGCTTCTGGGCCGGCAGGTACCAGGCGGCATCGACGATCTTGACGCTGGGATCGTCAAGCCGCTGCTCCAGCCAGTCCGGGGAAACGATGAAGGCGCTTCTTTTGTTGTTCTCGTTGCTCATTGTCGTTTCCTCCGTGGACTTTAAGAGGCGGCACGGTCTTCGGGCGTTCCGAAGCGGATCCGGAACCGCCGGTTTTCTTTACCCTTCTTCTCGATCTTGGCGATGTAAATGGCGCCGACTTCCTGCGTCTCCGAAACATGCGTGCCGCCGCAGGGCTGGCTGTCGACGCAGGACTCTTCGCCGATGCAGACGAGGCTGACGCGTCCCATGCCGACGGGCGGCCGGACATTCTTGGATTTGACGAGGTCCGGATTGGCGGCGAGTTCGTCGTCGGTGATCCATTGCACATAGACCGGATGGTTCGCATCGACGAGCTTCATCAGCGCCGCCGTCACTTCGTCCTTGTCGATCGATTCGCTCATGTCGAAATCGACACGGCTCTCCTCCTCGCCGACGGCGGCGCCGGTGACAGGGAAGGGACAGACGACCGAAAGCAAGTGGCATGCCGTGTGCATGCGCATCAGCCGGTAGCGGCGCGGCCAGTCGATATGGAGTACGAGCTTTTCGCCGACTGTCGGCCGGGGGTGTCCCTCGGCGGGAACATGCACGATGACATCCTTGGTTGCGCCATGCCGGGTCTCGACGATCGGGATCCGGCTGCCGTCCTCGCGCTCGAAAAAGCCCGTGTCGCCAGGCTGGCCGCCGGACGTGGCATAGAAACAGGTCTGGTCGAGTTCGATCCCGCCGTCTTCCAGGACCGCCGTGACGCTTGCTTCGCAGGTCGAGAGGTAGAAATCCTCGCGGAAGAGGGCGGTCACGGTCCTGGTCATCGAGAGACTATCCGACGGGTTCGTATGGAACGGTAATGTTCGAACTTCTATTCAGCCAAGCCGGGACCGGCAGGCCCTTTGAGGCAAGGAAGTCCGGATTGAAGAGCTTCGACTGATAGCGGTTACCATAGTCGCAGAGGATCGTCACGATCGTATGTCCGGGGCCGAGCTCGCGGGCCAGTCGAACCGCACCGGCAATATTGATGCCGCTGGAGCCGCCGACGCAGAGGCCTTCCCTCTCGATGAGGTCGAAGACGTAGGGCACCGCTTCGGAATCGGGAATCTGATAGGCGAAATCCGGCGTAAAGCCGTCGAGATTGGCGGTGACACGGCCCTGGCCGATGCCCTCGGTGATCGAGCTCCCGCTCGCCTTCAGCTCGCCATGGGCATAGTAGTTGAAAAGTGCCGCGCCTTCCGGGTCGGCAATGCCGATCTTGACGGCGGGGCTCTTGGCGCGCAAGCCCTGTGCGACGCCGGCGAGCGTCCCGCCGGAGCCGACGGCGCAGATGAAGCCGTCGACCTTGCCGTCGGTGTCGCGCCAGATCTCCGGTGCGGTCGTCTGGACATGCGCCTCCCGGTTCGCGACGTTGTCGAACTGGTTCGCCCAGATGGCACCGTTCGGTTCGGTCTTGGCGAGTTCGGCCGCCAGCCGCCCGGAGACCTTCACGTAGTTGTTGGGGTTCTTGTAGGGTACCGCCGGAACCTCGACCAGTTCGGCGCCGAGAAGCCGCAACGCGTCCTTCTTCTCCTGGCTCTGGGTTTCCGGGATGACGATGACGGTGCGATATCCGAGCGCGCTGCCGACGACCGCCAGTCCTATGCCGGTATTGCCTGCCGTGCCCTCGACGATCACGCCGCCGGGGCGCAACTGGCCGGCCTTCTCGGCCTCGCGGATGATCCACAGCGCTGCCCGGTCCTTCACCGATTGACCGGGATTGAGGAACTCCGCCTTGCCGAGGATGGAGCAGCCGGTAGCTTCGGAAACGGCATTGAGCCGGATCAACGGCGTATTGCCGATGGCTTCGAGCACGGACGGATGGACACTCATCTTGGAAAACCTCACGCTGGACGGAACGATGGCCGGGCCTCAGCCAAGCATTAACCTCGACGAACGGCAAGCAGCAAACATTTGGAGCAGAATCGCCGAAATATTGGCGTGTTTTCGGCTCAGGCTGTTCAACAGGCAAGAAAAAGCGTTTCGCCGCTTTCCTGTCGCGGGCAAAAATCGTCTCCGCAGTCAATTTGACGGGCGGCAAGCGGAGAACGGGGACAGGATCTGCCGTCGGAGAGGCAACGGGTTCGGACCTGCCGAGCCTTCCGGGAAGGAAAGCTTCCTGAACGACGTGCGAGGACGAAATGATGACTGCATTTACCGCCCGCCCCGAGCATGGATGGGCATGGGTAACCGGGGCAAGTTCCGGAATAGGGCGCGCCGTTGCGCTTCGACTGGTGGGGGAAGGCTATTCGGTCGTCGTCACGGCGCGCAGTCACGAGAAGCTCGTCGCTCTTCAGCATGAGGTCGACGGACCGGGCAAGATCGTCGTTCTCGACGGCGACGTCACCGACCCGCGCGACATGGAGCGGTTGCTGACGGCGATCGAATATGAGCATGGCCGGGTGGCATTGGCGATCCTCAATGCCGGCGTAGCCATACCCGTGCGCGGAGACGACCTCCATCTCGAGGCATTCGACAAGAGCTTCGCGGTCAATCTGCACGGCGTCGTCAACTGTCTCGTGCCCCTGGTTGAGCACATGAAGGCGAACGGCCATGGCCAGATCGCCATCATGTCGTCGGTGGCCGGCTATGGCGGACTGCCGATGAGCGCCGCCTATGGCGCCACCAAGGCGGCCCTCATCAACATGACCGAGAGCCTGAAATTCGACCTCGACCGGATCGGCATCAGGCTGCAACTGATCTGTCCAGGCTTCATCGCGACGCGTGGCTCGGTGAAGAACAACCTGTCGCGCCCGGCCCCCCTTGTCAGCGCCGACGAGGCGGCGGAATGGATTTGCACGGGTCTGAAGTCGAGACATTTCGAGATCACCTTCCCGAAACGCTTCACCTATGCCGTCAAGTTGCTGCGGCTCCTGCCCTACGGCGCCTATTTCGCGCTTGTCGACTGGCTCGTGTCCGGGCCCGGCCCGCATGGTACAGCTCCGAAGCACAAGCAGTCGGCATCCGACAAGCGGCCGCGTCAGGCGGTGTGAAGCACGAGCACTGCGCCGAAGACGAGGATCAGGCCAACCCAGCCGATCGGCTTGAGCTTCTCTCCGAACAAGAGGCGGCCGGAGATCGCCGTGCCGAAAATTCCGGTGCCGCCCAGCACGGCATAGGCGATCGCAAGCTCCATGCCTTTCACCGCCTCGGCGAGCAAGGCGAACGCGGCGAGCACCAGCAGGATCGAAAGCACGCCCCATCCGCGTTTGACGAAGCCATCCGACTTCGACGAAGCGAGATTTGCCGCGACATCGAGCAGGCCGGCCATGAACGCGAAGGCGAAGGAGAGACCGGAGGCCGTCACGGCGCGGCTTCCTCGCCGATGTCGTCGTCGTGAGCCTTGCCCGCATTGACAAGCAGGATGCCGAGCACTGCCATGGAAAGCCCGACCACTTCGCGGCCGCTCAGTACATGGCCGAAGATGAAGACAGAGACGAGGGTGATGAGCGCCACGCCCGAGCCTTCCCAGATGGCATAGGCCACGCCAACCGGTACTGTCTTCACGGCCCTTGCGAGAAACACGTAGGAGAGGGCGATCGAGGCATACATGACCGCGTGGCCGATATAGGCGCACGAGGCCGAGGAGGCCTTCATGACGGTGAGACCGACCACTTCGGTCGCAATCGCGAGCGCCAGGAAAAGCCACGCCAAGCGCATGAAGCACCTTCATGTAAGGTCGAGTAAGGACGACAAATGAAAAGAGCCATTCGGGCGCACGCCGCGAATGGCTCTTTCGAAACTGGCTCCCCGGGCCGGATTCGAACCGGCGACCTATCGATTAACAGTCGAGTGCTCTACCGCTGAGCTACCAGGGATCATCTGCGCCGCAGAAGTGAGGCTGCTAATACAAATGCTTTTCCGATTTGCCAAGCGATTTTTCAAAAAAAATCTTGGGCCGCGGTTGTCACCCTGTGGAGAAGGCACCAACTGTTGGGGAGTTGGATTAAAGAGGCATAATGGCGAACGGCGGCAAGAAGAGATATTTCGGCATCGATCCGCAAACACGTCAAATCGTGCTCGGCAACTGGCGAATTCGGCTGCCCGACTCGCCGGCCCTGCGCATCTTGATCGGGTCGCTGCTCGTCGTCTGTGGCCTGCTCGGTTTTCTGCCGGTTCTCGGTTTCTGGATGGTCCCGCTCGGCCTGCTCGTATTGTCGCATGACATCCCTGCAGTGCGCCGCGCCCGCCGGAAGCTCGCCGTCTGGTGGGCGCGTCGGCGCGGCACTGAGAACTCCGGGAAGTAGGCCGGGCACAGGCCTGCAGTTCCTCCCACGGGGAGGACGGCCGGAAGGTTGCTTTCACCCGTCGCTCCCTGTCACAGTGGCAAGACTGCAACTACCGCATACTATGTACGGTAGAGATAGCGCCGCCAAGCACGCCGCTCTTGAACTTTTCCCCCAGACACAGTTTTTTTACAAAACTGTCACAATCCGGGGTTCAGAAAATGTTCGACGACAGGATCGAACTTTCCGACTGGCGTGAATGCGCTGCCGGCCATCAGCGCAGCATTTTCGAGAATCGTCTCCATCCGAGTGTTCTCATCAAGGTTCTGAAGCTGGGATCCAGAGAAGCAAGCGGCACACGCCAGTCAAAGAGGGCGTTTGCATTCCTCAACCAATTCAAACGTTTCGGGGCCTATCGAACGTTTCGGCGTGAAGTCGACGAATTCCTTGAGCAGGCGAGAAAGTTCTCCCTCGCGGACGCCATCGAACTGCCGATACCGAAGATATTCGGCTTCGCCCAGACCGAGTACGGCCTGGGGCTCGTGGTGGAAAAAATAACCAGACGCGATGGGAAGCTCGCGCCCACCCTCGCTCAGTTGGCGTTTTCGGGGCAGCTCACCGCCAGGCATCTCACGATGATCGACGAAATCTTCGAACGGTTTCGCCGCCTGCACATCGTCATGATGGATGTAAATCCCGGCAATTTCGTCGTTACCGATCGCCGCGGTTACGATGAACTCATCTGCGTCGATGGGACGGGAGAGAAGAGTTTCTTACGCATTTTCGCTCTCTGTCGCCGTGCGAACGACATCAAGCTCAGACGGATGCGTTCGAAGCTGCTGACGAAGCTGGCGAGAATATTGGAGCATCCAGCCGCGATAGACGGAGAACAATCTGTCCACGCCGCACTGATGCGGCATTCAAAGCCGACCGGCCGCTATCTGCGCTTGTCAACTGCCTCGCCGCATCCGGCGCTCTTGGCGGCGGTCTTGTCGAGCGTACCGGTCTAATCGCCTCAACAGCTAAAGCTCCGGGGCAGGTTCGCGCCAAGCTTATATGCCTCGGCAGGCGAAAAATGCCTCGATTCAACTTTGGGTCGCCGATCGACGGGCTATAAACATCGACCTGAGCTGTGGGAAAACCCTGGAGCAGATTGCTACCAGCCAAGGGCGTGGCACCGGATCGAGCACCTGATCTCGTGACGTAGAATCGGCAATTAGATGTGTAATGGAGGCCTCGCCCGGAATTGAACCGGGGTACAAGGATTTGCAGTCCTCTGCGTCACCACTCCGCCACGAGGCCTCTCGTGCTCGTAAAATCGAGCGATGGCGGGCGTTTAAAACGAATCCATGTGGAGCGCAAGAGGGAGACGTTCAAAAAAGACGCCCACAAACAGCTTTGAACAGGCCGGAATACGAGAGCGCTTCTTGCCGGTGGCATGGCGGACGCCGAGACCAATAAACGCCGGCCGCAGTAAGCGAGATCACGGAAGGCAAAGAGAACAGTTCTGTCGTCGCGACCGCGCGAAACGACCGCACACAGGATCGGCACAGGAACCCAAATCGGCCTAGTGATAGCGCCGGATCAGACCGACGAGTTTGCCCTGAATTTTCACGCGGTCGGGTCCGAAGATGCGCGTTTCGTAAGCCGGATTCGCCGCTTCCAGTGCGATCGATGCGCCCTTGCGGCGGAATCGCTTCAAGGTTGCCTCCTCGTCGTCGATCAGGGCGACGACGATGTCGCCCGGGCTGGCGGTGCTGGCGTTGCGGATGATCACCGTGTCGCCATCGAGAATGCCCGCCTCGATCATCGAATCGCCCTTGATTTCGAGGGCGTAGTGCTCGCCGCTGCCGATCATCTCGACCGGCACGGAAATCTCGTGCGTATTGTTCTGAATGGCCGAAATCGGCACGCCGGCGGCGATCCGGCCCATGACCGGCACTGTTATAGACGCGCTCTCGACCGGCGGCGTTGGCGCCGGCTTCGGTGCCGGGGGCTTGCCGAGGCTGCCCTCGATGACGCTCGGCGAGAAGCCGCGCCGCGGCTGGGCTGGGCTCGAATAGGCTTCCGGCAGCTTGATGACCTCGAGCGCTCGGGCCCGATTGGGTAGCCGGCGAATGAAACCGCGTTCTTCCAGCGCAGTGATCAGCCGGTGGATGCCCGATTTCGACGCAAGATCGAGCGCATCTTTCATCTCGTCGAAGGAGGGCGGGACCCCGGATTCCTTCATCCGTTCATGAATGAACAGAAGCAATTCCTGTTGCTTGCGGGTCAGCATGCGCGTCACTCCAGATTCGCGAAACAAATCAAGAACAGAAACTATCCGTTCCATATGTGTTCCGCAAGCACTTAATATTCCGTGAACTCATGCGTCGAGGCGCGTCCGCTATCAGGGCGGCACGGACGGTTTGCGGGTTTCGATGGTGGTGAAGACTTGCGTGCGGCAAGCGTCACACATAGGCGAGCGTTTGCTCACCTTTGACGACGCTGTGCATCGTCTTGACAAGCCGTCCTAGTAGGCGAGGCGCAGCCCGCCGGGGCTAAGAACGTCGAAGTCGGGTTCAGGGTAGGGGCCGTACCACTGGGTGTAGGTCGTGTTGCCCGTAGCGCCTGTCGTGGCGCATCCTGAAAGTGTGAGAAGAGCGATTAAGGCGGCGGCGATCAGAGATTTGAGAGGCATGGTAGTCCCCACTTGCGGGAGTTGCCGATATGCAATGATGCCAGGTGCTAAGTCTCTCTCAAATCAGGCTCTTTGGCAAGCGAGGGGCAAGGCGGGAAGACGGCACATCGGGTGGAAAACACCGCTCCCTCTGACTTCGGGTCGCTCGCTTCTTAACGGAATTCGCGTTCGCAATGGGTCTGCTGCGAACACAGTCTGAAGTGGTGGTCGTCCGAGGGTGACGAGCCACGTCGGATCGGCCCGCTACAGAGATGTCGCTGATGTCTTAGCGATGTTCTGTTACCTATGTCTCCGGGTCGGACAAAGGTCGTTTGGTGGAGTCGAAGGGAGTCGAACCCTCGACCTCCGCAGTGCGATTGCGGCGCTCTCCCAACTGAGCTACGACCCCAGCCGTTCACCTATATAGGCGGATTTGAGCGCCCGCGCCAGTCCCTCCCGGCGTCTCGCGTGGGGAGGATCGGGGCCGTCGTGGATGTCACTCGAGGAGAATTTGCTTGAGCGTCGCGGCGTCCTCGATGAAGGCGGCGGGATCGTCATTGGCGACGAATTCCAGCATTGCAAAGCGTCGCCCGGTCCAGCGCGATGCGGGGAGGGCCGTGAGGACGCTTCGCCAATAGTCGGATGCCGATGCCAGGGGAAAACGGTTGCGATTTCGATCCCAGGCGAAGACGTGGACATGAGATACATGCTGACCGATGCGGGCGACCTCTGCGAGCGCCTCGCCGAGCTCCAGCCCGGGCCGCGGCTGCCAATAGAGATAAACATTGTCGTGGGCGATCGCGTCGATCAGGCGGCTTGCCGAGTCGGTCGTGTCCGTCAGCGATTGCGGGTGATATTCCAGCGAGACGGTCACGCGGTGGCGCGCGGCTTCGGCGCCCATGTCGCGGATCGCCTTTGCGGCATCACGTCTTTCGCCTGCGCTGTAGTCCTTTGAATCGCGCCGGCGGGTGCCTGGCCAGATGCGGATATTCGAGGCACCGAGTGCAATCGCGCTCTCGAGCGCACGCCTGAATTCGATGAGGTCGTCAGTCGGTGGCGCGACATAGGATCCGTAGGATGTCGTCAGTTCGGCCCTTGCGCTGAGGAGCCCGACGATCCGGGCGTTGGACGTGTCGCCCGGAGCAATATGAGCGTCGCCTGCCCATTCGATCGCCGCAAGACCGGCGCTCCGGGCTAAGCCGACGATTTTTTCCGGAGGCAAGCTCCTGAAGGTGACGGTGCAGAGCCCCGGTTCGAAATCGCTCATGCAATGCGCTCCAGGTCGTGCTTGCGGACTTCGAACAGCAGCTGCCGGCCTTCCAGAAAGCGCTCGATTTCGTCGACGGCCATTTCGCCGAGTCGCGTCCTCTCAAGTCCGATGGCGCCGGCAATGTGCGGCGTTAGGAAGACGTTCGGCAAATCATAGAAAGGCGACGTTCCTTCCGGCACCTCGGGATCCGTCACGTCGATGACGGCATTGATTGCGCCCGTCTTCAGCCGGTCTATCAGTGCGGCCTCGTCCACGAGCGCACCCCGCGCCGTATTGATCAGTGTCGCACCGTTCTTCATCAGGGACAGCCGCCGCCCGTCGATCATGTGCTGGGTCTCGGGCAGAGAAGGCGCATGCAGCGAGACTATATCCGAATGCGCCATCAGCGTCTCGAGATCGGCTTTTTCGACACCGATAGCCGAAGCGCTTTCTTCCCCGACCAAGGGATCGTAGAGCAGCACCCGATAATCGAAGGGGCGAAGCAGGTCGATCACCCGCCTTCCGATCCGCGAGGCGCCAACGATGCCGATGGTGCGGCGGTAGTTTCCAATAGCCTGCCCCTGCAGCAGCTGGATGCGCTGACGCCCTCTGTCGGCGGCATAAAGGTCGCGGAAGCGAAAAACGTGCTTGCCCGAAAAAATGATTGCCGCCAGCGTGAACTCCGCGACCGGCACGGCGTTGGCTTCGGCCGCATGGCTGACGGTGATTCCTGCATCGAACACGGACAAATCGATCAGGTCCTTGACCGTTCCTGCCGCATGGACGATGAGCCGAAGGCGAGGGGCCGATCGAAGGGCGTTCGCATCGAAGCTCGGGGCGCCCCAGCCGGTCACCAGGATCTCCGCTTCGGCGAGCAAGCGGCTTCCCCGGCCGTCGCCGAAAACGGTCATGGGTTGCCGATCGAGTATGCGAGCGAGACGGTCTATGCGTGCGAAAAGTTCCGGTGTGAGTACGTGTTCCGTCCTTTCGGGCTGCATCGCGAAGGCAATCGCCGGGGGGGTCATGACATGCGTCCCGGCGCTTGCATGGCGCTGACCCTTACGCCCTCTTCGGCGACGGTGCGCAGTTCGGCGATCTTGGGGACAGCGGGCGGACCTTCCCAATCGCCCGACACGGCCGAGATGTCGCGAACGGCCAGCACGGCGCAGCGGAGAATAGTCTCACCGGCGGGGATCGTGCCGCGCAATTGCGGCACCAGGGTCTTTGCGGCGATGAGATTGGTATTGGGCGCCGCCTTCTGTGCCAGACCTTGGCGCGTGACTGTCGAGCCGAGGTCGTGGATTCCGCTGAAGTCCTCTTTGCCGATGGCATAGGCCCAACCCGCCTGTGCGGAAAGTGTATCGGCTTCGAAGTCCCGTCTGGCAATGGCAAAGCCGCCCTCGGCAGTTTCAAGCGGCCGCGGCGTCGTGATCCTGTGCACCCGGACATGCCAGGGCGTGGCCGGCAGCAGCCAGGTCTCGACGGAGACGTCCGGCCAGGGCGACCACCTCGCAAAGAGCACGTTACCGGCAAGCCGTGCTTCCTCGTTCGCCTCGCGCACACGGTAGTGAATGCCGTCGTCGCTGAAGGCCAGCATCGAATCGAAGGAGCCTCCGCTGAAGGCCCGCTCGTCGCTCTCGACGCTGAAGCCGTAACGCGTCGAGTAGGCGAATTTCGCGTATTTTTCCGAGCCGAACCGCATTTGCCGGTTCTCCTGCCCGGAGGAAAGCGCCACGACGTCGCCCTTGGCGGGCATCATCACCATGCCAGGATGGGGGAGCGCCACCGGGTCGGGCGACGGGCTCGGGGCCGTTTCCTGGGAAGTCCAGAACGGATGGTTCTTGGAAACAGCGAGCGGCAGGAAGGCCTTGAACGCCCAGTAGGGAGAGCCCGCTGAATTGTAGTTTTCCGACATCAACAGGTTCGGATAGCCGTAACCGACCGACAGCACGCCGTCCCGATGGGTGATCGGTTTGTCCGCCCACCATCTGAGGTGGCGAAGGCAAAGGCCCTTGATCTCGCCCCAGGGCAGCGCCTCGAGATCGGCAAAGGCGAGCGCCGACCAGAAGCTGGCGCAGGCGAAGCGATAGGTGAGGCTGCGGCCGAAGGGGACGGTCGCTCCGTCCTCGGCGAACCAGTGGCGAAAATCCTGGGCAAAGGCCAGCGCACGCTCGCGATAGCGCCTGGCATAGTCATCCTCGACGAGGCGCGAATAGATGAGGCCGTAGAAGTGCATCGCAAACGGGATGTAATGGTCGACACGCCGCACATTGCCGTCCCGATACCATCCGTCCGCTATGTAAAATCCGTCGAGTTCCGAGAGATAGGCATCGGTCAGGCTGCGGTCGTAGTCGATACCGAGCCGATCGAGTGCGATGTCGACGAGGATACGGAAGAACTTCCAATTGTTTTCGGCATAATCGAACTCTCGCGCCCGGAGCAGATAGGTGACGAGGTTGTCTCTTGCCCGGCCGCTTAGCGGGTCCCACAGTTTCTCCGGGATCAGGGCAAGGGTGAAGCCGAGGGCGGCGAGTTCGACCATGCGCTGGTCGCGGTTGCCGACATTGCCCCAGAACTCCGGATGGTTCGGGTCGGTGCCGTTTGCGATGCCCTCGACATAGCGGCGCCAATGGGGGAAATCGCCGCCGGCGGCGGCAAACGGTGCAAGCCCCCAAAGCGGCCGCGCGAAGCCCTCGAGATCGGCTGCGGCCCGGTCGAAGTGGGCGGCGGCGGCATCGAGGCGGACGCGCGCGTTCCCTTTTGAAAAATACGGCAACAGCGGATCGAAGAGGCCCAGCAGGGCGTGCTGCATGTCGCTGCGTGTTTCCAGCGGATTGCCGACGAGCGGGTTGGAACTGGCGGGATCATAGGTCATGGGTGCCGTCTCGCCTCCAAGCTTCCGCCGGCGACGGGGAACACCGCGTGCGACACGTGCCGGGCGGGCCTATCGCGATGATGGAGACGGAAGTGCATCATACCGATCGCGTCGCGGCCGAGGGCCACGCGGTTGACACGCATCGTCGCGAGCCGTGGATTTGCCATTTCGGCGCAGGGCAGATCGTCGAAGCCGACGATGGCGAAATCCTCGGGAACGCGCCGGCCGAGCTCGGTGACCGCTTCGAGCACGCCGACGGCGAGAAAGTCGTTCATGCAGAACGCAGCCGTGAAGCCGCCGTCCTCGGCAAGGGCGGCGAGCGTCGCCGCATGCGCCTCGACGCTGGAATTGCCCTCGAAGGGCAGGCGGATGACGCGCCCTTCGCCGCCGTCCGCCGAAGCGATTGCCGCCTCGAAGCCGCGAACACGTTCACGGATCGTATGCCGATGCGATCCGGTCAGGTGAAGGATGCGGCGATGGCCTGCCTCAAGCAATCGCCGGGTCGCCGCATAGGCGCCGTGGAAGTTTGCGGGCGAGATGCCGTCGAAACGCATTTGCGGGTCGGTGCCATTGACCAGGATGACCGGCGTGCGACTTTCCTCGAGCCATTTGCAAAGTGCGTCAGCGGGGTCGATCCCGACCAGGAAGAGCCCTTCCGCTTCGACGGATCCCAGGTGTTCCCGGACCGCTTCAGGTGTCGCCTTCGCCTCTCTGGCAAGGCGGATATCGAAAGGCATGCCCAACTTGGCTGCCTCGGACCGCAGACCCTCGACAATCCCCTCGTAAAAGACACTGAGGCCGCCCGTCACGCCATGGCTTGCGATCAGGGCCAAGGCGCCGGGGCTTGTCGCTGGCGGGGCTTTGATCGGATAGCCGATCTCGGAGGCGACCTGGAGGATCTGCCGGCGGACGTCGTCGCTGATGCCCGGCTCGTTCGCAAGGACACGCGAGACGGTGGAAACGGAGACGCCGGCCCGAGTAGCGATGTCGGCCTGCCGCAGTCGTTTGGAAGAAATGTCTGTCATGGCGCAAAGATCGCGCAATTTGTGCAAATTTGCAAGTCGCGAACAAAATCTTGCAAAATCAATTTTCTTGCATAAGCTTTCGCAGAATGGCTTCGCCTGGCGCTGGAGGAGAGCGCGAGGCAGACAACGACAGGAGGAACGGCATGCTACTCAATCGACGTACATTCCTGCTCGGCTCGGCCGGCACGGCCGCTGGTCTTGCACTCGGCGCGACCTCGGCTTTCGCTGCCGAAAACGTGCAGCTCCGCGCCATGTGGTGGGGATCCAACGATCGCTCGAAGCGGACCTTGAGCGTCGCCAAGCTCTTCCAGGAGAAAAATCCGGACATTGCGATCGTTGGCGAGAGCCTGAGCGGCGACGGATACTGGACGAAGCTTGCGACCCAGATGGCCGGCCGTGCTATCGCGGACGTCTTCCAGCTCGAGCCGAGCACGATTTCCGATTACTCCAAGCGCGGCGCCTGCCTTGCTCTTGATCCGTTCATTCCATCGACGTTGGACGTGGATTCGTTCGGCAAGGATGTGCTGAAGCTGACGACTGTGGATGGGAAACTCTGGGGCGTCGGGCTCGGCCTGAATTCCTTCGCACTGTTCTATGACGCCGACGCCTTTGCGAAAGCAGGCATTACACCTCCGGGAGTCGACACCACCTGGAAGGAATATGCCGACATCGCGACCGAGATGACCAAGGCCGCCGGCAAGAAGAACGTCTGGGGCGGGCCATACGGGGCCCGCTACGCATATGTCTTCGATGCGTGGCTGAGGCAGCGCGGCAGCAGCCTCTATACCGAGAGCGGCCTCGGTTTCGGCGTCGAGGAAGCGAAGGAGTGGTATGCCTATTGGGAGGAACTGCGCAAGCGTGGCGGCACCGTCGGCGCCGATATCCAGACGCTCGATCAGAACACGATCGATACGAACTGCCTTTCGCTCGGCTATTCGGCCATGGGCATGGCCTATTCGAACCAGATGGTCGGCTATCAGCTGATCATGAAGAGCAAGCTCGGCATCGGCATGCTGCCGCGCGCGGAGAAGGGCGGCCCCTCCGGGCACTATTACCGGCCGGCATTGATCTGGAGCATCGGCGCGACCACCAAGCATGGCGAACAGGCCGCGAAGTTCATCAATTTCTTCGTCAACGACGCGGAAGCCGGCAAGATCCTCGGTGTCGAGCGAGGCGTGCCGATGTCGCCCAAAGTGCGCGAGGCGATCCTGCCCTCGCTCAATCCGACTGAGGCGGAAACGGTGAAATACATCAATGCGCTCAAGGACCAGGTGGGCAGCTACCCGGCTCCCGCGCCGCTCGGATCGACGGAGTTCGATCAGCGGGTGCTGCGCCCGATCGCCGACGAACTGGCCTTCGAACGCATTTCGGTCGCCGATGCGGCGACGCGTCTGGTCGAGGAGGGCAATGCGACGGTTCGCGCCGGCTGACGCCTGCCAGCACATCGTCTCATCGAGATTTGACGGCGGACGGGCAGGTCGCTCCGGCCGCCGTCCGTTCACTGTTCGCCGCCGGTCTCCCTCCAGGCGGACAGCCAGTCGTTGAAGGCAAGTGCAGACGGCGTTCCCGTCGAAATGGAAATTTCATAGGCCCCGACGATAGGATTGATCGCCGGGCACAAGGCGATCAACTGACCTTCCCGCAATTCCCGCTCGATCAGCGAGGGACTCGCCTGGCCGATGCCGAGCCCCGAGATGCAGGCGTCGATCGACGCCTCGTCGGTGTCGAAGGCGATGCTGCCGCCGCGCGGTTTGAATGCCATCTGCGCCGCGCCGCACCAGCGCTGCCACGACCAGGCATCCGCTGTGTCGAGCAGGAGCGGCAGATCGAGGAGATCCTGCGGCTGGACATGCGGCCCCGAGCCACCGGAGAGCAAGGGAGAGCAGACGGCGATCGACCTGTCGAGCAGGAAGGCGACCGGGAAGTCGGCTTCCGTCGTGCCGCGCCTATAAGTGATGACGACATCGGGCACGCCGGTCGCCCCGAGCGCCAGCGACTGGATGCTGAGATCGACATTCGGGTTGTCTTGACGGTACGAACCGAGACGCGGAATGAGCCAGCGCCGCGCCAACGTTATCGGCGCCTGTATGACCAGGGTTGCCCGGTCAGGCTGCAGCGCACGTGTACCGTTTTCGATCGTCGCGAGAGCGGCGCTGACATGCGCCAGATATTGCCGCCCCGCGTCCGTCAGCGAGATCGCATTGTGGCTTCGATGAAAGAGCGAGACGCCAAGTGCATCCTCCAGCGACTTGATCTGTCTGCTGATTGCGCCGGGCGTGAGGTTCATCTCGCGGGCTGTGAGCGTCAGGCTGCCGGTGCGCGCGGCGCTCGCGAAAGCCGGCAGGGTCGAAAGCGGAGGCAATTTGAAACGCTGCGTTTGAGTAATTCTCATGCCGGCCTGAAAATCTTTCGCTTGCAAATAAGTTGACCATGACTATCCAGATTCCAGCCAGACAGCAACTGATAACTGGAACTCGCCTGCTTTGAAGCCCGTACAGGACATCGCCTGTTCCCGCGACCGCCGCGTGCGAGCCGCGGGGGCGATTGCACGTCACGCAAGCGCGGCCCGTCAGACCGAGCAATCTACTGATTTCAAGAATTCCCATCCGGAGTGACCGTTCATGTTCCCGAGCCCCGCCAAAATCGAGAATCGCGCCGTTCTCGGTCGGTTTCTTGCCGCAAGCCTTGCGCTGTCGGCATGTATCGCAAGTCAATCGCGTGCCGAAGATGCGACCTTCAACGTCATTGACGACCGCGGCGTTGCCGTCTCGGTTCCGGCGAAGCCGAAGCGGATCGCGTCCGTCTCTTATTTTGCCGCGGACGTGGCGCTTGCACTGGGCCTCAAGCCGGTCGCCGCCACCTACATGGTCGAAGGCCGAAGCCCCGATTTCCTCGGCGGCCTTCTCGATGGGGTGAAACAGATCGGTCAACGCGCGACGCCCAATCTCGAACTGCTTGCCGAGGCAAAGCCGGACGTAACCGTCGCGATCCGGCGCTATACGGAAGGCAATGCCGACCAGTATCAGAAGATCGCCCCCTACCTTGCCTACAGCCTCGAGCTTTTTGCCGATAGCGACCGGACCATCGGCCAGCTCGCGACCGTTCTTGGCGAAACCAAGCGCGGGCAGGAATTGAACGCTCAATTCAAGGCAGATCTGGCGGCCTTCGCTGAAAAGGCGCCGAAGGACAAGCACCCGCGCTTCGTCGTGATGTGGGGCGGCGACACGCCATGGGTCTTCCGTTCAGAAAACATGACGGCCGCGATACTCGTCGCCCTCGGCGCAGAGAACATTGCCGGGCAGAACCCGACCCCGTCGGTCCCGGACAATTGGGGCATGGAGATGAGCCTCGAAACCATGCTGGAAAAGGATCCGGAAGTCATTTTCGTCTATGACTACGGTCCGGATCGTCCGCATGAAAACAATCCGATCTGGCAGCAGCTCTCGGCCGTCAAGAACGGGCGGGTCCACTATGTCGGCGATCACTGGGTCGAGGCGCATGGGCCGATTGCCCGCGAGATGGTCCTGCGCGAGGCAGCGAATCTTCTTTACCCGGATGTCTTCCCGGCCATCGACGTCAAGGCCGAGGCTCGCAAGATGATCCCGGCGACCGTCAACTGATCAGTCGGCGGCCGCGAAAAGCGGCCGCCAAACCGGATATGCCTGCCGTGTCGCTTTCTTATCCCACATTCGCCCAGGCGCGCCGCATCGGCGCGCTCGCCATGCCATTGTCCGCCGTGCAGCTGGCGCAGGTCGCCATTTCCACCACGGACATGATCATGCTGGGCTGGGTGGGCGGCACGGCGCTGGCGGCCGGCGCGCTCGGCTTCACTCTGTTCAATTTGCTGCGAACGATGGGCTTCGGCCTCGTCGTCGGCACGTCCAACCTTGTCGCGGAGAACAGCCGCGCTGGTATCTTCCGAGCACATCTTCTCGCGGGGCTTGCCATCGCGACGGGTGCCGCCGCCATAGGTGCGTTGGTTCTGGCTTTCGGCGGCTTTCTTCTTCTTCCCTGGTTCGGGCAGGACGAGGACGTTTCGGAATTTGCGGCGCGCTATCTTCTCTTCGCTGCGCCGGGGCTGTTCCCCTTGTTCTGGTTCTACGCTTACCGTGGCGTCGTCGTCGGCGGACGGCGCGCCAATCTGCTGCTTCTGATCACCCTCGGCACGGTTGTAGTGAACGCCGTGTTTGACTACGGCTTCCTGTTCGGAGCATTCGGCTTGCCCGCGCTCGGTGTTGCTGGTGTCGCCGCGTCGAGCTCGATTTCCTATCTGTTGCAGTTCGTCGCGATCGCGTCGGTCACCCACGGTACGACGCGTTTCATCCGGGAAAAATCCGCAGTGGAGATCGGATCGGCCTTGAGGCGCACTTTGAAGATCGGCGTGCCAACCGCGGGCTCCTATGCCTTCGAGGCGGGATTCACCACGCTGATCGCCCTCATGGCAGGAACCTACGGGGCGGCCGCGCTCGCGGCGCATGCGGCCGTCAACCAGATCATCTATGTCGTATTCATGCTGTCGATCGGCCTTTCGCACGCCACATCCGTCGGCGTCAGTGAGGCGATCGGTGCGCGCGACGGCGCGGGCGCGCTCGGAGCTGGCCGCAGCGGCCTCTGTCTTGGACTTGCGGTAGTTTCGGCCTTTTCGGCCCTGTTGATGCTTTTCCCATCCGAGGTATTGGCTCTTTTTTCCATAAAGCCGGACGGGGACGCTGGTCTGCATGAAATCGCAACCGGGCTTCTTTTCGCAGCGGCGCTTTTTCAGATCTTCGATTTCCTGCAGAACATCGGCATCGGCGCGGTGCGGGGCATCGGCCGCGCCGGGCAGGGGTTCTGGATCACGTTCGGTAGCTACTGGATCGTTGGAGCCCCGACTGCATGGCTGGTGGGCTTCCACCTCTACCCGGGCGTGCTCGGCGTCTGGATCGGCATGGGTGCGGGACTGGCCGCGGCAGCCACGGGCATGGTGCTGCTGTTCGAACGGGGCGCCGCTCCTGCTGCTGTTGCGGAGCCGGCGCGATGAGCCTCTCTTCCCGCTCAGCCTTCTTGACTATGATCATCTCGGCAACTGCCTTTGCTGTCGCGGTGGCTGGCCTGGTGATCGGCGCAAAGCCGATGACGCTGGCAGAGGCTTTGACGGCACTCGCCTCTCCCAACCAGGGAACTGATGGCATCATCGTCTGGACCCTCCGCATGCCGCGCAGCATTGCCGCCTTTCTCGCCGGCGGCGCGCTGGCGGTTTCCGGGTTTCTTCTGCAGTCGCTCACCAGGAACCCGTTGGCTGCACCCGACCTGACCGGTGTTTCGTCCGGCGCCGTAGCGGCGATCGTCAGCACCTTCGTCTTCTTCCCGGCCATATCGTCGTTCTATTACCCCGGGATCGGCATGGCCGGCGGGCTAGCGGCAGCCTCCATGACGATCTGGGTTGCGCGCGGCGGTCGGGCCTCGGCCCTCCACACCGCGCTCGGCGGCATTACGGTCGCCTTGTTCCTCAACGCGATCACGACCTACGTGCTCCTCAGGGGCGGTCCGCAATCGCCCTCCGTGCTGTTCTGGTTGTCGGGAGGTTTCCAGGGCAGGTCCTGGCCGCAGATCATGTACATGCTGCCCTGGATAGTTTCCGGCCTGGCGGTGGTGGTCGCCAGTCACCGGGTGATTGGCGTGTTGGCGCTCGGAGACGAGGTCGCCGCAGGCATGGGCGTCAATCTCTCCGTCTGGAAGCCACTCCTGTTGCTCGCAGCGATCGGCCTTGTGGCCGGGGTCACCCCGGTTGCGGGACCTGTCGCCTTTGTCGGGCTGGCGGCGCCGCACCTCGTGAGGCTCCTGCGTCCAAGGGATAGCTTCTGGTCGCTCATGCTCAACCTTGCGATTGGCGGCGGCTTGCTCCTGACGGCCGATGTGCTGGCACGCTCGGTCGCGGCCCCGCGTGAGATCCCGGTCAGCATATTCACTGCGATGATCGGCGGTCCGATTTTCATCTATTTGGCGCAGCGCCGTGAGATCTTCATGGGCAGGGGAGCGCTCGCATGACTCTTGCTACCGCCTCCGCTGCAAGGCCTTTCACCCGCCAGCAGGTCGCCGGCCTGACCCTCGGAGCAATCGGCCTCATCCTTCTTTCGGTCTTCTTTGGTGTCGTGGACCTGCCCGCGGCGGAGATCATGGCGGTACTGACCGGCCATGGATCTGACCAGGGCAACCTCATCATCGCAACGATCCGCATACCGAGGATCGCAACCGGGATACTCGCGGGCATGCATTTCGCCGTTGCCGGCGTGTTGCTGCAATCGATCACCCGCAACCCGCTTGCAGACCCGACGATCATGGGAATCTCACAGGGTGCGACCCTCGCCGTGACGGTCTTCCTGTTCTTCGCCGTTTACCGTCTGAACTCGGATTCCAACACGCTTTATGCTTTGCCTGTCGGCTGGCTGCCACTTGTGGGATGCGGAGGCGGGCTCTTCGGCGGCGCGCTGATCTATGTCCTGGCGCTCGGCAAGGGCTTGAGCGCTTTGCGGCTGACGCTATGCGGCATTGCGATCGGAGCCTTCCTGCATGCGATCGCCATGGGGATCGTCGTTGGATGGGGCAGCGCCCGGATCGAGATCGTCATGCAATGGCTTGCGGGCAGTCTCTATGCCCGGGGCTGGGAGCATGTATTGTTTCTCCTGCCATTCACGATCGCCGGATTCCTGGCGCTCCCATTCGTAGTCCGACCCCTGGCAATGTTACGGTTCGAGGAGGATGCCGCCCGCTCCTTCGGCCTCTCTTACCGCCTGTGGTTCAGCCTCGTATTGGCGATCTCCAGCATGCTGGCGGCAAGTGCCGTCGGCGCGGTCGGCCCGCTGATCTTCGTCGGGCTCGTGGTGCCGCACCTGGCGCGCTTCGTTGCGGGCCGGCATTTCCATCTCGTCCTGCCGCTCGCCGCCCTTATCGGTGCGGCGTTGGTAACGGCCGCCGACCTTGCCGGGCGCCTGATCGGTGGCCCGGAGGAAATTCCGATCGGCGTCGTCACCGCCTTCGCCGGTGCCCCCATTCTCCTTATCCTGTTGCGACGCCACCAGTGAGGACTCCGATGCTCCTGTCCGCAAGAAAGATCTCGGTTCGATATGGCGAACTGACCGTGCTCAGCGACTTTTCCATCGATGTCGCTCCCGGCGAGATCATCGCGCTCATCGGCCCGAACGGTTCCGGCAAGAGCACGGCGCTCCATGCCCTTGCCGGCCTAAACCGGCCCTCATCGGGAAGCACGATGATCGAGGGGCGTACCGTAGACCGGTGGACGAGACGGGAACTGGCGAAAAGATTGTCCTTCCTGCCGCAGGCGCCGCTGGCACCCGAGAACATGACCGTGGAACAACTCGCGCGCCAGGGACGCTTTGCCCATCTCGGCCTCTTCGCCGGCTTCTCCTCGCGAGATCAGCAGGCGGTTTCGTGGGCACTGAAGCAGACGGGGTTGGGCGAGCTTGCCGAACGGCGCCTTGACGCGCTATCCGGCGGCGAACGGCAGCGTGCCTGGATCGCGGCGGCGCTGGCCCAGGAAGCGCGGATACTCCTTCTCGATGAGCCGACTTCCTTCCTCGACATCGGTCACCAGGTCGAGATTCTCGAACTGCTTTGCCGGCTCGCGCGGGAACGCAAGGTGGCGGTCGTCCTCTCCATTCACGATCTCAACCACGCGATGGCGATCGCCGACCGGATCGTGCTCATGACCGGCGGCGAAATTCGCTACAGCGGCGATGCCGTCGCACTTGCGCGAAGCGGTTTGGTCGAAAAGGCCTTTGAGGTCGAAGGTGAATTCCTGCTTGCGCCCGCTGACGGCAGTCCGCCTCATTTCCAGGTGCGGATCGCGGTCAGGAATGCGTCAGCCGCGGCTGCATGAAAGGTTCGGTCGTCCGGCTTGGTCAAGCCTGAAGGCGCGTCAAAAATTGGGCGAAGACCATCGTACCTTCCGGCCAGGGCCCGTGGCCGGACTCGGCGTTGATGTGGCCGGCCTCGCCGGCATCGATGAGCAGCGATCCCCAGGCATTGGCAATGTCGCCCGCCTGCTCGTAGGAGCCGAACGGATCGTTGCGGCTGGCGATCACCAGCGATGGAAACGGCAGCGGGTCGCGCGGATAGGGCCCGAAGGTCATCAGATGCTTCGGACGGACATTCGGGTTTGCGACGTCGGGCGGGGCGACTAGAAAGCCGCCCGCGATCTTCTTCTTGCAATGCGGAATTGCATGAACGGCGGTGGCGATGCCGAGCGAATGGGCGACAATCACCACCGGCTTGGTCGCGGCATTGACCTCTTCGATCATCCGCGCCACCCAATCCTCGCGCACAGGTTTCGACCACTCCGCCTGCACGACGCGGCGCGCCGTTGACAGCTTGCGCTCCCAGCGGCTTTGCCAATGGTCCGGACCGGAGTTGGTATAGCCCGGAACGATCAGGATATGTGCTTCTGAAACCTTCATGATCGCCGCGATTTGGCGACGAAAAGAGCCGAAGTCAAGGCGGAGGCGACAAGGGTTGCATTTTCTGTATAATCCGAGATGGCGGTCGCGGTTCGCAACGGCCATTTTTCGCCGCCGCTGCGAATCCATGGCTGCTCTGGTTCGTTGAGGAGTGTGAGCCATGACAACCTTCCATGTCCTCTCGGGGGCGAACGAAAGCGCCGTTCATCCCGAGATACGAAAGATTGGCATTGCAGATGTGTTCGATGCGCTGCGTCGCGGATTTGACGATTTCCGCGAAAAGCCGTCGCATTATGTTTTTCTGTGTCTCATTTATCCTGTTGCCGGCGTCGTGCTGATGACCTGGAGCGCGGGGGCGAACATGCTGCCGTTGCTCTATCCGCTCGCATCCGGCTTTGCCCTCATCGGGCCTGTCGCGGCCATCGGTCTCTACGAGATCAGCCGGCGCCGCGAACTCGGCATGGACGCGTCATGGCCGCATGCGCTGCGGCTGCACCGCAATCCGGCAATTCCGTCGATCCTGGCGGTGGCGGCCCTGCTGTTCGTCATTTTCGTCGTCTGGCTCCTGGTCGCCCAGGGGCTCTACGTAACGATGTTCGGCGCAGCCCCGCCGAACTCCATCGCCGAATTCTGGAACGGCGTTATCGGTACGGAGCAGGGCTGGAACCTGATCCTCGTCGGCAACGCGGTCGGCTTCGTCTTCGCGGTGATTGTGCTGTCGATCAGCGTCATCACCTTCCCGCTGCTGCTCGACAGGGATGTCGGCGCCTTTACGGCAATCGAGACCTCAGTCCGAGCTACACTCGCCAATCCGGTGCCGGTCGCCCTGTGGGGGTTGATCATTGCCACGGGCCTGGTGATCGGGTCGATCCCGGTTTTCGTCGGCCTGGCGGTGATCATGCCGATCTTTGGGCACGCCACTTGGCATCTCTATCGAAAAATGGTGGAGCCGGCCCAGCCGATCCGTTAGACCGCAAAGCGGGCGGTCGGCCGTTTGGCCGGCCGTCTGCTACCGGAAAAATTTGTAATAAGACGAAATCTGCGCAGCCGTATTCGATGACAGTTTGAGCTTGATGCCGATCCTGTCGCCGCGCGACCAGCGCACGATCCCGGTGAGGAAGCCGAGCTCCTCGCTGCGGATTGTTACTTCCTGGCCCATTCGGGCTCCGATATCGAACAGCAGCTGAAAACAGATACCTTCGTCGGAAAGATCCTTCACGACACCGTTGCTCGAGCCGGTCTTGCAGGTGACCGTGCCGGTAATCTTCGTCTCGTTGCGCGTGGATGCGCGCTGAACGCTCTCCCTAAACGCCATGGCTTCCTCGAACCTCATTGTTTGAGGTTCAGATTCCACGAGAGCGCTAAAGGACGGGCTAATAAAATCGGCCGCATTTGAAGCAAGCGCTCAAATGCGGGCCGATCCGAGGCATTCTTGAGTGGGACGCGGTTCAGACCGTCCCGAAAACCCGGCGGAAAATCGTGTCGACATGCTTGGTGTGATAGCCGAGATCGAACTTCTCGCGAATGTCCTCTTCTGAGAGCGCCGCACGGACTTCCTGGTCCGCCAAGAGTTCCTCCAGGAAGTCTTTGCCTTCCTCCCAGACCTTCATGGCGTTCCGCTGGACGAGCCGATAGGCGTCCTCGCGAGAGACGCCGGCCTGGGTAAGGGCGAGAAGTACCCGCTGCGAATGAACAAGTCCGCGGAACTTGTTCATGTTCTTCAACATGTTGTCCGGGTAGACGAGCAGCTTGTCGATAACCCCGGTCAACCGCGCCAGCGCGAAATCGAGCGTCACCGTCGCGTCCGGCCCGATCATCCGTTCGACCGAGGAATGCGAGATATCGCGCTCATGCCAGAGCGCCACGTTTTCCATGGCCGGAACGACAAAGGCGCGGACCATGCGGGCAAGGCCGGTCAGATTCTCCGTCAGCACCGGATTGCGCTTGTGCGGCATAGCCGAGGAGCCCTTCTGGCCGGGCGAGAAATATTCCTCCGCCTCCAGCACCTCGGTGCGCTGCAAGTGGCGGATTTCCGTTGCAAGCCGCTCGATCGACGAGGCGATGACGCCAAGCGTAGCGAAGTACATGGCGTGGCGGTCGCGCGGGATCACCTGGGTGGAGACCGGCTCGGGCCTCAGGCCGAGCGCCTCTGCGACATGTTCCTCGACGCGCGGATCAATATTCGCGAAGGTGCCGACGGCACCGGAGATGGCGCAGGTGGCAATCTCTTCACGGGCGGCGAGCAGGCGCTCCTTGCAGCGGTCGAATTCCGCATAGGCAAGCGCCAGCTTGACGCCGAAGGTCGTCGGCTCCGCATGAATGCCATGCGAGCGGCCGATCGTCACCGTATCCTTGTGTTCGAAGGCGCGGCGCTTCAGCGCCTCGAGCAGCCTGTCGAGGTCGGCGAGCAGGAGGTCCGTGGCACGGACGAGCTGCACGTTGAAGCAGGTGTCGAGCACGTCCGACGAAGTCATTCCCTGGTGGACGAAGCGGCTGTCCGGACCGACGAATTCGGCAAGATGCGTAAGGAAGGCGATTACGTCGTGCTTGGTGACGGCTTCAATTTCATCGATGCGCGCCACATCGAACTCGGCCGCGCCGCCCTTTTCCCAGATGGTCTTGGCCGCTTCCTTCGGGATCACGCCGATTTCGGCGAGAGCGTCGCAGGCATGCGCCTCGATCTCGAACCAGATGCGGAACTTCGTTTCCGGCGACCAGATGGCCACCATTTCCGGCCGGGAGTAACGGGGGATCATGGGCTCTATGCTTTCATCGTCAGTGGAGGATGGCTGTGCCTCTATCAAAGATGGGACAGAAGCTCAACGCTATTGCCGCCGAGCAAGTCCGAGGCTCGCCAGCAGGAGGGCGAGCGCCCCGAAGGGCAGGTATAGCCTGATCCCCAGCACCAGAAATTGGTAGAACGCTGAGGCCGACGTGAACAGCGCCTGATAGAACCAGATGCGGGATCCAGTCGTCGCATGCCACTGCGCATAGAAGAGCCGGTAATCCAGGGCGAAGAGCAGCCCCGTCAGTCCGACGGTTCCGGCGATCAGGCTCAGGAGATAGGCAGCAAAGCGCGTTTCGATGCCGCGGCCCTCTGCCATGCAGCGGCCACCGAAAAGCGAAAGCGGCCAGGCGATGAGGCCGCCGAAAGCGTAGAGCAGCAGAATGCTTTCGAGGTGGAACGTCGCGTCATGCTCGCGCAGCCAAAGCGCGTACCAGGCGGAAAATGCCATCGCCAGAGCCCAGGCGGGAGCACCGAGGAAGGTTTCTCGCCAGGGCGGGATGGCACGACGGATGCGCCCACGTTTCGAGCGGCTGCCAGGACCGGCGACATTCCCCCCGGCGGCCGGCTGCTCGTTCATCGCCCGGGCCAGAACGGCACCGCGATCCAGCGCCCATCGGTCGTGCCTTCGAAGCCAAGGGATTTGACGAGGACCATGACGACATGCGCCTGCACGCCGTCGTCATCGACGTGAGTCACCACCCCGCCGATCCGGTAGCCGGTCGGGCAGCGGCGGCTTTCCGGAATGCGGCTATCATCCTGCAGCACCTCGGATACGGGCTTTCCGGCTTTCTCCGTCATGACGAGGCGGAAGCCTTTGACGTCTTTCAGGAGGTCCTTGCAGATGCCCTCGGCTGCCAAGCTCTTTTCTTCAAGCTGCAACTCGTAGGTCTTGCGGAACGGCGGATCGGCTGGGAATGCATCGTAGCGTAGCCTGTGGTCCGCCGTGTCCGGCTCCGTCACTGGATTGTAGGCGGCGAGTAGTCCGGGCGTGTCGAGAAGGCGGTAGGCGTCGATCAGCGGCGCCGCGCGCCGGTGCGCGTCTCGGCGAGCGCGGGGAAGGGCTCCGTTATCCTCCTCCACACGGGCGCGTACGGGCGCGCCGGGCAGGAACGTGTCGGTCTGAGTGTCGAGGACATAGATAGACGAATAGGGAAAGCCGGAGCCGTCCTGTATGCCATATTCCTCGAAGCCGAAGACCTTGCCGTCCGAAGAGAAGCCGATTGGCTGAAGGCTGGCATAGTCGCCGGCGATCGCGGGCGGAGCGGCAATCACCTCAGCAATCAGAACTGCAGCCGCGATCGCTGCCCGCAAGCTCATCGCCGACCCTTCTCGGCCGGCGTGCGGATCGCCTCGATGGCGGCGCGGTAGGCGTCGACGGAGTCGCCCTTGAAGATCGCCGAGCCGGCGACCAGCACGTTGGCGCCGGCCCCTGTGACGATGCCGGCGGTCTCGGGCGTGATGCCGCCATCCACCTCGATTTCGATCGGCCGATTGCCGACCATTTTCTTGATGCGGCGGATCTTCTCTTCCATCGCGGCGATGAACTTCTGACCGCCGAAGCCCGGATTGACCGTCATCACCAGGATGAGATCGACAGTATCGAGGACGTATTCGAGGGCGCTTTCGGGAGTCGCGGGGTTGAGCGAGACCCCGGCCTTCTTGCCGAGTGCCTTCACCATCTGCAGGGAACGATGCAGATGCGGGCCTGCCTCGGCATGGACAGTCAGGATATCGCATCCGGCCTTGGCAAACGCTTCGAGAAATGGATCGGCCGGCGCGATCATCAGATGGCAATCGAAGGTCGCGTCCGTGTAGGGGCGCAGCGACTTGATGACGTCGGGTCCGAAGGTGATGTTCGGCACGAAATGCCCGTCCATGACGTCGAGGTGGATCCAATCGGCGCCGGCATCGACGACGTCGCGGACCTCCTGGCCCAGTTTGGAGAAGTTGGCCGCCAGGATCGATGGGGCAATGCGAATGGGGTGGGTCATGAACAGCCTCCGGTCTTTCCCGCGCCCATAGCATTCCGCGACCGGCCGAACAACATGCGAAGGCAGGCCTTCGTCATAGGGCCAATGCCGACCAGGCCGGTTTGATATCGCTCGCGGCCGGTATGGCATCGTGGACGCCCCGCGCGATCGCCCGGGCCATTGTCGCCGCCGCGGCGGCGCCGAGGTCGATGAAATCCTCCAGAAGCAGCGTCTTGCCGGTGGCGCCCGTCGAGAGCGCGAAAACGAGGTCGCCGTCAAGCGGTGTATGGGACGGCCACAGCGCTCGGGAGAAGCCGTCATGGGCGGCAATCGCCAGGCGTTTCGCCTCGGCCTTCGAGAGGACCGCATCCGTGGCGATGACGGCAATCGTTGTGTTGGCGGCTACTGCCTCTCGCTCCCGGAACTTGAGCCGCGGCTGCGCCGCATCCTGCGGCCAGGGAGACGGCATACCGAGCCCACCGAATTCGCCATCCAGTTCAAATGGGGCAGCCCAGAAATGGCGGGTGTCGCCGATGGTTGCCGAGCCGAGCGCGTTGACGGCGACAAGGGCACCGACGGTGATGCCATTTGCGAGGACGGTCGAGGCGGAGCCGAGGCCGCCCTTGAAAGTGGCCGTGAGTGCTCCCGTTCCGGCGCCGGCACTGCCGGTCGCGAAGGTCTCGGCCGCGGCGCGTGCCGCGTCATAGCCGAGGTCGCGATAGGGTGAGAATTGCCCCCAATCCTTATCTCCGCCATTCATCAGGTCGAAGAGGATTGCCGCCGGAACGATCGGGATCCGGTGCGGGCCGACGGGAAAGCCGCGTCCCATTTGCCGCAATGCAGCCTGAGCGCCCGAGGCCGCGTCCAGCCCGAAGGCTGAGCCGCCGGAAAGTACGATTGCGTCGACCGCCTGGACCGTATTGTGCGGGGCGAGGAGATCGGTCTCACGCGTTCCCGGTGCGCCGCCCAGGACCTGAACCGCGGCGGTGGCCGGCGGGTCGCAAAGTACGGCCGTGACGCCGGATTTCAGCCGGTGATCCTCGGCGTTGCCGACCAGGATCCCCGCGACGTCGGTGATCAGATTGGTCGGTCCCTTCCGCATCACTCGGCCTTGCCTGCATCGGGCGCGTCCACGAAGCGGCCGTCCCGCCATTGCATCAGCCGGTAGGGGCTTTCGGCCCGTTCATGGCTGCCGTTGAAGCCGATCGGCCCGAGGACGGTCGCGTAGGGGCCCTTCGAAAGAGCGTCCAGAACAGCCTTGTCATCCTTCTCCGCTTGATCCTTCGCCTGCTCGAGAAGCGACACGGCTGCAAAGGCGGGGAGAACGTAACCATCTGGTTCAATCCTGGCGGCGCGCATTGCCGTGACGACCGGTGCTGCTTCGCTCGACCGGGCGGGATCCGGAATGGTAACGGCCAGCACGCCATTTTCCAGCGGCACGTCCAGATCCGCGGCGTTCAGCGTATCGCCGCCAAGCAAGGTTATCGAAACATACTCCGCCTTCGCGTCGCGGGCGATGACGGCCGTGTCGTTGCGGTCGCCGCCGGTGAACACATGCGTCGCGCCGCTTTTCGCCAGGCGCCGAACGAGACTCACCTGCTGTTCCTGCGCCGGCCGGTAGGTGTCGGTGAAGACAGGGGTGATACCGATCTCCGCAAGGGCGTTACGGACGCTTTCGACAAGTTCGCGGCTGTGAATCGTTCCGTCGTCGATGAGGGCCAGCGGCTTGTCCCTCCAGTTCGTCACGATCGCATCGGTGATCGCCGCGGCCTCGGCCTTGCCGCTCGGTGCCAGGCGGAAGAGCGGCCATTTCTTCTTGAGGGCGTCCTCGATGAGAATGTCCGAGCGCACGCTAAGCGTGATGGCGGGTATCCCGGCCACGGCCAGCGCCGGCAGAGCTGCTTCCAGGCTCTCGGTGCAGAGAAAGCCGATCGCCGCCTCGGCACCGCTGGCCAGCAGCGCCTTCGTCAACGCCTCGCCGCCTGCCGGATCGCAGCTTTCTGCGATGGGAACGATCTCGCTTCCCCGGTCGCCTGCCTGGAAGGCGGCGCCATCGGTGATCTGCTTGCCGAGCGCCGCAAACGGTCCGTCGGCGGGAGCGACGACGGCAATCTTCAGGCCGGCGGCAAGCGCGGGAGAAGTCAGCGTCAGCGCGGCGACGAAAAGGGTCGTACCAATTGATTTCAGCATGTTTTTTCCCGCTATCGCACGTCCTGTTTTAAGGAAGTGGCTCAACTCGTCAAAGGAAAAGATGCTGGCAGGAACGGGGGATCGCCCGATCTGCGTCATGCGTATGCGCTGATCGGCAAGATTCTCGGTCGGCCTAGTTTCATATTCCTTGCGACAGTCTATGTATGTGCGAGATACCGATCCGGAGCGTGATGTGTTGGAGAAGACCCGGCTGGACCCGATAAGCTACCGCGATACGATGAGCCGCCTGTCTCATCACGTGCAGTTGATCACCGCAGCGGATAGTGACGAGCGGCGCGGCGTTACCATCACTGCCTCCTGTTCGGTATCGGACGAACCTCCGACGATCCTTGCCTGCCTCAATGCGGCAAATCCCCGCAACGATATCTTTTTCCGCAACGACAGTTTTGCACTGAACGTCCTGGGCAGGCAGCATCTCGCCTTGGCCCATGCTTTTTCCGGACGCGATCAACTCGAGATGGAGCGCCGATTTGCCCTCGGCCGCTGGACGCAGCTTGCGACCGGGGCGCCAATTCTCGCCGACGCCATCGCCGCCTTCGATTGCCGTCTGATCGAAGTGAAGATCATGGCTACCCACGCGATACTCTTCGGCGAGGTGGTCGACGTACGGATCGGCGAAAAGACACCACCGCTCATTTATGTGGACCGGGGATACCGCACGCTATAATTTTCCTCGGCAGAGGAGCGAACATGGCGAGACACGAGACAGGCAGAACGCCCCAGTCCATCGACGAGACGATGGCGCTGCTGGAATCGGAGAACTATCTCGCCGGAACCGCTCTCGCCACCGTTCTTTTCCTGGCACTCAGAATGAAGCGCCCGCTCTTTCTCGAAGGAGAAGCCGGGGTCGGCAAGACCGAAATCGCCAAGGTGCTCTCCCGCTCGCTCGATCGACCGCTGATCCGGCTGCAATGCTATGAAGGACTCGACGTCGCCTCCGCCGTCTATGAATGGAACTACCCGGCGCAAATGCTGGAAATCCGCCTTTCGGAGGCCGCAGGCATGGTCGACCGGCAAAGGGTGGAAAGCGACATTTTCTCGGAACGCTTCCTCATCCGGCGTCCGGTGCTTCAGGCGATCTCGGCGAATGCCGGCCGCGCGCCGGTGTTTCTGATCGACGAGCTCGACCGCACCGACGAGGCCTTCGAGGCTTTCCTCCTCGAGGTTCTTTCGGACTTCCAGGTGACCATTCCCGAGCTTGGAACGATCCGCGCCGAGGAGCCGCCGATCGTCATCATCACCACCAACCGGACGCGCGAAATCCACGACGCCTTGAAGCGCCGCTGCCTCTATCATTGGGTCGACTATCCCCGCGCGTCACAGGAGCTGGAGATCATCCGGCGCAAGGTGCCGGGCTGCAATGCGACGCTCTCCCGGGAGATCGTCGCTTATGTCCAGAAGCTCCGGACGGTCGATCTCTTCAAGAATCCCGGCGTCGCGGAGACGATCGACTGGGCGACGGCGCTGACCGAGCTCGATGCGCTGGCGCTCGATCCGGAGACCCTCGCCGATACGCTTGGAACGCTGCTCAAGTATCAGGATGACATCTCCCGGATAGAGGGCGCTGAAGGGCGCAGGTTGCTCGAAGAGGTCAAGCGCGAACTTTCGGCTGAGGGCTGACACCATGACGGGCGCGCCGGATGCCGCGGGAGTAAGCCATCGCCCGGACCGCGGGCAGTTTGCCGACAACATTGTCTTCTTCGCCCGGGCGCTGCGACGGGCAGGCATGCGGATCGGTCCGGGCGCGATTGCGGACGCCATCGAAGCGGTCGGCGCAATCGGCATCGGATCGCGCCCGGAGTTCTACGCCGCGCTGCAATGCACGCTGGTGAAGAGGCACGAGGACCAGCCGCTCTTTGATGAAGCGTTCCGCCTGTTCTGGCGCAAGCGCGATCTCGTCCGCAAGATGATCGCGCTATTGTCGCCCGTCGCCCCTGCACGCGTAAGAGATGATCGGCGGCGGCGAGCCGGCGAGGCACGCCTTAGCGAAGCGCTCCTGAGCGGCCGGGACGACACTCGACAGGCTCAGGAGGAGGAGCAGATCGAGATCGACGCGCGCTTCACCGCCTCAGGCCGGGAGCTCTTTCGCAAGGCGGATTTTGCGCAGATGACGGCCGCAGAAATCGCCGAGGCGCGTAGGGCGATGTCGTCGCTGCTCCTGCCCTTCGATCGGGTCAAGACACGGCGCTTCCGCCCGTCCCATCGGCCGGCCCGGATCGATCCGCGCGCGACCATGCGCGATGCCATGCGGCTCGGCGGCGAGTTCATCCAGCCTCGCTTCCGGGAGCCGCGTCTCAGGCATCCGCCGCTCGTCGTGCTTGCGGATATTTCGGGCTCGATGACGCAGTATACGCGGGTGTTCCTGCATTTCCTGCATGCACTGACAGAAGAGCGCCACCGCGTTGAGACTTTTCTCTTCGGCACGCGGCTGACGAACGTCACCCGCCAAATGCGCAATCGTGATCCCGACGAGGCGCTCGACGAATGCGTCGCTGCGGTCAAGGACTGGTCGGGCGGTACCCGCATCGGCGAAACGCTGCAGGAGTTCAACCGTCGTTGGTCTCGGCGTGTCCTGGGACAGGGCGCTATCGTCCTCTTGATGACCGACGGCCTCGAGCGTGACGACACGGTGCAACTTGAGATCGAGATGGATCGCCTGCATCGCTCCTGCCGCCGACTGATCTGGCTCAATCCGCTGCTCCGCTTCGAGGGCTTCGAGGCGCGGGCCCGCGGTGTCAGGGCAATGCTGCCGCATGTCGATGAATTTCGGACCGTGCACAATCTGGAATCCGTCGAAGAACTGGTAAAGTCCCTGTCCGGCGAGCGGAGGCGCGACGCCGACCCACGGCGCTTCCTTGATCCATGGCGAGCCGCGCTCCGGCCTGCGACTTGAAGCGATGAGATGGGTTGAACTGCGCTTAGATCATCATGATCTAAGAGGGGACCAGCGGGAGTACCAACAATATGACGAACGAAGCGAAGATGCTCGACCCGTTGGAGATTGCCGAGGCATGGCACAGGAAAGGCCGGGCCGTGGCATTGGCGACGGTCATCGAGACCTGGGGCTCCGCGCCCCGCGCAGTCGGCAGCCATCTGGTCATTGACGGCGAGGGCAATTTCGAAGGCTCTGTGTCCGGCGGTTGCGTCGAAGGCGCCGTCGTCAGCGAAGCGGCCGACGTGATCGCGTCAGGCGTCTCGAAGGTTCTCGAATTCGGCGTCGCCGACGAAACGGCATGGCGGGTCGGCCTATCCTGCGGCGGCCGGATCCGGGTCTATGTTGAGCGAATAGACGGCTGAGACCATGCAACTGTCCACTCTTGAGAAGCTGAACGAGGCGCGGTCGGCACGGCGGCCCGCCGTGGTCGTCAATGATATTTCGAGCGGCCGCGCGCAGGCCTTCATCGAGGGCGAAGCATTCCCGGCCGAATGGGAGGCCGCCATCTCTGAAACGCTTCGGTCGGGTCGTCCCAAACTTGCGACGCTCGACGACCAACCCGCCTTCATCAACGTCTACCTGCCGCCGCCGCGCTTGGTTGTCATCGGCGCCGTCCATATCTCCCAGGCGCTTGCGCGGCTGGCGCCGGTCGCCGGCTTCGACATGACCATCATAGACCCGCGCACCGCCTTCGCGACGGCGGAGCGCTTCCAGGACATCGAGCTTCTGGCGGATTGGCCGGAAGATGTTCTGCCGACGCGACCGCTCGACCGCTATACGGCCCTGGCCGCCGTCACCCACGACCCGAAGATCGACGACTATCCGATCCGGGCCGCCCTCGAGGCGGGCTGCTTCTATGTCGGCGCGCTCGGCAGCCGCAAGACCCATGCGGCGCGCGTCGAGAGATTGCGGTCGGCGGGCGTCTCGCAAGAGGAAATCGGCCGCATCAGGGCGCCGATCGGCCTTGATATCGGCGCGGCGAGCCCCGCCGAAATCGCCGTCGCCGTCCTTGCGCAAATCATCGGCGCCCTCCGCCATCGCGATCCCGAAGAACAGGGGCACGCAACATGAGGTTTGGTCCTGTGCCGCTTGCGCAAGCGGAAGGCGCAATTCTGGCGCACTCCGTCAAAACAGAGGCAGGCAAGCTGGCGAAAGGCCATCGCCTGAGCCCGGATGATCTCGCCATGCTTGACGACGCCAATATCCGGGAAGTCATCGTTGCCCGACTGGATTTCGACGATCTCACGGAAGATGAGGCCGCGACTCGGATCGCCGCCGCCATCGCCCCGGACCATCTGCGTTTCTCGCCAGCCGCGACCGGCCGCGTCAATGTGTATGCGACAGCGCCGGGCCTTTTCGTCGCAAATGATACCATTGTCGATCAAGTGAACCGCATTGATCCGGCGATCACGCTTGCCTGTCTTGCCGACCATGTCCCCGTCAGTGCGGGTGACATGGTGGCGACGATCAAGATCATTCCACTGGCGGTGGCGGGACATTTCGTCGAGCAAGCAGTTGCCGTGCTTCGCGCCGGCCCCGCCTTTGAAGTAAAACCCTTTGTGCCGCGACGCGCCGCCTTGATCGCAACCGAATTGCCGTCGCTGAAGCGCCAGGTAATGGACAAGACGCGTGCTGTGCTGGCGGCGCGGCTCGCTCAATCCGGCAGCAGCTTGGACACGGAGCGTCGTCTCCCTCACACCGAGACGGCCGTCGCCGGGGCGATTGCCGAACTTAAGGCTTCACACGACCTGCTGATCGTCTTCGGCGCTTCGGCCGTCGCCGACCCTGAAGATGTGGTGCCGGCCGCGATCCGGCGCGCCGGCGGGACCGTCGAGCACGTCGGCATGCCCGTCGACCCGGGCAATCTGCTCGTTCTTGGCCGCCTGGGCGAAATCCCCGTCATCGGTGCACCCGGCTGCGCCCGCAGCCCGAAGGAAAATGGCTTCGACTGGATCCTCGACCGGCTGCTCGCCGGCGAGTGGCCGAGCCCGGCCGACATTACCGGACTCGGCGTCGGTGGTTTGCTGAAGGAGATCCCGGCGCGGCCGCAGCCGCGGGAAGCAGCAGTCAGGCCGCAGCCCGGTCCGGTCGCGATCGTCGTGCTGGCTGCCGGCCGGGCAAGCCGGATGGGACCCGCAGGGCGGCACAAACTTCTTGCCGAATTCGATGGCGTGCCGCTCGTTCGCCGCTCAGTCGAGATGGCACTGGCCGGCGGCAAAGGCAAGGTCGTGGTGGTCACCGGCTACCGCGAGGGCGAGATCCGGGCTGCACTATCCGGCCTGCCGGTGACGTTTGCCTCGAACCCCGACTACGAGAGCGGCATGGCGTCGTCGCTCATTGCAGGTCTGTCGGCCGCGGGAGCGGACGCGGGCGGCATGCTGGTGATGCTGGCAGACATGCCGGGTGTCACGTCGGAGCATCTCGCAACGATGATTGCGGCTTTCGACGGTGAATCGGGCAGTGCCGTCGTGCGAGCGGTTTCCGAGGGACAGCGCGGAAATCCGGTCATCCTGCCGCGATCCACCTTCGCGGCGGTACGGCACCTCGTAGGCGATGTGGGGGCGAGGGATATAATCGAAAGCTGTGGTCTTCCGGTGATCGATGTTGAACTGGGCGCCGCCGCGCGCCTCGATGTCGATACGCCCGAAGCAGTCCTGGCCGCCGGCGGCACATTGAAGGAGTGAGCGATGGACAATCCCGCGATCGAGGAGATGTTTCAGACATTGGGTCCGATCAGCATTCGCCGCATGTTCGGCGGCAAGGGCATCTATTGCGATGGCGTCATTCTCGCCGTCGAGGTCGACGGGGAGATCCTTCTGAAGGGTGACGCCGAAACGGCTCTGCAGCTGGAGGAGGCCGGCGCCCGGCAATGGGCCTATGACGGCAAGGGCAAGCCGGTGAAAATGCCCTATTGGAGCATTCCTGATTCGGCCTATGACGATCCGGACGAGATGGCCCGCTGGGTGAAGCTGGCCTATTCAGCCGCGCTCAGGGCGAAGAAGTGAGTGCGCGGAACAAGCCTTACCCAAGCGCGCGCACGGCATCCGCCGCGAAGCGGGATAGTGGCTGGGGCAGGGCGGTAAGATCGAACCAGCCTATGTGGGAAAGCTTGTCCGGTTCGGTGAGGCGCGGCTCGCCGGAAAAATCATCCGTCGCATAGATCAGCGAGATCCAGTGCTGCCGGTCGGCCTCGATCATCTGCTCGCTGATGCAGAGAAACCGCGTCGAACGGATCGAGAGGCCGCTTTCCTCTTCCGCTTCCCGGCGTGCGGCATCCTCCGCGCGCTCCATGTGGTCGACCTTGCCGCCGACGATGCTCCAGTGGCCGGCCTCCGGTGCCTTCAGGCGCCGGCAGAGAAGGATCTTGCCGTCCCGCAAAATCGCGAGCCCGCAGCCGAGGCCCGGAAAATCGATGCCGGGGAATGCCATGGAGCGACTGTCACGCCTTGCCGGCGATCAGCATGAAGGCTGGAATCTCGTCGCCGAAGCCGACAGGCGTCGGGCCATCGTCATGATCGCGGCGGTTGCGGTGACGACGATCGCGATTGTCGTCATTGGCGGCGTTCTGCGCTCGGCCCGGACGATCGTTGCGGCTCGCATGGCTCTGCCTGTTGTCGGCACTACGTTCCGGTTTCACCGCTTCCGCCCTTTCCGCGACTGGTTCGAATTCGGTCACATTATCGACACGGGCCGTATCGGATTTATGATCGCCGCGCGCCCGGCCAGCGCGTTCCACATCTTTTTTGCGATCCCTGCGGCCGTCGCGGCCGCGCTCGCGCCGGCTGTCATGGCTTTCCATCGGCTCGGGCAGTTCGGAAAGGTCTCCGTTCATCCACTCGACCTTCTGGCCGATCAGTTTCTCGATGGCGTCGGAGAACTTCGTGTCGCGTTTCGTCACGATCGTGAAGGAGGCGCCGGAGCGTCCCGCCCGGCCGGTACGGCCGATGCGGTGCACATAGTCTTCCGCGTGGATCGGCACATCGAAATTGAACACGTGGCTGACGTCCGGAATGTCGAGCCCGCGCGCCGCGACGTCCGAAGCAACGAGCAACTGGATATTGCCGTCCTTGAAGCTGGCCAGCATCGCCATGCGAGAGCGCTGGTCCATGTCGCCGTGCAGTGCACCAACCGAGAAGCCATGGCGGTCGAGCGAGCGGAAGAGCTCGGCGACGTCCTTCTTGCGGTTGCAGAAGATGATCGCGTTCTTGAGTTCGCCCTGAGCGCGTATGAGATCCCGCAGCACGGCGCGCTTTTCGTAATCCTTTCCGTGCGCGGCGACGAAGCGCTGCGTCACGGTGATTGCCGCCGAGGCAGGGCGGGCGACTTCCACCCGCTCAGGGTTCTGCAGGAACCGGTCGGCAAGCTTCTGGATTTCCGGCGGCATGGTTGCTGAGAAGAACAGCGTCTGCCGGGTGAAGGGAATAAGCTTCGCGATCCGCTCGATATCCGGGATGAATCCCATGTCGAGCATGCGATCGGCCTCGTCGATAACGAGGATTTCCACGCCGGTCATCAGCAGCTTGCCGCGCTCGACATGATCGAGCAGGCGGCCGGGCGTGCAGATCAGAACGTCGGCGCCGCGCTCGAGCTTGCGGTCCTGCTCGTCGAAGGAGACGCCGCCGATCAAGAGCGCAATATTGAGCTTGTGATTCTTGCCGTACTTGTCGAAGTTCTCTGCAACCTGCGCCGCAAGCTCACGGGTAGGCTCCAGGATCAAGGTGCGCGGCATGCGTGCACGCGCGCGGCCCTTTTCCAGGAGCGTCAACATCGGCAGCACGAAGGACGCCGTCTTGCCCGTGCCGGTCTGCGCGATGCCGAGGATGTCGCGACGCTGAAGGGCCGGCGGAATGGCGCCTACTTGGATCGGTGTCGGCGTTGTGTAGCCCGCGTCAGTAACAGCGGAGAGAACTTTTTGGCTCAGGCCAAGGTCAGCAAAATTGGTCAAAGGGGAATCTGTTTCCGTTCCGGTTCAATAGAACACTGATCGATCGATGGAAAATCACCATCCTGTGGCGGCGCTCTTAAGACGAAAGGCGCCGAAAGTCAAGAAATCCAGCACGTTGACCCTTCGCACCGTAAATGGATGCGAATCTTTTGCTTTTCTTGTCAACGGCCGACCGCGTCGACGGCGATTTATGCGTTAGTTCAGATAGCCGGCGAGCCTTGTACCGGCGCGTAGGAAGCGCATCGGATCGACGGCCAGGCCGTTCAGCCGGACCTCGTAGTGCAGGTGCGGACCCGTCGACCGTCCCGTGCTGCCTGATTGGGCGATAACCTGATCGGTTTCGACCCGATCTCCGACATGCACGAGGATACTGGCGAGGTGCGCATAACGCGTCGAGACGCCGTTTCCATGGTCGATCTCGATCATGTTGCCGTAGCCGCCCGCGTGCCCGGCGGTCGTCACGGTTCCCGCTGCGGTCGAGCGAATGCGTGTGCCGGTCGCGGCGCGGAAGTCGATTCCGGCGTGGAGCGCCAATCGTCCGAGAAACGGATCCAGACGATTTCCGAAACTGCTGGTGACGTCGCTGGCCGGCGCGGGGCTTTCGAGAGGGAGCTTTCGCGCAGCGTTGCGGGTCTCCTCCAGACCGACAAGGGCGCTGTCGAGCGTGGCGAGCGACCGCTCGAAGTCGTCGTGGCTCTGCGGCTCGATATAGGGGCCGCCGACCGCCGTTCCATCGGGCGAAGCCGCAGCGGTGGAACTGGCGACGGCCTTCGGAGCCGGAAGAACGACGCCTGTACGCTCGACGATCGTCCGGATCGCTTCGGAGGTTGTCTGTGCCTTGCTCGTCAATTGCAGCACATGGGCCATCTGGTCGCGTTCGACGTCTTTCAGCGAGAGGGTCACCTTTGAAAAGATGCGATCCGTTCGATCCGAGATCGTTTCCCCTTGGCCGTTCGACTGCGCTTGCGGCGCATAGCCCAGTGCCAAGGCCCGTGCCGGTACCACGGCCTTCTTTGCCGCGATGCCCATGATCTCTTCGATCGCCTTGATCCCGCCTGGCGCCTCGGCGCGATCCCCGTAGGCGAGGGGCTCGGCCTCCGGCAGTGCTGCCGCGTCTCCGCCCGTCGGCGGTTCGGCGTTCTCTGCCAATGTGCCGAGCCTGCCGCTGCGAGAGGCAAGCTCCAATTGCTGCTGCAGGAGCTTGTCGACCTTTTCTTCGACGATCTGCTGGTCCAGCAACTGCCGGCTCGTCACACGATCGACCTGCGCGCGAAGCGCCGTGATTCGGTCCTCGTATTCATGCTGCATGCGCGCCTGGCGCGCGATCGTGCCGCCGATCAGATCGTCGCGCAGCACGAGATAGGTGGTCGCGGCGAGATAGCCGATGCCGAAGATGCCGATGAGCGACGTGACGCCGGCGGCCATCCAGGGCCGGATCGTCATGTGACGAACCCTGTCTCCGCTCGCGAGAATCAGAACGTGACTTTCACTGCGTTTGCCGAACCCCCGGTTTTCCGGACGAATAGACACCCCGTCACCCCCGCCAGATGCGACCCAAACTCGCGTTTTGCCCCAAGGGTGATTACACTTTATTAGGGTTAATAAAGTGTTGGTGTTTTTCGTCAGATGTTGGTGGAGGCCGTCATCGATCGGTAGAACGACGGCGTCAGGCCGGCCTCGGCGCGCGCCACGTCGTTGAAGGGCGCCTTCAGCGGCCCGCGGAAATTCGCACGCACCAGTGCCTGGAACGTGGCGGCCGGGTCCTTCTTCTGCCTCGCGCAGAGGAAGCGGAACCATTTCGCGCCGACCGCGACGTGGCCCTTCTCGTCCTCATAGATGACGTCGAGAACGGCAGCGCTTTGATGATCGCCGGTCTCGCGCATCTTCGCCTGCAGCGCCGGAGTGACGTCCAAGCCGCGCGCCTCGAGGATGAGCGGCACGACGGCCAGCCGGGCGGTCAGATCGTTGCGCGTGTCGTGGGCCGCCTGCCACAGTCCGTCGTGGGCGGGCAGGTCGCCATAGTCCGCGTCCAGATCGTTGAGCCTCTGCCGCACCAGGCGAAAATGCTTGGCCTCCTCGAACGCGACCTGCATCCATCCATCGAAAAAGGATTGCGGCACGGGCTCAGTGGCGAAGCGCGCGACGATATCGAGCGCGAGATCGACGGCATTCAGTTCGATATGGGCAATGGCGTGAAGGAGGGCGATTCGGCCCTTCAATGAGCCGAGGGAACGCCGCTTGACCTGCGTCGGCGGCGTGAGGATGGGCCTTTCCGGCCGCCCAGGCCTTGCGGGCACCGGCCGATCGAGCGGCGAGCGCAGGGAGAGCGTTCGCGCCTGCCAGCGGCGTGCGGCCTCCTGCGCGAGTTCCGTTTTGACGGTCAGGTCGCTTGCACGGATCGCTTCCACAGCGGCACCGCGCAGGCTGGTAAATTGCGGCAGCACAGCCATCAGTTCAGGCAGTGCGGAGAGTTTTCGCCGCGGCGAGAACTTCCTCGGCGTGTCCCGCAACTTTAACCTTTTCCCAGACGCGGCTGATGATGCCGGCTGCATCGATCAGATAGGTTGTCCGTTCGACACCCATATACTTCCGGCCATACATGCTTTTTTCCGCCCACACACCGTAGGCGTTGACGACGGCCTTGTCTTCGTCCGCCGCGAGCGCGACAGCGAGGTCGTGCTTCTTGGCAAAGCGGTCATGGCTCTTGACCGAGTCGGGCGAGATGCCGATCAGCGCGACACGGGCCGCGGTGAATTCCTTAGAGAGACCGGAAAACGATATCGCTTCGACGGTGCAGGTCTTGGTGTCGTCCTTGGGATAGAAGAACAACACCACCGGCTTGCCGCGAAGCGCGGACAATGAAATCGAGCCGCCGCCGTCGCGGGCGAGCTCGAAATCCGGAGCAGGATCGCCGGGCCGCAAAGGTGCCATGTTTAAGCCTTTCTTACGCCAAGTTTTATCGACATTTCGCACATAGGGGATACCCAAGTTCGTCGGGGTCCGTCCAGTGCGTTTGCGGCTGCTTTGACAGCTGTCCGACGGCTCTTGTGGCTACGAGCCATAATGAATGCCATGTCGCAAGACAAAGGCCGCGCCTGGATCGAGCATCTTCGGATGCCAGGGATGGCCGTCGCGCGCTTTCCACAAGCAACCACAGCGAAGCGTGGTGACTTGGTCCGGCGATTTGTGATCTACAGGATAGGAACGACCCCGGGCGTACACGATGTCTGTCCGGATAGGAAGAATGCAATGCAGCAAGCAGGTGGAGGAAACCCGCGCCGATGAGTGACATCCGCGGCGAAAGGGTTTGCTTTCGCAAGGAAGACATCGTCGCACTGGACGCGCTTCCCTCGGCCCAGGCCCACGACCCGGTCCTCGTGCACACCCACGTCTCGGGTGGCATGCTGCGTCTCTTCGCCAAGCTTCTGCTCTGCTGTTTGCTTGTCGTCTTCGTCGCAGTTGCCTCGCTCGTCGCGGTGATCGAGAGCGGCCTAGTCGACGGTCCTCTGAATGCCCGCGCGCGCACGGCGCTCAACACCGCCCTTGGCGCCAACTACAAGGCGGATGTCGAAAGCACGGTTGTCCGTCTCACCGGTCGCGGGGCGCTGGCGCTGAAGGCGCGCGGCGTCACGTTGAACGACAATGCCTCCGGGCGCCCGGTCGCCAAGCTGGCGGCAGTCTCGATCGCGCTCGATCCCCTTGCGCTGATGACCGGCCGCATCGCCGTGTCGCGGCTGGAGGCGGAGGGCGGCGAGCTCGATACCGGCCTCTTGCCGCGCGGCGAGCCCATAGACCTCACGGCGATTCGCATTGCCGACACCGGCACGGCTCTCGAAAAGCTGTTCACCCATATCGACGCCATGTCGCGGCTGACCGCGCGAAGTTCGACGAGGACCGTTCAGCTTTCGAATCTGAGCCTGTCGATGGCGGGGACCCGCGGCCGGATCGTTCCGATCGATGTCAGGACGCTGGCCTTCGCGCGCAATGACGACGGCTCCATCCGCGTCGACGGCTCCGTTGCCATAGACGGCAAGGAGGCGCAGCTCGAGGCGAGGGCCTACGGCCAGGGCGACAGCATCGCCGGCATCGAGGCGGTTTTCACCTCCCTGCCGCTCTCGCCCTTTCTCTATCACGGCAAGTCCGGCAGCGAAGAAGCCTTCGGAATTGATGCTTCGGCCGAGGTCAGCTTGAAGGCAACCCGTGCAGCGGTGGGCGCCACTCCGGCTTTGACGGTCGGCATCAGAACGTCTGAAGGGGCGTTTCATGCCGGAGGACTAGTCTCGGCGCTCAGGCCGTCGGAACTGAACGCCTCTTACGACTTCGACCGCTCTTCGGTCGAGATCCTTCCGTCAGCGGTCAAGATCGGACGCTCGGTTTTTCCCTTTACCGGCGCCTTGATCGACCTCGACAAGGTTTCCGAAGGAAGCCAGCCGGGCTTTGCCGTCGACCTGCTGTTGAAAGACGCGAGCTCCGCCCCGGAAGACATGCAGGAACGGCCGCTCTCCTTCGACGCCAAGGCGAATGGCCGATTCGAGACCGGTAGCCATCGGCTGATCTTCGATGAGCTGGCAATCTCCAGTCCGCTGGGGTCCATGGCGGGTTCGCTCGCGGTCGCCTTCGGCGACACCTCGCCCCAGATCAACTTCGCCGCGGTGAGCGATCGGATGCAGCCGACGGCGGTCAAGCAATTATGGCCCTGGTGGGTGGCCAAGGGTGCGCGGCGATGGGCGATCGGCAATCTCTTCGGCGGGACGGTGTCGGATGCGCAGATAGAGGTCTCCATCCCGGAGGGCAGAATTGCCGGCAGCGATGGCGAATTGAAGCTCAATGAAAACGAGCTCAATATCAACTTCTCGATCGACAACACGCGAATCAACATCGCCGGCGAAATTCCGCCGCTGCGCGACACCTCCGGGCACTTCGAATTGCGTGGCGAGCGAATGACGGTCCAGGTTGGCCGCGGGGCCGCCTTTTTCCCCTCCGGCCGGTCCGTGGCGCTGAACGGCGGCGACTTCGTGATTCCGGATGTCTACAGCAAACCGCTGATGGCGGAAATGAAGATCGAGGTGGGCGGCGAGGCCGACTCCATTGCCGAGCTTGTCAGCTACAAGCCGATCCGGGCGTTACAGAAGACGCCCTTCCTGCCCGAGGATTTCACCGGACCGATGACGGCATTGGTCGGAGCCCGCTTCGGACTGATTTCAAATCAGAACCCGCCGCCGCCCTTGTGGCAGGCGGAAATGCAATTGCAGAAGGTGACGATAAACCGGCCGATTTCCGGCCGCGAAATCGCCGATCTGTCCGGAACCATGCGGATCGACAACACCCGAGCGGTTCTCGATGCCGATGCCCTGATCGATGGCGCAGAAATGCGCATTGCGCTGACCGAACCAGTAGATACAAAGGCGAATGTGACGCGGACACGGGAGATCTCCGGAACCCTCGACGACGCGGCGCGGCGCAAGATCGCCCCTGCCTTGTCCGGCATCGTCAGCGGGCCGGTCAGCGTGGAAGTGTCGCTTTCGGATGACGGCAGCCAGTCTGTGAAAGCCGATCTCGGAAAGGCGGCTCTGTCGCTGCCGTGGATCGGCTGGAGCAAAGGCGCCGGCATTGCGGCCAATGCGGAATTCACGGTGAGGAAAAGCGAAGCGCTCACGGAGATAAGTGATTTCAGCATAAAGGGTGACGGATTTGGTGCGGGTGGCAATCTCCGCGTCGACGACGGCGGCCTCGCATCGGCCCGATTGCATGACGTGCGCCTGGCGGCAGGAGACGATTTCGCCGTGACGGTCGAACGGGCCAAAGGCGGTTATGTGGTCGCCCTCACCGGTTCTTCCGCGGATATCAGATTGCCCCTGGCGCGGGCGAAGAGCGAATCCGGCTCCGGAGACGATGGCAATGTAAGGATCAGCGCCCGGCTCGACCGCGTCGTCGGCTTCAATGGTGAGGTCTTTTTCAATGTGAGATTCTCCCATTCTGCCCGCGGTCAAGAAATCGACGATATCGATCTGTCGGCGCTAACCGCAAGCGGGCAGGCGGTGGTCGCCAGACTGGTGAAAGAGGGGCCGGACAACACGTTGGAGCTGACGACGACCGACGCCGGCGCTCTCGGGCGCTTCACCGATATCTATCGAAACATGCGCGGCGGCCTGTTGAACCTGCGGCTCCGGGACCGCGGCGCCAGATCTTGGCGCGGCACTGTCGATCTGCGGAAATTTTCGCTCGTTGGCGAACAGAAGCTGCAGTCGATGGTCTCGACGCCGGCCGGCCAGGATGGCCGCAGCCTAAATCAGGCGGTGCGCAGGGATATCGACGTGAGCACGGCCCGTTTCGAGCGAGGCTTCGCCCAGCTCCTCCTCGATCGCGGCGTCATCCGGGTCGACAGCGGCGTGCTGCGCGGGCTCGATGTCGGTGCCACCTTCCAGGGCACGGTCCGCGACAGAAACGGCCGCATGGACATGACCGGCACCTTCATGCCGGCCTATGGCATCAACCGGTTGTTCGGCGAGTTGCCGCTGATCGGCGTCCTGCTCGGTAACGGTCGCGACCGCGGCCTTCTCGGCATCACCTTCAAACTGACCGGACCCTTCAACCAGCCGAATCTGACGATCAATCCGCTGTCGCTCATCGCCCCGGGCGTGTTCCGCAGCATTTTCGAGTTTCAATGAAAAAGGCCGGCGCAGCGGCCGGCCTTCATCGATTGACGCGGGGGGGGGGCCGTTCAGACGGGCCGCACCAGAATGTGTTTCTTCTTGCCGAGCGACAGCTTGACGACACCGTCGCCGGTGACGTCGCCGCTTCCGACGACGCGGCGCTCGTCATTGATCTGCTCGTCGTTGACGCGGACGGCGCCACCCTGCACGTGACGGCGAGCCTCGCCGTTCGATGCCGCAAGGCCGGCGCGCACCACCAGCGTCAGCAGGCCGAGACCCGATTCGAGCTCAGGAGCGGGGACCTCGATCGACGGCAGGTTTTCCGCAAGCGCGCCTTCCTCGAAGGTCTTGCGGGCCGTTTCGGCTGCCTGCTCCGCGGCTGCCCGACCATGCAGCATGGCGGTGATTTCGGTCGCCAGGATCTTTTTCACCTCATTGATTTCGGAGCCGCCGAGCTTGGACAGTCGCTCGATTTCCGACATCGGCAACGTCGTGTAGAGCTTCAGGAAGCGCGTGACGTCGGCGTCCTCTGTATTGCGCCAGTATTGCCAGAAATCATAGGAGCCGAGCATGTCGGGATTGAGCCAGATGGCGCCATTGACCGACTTGCCCATCTTGGCGCCCGAGGCAGTCGTCAGCAGCGGTGAAGTCAGCGCATAGAGCTGCGGCGTACCCATGCGATGGCCGAGATCGATGCCGTTGATAATATTGCCCCATTGGTCCGAGCCGCCCATCTGGAGGCGGCAGCCGGTCCGCTTGTATAGCTCCACGAAATCGTAGGCCTGCAGGATCATGTAGTTGAACTCGAGGAACGACAGCGACTGCTCGCGATCGAGGCGCGTTTTGACACTGTCGAAGGAAAGCATGCGGTTAACCGAGAAGTGGCGGCCAACGTCTCGCAAGAACTCGAGGTAGTTGATACCCAGCAGCCAATCGGCGTTGTTGATCATCAATCCGTCAGTCGGGCCGTCGCCATAGCGAAGATAGTTGGAGAAGACGGTCTTGATACTCGCGATATTGGCAGCGATGGTTTCCGGGGTCATCAACTGCCGTGCCTCGTCCTTGAAGGACGGGTCGCCGACCATGCCGGTGCCGCCGCCCATGAGCGAGATCGGGCGATGACCCGTCGCTTGAAGCCAGTGCAGCATCATGATCTGGATAAGTCCGCCCGCATGCAGGCTCGGGGCCGTCGGGTCGAAGCCGATATACGCGGTCACGGTTTCCTTTCGGAACAGCTCATCGAGGCCGGCATCATCCGATGTGGTGTGGATGAAACCGCGTTCGTGAAGCGTGTGTAGGAAATCGGACTTGAACTCGGACATAAGCTGTCTCTTTCGGCTTGTTTGGACGTCTGCGGCGGGCGTTTATCACTGTTTTGTCGAAAGTGCACGTTTTTGCTGGGGCAGCGTTTTGCTATGACCGGTGGCAACGGAAAGCGTGGAGGACGTCCATGGGCAAGGTGTTGACGGCGATCGGCCTCATGAGCGGCACGAGCATGGATGGTATCGACGTTGCTCTCCTCGAGACCGACGGCGAAACGATCGTTCGAAGGGGACCGTCAGCGGGATATGCCTATGAGCCGCGCTTCCGGGACCGGCTGAAGCAGGGGCTCGAGGATGCCAGGTCGATCCGCAAAAGGGACGAGCGACCGGGGACGCTGGCGGACCTCGAGCGGGACATGACGTTGCTGCACGCACAGGCGGTCAAGGCATTCCTCAAGGAAAACAATCTATTGTCCGGCAATGTTGATGTAATAGGTTTCCATGGACAGACGGTCCTCCACCGTCCCGACGAAGCCCTGACCGTGCAGGTCGGGGATGGAGAGCTGCTGGCGCGGGAAACGCTGACCGACGTGGTCTACGACATGCGGGCGAACGACATGGCGCATGGCGGCCAGGGGGCGCCGCTGATACCGGCCTATCATGCCGCGTTGGCGGAAAGCATGTCGCAGAGCTCGGACATCGACGCGCCCGTCGCCTTCGTCAATATTGGCGGCATTTCCAACATCACCTACATCGGTGCAGGCGAGGCTATCATTGCCTATGACAGCGGACCGGGAAACACGTTGATCGACCAGTGGATGGAGGCGCATGCCGGAATTCCCTATGACCAGGGCGGCATGGTTGCAGCCGAAGGGTCGGTGCTGCCGGAGCTTGCCGAGCGCTACCTCGCTCATCCCTTCTTCTCGTTGGAAAAGCGCCGCTCGCTCGACCGCAACGACTTTTCGCCGCCGATCGCTGCAGAGGCGAGCCTTGAAGACGGGGCCCGCACCTTGGCGCATGTGACAGCGGCCGCCATAGTCCGGTCGGCAGCTCATCTTCCGCAAATGCCGGCGACTTACATTGTCTGCGGCGGCGGCCGCCTCAATCCTGTGATCATGCAGGACCTGGCCTTACTTGCAGAAGCAGCAGGCGGACGCGTGCTTGCGGCCGAGGCGCTGGGTCTGAACGGCGATTCGATGGAAGCCGAAGCCTGGGCCTACCTGGCCGTAAGATCGTTGCGCGGGCTGCCGTTGAGCTATCCCGCGACTACGGGCGTCATCCGGCCGGTAAGCGGCGGAACGTTGGCGAGGCCGGCGCCCGCGTCGACGGGCACAAACGCCGGGGCGGTTTAATGATTTCTTCGTGCGAGGCCGCTAATCTGCGCGCATTTCTGATTGGTTTAATTGCGGAGCACATGGTCGGCTCCTGATGTTGTTCGGATCTTATTGATGGGTGGAGCGATTTCCCTGCTGGCGGTGAATTTCATCATCGCCCAGATCTTCGTCGTGGCCTTTCTCATCATCGCGGCGAAGAGCCGTGAAAAAAAACCGGCGATCTGGTGCGCCGCCGGCTTCACTGTCGCCTCGCTCTCGGCCGTGTTCGAGACCGCCTTGCCCTTCTCGGTCGTACCGAAGCTTTTTGCTGTCGGCGCCTTTGCGAGCGTGCTCGCCGGCTTCATTCTGATCCGCATCGCACTCGGGTTTTTCTACCGCGTGCCGACGCGCCTGCCGCTCTTGGCCGGCTTCTTTCTCGCTTCGGTGATCCTCGATCTGCTGATCTACGACCTGCCGCGCGGAACGATTAAGCACGCCTTCTTCTATCAGCTGCCGTTCTTCGTCATCCAGATGTGGTCCGCTTCGACGATCGTCAGGTCGAAGCGCAGGTTCCCGGCCGACTGGATCCTATGCGGCCTTCTGGTTCTGACCTCGGTCTACTATTTGGTGAAAATCTACGCCGCTATTGCCGCCGGGGCGGGCGCCACGGCGTCCGACTATCTCGGCACCCCTTTCGCGCTGATTTCGCAGGCACTCGGGGCGATGCTGATCGTTGCGACCGGCATCGCCATGCTCGGGGTGATGGTCAAGGAAATCATCGACGAGGCCCGCGCCAGTTCGGAGCTCGATGCTCTTTCGGGCCTCTACAACCGCCGCGGCTTTGTCGATCGCCTGACGTCCGTTCTCGAAACCGCTGGCGCCGACGGTCCGGGTACCCTCATCCTTGCCGACCTCGACCGTTTCAAGCTGGTCAACGATACCTATGGACATCATGCCGGCGACGGGGTCATCGGACAGTTTTCACGGGTGCTCGTGGAGCTCATGCCGAGCCGGGCGGTAGCGGCGCGGTTGGGTGGCGAGGAATTTGCCGTGTTTCTTCCGCGCCTCGGCCTGGCGGAAGCCCGCGTGCTCGCGCATGGGATGCGCGCGGCGCTCGCATCGACCCGGATCGACGGATTGCCTGAAAGCGTCACGATAACAGCGAGCTTCGGCGTTGCCGCCCTTGTTCTTGGGGAGTCACTGGAAGCGGCCATGCAGCGCGCCGACAAGGCGCTCTACGCCGCCAAGGCCGGCGGCCGGAATCGGGTGGAATGCGCCGAACAGCCGGCAACCGGCGAGCCGGTCGGCTCCCTTCGCGTGGGGCGACAATAACGGTAGATATAAAACGGCCGGAAACCGATTGCGATCTCCGGGCCGAGTGAAGGATGATGTGGCGCGGCTCAGCGGATGCGCTTGGCAGCGGGCTCCGGCACCAGCTCTCCGTTGAGGCGACGGTCGAGATAGTCCTCGCATTCCGTCATCAGCGTCTCGATCTGGCCATTGAAGAAATGGTTTGCTCCGGTAACGGTCCTGTGGGTGATCAGGATACCCTTCTGCGCCTTCAGCTTTTCGACGAGGCTGTTCACGTCCTTCTCCGGCGCGACCTTGTCGGAGTCGCCATTGATGATGAGACCCGACGACGGGCAGGGCGCCAGGAACGAGAAATCATAGATGTTCGGCTGGGGCGCAACCGCCATGAAACCTTCGATTTCCGGGCGGCGCATCAGAAGCTGCATGCCGATCCAGGCGCCGAACGAATAGCCGGCCACCCAGCAGCTCTTCGAGTCGGGATGCAGGCTCTGCACCCAGTCGAGCGCCGAGGCCGCATCGGAGAGCTCGCCCGCACCGTGATCGAACTCGCCCTGGCTGCGGCCGATGCCGCGGAAATTGAACCGTAAGGTCGTGAAGCCGCGCTTCTGGAACATGTAGAAGAGCTGGTAGACGATCTGGTTGTTCATCGTCCCGCCGAACTGCGGATGCGGATGCAGGATGATCGCGATCGGTGCGCTCTTCTGCTTCGAAGGCTGATAGCGACCTTCGAGGCGGCCGGCCGGTCCGTTGAAGATGATTTCGGGCATTGGTTCTCCGGGAACGTTTCTGGTTCAAATCGTCGTTCTCGATGCCAATCTGTCTTGACGAAAGCAGTCAGCTTTTCTAGAACGCACTTTAGAACCGTTCAAAACTTCGATGCGGGCACTCCGCCGCGTTCGTCCGTCTCATAGGACAAGCGGCGCGGAAAATTCAAGAAAAATGCAACGGCATCGATTGCACGGACTGAACCGTCTGCTCTAGCGAAGGAAGCAATGACCGGACCGCGCATATATATGGACTGGAATGCGACAGCGCCGCTTCTGCCCGAAGCGCGAGAAGCATTCCTGTCTGCGCTCGATGCGGTTGGCAATCCCTCATCCGTTCACGGCGAGGGTCGGGTGGTTCGCGGCATGATCGAGAGCGCGCGGCGGGACGTTGCCGCGCTTTGCGGTGCGCAGCCCGCCTCGGTGATATTCACCAGCGGCGCCACGGAAGCGGCCAACATGGTCCTGACGCCGGAATTCCGGATGGGACGCACGCCGCTGAAACTCGGCAAGCTCTATGTTTCTGCGATCGAGCATCCGGCGGTTCGCGAGGGCGGACGTTTTGCCCGGGAAGATATTTGCGAAGTGCCGGTCACGAGCGGCGGCGTCGTCGACTGCGTCGCGCTCGAGACGTTACTCTCGGCGCATGACCGCCAGCGCGGCCTGCCCATGGTCGCCGTCATGCTCGCCAACAACGAGACGGGTATTGTCCAGCCGCTCGCCGAAGTTTCCGCGATCGTGCGTGCCCATGGCGGGCTGTTGGTGGTCGATGCCGTGCAGGCCGCCGGCCGCCTGCCGCTGTCGATCGAGAACCTGGGCGCCGATTTCCTCATCGTCTCGTCGCACAAGATCGGTGGGCCGAAGGGGGCCGGTGCCCTCGTCGCCCGCGGCGAGGTGATGATGCCGGCACCCTTGATCCGCGGCGGCGGCCAGGAAAAGGGCCATCGCTCCGGCACCGAGAACGCTCCGGCGCTCGTCGGTTTCGGGGCGGCTGCGCGGGTGGCTACCGATAACCTCGAGGCGCGCACGACCGCAATCGCCGTTCTGCGCGATCGGCTCGAGGCAGAGATGCTGGAAAGCGCGCCGGATGTGGTGATCCACGGCCGCAACGCGCCGCGGATCGCCAACACGTCCTTCTTCACGCTTCCCGGGCTGAAGGCGGAGACTGGCCAGATTGCCTTCGATTTGGAAGGCGTGGCCCTCTCGGCAGGTTCTGCATGCTCTTCCGGCAAGGTTGGACAGAGTCATGTGCTGACGGCGATGGGCTATGATCCGCGACAGGGCGCCCTGCGTCTTTCGATCGGTGCGTCCACGACGCAAGCGGAGATCGAACGCTGTGCGGCAGTTTTCGCGAAAGTGGCGTCGCGGCGCCGCTCGACCGGGCAGGCCGCGTGAATGCGGAATGCCTTGAACGAAATTGCGGAAAAGCAATTTTCCGCTTGGCAAACGGGGTGAAAACCGCCTTTTAGCCATTACATAAGCGGTGCGCACATATTGCACCGCGTTGACAAGCCGCCGGACCTTGGATCCGGCGAGATTGGAGAGCGACATGCCTGCCGTGCAGGAGACCATTGATCAGGTCCGCCAGATCGACGTGGACCAATACAAATACGGCTTCGAGACGAAGATAGAGATGGACAAGGCGCCGAAGGGCCTGTCCGAGGATATCATCCGCCTGATCTCCGAGAAGAAGAACGAACCGGAATGGATGCTCGAATGGCGCCTTGAGGCCTATCAGCGTTGGCTCACTATGGACGAGCCGAGCTGGGCGCGTGTCAAGTATCCGAAGATCGACTTCAACGAGATCCACTATTATGCCGCGCCGAAGGGCACGACCGGGCCGAAGTCGCTCGACGAGGTCGATCCGGAGCTGCTGAAGGTCTATGAGAAGCTCGGCATTCCGCTGAAAGAGCAAGAGATCCTCGCCGGCGTCGAGAAGACGAAGATCGCCGTCGATGCGGTGTTCGATTCCGTCTCCGTCGTCACCACCTTCAAGGAAGAGTTGAAGAAGGCCGGCGTGATTTTCATGTCGATCTCGGAGGCGATGCGGGAGCACCCCGATCTCGTGCGGAAGTATCTGGGTACCGTGGTGCCGCAGTCGGACAACTTCTACGCGACCCTGAACTCCGCGGTCTTCACCGATGGTTCCTTCGTCTATGTGCCGAAGGGCGTTCGTTGCCCGATGGAGCTTTCGACCTATTTCCGCATCAACGAGCGAAACACCGGCCAGTTCGAGCGGACGCTGATCATTGCCGACGAGGGCGCCTATGTCTCCTACCTCGAAGGCTGCACGGCGCCGCAGCGCGACGAGAACCAGCTTCACGCCGCAGTCGTCGAACTGATCGCGCTCGATGACGCCGAGATCAAGTATTCGACGGTGCAGAACTGGTATCCGGGCGACAAGCACGGCAAGGGCGGAATCTACAATTTCGTGACCAAGCGCGGCGATTGCCGCGGCAAGAACTCGAAGATCTCCTGGACGCAGGTCGAGACCGGTTCGGCGATCACCTGGAAATACCCGTCCTGCATTCTGCGCGGCGACGGTTCGCGCGGCGAGTTCTACTCGATCGCCGTGTCGAACGGTCACCAGCAGGTGGATTCCGGCACCAAGATGATCCATCTCGGCAAGAACACGTCGAGCCGCATCATCTCCAAGGGCATCGCTGCCGGTGTTTCGGACAACACCTATCGCGGTCAGGTCTCGGCGCATCGCAAGGCGGAGAACGCCCGCAACTTCACGCAGTGCGACTCGCTCTTGATCGGCGACAAGTGCGGCGCCCATACGGTTCCCTATATCGAGGCGAAGAACTCGACCGCACAGTTCGAGCACGAGGCGACGACCTCGAAGATTTCCGAGGATCAGCTGTTCTACTGCCTGCAGCGCGGCATTCCGGAAGAAGCGGCGATCGCACTGATCGTCAACGGCTTCGTCAAGGAAGTGATCCAGGAACTGCCGATGGAATTCGCCGTCGAGGCGCAGAAGCTGATCGGCATCTCGCTGGAAGGCTCGGTGGGCTGAGGCCTGGGACTGACAATTGAACCGGCGCGCTGGACCTGCGCGCGAAAACTATTCGTTTCCCAAGAGGACGATTTGAAATGCTTGAAATCAAGAACCTGCACGCCCGCATCGCCGAAGACGGCACCGAGATCATCCGCGGCCTGGACCTGACCGTGAAGGCCGGCGAGGTCGCTGCCATCATGGGACCGAACGGCTCCGGCAAGTCGACGCTCTCCTACATCCTTTCGGGGCGCGAAGATTACGAAGTCACCGAGGGCGACATTCTCTACAACGGCGAAAGCATCCTCGAACTCGATGCTTCGGAGCGCGCGGCCAAGGGCATCTTTCTTGCCTTCCAGTATCCGGTCGAGATCCCGGGCGTTGCCACCATGCAGTTCCTCAAGGTGGCGATGAACGAGCAGCGCAAGTATCGCGGCGAAGACGAGCTGACCACGCCGGAATTCATGCGCCGCGTCAAGGAAGCCGCCGCCGAGCTGAAGATCGCTCCGGAGATGCTGCGTCGGCCGCTGAATGTCGGCTTCTCGGGCGGTGAAAAGAAGCGTGCGGAAATCCTGCAGATGGCGCTGCTTCAGCCGAAGCTCTGCGTGCTCGATGAGACCGACTCCGGCCTCGACATCGACGCGCTGAAGATCGTCGCCGACGGCGTCAACGCACTGCGCTCGCCGGACCGCGCCGTCGTCGTCATCACGCACTACCAGCGCCTGCTCGACTACATCGTCCCGGACACGGTCCACGTTCTCTACAAGGGCCAGGTCGTTAAATCCGGCGACAAGACGCTGGCCCACGAGCTTGAAGCCAAAGGCTATGCCGACATCATCGAGGCGGCAGCCTGACGCCTGTTGAAGGAGTGTTCGAATGAATATGCAACAGGCCATCAAGATGACGGCAGCCGAAACGGCGCTCGTTGACGCCTATACCGCCCAGATCGGCGATCTGCCGGGTGACGGGGCGGTGCTGTCGCTGCGCGACACGCTGGTTCACGAGCTGAAGACGGCCGGTCTCCCGACGCGGCGCGTCGAGTCCTGGCATTATACGGACCTGAGGACCCTGCTGCGCGCAGTGCCCTCCGCCGATCCGTCCGCCTTTGCCGATCGGGTCGAGCCGATTGTAACTGGCGCGACCGTGCTTTCGGTGCGCAATGGCGAGGCCGATCTCAAGAGCCTTCCCGAAGGCGTAACGGCACGCTCCTATACGGAGAGCCTGATCGACGGCTCGGCTGCCGCCGGGCTTGCGGTACTCGGCTCCGACGACGCCATCGGCCGCATCAATGGCGGCCTGGTCCGCGGCGGTCTGGAGATCGCCGTTGCGGCAGGTGCCGAGCTGGAAACGCCGCTGGAGATCCAGGTCGCGCAAAGCCATGGCCAGGCCCACACCCGTTTCCCGGTGTCTTTCGGCGCCGGATCCAAGGCAACCGTGCTCGAGCGGCATCTGTCGACCAACGGGGATGCGAGCTTCGTCTCCTCGGTGAGCGACGTGACGCTTGGCGAAGGCGCCGACGTCATCTGGATCATCCTGCAGCAGCAGGGCCCGGCCGACACCCATCTCGGACAGATCCGTTTCGACCTCGCGAAGGACGCGAAGCTGCACGTGTTCGTCATCAATGCCGGCGGCAAGCTGGTGCGCCAGGAACTGCACGGTAGGGCGAGCGGCGAGGGATCCGACTTGACCCTGCGCGGCATCAACCTGCTGGGCGGCGAGAGCCACACGGACGTGACCTTCACGCTGAGCCACGACGTACCGCACACGACCTCGAGCGAGATCATCCGCAACGTTGTCTTCGATCGTGCCAAGGGCGTGTTCCAGGGCAAGATCCTGGTCGCCCAGGACGCCCAGAAGACCGACGCGAAGATGTCGTGCAATACCTTGCTCTTGTCGGACGACGCGGACTTCTCGGCGAAGCCCGAGCTCGAAATCTTCGCCGACGACGTTCAGTGCGGTCACGGTGCGACGGTCATCGATATCGATCATACGCAGCTCTTCTACCTGCTCTCTCGCGGTATTCCGGAGAACAAGGCCCGCGCCATGCTCGTCAACGCCTTCGTTGCCGAGATCGTCGAGGAACTGGAAGATGACGAGGCACTGGTCGAGGCACTAGAAGGCGTGATCTCGGACTGGCTCGAAAAACACGCCTGATTGGACAGGACCATGGAACATACTGTGCCGGTGCCGGCCTATGACGTAGAGGCCGTAAGAAATGATTTCCCGATCCTTTCGCGGACGGTCTATGGCAAGCCGCTTGTTTATCTCGACAACGGTGCATCGGCGCAGAAGCCGCAACTCGTCATCGACGCGGTTGCCCATGCCTACGCCAATGAATACGCCAACGTACACCGCGGTCTGCATTTCCTCTCGAATGCCGCGACGGACGCCTATGAGGGCGCGCGTGAAAAGGTGCGCCGCTTCCTGAACGCACCGTCCGTCGACAATATCGTCTTCACCAAGTCGTCGACGGAGGCGATCAATACGGTCGCCTATGGCTACGGGATGCCGCATCTCGGCGAGGGCGACGAGATCGTCGTCTCGATCATGGAGCACCACTCCAACATCGTACCATGGCACTTCATCCGTGAGCGGCAGGGGGCCAAGCTCGTCTGGGCGCCGGTCGATGATGATGGCGCATTCCATATAGAGGATTTCGTCAACTGCCTGACCGAGCGGACGAAGCTCATTGCCATCACGCATATGTCGAATGCGCTGGGCACGGTCGTTCCTGTCAAGGAAATCTGCCGTATCGCTCGCGAGCGCGGCATTCCGGTTCTTGTCGATGGCAGCCAGGGCGCGGTGCACATGCCGGTTGACGTGCAGGACATCGACTGCGACTGGTATGTGATGACCGGCCACAAGCTCTACGGCCCGTCCGGTGTCGGCGTGCTTTACGGCAAGGCCGAACGGCTCAAGGAGATGCGGCCCTTCATGGGCGGCGGCGAGATGATCGAGGAAGTGACGGAGGACCGCGTCACCTATAACGATCCGCCGCACCGGTTCGAAGCCGGCACGCCGCCGATCGTCCAGGCGATCGGGCTGGGCTACGCGCTGGACTACATGGAAAAGGTCGGCCGCGAGGCAATCAGGGCGCATGAGGCGGACCTTACCGCCTATGCCCGCGAGCGCCTGTCCTCGGTGAATTCGCTGCGCGTCTTCGGCGATGCGCCGGGCAAGGGCAGCATCTTCGCCTTCGAGATCGCCGGCATTCATGCCCATGACGTCTCGATGGTGATCGACCGGGCCGGCATCGCCGTTAGGGCGGGCACCCATTGTGCGCAGCCGCTCTTGAAACGTTTCGGCGTCACCTCCACATGCCGTGCGTCCTTCGGCCTCTACAATACGCGGGCCGAGGTCGACGCTCTGGCGGAAGCGCTGGAACATGCGCGCAAGTTCTTTGCCTAAGGAGGCAGACATGAGTCTCGGGGAAGCGCAGGGAAAGGTCGATGTCCGCGAAGGCATCGTACATTCGGCCATTCCAGCCGAGGAATTGGCGCGCCTCAGCGACGACATCATCGCCGCGCTGAAGACGGTCTATGACCCGGAAATCCCGGCCGATATCTTCGAACTCGGTCTTATCTACAAGATCGACATCGAGGACGACCGGATGGTGAAGATCGACATGACGCTCACGGCTCCGGGCTGCCCCGTCGCCGGCGAGATGCCGGGCTGGGTCGAGAACGCGGTCGGCGCCGTAGAGGGTGTTTCCGGCGTTGAGGTGACCATGACCTTCGATCCGCCATGGACGCCGGACCGCATGTCGGAAGAGGCGCAGGTGGCGCTCGGCTGGTATTAGAGCGGGATGAGGAGAAGTGTTCGCGGTTTTCCACTCGCATCCCGCTGCATGATTCACGCCCGAACTCCCATATTGATCCGTTAACATACGGGCACTACATTTGATTCTGGAAAGCACCGGGCCTTTAACCCGGTGATGTGAAGGAGATGGAGCCTATGGGCTTTGCCGTAATGAGCCTGACCGATGCCGCCGCCGGCCGCGTCCGGTCGATCGTCGAGAATGCCGGCGGCGACGCCAAGGGCATCCGCGTGAGCATCAAGAAAGGCGGCTGCGCCGGCATGGAATATGCCGTGGACCTCGTCACCGAGGCGAATGCCAGGGATGATCTCATCGAACATCAAGGTGCCAAGGTCTGGGTCGCGCCGGAGGCGGTGCTCTACCTGCTCGGCACGCAAATGGACTTCGAGGTGACCGCCCTGCGCTCCGGCTTCACTTTCAGGAACCCAAACCAGACGTCCGCCTGCGGCTGCGGCGAATCGGTCGAGCTGAAGCCGGCGGATTTGGCCGCGCTTGCTGCAGAAGGCAACCCGGTGGTGCGTGCCAACTGACGCATCTCGCACACGGCTGCAGATAAAAGCAAAAGGCCCGGTTTTCGCCGGGCCTTTTGCTTTGTCCCTTGTGTCAGTTCACTCCGCCGCTTCCGCGTAGGCCTCGATCGGCGGGCAGGTGCAGATGAGGTTGCGGTCGCCATAGACATTGTCGACGCGGTTCACCGGCGACCAATACTTGTCGACGCGGAAGGCGCCGGGCGGGAAGCAGGCCTGTTCACGCGTATAGGGCCGGTCCCAGTCGCCGACGAGGTCTTCAACAGTGTGCGGCGCGTTCTTCAGCGGATTGTTGACCTTGTCCATCCGGCCTTCCTCAATGGCGCGGGCTTCCTCGCGGATCGCCAGCATCGCATCGCAGAAGCGGTCGAGCTCCGCCTTGGTCTCCGATTCCGTCGGCTCGATCATCAATGTACCGGCCACCGGCCAGCTCATCGTCGGCGCGTGGAAGCCGCAGTCGATCAACCGCTTGGCGATGTCGTCGACCGTGACGCCGGCGCTTTCGGCGAGCGGCCGCGTATCAACGATGCACTCATGCGCGACCCGTCCCTTGGCCGATTTGTAGAGCACGTCATAGGCACCCTTCAGCCGCGCGGCGACATAGTTGGCGTTGAGGATCGCCACCTTGGTCGCCTGGGTTAGGCCTTCGCCGCCCATCATCAGGCAATAGCTCCAGGAGATCGGCAGGATCGAAGCCGAGCCGAAGGGAGCAGCGGAGACTGCGCCCTCATTCTGGTCCGTTTCCGGGTGGCCCGGCAGGAACGGCGCGAGATGCGCCTTGACGCCGATCGGCCCCATGCCGGGGCCGCCGCCGCCATGCGGGATGCAGAAGGTCTTGTGCAGGTTCAGGTGGCTGACGTCCGAGCCGATGTCGCCGGGACGCGAGAGGCCGACCATGGCGTTCATGTTGGCGCCGTCCAGGTAGACCTGGCCGCCATGCTTGTGGACGATCTCGCACACCTCGCGCACGTTCTCCTCGAACACCCCATGAGTCGAGGGATAGGTGATCATGCAGCAGGAGAGGGTGTCGGCATATTGCTCCGCCTTGGCGCGGAAATCGTCCATGTCGATCTCGCCGATGTCGCTCACCTTGACGACCACGACCTTCATCCCTGCCATGTGCGCCGAGGCCGGGTTGGTGCCGTGTGCCGATGTCGGGATCAGGCAGACGTCGCGATGACCGTTGCCATTGGCGATGTGATAGGCGCGGATCACCAAGAGCCCGGCATATTCGCCCTGCGCGCCTGAATTCGGCTGCATCGAGATCGCGTCATAGCCGGTGATGGCGCAGAGCTTGTCGGACAGGTCTTCGATCAGGTGCTGGTAGCCGCGCGCCTGATCGGCCGGGACGAACGGATGGATTTCCGAAAATTCCGGCCAGGTGATCGGCAGCATTTCCGCCGTCGCGTTGAGCTTCATCGTGCAGGACCCGAGCGGGATCATCGCCCGGTCGAGCGCCAGGTCGCGGTCGGCGAGGCGACGGATGTAGCGCGTCATCTCGCTTTCGGCGCGGTTCATGTGGAAGATCGGATGGGTGAGGTAATCGCTGGTGCGCAAGAGCTCTTTCGGCAGCCGGTAGTCCGGCTCGAACTGCTCGACCTTGAAGTCGCCGCCGAAGGCCCGCCAGACCGCCTCGAGTGTCACCGGCCGCGAACGCTCGTCGAGGCTGATGCCGATCTTGGTCGCACCGATCTTACGAAGGTTCACCTCTTCCGCGACCGCGGTCTTCAGGATGATGCCCTGCAGCTTGCCGACCTCGACCGTAATCGTGTCGAAGAAGACGTCCGGCTCGACCGTGTAGCCAAGCTTCTCGAGGCCCATCGCCAAACGCACCGTCTTCTGATGGACACTCTGGGCAATCGCCTTGATGCCCTTCGGACCGTGGAAGACCGCGTACATCGACGCCATCACGGCGAGCAGCACCTGGGCGGTGCAGATATTTGAGGTGGCCTTTTCGCGGCGGATATGCTGCTCGCGCGTCTGCAGGGAAAGCCGGTAGGCCCGGTTACCGCGTGCGTCCACCGAAACGCCGACCAAACGGCCGGGCATCGACCTTTTGTGGGCATCCTTGACGGCCATATAGGCGGCATGCGGTCCGCCATAGCCGACCGGAACCCCGAAACGCTGCGTCGAACCGATGGCGATGTCGGCGCCCATTTCTCCCGGCGATTTCAACAGGGCAAGCGCCAGCGGATCGGCGGCGACGGCGGCGATGGCGCCCTGTTCGTGCAGCCTGGCGATCAGCTCGGAGAAATCGCGGACATGACCGTAGGTGCCGGGATACTGGAAGATCGCCCCGAAGACGCCGGCGGCAACGAGATCCGAGAAAGGGTCGCCGATGACAAGCTGCCAGCCGAGCGGCTCGGCACGGGTCTGCAGGAGCGCGATCGTCTGCGGATGGCAGTTCTCGTCGACGAAGAAGGCCTTCGCCTTGGACTTGGCGAGGCGCTCGGCCATGGCCATGGCTTCGGCCGCGGCCGTCGCTTCGTCAAGCAGCGAGGCGTTGGCGACATCGAGGCCGGTCAGGTCGCAGACCATCGTCTGATAATTGAGCAGCGCCTCGAGCCGGCCCTGGCTGATCTCCGGCTGATAGGGCGTATAGGCCGTGTACCAGGCCGGGTTTTCCAGGATGTTGCGCTGGATCACCGGCGGCGTGATCGTGCCATAGTAGCCTTGGCCGATCAGCGAAACGAGCTTGTCGTTGCGATTGGCTGTCTCGCGCAGCTTGTCGAGCGCTTCCCGCTCGGTCATCGGCGCACCCCAAGACAGCGGCGTCCTCTGGCGGATGGAGGCCGGAACGGTGTCGTCGATCAGCGCATCGAGGCTCGGATAGCCGACCACCTTCAGCATCTCCTCCATCTCGGAGGGCGAAGGGCCGATATGGCGTCGATTGGCGAAATCGTAAGGCTTGTAGTCGGTAAAGGTAAAATCCTTGGGCATGCTCATCAGCCGACAAGCTCCTTGTAGGCTGCTTCGTCGAGCAGACCATCGGCAGAGCGCGGATCGGCAAGCTTCAGCTTGAAGAACCAGGCTGCCCCCTGGGGATCGCTGTTGACGAGCGACGGATCGTCGACGATCGCCTGATTGACCTCGATGATTTCGCCGTCGAGTGGACAATAGACGTCGGAGGCGGCCTTCACCGATTCGACGGTCGCAGCCGAATCGCCCTTGGCGAAGGTCGCGCCGGCTTCCGGCAGTTCCACGAAGACGAGATCGCCAAGCTGGCCGGCGGCGTGTTCGGTGATGCCGACGGTCGCAACGCCGTCCTCGACCTTCAGCCACTCGTGTTCTTCGGTAAATTTCAGCATACGCGCTCTCTCCTGATCAGCGTTTGTAGGTCTGTTTGACGAAGGGCAGGGCGGAAACCGTGACCGGCAGGTACTTGCCCCGCACCTCTGCAAAAATCTGTGTGCCGTTCTCGGCATGGGCGGCATCGACGTAGCCCATGGCGATCGGGCAATCGACGCTCGGTCCGAAGCCGCCGGAGGTCACCGAGCCGACAGGCACCGCGCCGTTCGCATCAGCGAAGAGCTTCGCGCCGCCGCGGACCGGCGCGCGCCCCTCGGGCTTCAGGCCGACGCGGCGCCGGCGGGTTCCGCCGGCAAGTTCCGCAAGGATCCGGTCGGCGCCGGGAAAGCCGCCGGCCCTCTCACCGCCGGCGCGGCGGCTCTTCTGGATCGCCCATTCAAGGGCCGCCTCGACCGGTGTCTTGCCGGTGTCGATATCGTTGCCATAGAGACAAAGGCCGGCTTCGAGGCGGAGCGAATCACGCGCGCCGAGGCCGATGGCCAGCACGTCCGGATGCTCGAGCAGGCGCTGCGTCACGTCCACCGCCGAGGTGGCGGGAATGGAGATCTCGAAACCGTCCTCGCCCGTATAGCCGGAGCGGGAAATGATGCACGTGACGTCGTGGAGATCCGCCTCCGCCACGTCCATGAAGCGCATGGAGGCGACATCCGCCCATAGCTCGCAAAGCACCGCCTCCGCACGAGGGCCCTGAAGCGCGACGAGGGCGCGGTCGTCGAGCAGAGTGACGTCGCAACTATCGCCAAGCCCATCTTTCAAATGCGCGAAGTCGGCCTCCTTGCAGGCAGCGTTGACGACAAGGAAGAGATGGTCGCCGCGGTTGGCAATCATCAGGTCGTCGAGAATCCCGCCTTCCGGATTGGTGAAGAGCCCGTAGCGCTGGCGACCTTCGGCAAGCCCAAGCACATCGACCGGCACCAGCCTTTCGAGCGCCAAGGCCGCATCGGCCACCCGGCCGGACTTCGGGCGGATGATGACCTGGCCCATATGCGACACATCGAAGAGGCCGGCGGCAGAACGCGTGTGCAGGTGTTCCTTGAGCACGCCTTCGGGATATTGCACCGGCATCTCATAGCCGGCGAATGGCACCATGCGCGCGCCGAGCGACAGATGCAGGGCGTGCAAAGGCGTATGATTCAAGCGGGACATAGGTTCCAAATCCGGCCTCCAGGTCTGGCGCTGGGCGCGCCGGCTCACACTACCGGCGTCAAACGCCGACAAATTCGAGCCCCCTCTGTCCGTTTGCCTGAGATTGTTATCCCTTCGGCGAGCGTAACCGCTTCTCTCCAGAGTCCTACCGGTACCTTGCTGGTCCTTTGGCCTGAGAGTTTCCGGGGCGGTTGCTCCTTCGGCACCGGATTGAACCGGTTTCTCCCAACAAGATCATCTCCAGATAACGGCGAAGGCCGGATTTTGGCAAGGGCGAATGTCGCGATGAAACATATTTTTGTCGCCATGGCTTCATCGTCGCTCTTGGGCGCGCCTGCGGCAAATCGGCCTTTGCATTTGAAGCGGATTGTGAATAACGAAGAGACGAGACAGAGGCGATCATGATCGGGCAAGGGGACAGATGGCGAATTGCGGTGCGGCTGCTTGCCGCCTTCGCGCTCGTTTTCCTGTCATTCGCCCACAAACCCTCTCTCGTCATCGGAACGAACGCGGCGCTCGCGGCCGAATATCGTCTGCCCGACGGCTCCTTTGCGGAGATCTGCTTCGGCACCGAGGGTGTCGAGCACGAAGACGGCAAAGCGCCGCCGATCGCTCCGATTTGCGAGGCATGCAGGCTCGCCGCCTCGGTGCTTCTGCCCGAGCCGCCGCAGGCAAGCGTGTCAGCCGACAAAGGCAATTGGCTCGCCGATTCGCCTGTCACCGAAATTCAGGTCGCGCTGACGCCCTTGCGGCTTTTGCCGCCCCCGCGCGGGCCGCCAATCCTGTCGTAACGCTCTTCCGAGAATTGAACTTTCATCACGCCGCTTGGCGGCATTCACCACGAAGCCCGTGTTTCAGGGCACGTGGTTCGGAGACTACGACATGACCAAGATCAGAATGACCCTCCTCACGGCAGGCCTCACGCTCGCAGCCGCCGGCATGGCTCACGCGCATGCGACTTTCGAGGTGGACAGCACGCCCAGCGAAAAGACGTTCAAGGCGATCCTGCAGGTGCCGCACGGCTGCGACGGCAAGCCGACGACCGAGGTGCAGGTGAAGCTGCCGGAAGGCTTCGTCTTCGCCAAGCCGCAGCCGAAACCCGGCTGGGAGCTTGAAATCATCCAAGGCGACTATCAGAAGACCTACGACAATCACGGAACCAAGGCCTCCTCCGGTCCGGTCGAAATCCGCTGGAAGGGCGGCAATCTGCCTGACGAGCACTATGATACCTTCGTCATCCGCGGAAAGGTCTCGGGCTTCGACGAGGAAACGGTGCTTGCCTTCCCGACGACGCAGCTTTGCGGCTCTGAAGCAAAGGTCGTCTGGGATGAGGTGCCGGCGGCGGGCGAGGACGCTCACGCGCTCGAACATCCGGCACCAACCATAGCCGTGACGGCTGCAGGCGAAGAGCAGGCCCATGCCGGGCACGGCGCTCAGCAGGCCGAAGCCGCTCCCGTCGAAGTCGGCGCTCTCGAAATCTCGGGCGGTGCGGTCAAGGCGATGCTGCCGGGCGCCAAGGTCGGCGGCGGCGGCTTTGTCGTTAAGAATACGGGGAATGCCGACGACCGGCTGGTCGCTGTCGAAAGCCCGGCGGCCCGACGCGTCGAACTGCACGAGATGGCGATGGAAAACGACGTCATGAAGATGCGCAAGCTCGAAGACGGCATCGTCATTCCGGCAGGCAAGACCGTGGAATTGAAGAGCGGAGGTCTGCACCTGATGTTCATGGAAGTGCCAAAACCCTTCGCTGAGGGCGAGACCGTGCCCGTCACGCTGACCTTCGAGAAGGCCGGAACGGTCGACTATATCCTCCCGGTTGGGGCTGCCGGCGGTGGAGCGGCCGGCCACAAGCATAAGTAAGCCTTTCGGTTTGAGACTTCGGAGCGGGTTGGAAAACCCGCTCCACCGTCAGGCCCCTTGTATGAACTGGTCGAGCATGACGGCGATTTCGTCGCCCTTTTCCTCATCATCGGTGGCCGGTTCGTCTTCCCGGTCTTCCCCGCGATCGGCGTTTTCCTCCTCCATGAATTCGAGGTAGCGACGCAATGTCTCCGCCTCGCTCTCCTGGGGCGGACGCATTCCGGCGCTGATCAGCATCAGCGCCAGGGGCAGGGCACCTTTCGTCTTGAGGGATGCCGGCGCAAGAGCGGCTCGATCCGGCGGCCGTGCCGCGAGCAAGGTGATGGCTTCATCGGCCGGAGCGTCGCCACGCACGCGCGCGGAAGGCTTGACGGCCTCGGCCGCGTAAGCCGCCGTCGTCGCGGAAATGGTAACGACCTGTGTCACTTTGCTCGCCTTGAAATACGCTCCTCCTTTCCTTTTGCCAGACTCCGTTTGCGGGCAGGTGAAGCCGCGCGGTCGGATTTTATTTGAATGCGAGCGTTTGAGGCCCCGGAATCCGGCCAAGTGGCACGAAGAACCGGCCGAAGAGGTGGAAGGGGCAGGCGGCCCCGGCGAGAAGACCGTCCCCTTTCGTCGGTCTATCTCGACGGTTGACCGGGATGTACAATCACAGCTTGATCAAGAGAATGGCGCTAACCGGCGCTGTGAAAGAGCATCGGGGACCTCTGGTCAGGAAGGACGAGACATGCGTGCTTTGCTGTTGCTCATGGCACTTTTCACTCTGGCGGCGTGCTCTCAAACGGGAAGAACCACCGTTTACAACTCATACACGCCCGGATCGGGGGACTATTACACGGGCATCGTGCCGCCGACGCAGTTTTAGACGCCACGGACAGCCGGCGGCTCTTCTGAGGCAAAACTCCTGTCGCCGATACTAGCGGGTTGGGAGCGCCGAGAAGGCAATTGATCCTTGGCGAAGGCCGGAATATCAATGGCCATCAATCCTTTAGAAAGGGACCGAGATTGATGCGCAAAATCCTATTGTTGCTCGCGCTTGCAACGCTCACGGCCTGCTCGCAAACCGTCCATGTCGGCGGTGAAGGCGAGTATTACCAGGGCATCGTTCCGCCGCGCTGATAGCGGGAGCAACTGCAGGTGTGAATGAACGACCGCGCGGGAAACTAGAAGGGCGCTCGACCCTTCCGGGGAGCGCCCTTCAAACCCGGAAGACGCGAAGGCGCCCAACCAGAAAGTCGGCGCACGGTCCTCTCTATACGGGTGGTGACCGATAGATGGGGCCGATCCGTTGGAATTCAAGGGATCATCTCGGCGAGGCAGCGGGCCCTCAAAAGCGTTTCTTCAGGAAATAGCGGGGAATTGCGCCCGGTGCGCCTTCCAGCTCGCCGAAGAGCTCGAAGCCGAGCTTCTCATAGAAGGGAGGGGCCTGAAATTCGAACGTATCCAGCCGCAGGCCGATATAGCCGCGCGCCCGGGCAATTCTTTTCGCCTCCTCCATCAGCCGCCGCCCGAGGCCCTGGCCGCGATACTCGTCCGGAATTGCAAGATATCTGACGAACGCCCATCCGTATCCGTCGGTCGCATAGAGCCCGCCGGTGGCGGCGCGCGTTTGCGGATCGCGAAGGATAACGGCAAAGCCCGGCAGCTCGGCCATGCCGCTATTGGCAATGTTATAGGCGTCGAGCGTCGCAACGATGGCGCGAATGTCGGCCGGGTCGGGATTGTCGGGAACGATGTCGAGGAATGGGAGCGGACAAGGCGATTCAATCTCGACTCGCTGGAGGGCGGCTGGTCCGGCGATCACGGACACCCCTCGGGTGTCCGATGACAAGCGCGGCTGGTCAGTAGGCCATGCGCACGCCGCCGGGTGTCGCAGCGCTAAAGTCGGGAACGGGGTTCGGTCCGTACCATTGGGCGTAGGTCGTGTTGCCGGTACCGCCGGTGCTTGCGCAACCCGACAGGGCCAAGGCTGCCAATGCCGCGGCAATCAGACGTTTGAGGGGCATGGAATCTCCGATTCTGATTCGTTGAGCGGGGACAACTTGAGGTATCCTCACGTGCCAGTCCATCGGATTCACATCGGCTGACAGGTGTTCCGCCCTGCAATGGTCGGATTTCAAGTTGGAGATGGTGCATTGATCGCTGAATACGACGAACTCGATGGCCTTGGCCTCGCCGACCTGGTGAAGCGAGGCGCGGTATCGGCATTGGAACTCGTCGAAACGGCCATAGACAGGATCGTCTCGCGAAATCCGCCCCTCAACGCTGTCATCCTGACCATGTTCGAGGAAGCGCGGAAAGCGGCAGACGAAGTTGACGCGGGCGCCGTCTTTGTAGGCGTCCCATTCCTTCTCAAGGATCTGCTCGCAACAGTGGAAGGAATCCCGACCTCGCAAGGCAACCGCCTGCTCGCGAAGTTGCCGGCGACCGGCGACTCCGAACTGGTCACTCGATGGAAGAAGGCGGGACTGATCGTCCTGGGGAAAACCAACACTCCGGAGTTCGGCCTCACACCCTATACAGAACCAGACGCCTTCGGGCCGGCTCGGAATCCTTGGGATCCGGATCGGACCCCTGGGGGTTCGAGCGGTGGTTCGGCGGCAGCGGTCGCGGCACGCATGGTGCCGCTTGCCTCGGGCGGCGACGGTGGTGGCTCTATCCGCATCCCGGCTTCTGCCTGCGGGCTGTTCGGCCTGAAGCCGACCCGCGGCCGGACGCCTGCCGGACCGTTCACGGGGGAACCTTGGGCGGGCTTCGCCGTGGAACATGTTCTGACGCGCTCGGTGCGGGATTCGGCCACCCTTCTCGACCTTGTCCAAGGACCGGATGTCGGTGCGCCCCATAACCTGCCCTCACCGCCAGGGTCCTTTCTCGAAGCGGCGGGACGTCCGCCGGGGAAACTGAAAATTGCCGTATCGGCGGCTCCGATGCTTGGCGGGAAAGTAGAACCGGAGATCCTGCAAGCTTTTTCCGCCACTGCAAAACTGCTGGAAGAACTTGGTCACGACATTGTTGAGGCAGCACCGTCTATCGATGCCGAGGCGTTCTCCCTTTCGTTTCTGAGCGTTATCGCCGCGGAACTGCAAGTCGACATCGAAGAGGCGACGAGGGCGGCCGGTGTTCCGGTACGTGTTCAGGACTTCGATCCCTCGACACTCGGGATGGGTCTGCTTGGAGAGACACTTTCGGCAGGCGAACTTGCGGCTGCGCTACGCTATCTAAAGCTCGCGGCGAGAGGCGTTTCGCAATTCTTCGAAACGTACGACATCCTGATGACGCCGGTGCTGGCGCGGGTTCCGCCGCCGATAGGATCGCTTCAGCCGTCTGCTGCGAGAAGAAAATTATTCGCGCTGTGGGTCGGGTGAAGGCGGGCTGGCTCCTAAAAAGGATAGGCATCGCGAAGCGCCTCGCAGCCGAGACATTCAGCTTCATCCCTTGGACTCCCGTTTTCAATGTCACGGGCCAGCCGGCAATGTCGGTGCCACTCTGCTGGTCGGACAACGACCTGCCGATCGGCATGCATTTCGTGGGACGCTTTGCCGACGAGGAGACATTGTTCCGCTTGGCCGGCCAGCTTGAAAGAGCGAGGCCATGGGCCCATCGTAAGCCGCCACTCCGCAAACCTGTCTCTCCGTAGCCCGGGAGGTCCATTTCGGTGATGTCGGCGGCCGCTGTCGCCTCCATCTCGTAAAAAGGGGTCCCGCGACTTTGTTCGGGACCCTTTTTGTGCACCTTTAGTGGTGGTGGTAGTGGTAGCAGCAACTAACCGCTATTAGCTGCACCCGCTCGTAGCACCGCACGTATCGCACTTCTCGCACGTGCCGTTCCGCACCATCGTGAAGTTCTGGCACTCGGAGCACATGTTGCCGGTGTAGCCCTGCATGATCGAGCGGGCCCGGCGTTCGGCTTCGACCTTCTTGGCTTCCGACTTGGCGGAAGCAGCTTCTGCCGCGGCCTTGTCGGAGAAGAGGGCGGTCACTTCCTGCTCGACTTCTTCGGCGATCTCCTCGGCAAGCTCTGCGGCGCGCTCCTCATAGTCGCGCTTGAAGGCGACGACTTCCGAGGTGGCTGTTGCCGTTGTCGGCTCGAGCTTGCGGACGGCATTGCCGGTGATCGAGGTGACCGTGGCGCCGCCCGAGGCACGGGTCGGGGCGCCGGTCGAGGCACCCTTCGGCTCCGAGCGGTCGCCGGAGCCGCCGACGATCGTCGGCTTGTAGCCGCGGGTCCAGCCGGTCGAGACGAGGTTGGTCTTGCCTTCCTGGATGCCCCGGCCGAGCGCCGTGTTGCTGAAGTCGGAAGTGTCGACGTGCGCCAGGTCGTGGCGGCCGAGATAGGAAACGGCGAGTTCGCGGAACACGTAGTCGAGGATCGACGTGGCGTTCTTGATCGCGTCGTTGCCCTGGACCATGCCGGCCGGCTCGAACTTGGTGAAGGTGAAGGCCTCCACATATTCCTCGAGCGGCACGCCGTATTGCAGGCCGAGCGAGATGGCGATGGCAAAGTTGTTCATCATCGCGCGGAAGGCGGCACCTTCCTTGTGCATGTCGATGAAGATCTCGCCGAGGCGGCCGTCGCCGAACTCGCCGGTGCGCAGATACACCTTGTGGCCGCCGACGATCGCCTTCTGGGTATAGCCCTGGCGGCGGTTCGGCAGTTTTTCGCGGGCGCGGATGACCTTTTCGATGACGCGTTCGACGATCTTTTCCGTCACGGCGACCGCCTGCGCGGCAGCCGGCGCCTGCAGCAGCTCCTCGATCGCTTCCTCGTCTTCCTCGTCTTCGATCAGCGAGGCGTTCAGCGGCTGGGACAGCTTCGAGCCGTCGCGGTAGAGCGCGTTGGCCTTCAGCGCCAGCTTCCAGGAGAGCATATAGGCGTTCTTGCAATCCTCGACGGTCGCCTCGTTCGGCATGTTGATCGTCTTGGAGATCGCACCGGAGATGAAGGGCTGGGCGGCCGCCATCATGCGGATGTGGCTTTCAACCGAAAGATAGCGCTTACCGATCTTGCCGCAGGGGTTGGCGCAATCGAAGACCGGCAGGTGCTCGGCCTTGAGGAAGGGCGCGCCCTCGAGCGTCATCGCGCCGCAGACGTGGATGTTGGCGGATTCGATATCCTTCCTCGAGAAGCCGAGATGCTCGAGGAGATTGAAGTCCATCGAGGCAAGCTGCTCGTCGGTGACCTTCAGCGTGCCCTTGAGGAAATCGGCGCCGAGCGTCCACTGGTTGAAGACGAACTTGATGTCGAAAGCCGACTTCAGCGCCCCATTGACGGCATCGACCTTTTCGTCGGTGAAGCCCTTGGCCTTCAGCGTCGTCGGGTTGATGGCGGGTGCCTGGTTGAGATTGCCGTGGCCAACAGCATAGGCCTCGATCTCGGCGATCTGGCTTTCCGAATAGCCGAGCGTCCTGAGCGCCTCCGGAACGGCACGGTTGATGATCTTGAAATAGCCGCCGCCGGCGAGCTTCTTGAACTTCACCAGCGCGAAATCGGGCTCGATGCCGGTGGTGTCGCAATCCATGACGAGGCCGATCGTGCCGGTCGGCGCGATAACGGTCGCCTGGGCATTGCGGTAGCCATGCTTTTCGCCGAGTTCAACGGCCTTGTCCCAGGCGCTCTTGGCGTGGGCGATCAGCTCCTGATCCGGGCAATCGGTGTGGATGAGTGCGACCGGGTTGACCGACAGGCCTTCATAGCCCGTGGTCTCGCCATGGGCTGCGCGGCGGTGGTTGCGCATGACGCGCAGCATGTTGTCGCGGTTCGGCGCGAAGCTGGGGAAGGGGCCGAGCTTGGCCGAGATTTCCGCTGAGGTCGCATAGGCGACACCAGTCATGATGGCGGTCAGCGCGCCGGCGATGGCGCGGCCTTCGGCCGAATCATAGGGGATGCCGGAGGACATCAGGAGGCCGCCGATATTGGCATAGCCTAGGCCGAGCGTCCGGTACTCATAGGAGAGCTCGGCAATTTCGCGCGACGGAAACTGCGCCATCATCACCGAGACTTCGAGAACGACCGTCCACAGGCGGACGGCATGCTCGTAGTCGGCGATGTTGATCCGCTTGCTGGCGGCATCCTTGAACTGCATCAGGTTGAGCGATGCGAGGTTGCATGCCGTGTCGTCGAGGAACATGTATTCCGAGCACGGGTTGGAGGCGCGGATCGGACCGGCCGCCGGGCAGGTGTGCCAGTCGTTCATCGTCGTGTTGAAGTGCAGGCCCGGATCGGCCGATGCCCAGGCAGCATAGGAGATCGACTCCCAGAGGTCGCGGGCCTTCAGCGTCTTCATCACCCGGCCGTCCTTGCGGGCTGTCAGCTGCCAATCGCCGTCCGCTTCGACGGCGCGCAGGAAGTCGTCCTTGATCGAAACGGAATTGTTGGAGTTCTGGCCCGAGACCGTCAGATAGGCTTCCGAATCCCAATCGGTGTCATAGGTCTTAAACTGAATGTCCTTGTAGCCCTGGCGCGCGAACTGGATGACGCGCTTGACATAGTTTTCCGGCACCAGCGCCTGCTTGGCGGCGCGGATCTCGCGCTTCAGCGCCGGGTTCTGCTTCGGATCGAAGCAGGCGTCATCGCTGCCGTCGCAATTGACGCAGGCCTTCATGATCGCCTTCAGGTGCTTGGCGACGATCTTGGAGCCGGTGACGAGGGCTGCGACCTTCTGCTCTTCCTTGACCTTCCAGTTGATATATTCCTCGATATCCGGATGGTCGATGTCGACGACCACCATCTTGGCGGCGCGGCGCGTCGTGCCGCCCGACTTGATGGCGCCGGCGGCGCGGTCACCAATCTTCAGGAAGCTCATCAGGCCCGACGACTTGCCACCGCCCGATAGCTTCTCGCCCTCGGCGCGCAGATGCGAGAAGTTGGAGCCGGTGCCCGAGCCGTATTTGAAGAGACGCGCCTCGCGGACCCAGAGGTCCATGATGCCGCCCTCGTTGACGAGGTCGTCGCCGACCGACTGGATGAAGCAGGCATGCGGCTGCGGGTGCTCATAGGCCGACTTCGATTTCGTCAGCTTGCCGGTGAACGGGTCGACATAGAAATGGCCCTGCCCGGGACCATCGATGCCATATGCCCAGTGCAGGCCGGTATTGAACCATTGCGGCGAATTCGGCGCGACGCGCTGGGTGGCGAGCATATAGGCGAGCTCGTCACGGAAGGCGCTGGCGTCTTCTTCGGTTTCGAAATAGCCGCCCTTCCAGCCCCAATAGGCCCAGGTGCCGGCGAGGCGATCGAAAACCTGCCGGGCATCCGTTTCGGAACCGTATTGCTCGTCCTTCGGCAGCGCCTTCAGCGCCTCGGTGTCGGGAACCGAGCGCCACAGGAAGGAGGGGACGTCGTTCTCCTCGACGCGCTTCAGCTTGGCCGGCACGCCCGCCTTGCGGAAATATTTCTGCGCGAGAATATCGGCGGCCACTTGGGAGAATTGCGCCGGCACGTCGATATCGGCGAGACGGAAGACGATCGAGCCGTCCGGATTCTTGATCTCGCTCGTCGCCTTGCGGAATTCTATCTCGGCATAGGCGGACTGCCCTGCCTTGGTGAAACGACGTTCGATCTTCATTGTCCCGTCCTTTGTTGCCATGCGCCTCGGCGCAATTGTCCGTCCGGCCGCGAGAGGTCCCGCAGCCAGCTTCAGCTTCCGTATCTCTAGAGGAAACCCAAACCCGGGTATCCAGTATCTTGTGGTGAGGCTGGCTGCAAACACTAAATATAGTATTAACAGGTTCTTTACGCCAGACTGAAATTGCTTCGACAGCCCTCAATTCGCGCAAAATTCCACCGCTGCGGCCGCGCGGAACCATCCGCCTCGGCCACATGTCAGAACCGACGATTTGGGGGATGAACCGGCCTCTCAACTTCCCGGTTCGCCGCCGTCGCAACGTACAATCCATTAATCGTGAATCGCCTTTGGGCGTCAAGGGGTGGTTTGTGACGGAATTTTGAGCGCTATATCTTGTGTGGATCGACTGTGGAAAACGGGGACATCAACCAATCCGTTGAAAATCAGGGACTTCGGGTGGCCGGCTTGCAACAGGCGGCAGCCGCGGACGGAAAATCAGAATTTTCACGGGTAAAAAAACAGGTACCCGGCGTTCCGCAGCGCTACTAGCGATTGCGCAGCGTGGCGGAATGTGAAGCGCACGCCTGGTGATTCGGCTCACTACATGTTGTGGCCGCGAATTGGCATCCGAAGTCCGGTACGACCCCTTGAATGCGGCACTGCGGGCGCGACACCGGCACTCTTGCGGGCGCGTCAGTCCACCCGCTTCTGCAGTTCCCGCGCCCCATTTGGCGCATTCACCTTGCCGGAGCTGATGAAGAAGGCAAAGACGTCGCGCGCCGCCTTGTCGGCCTTGCGATCCGGCGCGCTCTTCTCCAGTCCGTCCGGCTCGCCGCCGGCGGCAAAGGTCTTGAGCCTTTCGGCCCAGAGATCGAGACTCGCCGGGGGATAGCAGGTTTTCACGTCGTCGCTGCCTTTCTGCAGCCGCGCGTAGACGAAATCCGCGGTGACGTCCGCGATCATCGGATAGTCCTCGTGTTCGGCGAGAACCGCCGCCGTCTTGTATTTGTGCAGAAGCTCGACGAACTCCGGCACCTGAAAAGTGGGGTGGCGGACTTCCACAACGTGGCGGAGCTTCAGGCCGTCCTGCTTTTCCGGGAGCAGCTTCAGAAAGCCCTCGAAGTCATCCGGATCGAACTTCTTGGTCGGCGCGAACTGCCACAGTATGGGGCCGAGCCGGTCGCCGAGCTCCGTCAAACCCTGCGTCAGGAACCGCTCCATCGATTCGCCGGCCTCCGCCAACACCTTGCGATTCGTCACGAAGCGGCTGGCCTTTAGCGAGAAGATGAAACCGTCCGGAACCTCCGATGCCCATTTGGCGAAGGTCTCCGGCTTCTGCGAGCTGTAATAGGTGCCGTTGACCTCGATTGTCCGCAGCTCCTTGCCGGCGAATTCGAGCTGCCGCTTCTTCGGAAGACCGGCCGGATAGAAGCTCGTCTCCCAGGGTTCGAAATTCCAGCCACCGATGCCGACGCGGATCTTCCCGGTTTCTGCCATCATCTCCTCCTCGATACCCAGAACACTCGTGCTGCTCATCGCATTCGCCGGTCCGTTCTGGACCGATCATCCGACACATAAGCCCTGGCGGATGCGAAGATCATCCGCCACCCGTTTCTCCGCGCAAGCGTCGTTGATCACTCGGCCGCTACGACCTTCCTCACCGGCCGGCGTTCCAGAAGCTCCTTCAGGAACTGGCCGGTATAGGAGCGTGGTTCCTTCACCACGTCTTCCGGCGTTCCCTTGGCGATGACCTCGCCGCCGCCGTCGCCGCCCTCCGGGCCGAAATCGATCACCCAATCGGCGGTCTTGATGACCTCGAGATTGTGCTCGATCACGACAACCGAATTGCCCTGGTTGACGAGTTCATGCAGAACTTCAAGAAGCTTGGCGACATCATGGAAATGCAAGCCTGTCGTCGGCTCGTCAAGGATGTAGAGCGTGCGCCCGGTCGAGCGCTTCGACAGTTCCTTGGCAAGCTTGACGCGCTGCGCTTCGCCGCCCGACAGCGTGTTCGCCTGCTGGCCGATCTTGATATAGCCGAGCCCTACCTGGTTGAGCGTCACCAGCTTGTCACGCACGGCCGGTACGGCCGCGAAGAATTCGACGCCTTCTTCCACCGTCATGTCGAGCACGTCGGCGATCGACTTGCCCTTGAAATGCACGTCGAGCGTTTCGCGGTTGTAGCGCTTGCCGTGGCAGACGTCGCAGGTGACGTAGACATCCGGCAGGAAGTGCATCTCGATCTTGATGACGCCGTCGCCCTGGCAGGCCTCGCAGCGTCCGCCCTTGACGTTGAAGGAGAAGCGGCCGGGCTGATAGCCGCGCGCCTTTGCCTCCGGCAGGCCGGCGAACCAGTCGCGAATCGGCGTGAAGGCGCCCGTATAGGTCGCCGGGTTCGAGCGCGGTGTCCGGCCGATCGGCGATTGGTCGATGTCGATCACCTTGTCGATATGCTCGAAGCCATCGATCCGGTCGTGATCGGCGGGGTTTTCGCGCGCCCCCATGACCCGGCGGGCGGCGGCCTTGTAGAGCGTCTCGATCAGGAAGGTCGACTTGCCGCCCCCCGAAACGCCGGTGACGGCTGTGAAGACGCCGAGCGGGATCGACGCGGTCACATTCTTCAGATTGTTAGCCCGCGCCCCTACAACCGTGATTTCCCTCTTCTTTTTCGGCTTCCGCCGTTCGCTGGGAACCGCGACGCAGAGTTCGCCGGAGAGATATTTGCCGGTCAGCGACTTCGGGTTGGCCATGATATCGGCGGGCGCACCTTCGGCGACGATCTCGCCGCCGTGAATGCCGGCGGCCGGGCCGATGTCGACCACATGATCCGCCGTCAGGATCGCGTCCTCGTCATGCTCGACGACGATGACCGTGTTGCCGATGTCGCGCAGATGCCGCAGCGTCTCGAGCAGACGGGCATTGTCGCGCTGGTGAAGGCCGATCGACGGCTCGTCGAGCACGTAGAGCACTCCGGTCAGCCCGGAGCCGATCTGTGAGGCCAGCCGAATACGCTGGCTCTCGCCGCCCGAAAGCGTGCCGGAATTGCGCGAGAGACTGAGGTATTCAAGGCCGACATCGTTCAGGAAGCGCAGCCGCTCGCGAATCTCCTTGAGGATGCGCACGGCAATTTCGTTCTGCTTGGTGCTGAGCCGCTCGGGAAGCGTTTCGAACCAGTCGCGGGCAGCGCGGATCGACATCTCGGTGAGTTCGCCGATATGCAGCCTGTCGATCTTGACCGCCAGCGCCTCCGGTTTCAACCGGTAGCCGGCGCAAGCGGGGCAGGGTGCCGCCGACATGAAGCGCTCGATCTCCTCGCGCGCCCAGGTGCTGTCGGTCTCCTTCCAGCGCCGCTCGAGATTGGGCACGATACCTTCGAATGTCTTCGTCGTATTGTAGGAGCGGGCGCCGTCCTGGTAGTGGAAGGTGATCTTCTCGTCCGTGCCGTGCAGGATCGCCCGCTGCGCTTCCTCGGAGAGCTCGCTCCAGCGACTGCCGAGTTTGAAGTCGAAGACCTTGCCGAGCGCCTCGAGCGTCTGGTTGTAATAGGGCGATGTCGATTTCGCCCAGGGCGCGATGGCGCCGTCCCGCAAGGTCCGGTTCGGCTCGGGAACGATCAGCGCCTCGTCGATCTTCTGCTGGCTGCCGAGACCGTCGCAGGTCGTGCAGGCGCCGAACGGATTGTTGAAGGAGAAAAGCCGCGGCTCGATTTCCGGAATGGTGAAGCCGGAGACCGGGCAGGCGAATTTTTCCGAGAACAGCACGCGCTCATGCGTCTCGTTGAGCGACTTGTTGGCAGAACCTCCGGCGGCCGTCTCTTCCGGCGGCAGCGGCCTGTCGGCGAATTCGGCGATCGCCAGCCCGTCGGCGAGCGTCAGGCAGGTTTCGAGGCTGTCGGCCAGTCGGGTGCCGAGGTCGGGACGCACGACGACGCGGTCGACGACGACGTCAATGTCATGCTTGTATTTCTTGTCGAGTGCCGGCACGTCGGCGATTTCGTAGAACTGGCCATCGACCTTGACGCGCTGGAAGCCCTTCTTCATCAGCTCGGCGAGTTCCTTCTTGTACTCGCCCTTGCGGCCGCGCACGAGCGGCGCGAGGATGTAGAGCCGCGTGCCTTCGCCGAATTCCAGGACGCGATCGACCATCTGGCTGACCGTCTGGCTCTCGATCGGCAGGCCCGTCGCCGGCGAGTAGGGCACGCCGACGCGTGCGAAGAGCAGGCGCAGATAGTCATAGATCTCGGTGACCGTGCCGACCGTCGAACGCGGATTGCGCGAAGTCGTCTTCTGTTCGATCGAGATTGCCGGCGACAGCCCGTCGATCTGGTCGACATCCGGCTTCTGCATCATCTCCAGGAACTGCCGGGCATAGGCCGACAGGCTCTCGACATAGCGGCGCTGGCCCTCGGCATAGATCGTATCGAAGGCGAGCGACGATTTTCCGGAGCCCGAAAGGCCGGTCATCACGATCAGCTTGTTGCGCGGCAGGTCAAGGTCGATGCCCTTGAGGTTATGCTCGCGCGCGCCGCGAATGGAGAGGGTCTTGAGTTCGCTCATCGGAAGCCAGTTTTGCATGTCGGTTGAAAGCCTCCTATGTAATGACGACAACGCCCATGTCGAGGCGCAATCGGCAAAGAGGCGGCTCAATTGCGATTCGGTTGACAGGATAATAAGGCAATATTAGAACAAAAAAAGAACAAACATAAGCCGCGGCCTGCCAAATGAGCTGTGGATTGTGTAGGATGCGGGGCGTATCGGCGGCGGCTCACCGCTAAGATGCGCCCTCTTGAGACATTTGAAAGCCGGGCCGGCGGTTCGGTGAAAACACGGGAAAAGCGATATGGCTGGTAGCGTCAACAAGGTGATCTTGATCGGAAATGTCGGGGCCGACCCGGAAATCCGGCGCACGCAGGACGGCCGGCCGATCGCCAATATCCGGATCGCCACGTCGGAGACCTGGCGCGACCGCAACAGCGGGGAACGGCGCGAAAAGACGGAGTGGCACAATGTGGTCGTCTTCAACGAAGGCCTGTGCAAGGTCGTCGAGCAATATGTGAAGAAGGGCGCCAAGCTCTATATCGAAGGCCAGCTGCAGACCCGCAAATGGCAGGACCAGAACGGCAATGACCGTTACACCACCGAGGTCGTGCTGCAGGGCTTCAACTCGACGCTGACGATGCTCGACGGCCGCGGCGAAGGCGGCGGCGCCAGAAGTGGCGGCAGCGACTACGGCGGCGGCGGCGGCGGTTACGAGGATTACGACCACCCGCGGCAATCTCCGGGCGGCGGCCGCTCCGGCGGCCAACCAAACCAGGGCGGCGGCAATTTCTCCCGCGATCTCGACGACGACATTCCGTTCTGATCGGTCAGCGTCAATCGCTCGGAACATATTCGGCCCGCCTCTACAGTGCCGCGCGTCTTTTCAGACGCGCAAAGGTCGCTGTAGCACTTTGAATTGCTGCATGTCTTTGTCCTGAAATCGAAGTCGATTTAAGGACACATGCAGTTGCGGGCCGTTGCGTTTTCAGCCGAGGCTCTGAATTGGGATTTGAAAAGCAGAACGCACGCCGTCGACGACGAACTGAACGGCGAGCGCCGCCAGGATCACGCCGAGGAGGCGGGTGAGGATCGCCCGACCGGTAACCCCGAGGAAACGGTCGATCCGGTCGGCGATCACCAGCGCCAGGAAGAGCGATGCCATCGAGGCGGCGATGACGACGAGGAGTTGGACGCGCTCGAGGACCGAGGGAAAGGAACTGCCGAGCAGGATCGTTGCCGAAATCGCCCCCGGCCCGGCGATCAGCGGCAGGGCGAGGGGGAAGACGGCGATATTGTGGATGTGGTCCTTGGTCACCGCCGTTTCTCCGGTCTTTTCCTTTCTCTCCTGGCGTCGTTCGAAGATCATCTCGAAGGAAATCCAGAAGAGCAGCAGGCCGCCCGCGATGCGGAAAGCGCCGATCGAGATGCCGAGCAGGCCGAGAATGCCGTCGCCGAAAAGGGCAAAGGCGGCGAGGATGAAAAAGGCGATCAGCGAGCCGCGGGTCGCGACCTGGAAACGCTCCTGCCGGCTCAGACCGACCGTGAGGCTCAGGAAAATGGGCGCAAGACCCGGCGGGTCGAGTGTTACGAGCAGCGTCGTCAACGCATTGATCAGCAGATCGACATTGAACATCCGTTCCCCCTCCGGATCGCTGTCCGGGTCTTTCTCCGGTAGCGGCGCTGCATTCTTAGGCAACCGACGCGCGCTTGGGAAGGGCCGGCTAGCCAAGCGCTGTGCGATAGCCTAAACCGGCTTCACGCCAAGGAACGCCGCATCCGTCCGAGACATACGGAGAAGCTCTTCCGATTTGTGGATTCTTGCCCTAGAAAAGCCCGTTCCGGCGGCAAAAGACTGTTCAAAACCATCGGCCAAAATTGGCGCTTGAAGCTGCATTCGGCTATAAGAACTGACTGATTCTGAACAAAGATCGTGATCGACATTGACTGAGCAAAGCACTCCCGGCGGCGGAAAGACTCCGCCAGGCATCGAGCCGATTTCCATCATCGAGGAAATGCAGCGGTCCTATCTCGATTACGCCATGAGCGTGATCGTTTCCCGCGCCCTTCCCGATGTGCGCGACGGTCTGAAACCGGTTCACCGCCGCATCCTTTACGGGATGAGCGAACTCGGCATCGATTGGAACAAGAAATACGTCAAATGCGCCCGCGTCACCGGTGACGTGATGGGTAAATACCATCCGCACGGCAACATGGCGATCTACGACGCACTGGCGCGCATGGCGCAGGATTGGTCGCTCAGGCTGCCGCTGATCGACGGCCAGGGCAATTTCGGTTCGGTCGACGGCGATCCGCCGGCGGCCGAACGCTATACCGAGTGCCGGCTGCAGAAGGCGGCCCATTCGCTGCTCGATGACCTCGACAAGGAAACGGTTGATTTCCGCGACAATTACGACGGCACCTTGCAGGAGCCGGTCGTCGTTCCGGCGAAATTTCCGAACTTGCTCGTCAACGGCGCGGGCGGCATCGCCGTCGGCATGGCGACCAACATCCCGCCGCACAATCTGAGCGAAGTCATCAATGGCTGCATTGCGCTGATCGATGATCCGGCACTCGAACTGCCGGAGCTGATGCAGATCATTCCGGGCCCCGACTTTCCGACCGGGGCGCTGATCCTCGGTCGCGCCGGCATTCGCCAGGCCTATGAGACGGGCCGCGGTTCGGTGATCATGCGCGGCCGCGCCCATGTCGAGCCGATGCGCGGCGATCGCGAGCAGATCATCATCACCGAAATTCCCTATCAGGTGAATAAGGCGACGATGATCGAGAAGATGGCCGAACTGGTGCGCGACAAGCGTATCGAAGGCATTTCCGACCTGCGCGACGAGTCCGACCGCCAGGGTTACCGCGTCGTCATCGAGCTGAAGCGCGATGCCAATGCCGAGGTCATCCTCAACCAGCTCTATCGCTATACGCCGCTGCAGACCTCCTTCGGCTGCAACATGGTAGCGCTGAACGGCGGCAAGCCCGAGCAGCTGACGCTGCTCGACATGCTGCGCGCGTTCGTCTCCTTCCGCGAGGAAGTCGTTAGCCGGAGAACGAAATTCCTGCTGCGCAAGGCCCGCGAGCGCGCCCATGTCTTGGTCGGCCTTGCCATTGCCGTCGCAAATATCGACGAGGTGATCAAGCTCATCCGTCATGCGCCGGATCCGCAGACCGCCCGCGAACAATTGATGGAGCGCCGCTGGCCGGCCCATGACGTCGACGCGCTGATCCGGCTGATCGACGATCCCCGCCACCGCATCAACGACGACGGCACCTACAACCTCTCGGAAGAGCAGGCCCGCGCCATCCTCGATCTACGCCTGCAGCGCCTCACCGCGCTCGGTCGCGACGAAATCGGCGATGAACTCAACAAGATAGGCGAGGAGATCCGCGACTATCTGGAAATCCTCTCCTCGCGGCTGCGCATCATGCAGATCGTCAAGGACGAGCTCGCGGCCGTCCGCGACGAGTTCGGCACGCCGCGCCGCACCGAGATCGCCGAGGGCGGTCCGGATATGGACGACGAGGATCTGATCGCCCGGGAGGACATGGTCGTTACCGTCTCCCACCTCGGCTACATCAAGCGCGTGCCGCTGACGACCTATCGGGCGCAGCGCCGCGGCGGCAAGGGTCGCTCCGGCATGGCCACGCGTGACGAGGATTTCGTTATCCGGCTATTCGTCGCCAACACCCACACGCCGGTGCTGTTCTTCTCGTCGCGCGGCATCGTCTACAAGGAGAAGGTCTGGCGCTTGCCGATCGGCACGCCCCAGTCCCGCGGCAAGGCGCTGATCAACATGCTGCCGCTTGAACCCGGCGAACGAATCACGACGATCATGCCGCTGCCAGAGGACGAGACGACCTGGGAGAACCTGGACGTGATGTTCTCGACGACGCGGGGCACCGTTCGCCGCAACAAGCTTTCCGACTTCGTCCAGGTCAACCGCAACGGCAAGATCGCGATGAAGCTCGAGGAGGAGGGCGATGAGATCCTCTCCGTCGATACCTGCACGGAATTCGACGACGTGGTGCTGACGACGGCCTGCGGGCAATGCATCCGTTTCCCGGTCTCTGATGTCCGTGTCTTCGCTGGCCGCAACTCGATCGGCGTTCGCGGCATTTCGCTCGCCGACGGCGATCGGATCATCTCGATGGCGATCCTCGCTCACGTCGAAGCCGAGCCGTGGGAGCGGGCGGCCTATCTGAAGCGGTCGGCAGCCGAACGCCGCGCCGCAACCGGCGAGGAAGAAGAGATCGTGCTTGTCGGCGAGGAGGTCACCAATGGCGGCGAACTCTCCAACGAGCGCTACGAGGAACTGAAGGCGCGCGAGCAATTCGTGTTGACGGTCTCCGAAAGGGGCTTCGGCAAGCGCTCCTCGTCCTACGACTTCCGCACTTCCGGCCGTGGCGGCAAGGGCATCCGTGCCACCGATACATCGAAAACTGCGGAAATCGGCGAACTCGTCGCGGCCTTCCCGGTCCAGCACAACGACCAGATCATGCTGGTCTCGGACGGTGGCCAGCTCATCCGCGTACCTGTCGACGGCATCCGCCTGGCAAGCCGGGCGACCAAGGGCGTTACGATCTTTTCGACCGCCAAGGACGAGAAGGTCGTCTCCGTCGAGCGGATCAGCGAGCCGGAAGGCGACGATGAGATCGAGGAGATCGTCACGGCCGGCGAGGCCATCGTTGCCGAACCGCCGGCCGACGCCGACGAGTGAGCAACTCGCCACACAGGAAAAAGCCCGCCTATGGCGGGCTTTTTTGTCGGTGAGGCACGGCCGGAATGACAGCGCTCGCCGGTCAGTTCTTGAAGACGATGCAGGCGCCGCCGCTGCGGCGAATCGTCGTGCAGAGCTTGTCCGCCTCGCTTCGCGTCTGGCGGCCGATGCGGGCTGCATAACGCGTTCTGCCGCCGAAGCTGCCGTTGCGCTCGCGCACAACGAGCGCCTTTTCGCCGTTGATCGGCGCCGGCAGTCTTTTCACGGCGTTCAGGAACAGGCGGTGCGCGATGGTTTTCCTCTGGTGGGCCGCCAATTGAACGCCCCAGGGCGCCCATGGCGCCTCGTCCACAACGACGATTTCGCGCAGCCGCCGGCTGTTGGCGAGCGCGACACAGCCGTCCAGGAAGCTCTTGGCCTTGTCGAGCGCGAGATCGAGCGATTTCGGCGGGTTGTCGCGCCAGTCCTCCACCGGGTGGGCGGTGATCGCCAGAACGTATTCGCGCGTCTCATAGGGCAGCCAGTCAACCTCGAGAAACCGTTCGAGGCCGGCCTCTCCAGCATTATAGGCGGCCGCCGCAAAACCCAGATTGCCGTAGCGGAGCTTGAGTTCACTCAAATATTCGGCGGATTTGGCGAGCGCCGCCACGGCGTCGAAACTGTTTGTGAGACCGCGCAGCTTCGCCGTTCCCGGCATGAACTGCGCAATGCCCTCGGCGCCTTTCGGGCTGACAGCGTCCGGCTGGAACAAGCTTTCGCGCCAGATCAGCCGAGCAAAAAACGGCGCCGGCAGGTCGTTCGCATCCGCATAATGCTCGATGATGCTGCAGACGTCCCGCGCGAAGTTCTCACGGGTGATGCAGAGGGGGATTGATGGATTTGCCGTAGAGACACCGGAGTAAAGGCACTTTCGCGCGGTGACCGGCGCGTCGGTCCGAGCCTCGGTCACATCGGCCAAGGCGGCTGCGGACAGGTACAGCGCCAAGCCGGCCCCGGCAGCACGCGCCAGACGTCCCATTCGGATACCCCAGATGTGGCATCGGCCCGCTCTGCTCGGTATGACCATATGGCTCCTCGGCGATGAACGAGTGAACATCAATAGCATTTTCGCCGGAGGCAAGAAACTGCGCAGACGCGGCAGACGACCGAGGATAATCTTCTCATGGCGGCGGGCAAAAAAAAGGGCCGCAAGCGAACTTGGGCCCTGTCAGTTGTGAAGGTTTCATAACCTCCAGAGGGGAACAGCTGATGCGGCGGCCGGGGAGGAGGAAGCCGCCAGATGCACCAACTGAAAGCTATATGGGGAGCGCGTCGCGCGCGTTCAATGGCTTCGCCGCAGATTTTCGCAACTGATGGCTGTGCCTATTTGCGGGCAAAAAAAGAGGGCCACAAGAAAACTTGGGCCCTTGTAGTTGTGAAGGTAATTAGAACCTCCAGAGGGGAACAGCTGCTGCGGTGGCACTGGGAGGAGAAGCCACCAAAGATGCATCAGCTGGATTTGGTATGCTGCTTTTTTGAGCGAGGGGCAATCATTTAATATGCATGACAGCCATGCCGCCTGCGCATCCCTGCCTATTTTTGCGTCGCACAGTTTCGTTGCGATGCGATATAGTTTTAGATGGTAGGCGAAAACTATTAAAGAAAACAAATGGTTGATGCGGGTATGGGGCGACTGCCCACAAAGCGGGCAACCGCTCTGCAGCTCAAAAGTTCCAGTTGCGCGCCTTGGCGACAATAAAGTCGCGAAAGACCTTGAGCTTCGCAGCGTTCTTCATTTCGTCCGGATAGCAGAAATAGGTATCGAATGAGGGGATCGCCGCGCTGATCGGCAGCTGGATCAAACCGGGATCCCGGCCGACGATGTAGTCGGGGAGCATGGCAATGCCGATTCCAAGCAGGCAGGCACGCTTGATCGAAGTTTGACTGTTGATCTGCAGGTGCGAGACGCGCGGATTGTCCGGATCCCGCCCGGCAATCTCCAGCCAGTTCACGTCCAGCAGATAGTTTGGTGCCGGTTCGCCGAAGGTGATGATGCGGTGGTTGTCGAGATCCTGGATCGACTGCGGCTCGCCGTTTTTGTTGATATAGGAGGGCGCGGCATAGATGTGCATGTGCACCGTGAACAGCTTGCGCTGGATCAGGTCCGATTGCTGCGGCTGGCGCAAACGGATGGCGCAGTCGGCATGCCGCATGTTCACGTCGAGCTCTTCATTGTCGAGGATGAGCTGGACCTGGACGTCGGGGTAGAGGGCCATGAACTCCTGGACCTTGTCGGTCAGCCAGCCCTGGCCGAGGCCGACGGTCGTGGTGATGCGCAGCTTGCCGCTAGGCTTGTCGGTCGTTTCGCTGAGCTGCGCCTTGACGCTCTCGAGCTTCATCAGCACTTCGTGCGCCGTCCGGTAGAGCATATCGCCCTGTTCGGTCAGAATCAGTCCGCGCGCGTGGCGGTGAAACAGCTTGATGCCGACATCCTGTTCGAGCGCGCTGACCTGCCGGCTGATGGCGGATTGCGAGAGGTGGAGTTTATCTGCCGCATGCGTGAACGAGCCGGCCTCTGCCGCCGCATGAAATATGCGCAATTTGTCCCAGTCTAGCGACATGAAATCCCCCATAAAGGACCGTTCGGAGGAACAGGGTAGAGTCCTCCGCGCGTCACCGATGCGTCTGTTCCCACACGGGGCCGGCCTCCCGACACTAGCCCCGTTTTGCAGCTTCTATTCGGCTGCAATTGCGACGGGCATATGACCCGCCAGATATTTCTCCGCCTCGAGTGCCGCCATGCAGCCCATGCCGGCGGCCGTGACGGCCTGACGATAGATGTCGTCGGTCACGTCCCCGGCAGCAAAGACCCCGGCGACATCGGTCGCGGTCGAGTCCGGCGCCGTCCAGAGATAGCCGTTCGGCTTCTGGCGCAGCTTGCCCTTGACGAGTTCGACGGCCGGCGCATGACCAATGGCCACGAAGACGCCATCCGTTCCCATATCCGAAATTGCCCCTGTCTTGGTATTGCGGAGCTTCACGCCGTTGACCGAGGCAGGCATAGGCGGCTTTGCCGGCGTGCCGAGATACTCGACCACCTCATGGTCCCAGACGATCTTGACGTTCGGCTTGGCGAACAGGCGTTCCTGCAGAATCTTTTCGGCCCGGAAGGCATCCCGGCGATGCACGACGGTGACCGTCTTGGCCAGGTTCGAGAGGTAAAGCGCCTCTTCGACGGCGGAGTTGCCGCCGCCAACGACGATCACGTCCTTGTTGCGATAGAAAAAGCCGTCGCAGGTGGCGCAGGCAGAAACGCCGAAGCCCATGAAAGTCGGTTCGCTCTCGATGCCGAGCCACTTGGCCTTGGCGCCGGTCGCGATGATCAGGGCATCGGTCGTCCATTCGGTACCGCTGTCCGTCTTGATGCGGAACGGCCGCACGGAAAGGTCGACATCGGTGACGATGTCGCTGACGATCTCCGCGCCGACATGCATCGCCTGCTTCAGCATCTGTTCCATCATCCACGGGCCCTGGACCGGATCGGCATAGCCCGGATAGTTCTCCACATCCGTCGTGATCATCAGCTGACCACCTTGCTCCATGCCGGCGATGAGAACTGGCGAAAGCATGGCGCGGGCCGTATAGATCGCTGCGGTGTAGCCTGCAGGGCCGGAGCCGATGATCAGCACTTTGGTGTGGCGGGCGGTCATGCTTTGGTCCTTAATTTGCCGGACGGACGGCTGGTCGAAGTCAGGCTCGGGTTCGATGCTGGAAAATATCGCCTTAGTTTAGGTATTCACAGCGCGCTCTTTCAAGGGCACTGCTGCTGATACACACAAGTGCTTGCGTCCGCACCATGAATTTGACACCAGATCGGGCATTTTTGCATCGCTTTTGCCGGAAAGCAGGTAATCCCGTTCCTGCAACCCGGCGAGATCATGCAGGGCACCTTCGACGGCAGAAAGGTTTTTGTGCACGCCGGGCGCAGCACTCTCGTTCAGAGACGCGGTTACGTGCTACCCACAGGGTTAAGATAAAATCGCCTCGGCGAGACCGGCTACGGCGGACGAGAAAGACCTCGTGCACCGGGGTCCATGGAAACGGGGATGTTGGCAAATGGTCCTACGCGTCGACCTCGATGCAATCGACATAAAAATCCTGCGCGAACTGCAGGGTAATGGCCGCATGACGAATGTGGAATTGGCCGAACGCGTGGGCATCTCGGCGCCGCCATGCCTGCGCCGCGTTCGCAAACTCGAAGAGGCAGGCGTCATCCGCGGCTACCGGGCGCTGCTGAATGCCTCCGCCCTCGGTTACGATCTCGTCGCCTTTTGCATGGTCGGGCTGAAGCACCAGTCGGACGCCAATCTCAAGGCCTTTGCCGCCCGCACCGCCTCGTGGCCGCTCGTCCGCGAGGCCTGGATGGTCTCGGGTGAATCGGACTTTCTGCTTCAATGCGTGGCCGAGAACCTTGCGGCCTTTCAGGATTTCGTTATTGAGGAACTCACCGCAACCGACAATGTCGATACGGTGCGTACGATGCTGACGATCCGCCAGGTGAAGGACGCCTGCCAGGTGGAGATCTAGCGAAGTGTCGCCGCAGCCAATTCGTCAGGGCGAGCTGGGCAGCAGAACCCTGATACATGAGCCTTTCGCGCCACGCAGGCGGCCGGTCAGAAGATTTCCATGACGTCAAAGCTTCCGCTCTCCGCTTTCATCATCTGCTTGAACGAGGAGGCCTATCTCGGCAATTGCATCGAGAGCCTCGAGCAATGCGCCGAGATCGTCATCGTCGATTCAGGCTCGACCGACGAAACGGCGGCGCTGGTGCAATCCTATATCGACAGGGGCTGGCCCATCCGCTTCATGTACGAAGAATGGCGGGGCTATGCCGGGCAGAAGCAATTCGCCCTGGAGCAGTGCCGTCAGCCCTGGTGCTTCAACATCGATGCGGACGAGCGGTTCGACGAAGCGTTGAAGGCTCTGTTGCCGTCGCTCCTGAACGCCCCCGACGACATCGTCGGCTGGCGCGTGGCGCGGCGCCCCTATCTGATCGGCTACGGCTACCCCCCGGAAAAGGTGCACGAACGGCGCAATCTTCGTCTGGTCCGCCGCGGCCGCGGCCGCTACGACCTGGACCAGAAGGTGCATGAAGGGATCGTCCCGGACGGCCAGGTGGGCGCCGCCCGCTCCGGCAGCCTGCTGCATTATCGGCCGCTGATCCTCGACGAACAGATCCTCAAGGAGAACAAGTATTCGACGCTCAAGGCGGATCAGCAGTTCGCCGAGGGCAGGGTGATGCGGCCCTACAAGATGCTGTTCGGCCCGCCGGTGTACTTCTACCGGCTCTATTTTCGCAACGGCCTATGGCGCTGCGGCTTTCCAGGCTTCATCGAAGCGATGACCGGGGCGGTCTACGCGTTCCTGACCGCGGCCAAGATTTATCAGCGGCATGCGCTGAAAGTCCGGCCCAATGTCGACGACGCGCTTTCCCGCTAAGGCCCCCGGACAGGTGACCCATGAAAGTCATGCATATTCATTTCGGCAAGGAAGGCGGCGCGGAACGGTTCTTCGTCAATCTCGTCAACGCCCTGCATGACCGTGGCGTCGAGCAACGCGTGCTGATCCGCCCCGGACGTAGCTGGCGCGGCGAAATCGAAGGCAGCGCCAAGATCTACGAAGGCGTCTTCCGCCGGATTTCGTTGTCGCGGTTTTTCCTGCAGTGGCGGATGTCGCGCATCCTCAGGGAGTTCCGGCCGGATGTCATCATGGCCTGGCAGCTGCGCGCCAGCCGCTTCATGCCTTCTTACAAGAAAGCCTTCCGCATTTCTCGTCTGGGTGACTATCCGGAGCATCTCGGCTACTACGCCAATGTCGAGACATTGGTTTGCATCACCCCGGACATTGCCACCAAGGTTCGCGAATTCGGATGGCGCCGCGATATCGAAGTGATCGCTAATTTCACGCGGGCAACGCCCGTTGCACCGATATCCCGGTCTGAGATGCGGACGCCCGCCGACGCCTTTGTCGTCGTCGGCATGGGACGTTTCGTCAAGCGCAAGGGCTTCGACGGGCTGCTACGCGCCGTCCAGAAGGTCGAGGGCGTCCATCTTTGGCTGCTCGGAGACGGGCCCGAACGGAACGAGCTGGAGCGGTTGACCGACGCGCTCGGCATAGGCGATCGTGTGCGCTTTCCCGGCTGGCAGACCAATGCCTATGGTTACCTTGCCGCGGGTGACGTCTTCGCGATCAATTCCTCGCATGAGCCTCTCGGCAATGTGTGCTTCGAGGGTTGGGGCGCCGGCAAGCCGACCATTGCCGCACGGGCCGAAGGGCCTTCCTGGGTGATGACGCATGAGCGCGATGCCTTGATGGTCGATTGCGGCGATGACGAGGGTCTTGCCAATGCGATCCGCAGGCTACGCGACGATACGGTGCTTCGCGAAAGGCTGAGTGCCGGCGGCCGCGACACGCTGCAGTCGCGCTTTTCCGAGAGGGCGATCACCGACGCCTATCTCGAGCTCTTCGCAAGAGGTGCAGCGCAGCGATGAAGGTCATGCACTTTCACTTCGGCAAGGATGGCGGAGCCGAGCGTTTTTTTGTCCACCTCGTTAACGCCCTGGCCGAACGCGGCGTCGAGCAGACAGCGGTCATCCGGCCCCAGCGCCTGTGGCGTCCTGAAATCGAGGGCGCGGCGAGGATAACGGAAAGCCATTTCCGCAACCTGTCGCTCGATCGGCTGGCGCTGCCGCGCAAGGTGATGCGGATGGCGACGCGCGACAGGCCGGACGCTCTGATGGCCTGGGCTCCGCGCGCCAGCCAGCTGATGCCGGCCTACAGGGGCTGCATCAAGATTTCCCGGCTGGGCGACTATCCGCCACGCCTCGATTACTTCCGCAACACGGACTGCCTCGTCTGCAATACGCCGGGAATTGCCGAGCATGTCCGCTCGCTCGGCTGGAAGCGCGATGTCGAGATCATCTCGAACTTCACCAGCACCGAACGGGTGCAGCCTGTCAGCCGGGCGGTGCTCGACACGCCGGAGGACGCGCCCGTCATCATGTCGATGGGCCGCTTTGTGGAACGCAAGGGCTTTCATACGCTGATCGAAGCGGTCGCCAAAGTGCCCGGCGTTTACCTCTGGCTGCTCGGCGACGGCGAGGAAGGGGACAACCTTCGGAGACTTGCCACCGATCTCGACGTCGTCCAGAGGGTCCGCTTCGCCGGCTGGCAGAAGGACACGAGACCGTTCCTCGCAGCCGCCGACATCTTCGTCATGGCTTCCAGCCACGAGCCGCTCGGCAACGTCATCCTGGAGGCCTGGGCCCAGGGAACGCCGGTCGTCTCCAGCCGATCGGAGGGGCCGCAATGGTTCATGCGCGACGGCGGAAACGGTCTGATGGTCGATATCGGCGATGCCGACGGCTTCGCGCGCGCGATCGAGCGGATTGCCAACGACCGCAGCCTGGGTACTGCGCTCGCCGAACGAGGACACGAGACGCTGGTCGGCCAGTTCTCCAGGGAAGCGATCACCGACGCCTATCTGAGGCTGTTCGCTTCGAAGCAGTAAGCTTCAGCGCATCAACCCGTCGTAGACTGCACCGATCGCCCGAGCTTCGCCCTCGATGGCGAAATCCCTGGAACTCCGCGCCAGGCCGTTTGCACCGGCAGCCGCAAGCCGCGCCGGGTCGTCCATGAAGGCGGCGGCTCCATCGACCATCGCTTCGAGATCTGCGGCTGGGATGATCAGCCCGGTCTCGTCCGGTCCTTCCGCGATCAATTCGGAAAAGGCGCCGACGTCGCTAGCCACGACCGGCACGCCGCTCGCCATCGCCTCCAGCGGCGTCAGGCCGAAGCCTTCCCAGCGCTGCGGTGCGACGAAGAGGTCAAGCGCACGGTACCAATCGGGAATATTGGTGTGCTCGCCGACGAATAGAATGCGGTCGGCGAGCCCCGCCTTGGCAACGCGCTCCTTCAATTCGACCTCGAAGGCGAGGTGAGGGCCTGTGGCGCGCCCGGCAACGATCGCGCCCCATTCCGGTCGGCCGGGCAGAAGCGCGATCATGCTGTCAACGAAAAGGTCGGTTCCCTTCTGGTGGCGGACACGGCCGAAGCAGCCGGCATATTTCCGGGAGGGGTCGAGATTGAGCGTTTTTTTCGTAGCCGCCTTGTCGACCGGCGGGTGGAAGCGGTTCGTGTCGATCCCGTGCAGGATGACCGTGCTCGGAACCTCCAGATAAGCGGCGGTTTTCGAGCTTGTGGAGATTACCGCGTCCATCCGGCGGATCAGGAACTTGCTCCATCCGGTATGCCGCCGCTGCGAGGCAGAGGTGAAGACGATGCGGAGCTTCATCCGCAGCAGGTCGCGCAGGAGGATTGCCGGCAGCATCTCGACGTTGCGGCGCGCATGCCAGACGCGGCAGCGGCGGCCCGGCGGCTTCTGCCAGAGATGGATCAGGTCGCGATACCGGACCGACGGCAAACTCTTGGGGAGCCCGGGACCAAGGACCGCGATCTTTTGCCCAAGCTTGCGCTGGACGGGAACGAGCTGGATGATCGTCGAAGTGACGCCGGAGAGACGGCGCTTGAAGTTGGGCGCAATAACCTCGATGTCCCGGATATCGGCCACGTAAGCGCTCTCCTTGCGCCGCTTGCAATCAGGTGTCGGGGGAAGAGGGGCCGAACGAATGCCGCGCGCCGTGCGGAGTGGGTGAGGCCCTGGTCATGCCCCGCCGCCTTTCCGTGTTCGGCTGCTGGATTCGGGCGATCAGCCCCACTGAACGGCGAGGATTTCGTAGGCCTTGGAACCACCGGGGGCGTTCACTTCGATCGAATCGCCAACCTCCTTGCCAATCAATGCGCGGGCGATCGGAGAAGAGATAGAAATGCGGCCGGCCTTGACGTCGGCTTCCTGGTCGCCAACGATCTGATAGGTCTTTTCTTCCTCGGTGTCCTCGTCGACGAGCTTCACCCGCGCGCCGAACTTGATTTTCGAGCCGGACATTTTCGAAAGGTCGATGACCTCCGCCCTGGCGATCAGGTCCTCGAGCTCGGAGACACGGCCCTCATTGTGGCTCTGGGCCTCCTTGGCGGCATGGTATTCGGCATTTTCCGACAAGTCCCCATGGGCGCGCGCTTCGGCGATCGCCTCGATGATTCGCGGGCGTTCTTCCTGCTGGCGCCAGCGCAGCTCCTCCTGCAGATTCGCGAATCCACCCTGGGTCATCGGAACTTTGTCGACCATTTCATCGTCCTTTATCAAGCGCGCGGCGCCGCCTCCCGGCGGCGCCGACGCAAAAGAAAACGGTCCCCGGAGCCGAAGCACCGGAACCGTCCGAAACATCCGAACCGTTCTTATAACAGAAACGGAAGCGCGAAAGCCAGATTTTTCGAGACGCTCCGCGCCGGGGCGAAGGCTGTGTCCAACCTCGAGATCTTCAAAAAATAGCCTTCAGTACAAAAAGCCGCTTTACCTCAACAGCACTTCAGGTTGTATCAGTCCAGGTTCCATGAACAAGCGATCGGAACCAACCATGAGTCTACTCGAAGAGAAGCCAAGGACCTCCAGCGTGACGAAGCACAGGCCAGGCGAGGGACGCTGGAGCGAGTTGCTGAAGAGAGATCATCTTGCTGCAACCGTGACCCTGTGCCTTGGCGTCGCGCTCTTTGCCTTCAACGAGTTCTTTATTTCGACGGCCTTGCCTACGGCGGTCGAGGAATTCGGCGGGGCGGCCTTGCTGTCCTGGGCCTTCACGCTCTATCTGGTTTTCGCCATCATCGGCGGCGCCCTGGCGGCCAATCTGAAAGCCAGGTTCGGCGCGCGCAGCACGCTGATCGCTGCCGCGCTGGTCTTCGCCGCCGGCACGGTGATCGCGACCGTCGCGACCGGCATGCCTCAAGTGCTCGCCGGCAGGTTGCTGCAGGGGCTCGGCGAAGGAATCATTGCCGGGGTTTGCTATGCACTCATCCCCGAGCTTTTCCCGCCGCGCCTCGTTCCCAAGGTTTTCGGGGCAGAAGCGATCGTCTGGGCGTCGGCCGCCTTTGCCGGTCCGCTGATCTCCGGACTGCTCACGGAATATTGGTCGTGGCGGGCCGCCTTCTTCGTCAACATACCGGCCGTCGCCGTCTTCATAGCGCTCGTCATTGCGATCGTCGGCCAGCCGAAGCGAGGTGGCGGCGATGTCGGCGCCGTGCCTTTGCTGCGACTCTTCGCATCCGGGCTCGGCATTTTGTTGATCTCGCTCTCGAGTACGGCAAGCAGTGCCTATGTAACGGCGGCTTTGCTGGTGATCGCACTCGCCGTCTTCATCACCGCGATCCGATCCGACCGCAGATCGCCGAACTCCATTCTGCCGTCCTGCGCTTTCGCGAACCGAAGCGCGCTTGGCAGCGGTCTCTGGATTATCCTGTTGATGCCGCTCGCCCAGGCGTCCGGCTCGGTCTATCTCGTCTATTCGCTGCAGCAGCTTTGGGATTTCCGACCGACGGCCGCCGGCTTTTCGAGCGCTTTGATGGCGATGTCCTGGAGCGTAACGGCAATTCTGGTCGCCAGCCTGCCATCGCACGCGATTCGCGTTCGGCTGATGTGGACGGGGCCGCTGATCCTCGGCCTTGGCCTCGTCGGGCTGACACTCGCCGTCTGGAGCGACGAGCACCGGCTTGTGTTCATCGGACAGGCGGCTATCGGCGCCGGTTTCGGCATCAGTTGGGGAACGCTCAGCCAATTCCTGATGGACATCTCGAGCAAGGAGGAGCGCGACAAGACCTCGGCGCTGCTGCCGACGCTGCAATCGGCGGGCTATGCGATCGGCGCCGCCCTTTTCGGCGTAACCGCCAACGCTTTCGGCTTCGATGAAGGTGCCAGCGACTATGTGCTGGCGATGTCGCTGCTTGCCGTATTTGCGCTGGCTTGCGTCATCGCGGTCGCATCGGTTTTCTTCGCCTTCAGGACGCTGCGCCTGACGCGGCAGGGCGCCGCGTGGTAGCGCAACTCTCCTGGAAGCGTCTATCCATTACCGAGCCTTGGCGCACCCGATAGGGGCGCGCCGGGGGCATCCGTCAAGCGTCGAAGTAGCTCTGTAGCGGACGCACTTCCAGGTTGCCTGCCTTCAGCGCCTTGATGGCGTGCGCCGCGGCTTCGGCTCCGGCCATGGTCGTGTAGTAGGGGACCTTCTGCATCAGCGTCGCGCGGCGCAGCGACTTCGAGTCGGAGATCGCCTTGTTGCCGTCAGTGGTGTTGATGACAAGCTGGATCTGGCGGTTGCGGATGGCGTCCTCGACATGCGGCCGTCCCTCGAGCACCTTGTTGACCTTGGTGGCGGTAATGCCGTTTTCGCCCAGGAACCGGGCCGTACCGCCGGTCGCCATCACCTTGAAACCGATGTCCGCGAGAACGCGGATGGCCGGCAGAACCCGTGCCTTGTCCTCATCGCGAACCGAGACGAACACCGTTCCGTCACGCGGCAGATCGACGCCGGCGCCGAGCTGGGACTTGGCGAAGGCAAGCGCATAGTCGGTGTCGAGGCCAATCACTTCGCCGGTCGAGCGCATTTCCGGGCCGAGCAGGGTGTCCACGCCCGGGAAGCGGGCGAAGGGGAACACGGCTTCCTTGACGGCAATGTGCTTCAGATTGCGAGGATCCGGCTTCTTGCCATAGGCAGCGATCGCATCATCCAAGTTTTCTCCAGCCATCACTCGCGCGGCGATCTTCGCGATCGGCGCGCCGATCGTCTTCGCGACGAAGGGGACCGTGCGGGAGGCGCGCGGATTGACTTCGAGCACGTAGATCGTGCCGTCCTTGATGGCGAACTGCACATTCATCAGCCCGCCGACATTGAGTGCCTTTGCAAGCGCCGCCGTCTGCCGCTCGAGCTCGTCGACGAGGTTCTTGTCGAGCGAGTGCACCGGCAGCGAGCAGGCCGAGTCGCCGGAGTGAATGCCCGCTTCCTCGATATGCTCCATGATACCGGATACGAACACATCCTTGCCGTCGCACAGGCAATCGACGTCGACTTCGATCGCATTGGTCAGGTAGCTGTCGAAGAGCAGCGGGTTCTTGCCGAGCAGCGTGTTGATCTGGCCCGTCTTGTCGTTCGGATAGCGCTGCTTGATGTCTTCCGGCACGAGGCCGGGAACCGTGTCGAGCAGGTAGGTCTGCAGCATGCTTTCCGAATGGATGATCTGCATCGCGCGGCCGCCGAGAACATAGGACGGACGCACGACCAGCGGAAAGCCGATTTCGGCGGCGACGAGGCGTGCCTGCTCGACGGAGTAGGCGATGCCGTTGCGCGGCTGGTTGAGGTCGAGCTTCATCAGAAGCTTCTGGAACCGGTCGCGGTCTTCGGCCAGATCGATCGCGTCGGGTGCCGTCCCGAGGATCGGAATGCCGTTCTTCTCCAGCGCCTCCGCAAGCTTCAATGGCGTCTGGCCGCCGAACTGAACGATGACGCCGTGCAGCGTGCCGTTTTCCTGCTCGGCGCGCATGATCTCGATGACGTCTTCCGCGGTCAGCGGCTCGAAATAGAGCCTGTCGGAGGTGTCGTAGTCGGTCGAAACCGTTTCCGGGTTGCAGTTGACCATGATCGCCTCATAGTCGGCGTCCTTCAACGCGAAGGCCGCGTGACAGCAGCAATAGTCGAACTCGATCCCCTGGCCGATCCGGTTCGGGCCCCCACCCAGGATGACCACCTTCTTGCGATCGGAAACCTGTGCCTCCGAGCGCGCGGCGCCGACGAACGGCGTTTCATAGGTGGAATACATGTAAGCGGTCGGCGAAGCGAATTCCGCCGCGCAGGTGTCGATGCGCTTGTAGACCGGGCGGACATTCAACGCGTTGCGCAGTTCCGCGACTTCCTTCGGGCGCTTGCCGGTCAGCGTCGCGAGACGCGCATCGGAAAAACCCATGGCCTTCAGCATTCTGAGGTTTTCGGCATCCTGCGGCAGCCCGTGCTCGCGGATACGGGCCTCCATGTCGACGATCGCCTTGAACTGAGCGATAAACCACGGATCGATCTTGCAGGCCTCGTGCACTTCCGCCTCGGTCATGCCGAGGCGCAGCGCCTGGGCCACCATGCGCAGGCGGTCGGGGGTCGGCGTGCCGAGCGCCGCACGGATGGCGTTGCGGCCATCGCCGTCGGCGTCGAAATCGGGAACTTCGATTTCGTCGAGACCGGTGAGCCCGGTTTCAAGCCCGCGAAGCGCCTTCTGCAGCGATTCGGCGAAGGTGCGGCCGATCGCCATGACTTCGCCGACCGATTTCATCGCGGTGGTCAGCGTCGGTTCGGCACCGGGGAACTTTTCGAAGGCGAAGCGCGGGATCTTGGTGACGACGTAGTCGATCGACGGTTCGAAGGATGCCGGCGTGGCTCCGCCGGTGATGTCGTTCTCCAGCTCGTCGAGCGTATAGCCGATGGCAAGCTTCGCGGCGATCTTTGCGATCGGGAAGCCTGTCGCCTTGGAGGCGAGGGCCGAGGAACGCGAAACGCGCGGGTTCATCTCGATGACGACCAGACGGCCGTTTTGCGGGTTTACCGCGAACTGGACGTTCGACCCGCCGGTCTCGACGCCGATCTCGCGCAGCACCGCGATCGAGGCGTTGCGCATGATCTGGTACTCCTTGTCGGTCAGCGTCAGCGCCGGCGCGACGGTGATCGAATCGCCCGTGTGGACGCCCATCGGGTCGATGTTCTCGATCGAGCAGATGATGATGCAATTGTCCGCCTTGTCGCGGACGACTTCCATTTCATATTCCTTCCAGCCGAGGACCGACTCCTCGATCAGGACTTCCGTCGTCGGCGACGCATCGAGGCCGCTGCCGACGATCTCGAAGAATTCCGAGCGGTTGTAGGCAATGCCGCCACCCGTGCCGCCAAGAGTGAAGGAAGGCCGGATGATCGCCGGAAGTCCGACGTCGTCAAGCGCTTGAGCGGCGATCGCCATGGCGTGGTTGACGTAGCGCGCCTTGCGATCGCCTTCGCCGAGATTCCACTGGTTCTCGAGTTCATCGAGGGCGGTGTCGAGTTCGCCACCGGAAAACTTCGCCTTGAGCGCGGCACGTTCCGCCTCATGCGCCTTGCGATCCTGGTCCTTGATGTCGGTGGCATTCGCCAGCCGCGACTTCGGCGTCTCGAGCCCGATCTTGGCCATCGCCTCGCGGAACAGGGCGCGATCCTCGGCTTTGTCGATCGCCTCGGGCTTGGCGCCGATCATCTCGACGTTGTAGCGGTCGAGGACGCCCATCCGGCGGAGGGAAAGCGCCGTGTTCAAGGCCGTCTGGCCGCCCATGGTCGGCAACAGCGCGTCCGGGCGCTCCTTGGCGATGATCTTCGCGACCACCTCAGGGGTGATCGGCTCGACATAGGTCGCATCGGCCAGCCCCGGATCGGTCATGATCGTCGCCGGGTTGGAATTGACGAGAATGACGCGGTAGCCTTCCTCCTTGAGGGCCTTGCAAGCCTGGGTGCCGGAATAATCGAATTCGCATGCCTGGCCGATCACGATCGGCCCCGCGCCGATGATGAGGATCGATTTGATATCTTGGCGCTTCGGCATGGTTCTCATCCGCTTTCTGGTTGCGCGAAAAACCGGCCGAGGTGGGAGATCACCGGCCGGGTGCGCAATGAATGGTCTTTTCAGGCTAGAAGCGGCTTATAGGCAAATGTCCCTGCCAGCGGAACCCCGAAAATTCCGGAATCGACAATTAGGCGCAGATATTTGCGCGCTCAACCAATGCCCCCATTTACCATCCCAGTTTCGCCGACATCCGCAGCCTATTCAGAAGACGGGATCACCAGCACTTTTACTTCTCCTGGGAGCGCTTTGTTAGCAATGATGACGGGGGCCTCGTCGAGGGTCACGCGCCGGGAAATCAGCCGGTCGACGTCAATTGCGCCAGTGGCCACGAGGTCGGCTGCCCGGCGGTGCACAAAGGGATTGATGAAGGACCCTTGCAGGCGCAGCTCGCGGAAGAGAATGTCGAAAGGCTCGATCTCCACCTTCTCGCCCCGCGGCAGCACGCCGAGAATGACGACCGTCCCGCCCGCCTTCGCCAGGCGTGTCGACTGCATCACTGTTTCTGCCACGCCGGCGCATTCGATCACGACATCGACTCCTCCAGGAACGAGCCCGTGCGGCCCAGAGATCGCCTCGATCACGTCGCCGGCGGTGGGATCGACCGTTGCCGTCGCCCCGACCTCCTCCGCCAAGCCGCGCTTCGATGCCTGCCGCGTCGAGAGAATGACCGTCGTCGCACCCGCCAGCCTTGCAAGTTGAACGGTCAATAGACCAATAACGCCGCCCCCGAGAACCGCCACCGAGGACCCGGCACGGATACCGGCGTTGTCTATGCCGTGCAGACAGCAGGCGAGGGGTTCGCAGAACGCTCCGTGCACGGCATCGAGGCTAAGCGGAATTTCGAAGGCCTGTTTCTGCGGGACCAGCACGTACTCGGCGAAACCGCCATCGCGGTGAATGCCGATGGCGCGCAGATTGAGGCAGAGATTTACTCTGCCAGCTTGGCACTGTGGGCAGCGGCCGCAGGAAATATTGGGGTCGCCGGTGATTCTCGCTCCCGGTTTGATCCCGTAAACGGAGTTCCCGGCCCTCACGACGATGCCGCAGAATTCGTGACCGAGGGTGACCGGAGGCGTGGACGGAAACTCCCCATGAAGGAGATGCCGGTCGGTCCCGCAAATGCCGCAGGCTTCCACTTTGACGAGCAGATCGTCAGGCCCGGGTTCGGGCACCTCGACGTGCCGAACGGAGATTTTGCCGATCGCTTCCAGACGCACCGCTTTCATGCATGCTCCTCCGACCACCGCACCATAGGAACGCGAAAGCGCCAGGTCGTCAATCTGCCGGAAAATCGAACCCGCAAGTTGCAGAGAAAAAGACCGGCGGATGAAACCGCCCTGCAGCGATTGCGTTTTACAGGGATTGCAGCGCAGGCATATAAATGTTCAACGCGCCAAGTGGCGACGTCTCCGGAGGAAAGATCATGGAATGGAAGGGCCGCCGCCAGTCCAGCAACGTCGAGGATCAGCGGGGCGCGGGCCCCGGCGGCCTTGGAGGCGGCCCCTTCGGCCGCGGCGGCGGGTTTCGCATTCCGACGGGCGGCGGCATGCGCCGCGCCGGCGGCGGCCTGAGCTTCGGAACGATCATCTTCCTGGTCATTCTCTATTTCGTCCTCAAAGCCATGGGCATCGACATGCTCCAGGTCATCGAAGGCGGCCCGGTGAACATGCCGGGCTTCGAGCAGAGCGATGGTTCTCAGGCGCCGCGCGGCTCGGCGGAAGAAGAGGAGATGAAGGCCTTCATGGCGACGGTGCTGGCGGAGACGGAGGACACCTGGAACGGCATCTTCCAGGCTGGCGGCGAACAATACGAGGAGCCGAAGCTGGTGCTTTTCAGCGGCGCCGTCCAGTCGGCCTGCGGTTTTGCCTCCGCTGCCTCGGGGCCATTCTATTGCCCCGGGGACCGCAAGGTCTATCTGGACATGACCTTCTTCGAGGAACTGGCGCAGAAGTTCGATGCAGCCGGCGACTTCGCGCAAGCCTACGTGCTGGCGCACGAGGTCGGCCATCACGTCCAGAACCTGCTCGGCGTCCTTCCGAAATTCAATCAGATGCGTCAGCGCATGAGCGAGGCCGAGGCGAACCAGATGTCGATCCGCGTCGAACTGCAGGCGGATTGCTTTGCCGGAATCTGGGGCAAGTACACCGAACAGAAAGGCATGCTGGAGCGCGGCGACCTCGAAGAGGCCCTCAACGCCGCGACCCAGATCGGTGACGACACGCTGCAGAAACGCACGCAAGGCTATGTCGTGCCGGAGAGTTTCAACCACGGAACCTCGGAGCAGCGGATGAAGTGGTTCAGACGCGGCTTCGACAGCGGCAGGATGTCCGACTGCGATACCTTCTCCGGTTCGGTTTGATCGCTTCGGATCCGGACAAAGCCCGGTTCCCGCGATCCCTCATCGTTCGCTGTCCATATGGACGAGCTGCGCCTCGGGATAGCGTGCGCCGGCGGCGGCGCCCCTCGGAACTGCACGCTCGATCGCGGCGAGATCGGCGGCGTTCAATGGAACCGACTGCGCGCCAAGCGCTTCGGAAAGGCGATCGCGCCGCCGGGCGCCGACCAGCGGCACGATATCGCCGCCCTGAGCGGCAACCCAAGCGATGGCGATCTGCGCCACAGACGCTCCCTTGGCCGCCGCCACGCGCCTCAGCGCTTCGACCAAGGCTAGGTTCTGATCGACATTGCCGGCCTGAAACCGAGGGCTCATCGCCCGAAAGTCGCCGGTTCTGGCCGCATCCTTCCGCCAGTGACCGCTGATGAGGCCGCGCGAAAGCACCCCATAGGCGGTGATGCCGATGCCGAGGTCGCGGCAGGTTGGGAGAATCTGGTCCTCGATCCCTCTGGAGATCAGTGAATATTCGATCTGCAGATCGCTGATCGGGTGGACGGCGGCGGCGCGGCGGATCGTCTCCGCTCCGACTTCGGATAGGCCGATGTGTCGAACATAGCCCGCCTTCACCATATCCGCGATCGCACCGATCGTCTCTTCGATCGGAACCTCCGGGTCGAGGCGGGAGGGGCGATAGATATCGATATAATCGACCCCCAGCCGCTGAAGGCTGTAAGCCAGGAAATTCCGCACCGCCTTCGGCCGTCCGTCATAGCCGGACCAGCCGCCCGCCGCATCGCGCAGCGCGCCGAATTTGACGCTCAGCTGCACCTGATCGCGATCCCGGCCGGCGAGCGCCTCGCGGATCAGCATCTCGTTATGGCCCATGCCGTAGAAATCGCCGGTGTCGAGCAGGGTGACCCCGGCATCGAGAGCGGCATGAATTGTCGCGATGCTTTCCGCGCGATCCGTCGGACCGTACATTCCAGACATTCCCATGCATCCGAGACCAATCGCCGAAACGTCGTGTCCGGACCTGCCTAGCGAAACCATATGCATCTGACTTCTCCTTGGTGAAACCTTGCGGTTGTTTCCTTCGGCTGCAAGGTTTACTCGGGATCGCTCTGTGCGATAATCCAGCATTCACAACACAGCTTGTACGGATTTTCGCACAATGAATGAGCTTCCTTTAGCAGATCTCGACGCCTTCGCGGCCGTCGCGCACGCACGCAGTTTTCGGACTGCGGCGAAGAAGCGCGGCGTATCGGCGTCGGCTCTGAGCGAAGCCCTGCGGCGGCTCGAATCGAGGCTGGGCGTCAGGCTGCTCAACCGCACCACGCGCAGTGTCACCGTGACCGAAGCGGGTAGGCGCCTCTTGGAGCGGCTGGCGCCGGCGCTCGGCGAGATCGCCGGGGCGCTCGAACAGGTGGCGAGCGAACGCGACAACCCGGCCGGGACCCTACGCCTCAATGTGCCGACGATCGTTGCACGCGAAATTCTGCCGCCGATTGTCGGTCCTTTTCTCGCGGCGCATCCGGCGATCGCCTTGGAGGTGACCGCCGAGGATGGTTTCATCGACGTTCTGGCCGCTGGTTTCGATGCGGGCGTGCGTTACGAGGAACGTCTCGAGAAGGACATGATCGCGATCCCGATCGGACCGCGTGTGCAGCGCTACGTCACGGCCGCCGCTCCGGCCTATCTGGCCCGGCATGGCGTGCCGCAGCATCCGCGCGATCTTCTCGACCACGCCACGATCCGTCACCGTTTCCAAAACGGCATTGCACTGGCGTGGGAGTTCGGGGAGGATGAGGCGGCAATCACCGTGTCACCGCCGGCAACCGTCCTCGCCAATTCGATCGATCTCGAGATCAGTGCCGCTGTTGCCGGGCACGGCATTATCCGGACCTTCGAAGAATTGGTGATGCCCGAAATGAGAACTGGCCGGCTGGTGCCGATCCTCGAAGACTGGGTGACCAGCTTCCCCGGACCATACCTCTATTACGCGGGCCGGCGGCACTTGCCGGCGCCGCTACGCGCCTTTGTCGATTTTCTGAAAGCACGGCAGCGGCAGCCGTCGCAATGAATACACGCGACACACGAACTACCATTCATTTCTGTGATCATTCCGATAAGAAGCTTTGAAATGTTCTTGGATTGTTTCGCTGCAAGCGATGCGATAAACCTTATTTGGTGAGATCGTTCATGTTCTGTCTCCGTTTCGGCGGACAGCGGGGAGGAGCTTGATGCTCGACAAGATATTTGTTCGACGCGGCTTGTTCCTCGTCTTTCTGATCCTGCTTTTGGACATCATGGGCATCGCCATCATCGTGCCGGTGCTGCCCAGCTATCTCCAGGAACTGACCGGGGCGAGCGTCGGCGAGGCGGCCATCGAGGGCGGCTGGCTGCTGCTCGTCTATTCCGGCATGCAGTTCCTCTTCGCGCCCTTGATCGGCAATTTGAGCGATCGATTTGGACGCCGGCCGGTCCTGCTTGCCTCAGTGTTGACCTTTGCGATCGACAACCTGATCTGCGCCGTGGCAACGAGCTACTGGATGCTCTTCGTCGGGCGAATCCTCGCCGGGATAAGCGGCGCGAGCTTCGGAACCGCTTCCGCCTTCATCGCCGACGTCAGCGACGATTCCAATCGCGCCAGGAACTTCGGGCTGATCGGTATCGCCTTCGGCACCGGCTTCGCCCTCGGGCCGGTCATCGGCGGCTTTCTCGGGGAACTTGGCCCGCGCGTTCCCTTTTATGGCGCGGCAGCGTTGTCCTTCGTCAATTTCGCCGTGGGCGTGTTCCTGCTTCCCGAAACACTCGACCCGGCAAATCGGCGCCGTTTCGAGTGGCACCGGGCCAACCCGCTCGGCGCGCTGAAGCAGATGCGCAACTATCCGGGAATTGGCTGGGTAGGTCTCGTCTTCTTTCTCTACTGGCTCGCCCATGCCGTCTATCCGGCCGTCTGGTCCTTCGTTTCGTCCTACCGCTACGGCTGGAGCGAGGGTCAGATCGGGCTATCGCTCGGCATTTTCGGCGTCGGCGGAGCGCTCGTCATGGCCCTCGTCCTGCCGCCGGTCGTGGCGAAACTGGGCGAGCGGAGGACGGCAACGCTCGGCCTCACCTTTACGGCGCTTGGCATGGCGGGCTACGCGGCCGCCTGGCAGGGCTGGATGGTCTATGCCGTGATCGTCGCGACAGCGCTCGAGAGTTTGGCCGACCCGCCGTTGCGTAGCATCGCTTCCGTCCATGTGCCGCCCTCGGCGCAGGGCGAGCTGCAAGGCGCTCTCACCAGCATATCGAGCATGACTACGATCCTCGGTCCGCTTCTCTTCACGCAGATATTCTCGCTCTTCACCAGGCCGGAAACGGTCTATTCGTTCTCCGGCGCGCCCTATGCGGTGGCGGCATGCCTCATCGTCGCAAGCCTGTCCGTCTTCCTGTTGAGGGTGCGGCCCGTCCCGAGCGATGCGTTCGAGAATGCAGCGCGGGGTCCGACAGACACTCCGCAGGGGCAGTTCGCCAGGAGATCCGAAGCGCCTGCGGATTGATCAATTTTCTTGATAGAACGATGAAAAATTAAGCAGCGACGCCCTTGTCGCTGGCGCGCGTCCCGGTGGTGCTGTAATTCGGCTTATTCCTAGAGTTTGATCCTTTCCATTGCGCCGCAGAGCGAGGATTAGTCCATGCTGACCGCGACCCGAGAATTTGTGCCTGCGCAAACCGACAATTCATGGGGCACCCACTTTCGCGCCAGCATCTACCTCGGCGTTCCCTTCATCGGTGCCCAGCTTGCGCAGCTTGCCATCAATACCACGGACGTGCTGATGGTCGGCAGGCTCGGGGCGGTTCAGCTGGCCGCGATCATCCTTGCGACGCAGTTCTTCTTCACCGTCTTCATCTTCGGCAGCGGCTTCGCAAATGCCGTGGTGCCGATGGTCGCACAGGCCCAGGGCCGGGGAGATCGTACCTCGGTTCGCCGCTCCGTGCGCATGGGCATATGGGTGGTCCTGCTCTACGGTCTCATCACCGCGCCGATCCTCTGGATGGCCGAGCCGATCCTGCTTCTTGCCGGCCAGAAGCCGGAGGTTTCGGCTCTCGCTGCGGAGTATCTCCACATCGCGCAATGGGCGATCTTTCCAAGCCTGATCTTCATGGTGCTGCGGGCGTTCCTCGCCGGGCTGGAGCGGGCCGGCATCATTCTTTACGTGACGCTTGCGACCTTGGTTCTCAACGCCGTGCTCTGTTATGTGCTGATCTATGGCCATTTCGGCTTTCCGGCGCTCGGCATTTTTGGTGCCGCGGTTGCAGCGCTGGGCGTGGCGCTGCTTGGAGCAGCGCTGACGATCGGCTACATAGGCGGGCAGCCTGAACTCAATCGCTACGAGCTGTTCGTGCGCTTCTGGAGACCGGACTGGCCGGCTTTCCGCGAAGTCATCTATCTCGGCGTTCCGATTTCGGTGACGATCCTTGCGGAAGTGAGCCTCTTCACCGTCGCTTCTCTGCTCATGGGAACGATCGGCACCATCGAGCTTGCCGCGCACGGCATCGCCCTTCAGTTCGCCTCGATCGCCTTCATGATTCCGCTTGGCCTCGCCCAGGCGGGCACCGTGCGCGTCGGCCTCGCCTATGGCAGCGGCGATCTTGTCGGCGTCCGGCGCGCCGCCGTCGCCGTGCTCGCCCTCGGCTCCGGGTTCGCGGCCATCGGCAGCACAATCTTCGCGCTGCTTCCCTATCAGCTTGCGACGCTCTATCTCGACACCGGCCGGCCGGATGCCGCCGAGGTGCTGGCCTTCGCCGGTCCGCTGATCGTCATCGCCGGGGCTTTCCAGTTGGTGGACGGGCTCCAGGCGATCGCCGCCGGGATGCTGCGCGGCCTCAAGGACACGACGGTGCCGATGATCATGGCGATGATTTCCTATTGGCCGATCGGCTTCGTCTGCGCCTGGGCTTTCGCCTTTCCGCTGAACTTCGGCGGCGTCGGGGTGTGGTTCGGCTTCGTGCTGGGGCTGGCGGCTGCCGCCTTGCTGCTCAACTGGCGCTTCTTCCGCCTTATCCAGTCGCTGCGCGCCCGAACTGCAGCTTGAGTTGCTTGGGCGCTATGGAGATCGGCAAAAGAATAGCCGGACGGGCAGGGGATGCCGTCCGGCTGGGAATGAGCGGCCTCATCAGGGGAAGAAACAAGACCGCTTGGTGTGAAACTTCCTGGCAGAAGTTTCCTGGAGGCATTTCATTTCAATGCGACGGCGACGCAATCTGCGATGCAGCCGCCGTCATTTTCTCCTCAGCCCATCCGTTGCTACCGACAATACCGTCACGCGGTCACGGGCCTCGCTGCGAAGCGCATTGATCGTCGCAAAAATCATCGCGAAAAACATCGCCATCGAAAACAGTGCAAGTCCCATGGCCGTCTCCTTTCGTCTGCTAAACGGCGCGCCCTATTGAAAAGTTCCGTTCACTTGTTGTTTCACGCTACAACTTCCGGTGTGAAACCTGCTTGAACGTCGCATTCATCTAGCATTCATTCTCCGATAGCCGCTGTTTCCGGCGGAACAGGGAGAGACGGATCGCGCCGCCCTTGCGATCAGGCGCCGTCCGTGACAAAAGGCTTCACCAACGGAAACAGGCGCGATGACCACGGCTTTCTATCCCGGCTCCTTCGATCCGATGACGAACGGTCATCTTGACGTGCTCGTTCAAGCGCTCAACGTATCGTCGAAAGTGATCGTCGCGATCGGCATTCATCCCGGGAAGGCGCCGCTCTTTTCGTTCGAGGAGCGTGCGGATTTGATCCGCCGGTCGCTAAGCGAGTTCCTCCCCGAAAGGGCAGCGGACATCGCCGTCGTTTCCTTCGACAATCTGGTCGTGGATGCGGCCCGCCAGCATGGCGCAAGCCTTCTTGTGCGCGGATTGCGGGACGGCACCGATCTCGACTATGAGATGCAGATGGCCGGGATGAATCGGCAAATGGCGCCGGATATTCAGACCCTGTTTCTGCCTGCAGGGACCGCATCCCGGCCCATTACGGCCACATTGGTCCGCCAGATCGCAGCCATGGGTGGCGACGTCAGCGCCTTTGTGCCCAGGGCGGTCTTTCAGGCGCTGCAGGCGAAGCACAAGGCCTGAGCTTTCACCACGCAAGGAGAACGCATGAAAATCCTTCAACTCGCTTTTGCAGGCGCTCTGGCGCTCGCCACCTTCACGGGAGGCGCCCAGGCGCAGTCGAGCGACAATATCGTGACGATCGAGCTCAAAGACGGCCCGGTCGTCATCGAGCTGCGCCCGGACATCGCGCCGAAGCACGTGCAGCAGATCAAGGACCTGGCCGCCGCCGGCGAGTATGACAATGTTGCCTTCCACCGGGTGATCAAGGGTTTCATGGCCCAGACCGGCGACGTGCAGTATGGCGATATGAAAGACGGCTTTCAGCCTCAGCTTGCCGGCACCGGTGGCTCTTCGAAGCCGGACCTGCCAGCAGAGTTCTCGGATGTTCCCTTCGAGCGTGGTACCGTCGGCATGGCACGCTCGCAGGACCCGAACAGCGCCAACTCGCAGTTCTTCATCATGTTCGCTCCTGGCGACTTCCTCAACGGACAGTACACGGTCGTCGGCAAGGTCGTCGAAGGCATGGAGAATGTCGACAAGATCAAGCTTGGCGACGACGCCAACAACGGCGCCGTCACGGACCCTGACCGCATGATCAGCGTCAAGGTCGGCAAATAAGATCAGACAGAAGGAGAAAGACCATGGCCGAGATCAAGGATCCGGAAAACACGATCATCATGGAAACCACCAAGGGCAGGGTGGTGATCGAGCTTCTGCCGGACGTCGCTCCGGGCCATGTCGCCCGCATTAAGGAATTATCGCGCGAGGGCGCCTATGACGGCGTTGTCTTCCATCGCGTGATCGAGGACTTCATGGCGCAGACCGGCGACGTCCAGTACGGCAAGACCGGCGGCGAGCACTTCAATCCGGCCCGCGCCGGCATGGGCGGCTCCTCCAAGCCGGACCTCAAGGCCGAGTTCTCCGATATCTCGCATGTGCGCGGCACTTGCTCGATGGCCCGCAGCCAGATGCCGAATTCGGCAAACTCCCAGTTCTTCATCTGCTTTACCGATGCTCCCTGGCTCAACAAGCAGTATTCCGTCTGGGGCCAGGTGATCGAAGGCATGGAAAACATCGACCAGATCAAGCGGGGCGAGCCGGTGCGCGATCCCGACTCGATCGTCTCGATGCGGGTTGCCGCCGACGCCTGATTTGCGCTAATGCACGAACCCGCCCCGGTCTGGCCGCGAGCCCGCCGGGGCGGGTTTGCTTTTGTTCGACACTCAGATGCGCGTAGACCTGTTCGATTTCGACCTGCCGGAGACTTCCATTGCGCTGAGGCCAGCAAGCCCGCGCGACAGCGCGCGCATGCTTGTCGTGCGGCCCGAAGCGGAGCCGGTTCTCTCCGACCACGGCGTGCTCGATCTCCCCGCGTTCCTGCGGCCCGGCGATGCGCTCGTCTTCAACGATACGAAGGTTATCCCGGCACAGCTCGAGGGCATTCGCCAACGCGGCGAGGACGTCGCCACGCAGGTCTCGTTGACGTTGCACATGCGCGTCGGGCCCGACCGCTGGAAGGCCTTTGCCCGGCCGGCGCGACGGCTGAAGCCGGGTGACCGGATCGGTTTCGGCCACGGCGGCACTGCCTGCCTGCTCGGCTCGCTCGATGCAACGGTTGAAGAAAAGGGCGAGGCGGGCGAGGTCACGCTTCGTTTCGACCTTTCCGGACCGGTGCTCGATGAGGCGATCATGTCGGTAGGGCACATTCCGCTGCCGCCCTATATCGCTTCCAAGCGGCCCGAGGATGCACGCGACCGTGCCGATTATCAGACGGTCTATGCCCGTGAGGAAGGAGCCGTCGCGGCGCCGACGGCGGGCCTGCACTTCACCGATCGGCTGTTTGCCAGGCTCGACGAGGCAGGAATCGAGCGCCACTTCGTCACCCTTCATGTGGGGGCGGGAACCTTCCTTCCGGTCAAGGCCGACGACACCGACGATCATGTGATGCACGAGGAGATCGGCCATGTGGACGCTGCGACCGCAGAAAGGCTTAATGCGGTTCGGGCCCGCGGCGGACGCATCGTCTGCGTCGGAACGACGTCGCTCCGGCTGATCGAAAGCGCCGCCACGGAGGAAGGACAGATTTGTCCCTGGTCGGGGCCGACGGGCATCTTCATCACCCCGGGCTATCGCTTCCGCGCCGCCGACATGCTGATGACCAATTTCCACCTGCCGAAATCGACCTTGTTCATGCTCGTGTCCGCCTTTGCCGGCTTGGACACGATGCGGGCCGCCTATGTCCATGCGATCGCAGCCGGCTACCGCTTCTACTCCTACGGCGATGCCAGCCTGCTCTTCCGGAAAGATCAATGACCGAGACGTTTCAATTCAAACTGCTTGCGACTGACGGCAAGGCGCGCCGAGGCGAGGTTTCGATGCCGCGCGGCACGATCCGCACGCCGGCCTTCATGCCGGTCGGAACCGTCGGCACGGTCAAGGCCATGTATCTCGATCAGGTGCGCGAACTTGGCGCCGACATCATCCTCGGCAACACCTATCATCTGATGCTGCGTCCTGGCGCCGAACGCGTCGCGCGGCTCGGCGGCCTGCACAATTTCATCCGCTGGGAACGGCCGATCCTGACGGATAGCGGCGGCTTCCAGGTCATGTCACTCTCGAGCCTGCGCAAGCTCAACGAGCAGGGCGTCACCTTCAAGAGCCATGTCGACGGCGCGCTTTACCACATGTCGCCGGAACGCTCGATCGAGATCCAGGGCCTGCTCGACAGCGACATACAGATGCAGCTCGACGAATGCGTAGCGCTGCCGGCCGAGCCCGGCGAAATCGAGCGCGCCATGGAAATGTCGATTCGCTGGGCGGAGCGCTGCAAGGTCGCCTTTGGCGACCAGCCGGGCAAGGCGATGTTCGCAATCGTGCAGGGCGGCGACATTCCGAAACTGCGTGAACGTTCCGCCCTTGCGCTCAAGGGACTTGATCTCAAGGGCTATGCGGTCGGCGGTCTTGCCGTCGGCGAGCCGCAGGAGGTGATGCTCGAGATGCTCGATGTCACTTGTCCCATCCTGCCGGCGGAGAAACCGCGCTACCTGATGGGCGTCGGAACGCCGGACGATATTCTGAAGTCGGTGGCGCACGGGATCGACATGTTCGACTGCGTCATGCCGACGCGCTCCGGACGCCATGGACTGGCCTTCACGCGCTACGGCCGTATCAATCTGCGAAATGCGCGCCATGCCGAAGACCTGCGGCCGCTCGATGAACAATCCTCGTGCCCGGCGACGCGGGACTATTCGCGCGCCTACCTGCACCATCTGATCCGTTCGAACGAATCGCTCGGCGGCATGCTTCTGAGCTGGAACAATCTCGCCTATTACCAGGAGCTGATGGCCGGGATCCGCAAGGCGATCGAGGAGGGGCGTTACGCTGATTTCATGGCAGAGACCCAGGAAGGCTGGCAGCGCGGCGACCTTCCGCCGGTATGACCTCGGGACGCCGAAGGCTCAGAGCGCAGGACCCGGCGCTGTCTGCACCATCATCACACCGTTGATCTTGTAACTACCGTCCGGTTGCGGCACGAGCTCGTAAATTGCCGTCCAGTCCTTGCCGTCGGCTCCGGAGATAAGCACTTCCTGGATCACTTCGTCGCCGACACGCTTCGACCGTCCGAAGGCGAAATTGCCCGGGCGATAGAGGTGCTGATAGCTTTTCTTGACCATCTCGAAAAAGACCGCCTGATCCGGAAATTTCGCGCGGATTCCGGGGGAAGCAAAGGAATAGGCAGCTTCCGCGTCGTCCTCGATGAAAGCTTGGATCTGCGCGCGGATGACCGATTTTGCTCTATCTACAGGGTCTGCCAACGTGCGTCCCACACCGAGCGCGAGCACCAGACAGAGAGCGACGGAGATTGCTCGCATCATGGAGCCTCCATTAGGCTTTCGTCATTGACAGCATATGCTCGGCGGTTCTGTTGTAAGCAACCACCTTCGGCGGAGGGCGTGGTTTCGGCCAGTAGAGATCGGCGGAAAATACTGATTCTACAAACAGTTATTTAGAAGACTTCGACTCGCTTGGGAGAAAGTCACTATTTCGTGATCCGGGTACTGCCTCGGCGCGCGACGCGCTGGCCTTATCCCGCTTGACGGCTATCCGGTCTGCGCTGCGGTGACGGGCGCCGTGACATGCGGTGTATTTCTTGCCGGACCCGCAAGGGCAGGGATCATTGCTCCGGCGCTGCAGGCGGCTGATCAGGGGCAGCAATAGCCCGGAGGGAAGAAGCGCGGCGGTCAGAATGGCGAGCTTCGCCGAGATACCCGGTATCACGAGGCGACGGCCGGACCTGAAACCGCGCCAGGCGCAGGCGGCGACATATTGCGAATCGACCTTGGGCAAAACCTTGAATAGTGCCGCACGGTTGGCGCCCGATCGCTCGAGGAACTCGGTCGACACCGGTCCGGGCGCGACGCAGGTTACCGTGACCCCTGTGCGACGCAGTTCCTGGTGAAGAGCCTCCGAGAACGACCGCACGAAGCCCTTGCTGGCATAGTAAAGAGCCATGTAGGGGCCAGGCGTGAAGCTCGCGACCGAGCCGAGATTGATGACGCCGCCGCGGCCGCGCGACATCATGCCAGGCAGGAAGCGAAGGGTAAGATCGGTCAGCGCGCGTATGTTGAGATCGACGATGCCGAGCTGATCACCGGCGGGCAACACCGTCGCGCTGCCGCGGAGGCCATAGCCGGCGCTGTTGACCAGGACGTCGCAGTAGAGGCCATTGGCCGAGAGAAATGATTCAAGCTCGTGCGCCGCGTCCTTTCCCGAAAGATCCAACGAGACGGTGAACACCTCGCCGCCGCTCTTGATGTCGGCAGCCGCCGCCGTGAGATCGTCCGGCGACCGCGCCACCAGCACGACGGTTGCGCCGTCGCTCGCGGCAGCGCCTGCCATTGCCTTGCCAATTCCGCGCGAGCCGCCCACCACGACAACGGCCGGTCGCAGCTCCATCTGCTCTGTCATGCCGCACCCGAGGCGGCAGCGCGCGCGACGGCGGCGGATTCCGATTGACCGGACAGCTCGGCGGCGATTTCGCCATTCAGGATTTTTTCGAATCGCTCCAACGCCCGCGCCACATTGGCGCCATCCATGACTCGGTGATCGTAGTGGATGCGGACGGTCACCATGCCCTGATCGTCGATCTGGCCGTAGTTGAAAATCGTCGTGAGCGGCGTCAGCGGATTGAGCGACTCGGCCCCGAGCCCCGAATAGACGGACAACTGGAAGGTTCCGAAATGACGGCCTCGGGGGCGGCCGAGATTGAGCCCCAACCACATGAGAAGCCAGCGAATCGGCGCCGGCAGCTTGGCGATCTTCAGGGCTCGCCGGAACTCCTTGACGTCCCTGACCGGACGTGTCCGTGCCGCCTCGATCAGGGCGGCGATTTCGCTGATCGGCCGACGCTCCGGGTTCTTGATCAGGCTGAGAAGCACGGCCCGCTCGCCATCGAGCTCGCGCTCGTGGGCGACCGACGCGATGCTACCAGGATATTCGTAGAGCTGTGGTCTCGGCAGCTTAACATAAGCCCGTCGCAGCTCGGGGGTTTCAAGCGAGAGAAGCGCGTATCCTTTTAGGAACAGCACCGTCCAGGAAGGCCTGCTTTGCTGTGCCGTCCGGGCTTTCAACAGCGGACCGAGATTCATCTGCCGCTGCACGGTGACCCTCGGCACACGAATCGAAAAGCGCATCAAATCGCCGACGAGGCGCCGCGGCGCCGAAAGCTTGAGAGCTCGGCCTCGCATTAGGGCACCTCTAGTAGAGATAGGGGATGATTCGCTTGGTCTTTTCCATATAGGCGCGGTATTGCGGGCCGAATGTCTCCAGCATCATGCGCTCCTCCTCGTCCACCCTCAGAATAAATAGGATCGCGAAGCCGACTAACCCGGCAACACCCATGACCCAGTTCGCCAGCAGAAAGGCCTGTCCAACGCCCATGAGCATGAAGGAAGTGTACATCGGATGGCGCACGAGCGCGTAGGGCCCCCCGCTGATCAGCTCATGCCGGTCGCGAATCTCCAGTGTGATGGACCAGTTGCGGCCGAGTTCCTTGTGCGTCCTGCGAAATACCCACATGGCGAGGGCGAAGACGATGGTCCCAACGGCCACGGCCCAAGCGCTCGCCGGATAGTCGGCCGCCTCGGGGATGCCCGTCACCACATAGATCCCTGGAAGGATTCCGAGGCCGAGCAGCGCCGCAGACAGCCCGATCGTCTCCGAGCCGGAGCGACGATTGCTGACGACCTCCACGCGCTTCGCGCGGCGCTCGTAGGGACGGCGAATAAAGTACCAAGCGACAATGCCAAGCACCCAAATAGTCTGGCCGATGGTAGCGATCGACATGCTCACCCTAGCTTACAAGGCTCTTGCGATTTTCAATTGTGCCAATGGCGAGCGGGGAGGGCTCAAGCCGACCGCGTCAGCCGCCATTCATTTCACGGAGCCTTGTAATGAATTCTTGCGGCCTTAGCCAGATGCCCGGGGTCTGATACCCCATGGACCGCGCAATCTCCGCCACGAAGGCATTGCAGTTATAAACCGACGCGTGCCAGACACGCGACTTTTCCTTCAGCTTTCGTATGAAGGCGACCACCTTGTTGTATTCCGCCTCGCTCAGCATGATACGCCAGCTTGCCGACCTGTATTCCTCTTCGAGGTCGCCGTCGCTCGCTCCGGTCTCCGCCGGCACGGGGAAAAAATGTCCCAGAACATAGGGCGCCGCGTCGTTCGTCGCCGGAGCAAGACCTGCCACCTCGGGGTTGATCATTGCTCCCGAGGCATTCGTTCGGCCGAAGACCGCGTAGGTATGGCCGTAGCTCAGCGCATAGCGTGAGCGGAATTCGATGAAATACCCTTGTTCTCGGGTTTGAGAGAGGAGCTTGGCTGACCCGCCGGCCTGGCTGGTCGACACGTAAGCGGGTTGTGGCTTCTTGTCTTGTGTCTGGCACGCCGTTGCAGCGAATGCGACCAGAATCACAGGGAGAAAACGGCTTGATGCAAATGTCATCACGTCACTTCGCTCTGTCGCCGAACTTTATTTTAGCAAAATTTGCGCCGGCTTGTATCAACCAGTGGCGTTTTCGACCGTCTGCCTTGGGCTGATTCGGTCTAAAGGCGCTCCGTGGGAGGCTCTTGGAGTCTCCCACGGAGCAAATTCAGGCGTTACTTGTAAACGGGAGCAGGCTCTACTGCCGGCTCTGCTGCCACAGGCGGCGGAGCCTTCCCTTTGCCCTTGCCGATCGTGTCGCAAGCGGTCAGGCCGGCGACAGAAAGCAACGCAATCATCACGATTAGAATTCTGCTCATCAAGTAGTCCTTTCCTCAATAGTCGGAATGGTTTATCGAAGGCAACACTCCAAGTAATAGTGGCGATCGGCGCCTAGGCCTAGTGCAAGAAGGACACAGTTGGCATCAGCTTTGTCGGTGCGGAACTGTTTAACGGTCACTTCAAAACACCTGGCTTAATTATTTATACCAAATACGCGCGCAAACACCATCAGATGATCAATACGGTGGTCCCGACGGGGGTCCGGCTGTAAAGATCGACGATGTCTTCGTTCGTCAAGCGGATGCAACCGCTCGACACTGCCTGTCCGATCGTCCACGGTTCGTTCGTGCCGTGCAAGCGGAACATCGTGTCCTGCCCGCCACGATAGAGGTAGAGGGCGGATGCGCCGAGCGGATTGTGTAAGCCGCCGGAGACGCCCCCCGCATACTGACGCAGGTGGGGTTTTCGGCGCATCATGTTTTCGGTGGGGGTCCAGGAGGGCCACTCCGCCTTTCGGCCGATTCTGGCCCTGCCCTTGAGGGTGCGGCCTTCCTCTCCGACGCCGATGCCGTAGCGAATCGCCGTGCCGCCGCCCACGACGTAGTAGAGATAACGTTCCTCGGTGTTGACGACGATCGTTCCCGGTGCCTCGCCTCCGTCATAGGCTACTTCCTGCCTGCGGTAGCGCGGCTCGATACGCGTCCTGGAAGCGATTGGGCTCTCGATTGGTCGGACGATCGAACTGCATCCCGTGGCCAGCAAAGCCAGACTACCCAATACGAGCATGCGACGCGTAACATGGTTCTTGTCCATCTTCACCTGCTAAGAAAATACGTGAGTCCCCAGACTGCGTGTTTAACACTGCTGCGCGTGCTGGCCAAGCCTCGCATCTCAGGCGGGCACAAGGAGGTGAATTAAGCCTTTTAAATCAGGGGATTGCATGTTCGATTTGGGACAGTACGAAGGGGCAGACGGCCCGATTCGCTGTCGTTATCCCCTCTCGATTGCGCCAATCCTGCGGCCGCAGATCCGACTCGCGAACGACGACCGGCTGACGTGTTCGAGCGATCGGGCGGCCAGCTTGGCGGATAGATTAAACCCTTGCGGCAACCAGCCGTGTCTGCTCGACTGCGAGTGGGAAGAGGTAAGAAGGATTAAGAGCATGAAACTGGGCTTCGAGGGCAAGATTGCCATCGTAACCGGCGGCGGTTCGGGAATCGGCGCGGCCATCTCGCGGCAATTATGCGGCGATGGGGCAGAAGTCGTCGTTGCCGATCTCAATCCTGAGGCTGCCCAGCAGATTGTCGACGGGATCCGTGCGAACGGGGGTCGAGCCCGCCCTTTCACAGTCGATGTCGCCGACGCCGGCGCCGTCGAGGAACTGGTGGACTTCACTGTCAGGGAATGCGGAGGCCTGAACCTCGCCGTCAACAATGCCGGCGTTGAAGGAGTCCGAAAACCGACGGGGGATTACCCGCTCGACAACTGGCAGCGCGTCATCGACGTCAATCTGAACGGCACCTTCCATTGCATGAAATACGAGATCGCGGCCATGCTGGGACGGGGAGGCGGCGCAATCGTCAATGTGACGTCGATTCTCGCTTCCGTCGCCTTGCCCACCGCAGCGGCCTATACCGCGGCCAAGCATGGGGTCGTCGGGCTGACAAAGACGGCAGCGATCGAGTATGCGCGCATGGGGATCCGCATCAACGCGGTCGGTCCCGGCTGGATCGAAACGCCGCTTCTGTCGGAATATGCGGAGCTCGCGAAGACCCGGAGGCTGGAAGCGCTGCAGCCGATGGGCCGGCGCGGCACGCCCGAAGAGGTGGCAGCTCTTGTCTGCTTTCTCCTGTCCGACCAGGCAAGTTTCATCACCGGCAGCTACCATCTCGTGGACGGCGCCTACACCGCTCACTGAGGGGCCTCGCCAGGCACCGCCCGGCTTCCTTGACCGCCCGCCTTCTCTTACAATCCTAGCTGGACACAGAGGAGTTCCGTGATGAGTGAAGACGCCTTCAACATGTCGATCCGCAAATTCCTGAAAGAGGTCGGCATTACCTCGCAGCGAAAGATCGAGGAGATCGTGCGTGACGGGCAGACCGGCGGCAAGAAGCTGAAGGTCCGCATGACGCTGACGGCGGAAGGCACCAGTCTCAACCACGTCGTGGACGGCGAAATCGAACTTCCATAGCCGGTGACTTTGAAGGGAGGGCGAGCTTATCGAGACACCGCCGGCGGAATAGCTAGGTGCTCCGCCATTCCCCGACAGGCAAATTCTGCAACTGAGAATCAAAGATTGCTGGAAAAATTTATCTTCCATGGCGATCCCCTACAGTGATGGCATGTGGACCTTCGCCTCAGGACGCGGCTCCCATGGAACGCGGCTGTACCTCTGCGGCCCGGAGAACGCCACGCATGTCAAGCGCATGCTTTGAGATTGGCTCCGCACGCATCCGGACGACGCTGCCGAATACGCGGCTCTCAAGCGCAAGCTGGCAGCGGAGACAAACGGCGACTGGAAATTCTACACCGGCGGCAATCGGACTTCGTCGCAAAGATCGTGCGGCGGGCATCTGACTAGCGAGTTCTCGCGATGGCAGGTCGAAGGTGACGTGTTCGAACACCATGTGGTGTCAGGCTTCTCCGTGGGCAGTCGGACGAGAGATGCTGATGCTGGCTTCGGTGTCTCTGGTTTAGACATGTGCGTCTCCTCAGGCGCCGGGTGTACTGCGGGGTCAGCCGGCCAGTCGGTTTTCCGTGACACCGGCCCGCAACCTTCAGGATATGATAGCTCGCGGCAGAGGGCCCCGCAGGCGGCAGCGGCGGAATAGTCAGAGCCAGCGGCGAACCTCGGCCTTGTAGCGGCGGTAGTCGTCGCCGAACTTCGCTTCGAGATAGCGTTCCTCGCGGGCGATCACCTGCGTCTGGATCGCGATCAGCACCAACGGGAGCAAGGCGAAGGCGATCGGCCCGTCGAAGCCGATCGCAAGGCCGGCATAGATAAGCGCCATGCCGAGATATATGGGATTGCGGGTCCATCGATAAGGACCGGTCGTTGCGATGAGGGTCGTTGGCTGCGACGGCGGAACGTTGGTGCCCAGCCGCCGGAGCAGCCCCGCCGCCGCAAGCATCATCGCCGCGCCGGCAACGAATAGCAGCGCGCCCGTCGCGACCAGCAACCGCCAGTCGATGCCGAAAGAGCGCAGGGAGACGAACCGCTCCGCCGCCAGCCCCAACAGCAGCGCTGCAAGATAGACCAAGGGCGGAGGGAAGCGCACACCCGCGCTGTCCGGTTCGACGGCCATGCTCATCTCCAATCCGTGCTCTCAAACCAGCATCGACTGCTGGGCGAAGATACCTGCCATCGCGCCTTGCCATGATGCCGTGGTGACCGAGGGCATGAGGGGGTTGGCGAGGTCGCCGGCGGCGTAGATGCCGGGCATGCTGGTTTCGCGGCGCTCGTCGACCTTGAGGGCGATGCCGAGGGGCGTATCGAGCGTGGCGAGGCCCAGTGATTCATGCAGGTTTGCGGACGGCTTGTTGCGCGGATGCGCGAACAGGATGTCGACCGCGACATCGGGGCCGGTATCGAGCTTGACGGTGGCGTTATGGCCCCCGTGACGGGCGATCTCGGTAATCCGGCCCTCGACGACAGGTATGTTGCGACGCGCCAGATCGGCCCGGATATCCGGCGGAATGTCGTGACCATCGGCGAAGAGCGTCAATCTGTGGGTCCAATCGTGGAACAGCCTGACGTGATTGTGCGACTGCGGGCCGGACCAGACGAGGCCCCAATGCTGGCCGGCGACTTCAAAGCCGTCGCAATAGGGGCAGGGCACGATGGACGTGCCCCAGCCTTCGGCAAAGCCAGGAACATCAGGCATCTGGTCGGCGACGCCATAGCTCAGGATCAGGCGCCGCGCCCCAAGGCTTTCGCCATCGCCAGTAAGGACGGAGAAATCATCGATGGCGCCGGAGACGCTGTCGGCCCGGGCATTGACCAGCCTGATCGTGGGATAACGCGCCAGCTGCTGCCGCGCCTCGGCCAGGATGTCCAGCGGAGGCTTGTGATCGTGACCGAGCAAGCCATGCGAGTGGCCAGCGAAGCGATTGCGCGGCAGGCCGGTATCGAGAACGGTGACCTTGCGGCGGGCACGGCCGAGCTGCAGGGCGCCGGCGAGGCCGGCAAAGCTGCCGCCGATGATGATGACGTCATCCATGGTGAGGGGCTCCGTTTTGCGGATAGAGGGTTGGTTTGGGCTGTGCGGTGGCCTGGGCACGGGGGACGCCAATGGTGTAAAGCGCGGTCAGCTTCAGCAGTGTTCGTCGTTGCATGGCACCCTCGTTTTTCGATTCATTCTTTGGCTTGCATATTTCTGAAACTGCATGGTATCCTAATTCAAGAATAACGATACTGTCAAGGACTGGAATTGTTGTGAGCGAAAATAGTCAGAGCCGGCGCGGCCGGCCCGTCAACGAGGCGCTTGGCCAAACGATAGTCGACGCAGCGAGCGAACTCTTTGCGGAATTGGGTTTTCACGCGACGACATTGGACAAGGTCGCCCAGCGAGCGAAAATATCCAAGCTCAGCATCTACAAGCACTTCGAGAACAAGGAGGCGCTGTTCGGGGCGGCCTTTACGGCTCGCTGCCATCAGTTTTTACCACAGGCCCTTTTTGAAGGCGTCGACGGTTCGGTCGAAGATCAGCTCATGGCGGTGGGATCATCCCTGCTTCGCACGCTGTTGCGCCCGGACGTCAGCGGTGTCGAAGCCATGGTCATGGCCGACAAGACCAATCAAAGCTCATTAAGCAAGCTTCATTACGAAGCTGGCCCCGCCCATATCATCGCCCAAATCGAGGCCCTGTTGCGTCAGTTGCACGCGAAGGCGGTTCTGAACGTGCCAGATCCCCTCCGGTCCGCCCGCTTGTTTGCTGCGCTTTTCAAAGGATGCGATCTCCTGATTATCGCACGCTTCGATCAGGCGAGAGCAGAGGACGACAACGAAATCGAATCCTATTGCCGGTCGGCCGTTGCCATGTTCATCGCCGCGCACGGTGGCAACGACCACGCAGGCGGATAGCCTAGTTAGGATCAAAATCAGGATGTTGGTCGATCCTGCAATCAAACGGGATTAAGCCATCGCCGGCTCGCGGGAGCGGCGCGGCGGCGCTTGCGGCGGCCTTGCAGCAGATGCCGATAGAGCTCCAGCGCATAGTCTTCCTTTCCGTAGATAAAGCGATAGATCGTCTCGCTGCAGACGCGGACTGCGCTCACGCCATCGGCAAGCAGGCGACCGGCGATCTGCTCCGGCGACCAAAGCGCCTTCCGCTGCTCGATCCACGTAATTGCGGGTGACGCCTGAGCTTGCGAAGCCGTCGCGACGCTCCTTGGAGATGTAGTTGGCAATGCCGCTGTAGTAGCCGCTGTCTTCCGGAGACTCGGCATCGTGAAAGGTGTTGCGCTTCAGCTCGCGGTAGATCGTCGAGCGATGACGGCCGAGCTGCCGAGCAATCTCGGCAACCGAAACCTTGCGTTCCATCAGCTGATGCAAACGACGACGATCGGGAAGGGTGAGCTGCGAGTAGCAAAGCGACATGCAAAAAGTTCCAAGGGCCAACTCATTGTCTTTATTGCCATGTCGCACTTGGAAATAGAATGTACCCCGGCCAATAGAAAAATCGCATAAGATGGATTATGGAACTAACCCATCGGAGATAACTCCCACTATTTCAATCCGAATCAAAAGCTTGCAGGCAAATCCTGTCAGACAGCCTTTACGCCTCTTCGGCGGTCGGCACGTCGACTTCGAGCTCCAGCCGCATCATGTCATAGGCCGGCTCGACATGGTCCGGCGTCTCGTCGCGCACGACGTCGTAGTCGAGCGGCACATGCATGTGCGTCAGTACGGCGCGCTTCGGCTGCAGTCGCTCGATCCAGCCGAGCGACTGCACCAGCGACAGATGGCTTGGATGAAACTTGTATTGCAAGGTGTCGATGACCAGCAGATCGAGTTCGCTCAGCTTGCCGATCGTCTCGGCCGGAAAGTCGCTGACGTCGCTGCAGTAGGCAAAATTGCCGATGCGGAACCCGAGCGAATGGATGTTTCCATGAAACTGCATCAGAGGCTGGAAGGCTATCGGTCCGCCGGCGCCGTGGACGATAACCGGCGGAAGATCCTCTGGGATGACATGCGGTTCGACGATCGGCGGATATCCGCTGCCGGGCGGCGCTTCCAGGCAGTAGCGGAATCCGTCGCGAATCCGAGCCATGGTAAAGGCGTCCGCCCAGATCGGCACACGCCTGCGGTTTTCGATGACGAAGCCGCGCAGATCGTCGATGCCGTGCAGATGATCCGCATGCGCATGCGTGTAAAGCACGGCGTCGATGTGGCGCACATCGGCCGCCACCATCTGGGTGCGGAAATCGGGGCCTGTGTCGATGACGACGGTCGTCTTGCCGCCGTCCGGTGCGAACTGCTCCACGAGCAGCGCGGCGCGCAAGCGGCGATTGCGTGGATTTGACGGATCGCAGGCACCCCAGTCGCCGGTGATGCGCGGCACCCCGGGCGACGAGCCGCAGCCCAGGATGGTGAAGACCCGCCGAAACGCCACGTCTAGAGCCTCGGCATCTTGGAAAAGATTCGCAAGGCGTTTTCCGTCGTGATCTCCGCAACTTCCTCTTTCGTGACGCCGATTGTTTCGGCGAGGACGTCGGCCGTGTGCGCAACATAGGCCGGCTCGTTGCGCTTGCCGCGGAAAGGTTTCGGCGCCAGATAGGGCGCATCCGTTTCGACGATCAGGCGATCGCGCGGGATCGTCTTGGCTATATCCCTCAGTTCCTGAGACTTCGGGAAGGTCAGGATTCCCGAAAAGGAGACATAGCCGCCGAGATCGACGCCGGTGCGCGCCAGGTCGGCTCCGGAAGAGAAGCAGTGGAGAAGGAAGGGGAAGGCACCCTTCCCCGCTTCCTCCGTCAGGATCGCAGCCATATCCTCGTCCGCCGACCGGCTGTGAATGACGAGCGGCAGCCCGGTTTCGCGCGCCGCCGCTATATGGCGACGCAGACCCTCCGCCTGCGCATCTCGCGGTGCATTGTCGTAGAAATAGTCAAGACCCGCCTCGCCGATCGCCACCACCTTCGGATGGGCCGACAGGCGCACGAGGTCCTTCGCCGTGATGTCCAGCTCTTCGTCGGCGTTGTGCGGATGGGTACCGACCGAGCAGAAGACGTTCTCGTATTTCTCGGCGATGACCAATATCGACTCGAAGCGCTTCACGCGGGTCGAGATTGTCACCATCTGGGTCACGCCTGCCTGCCGGGCGCGTTGGATGATCTCGTCGTGCTCGGTGTCGAAATCCGAAAAATCCAGATGGCAGTGCGTGTCGATCAGCATCCGTTCGCTCTCGCTTACGCTTCCGGTGCAACGTAGCGCGGAAAGACCGGCTTCGGCGCCTCGAGCGGCGTGCCGGGAACCAGGCGGCCCGGCTCGCCAAGGTCGGCGAAACTCCGCCTTTCTTCGGGGACCGCCACCAGATCCAAGAGCTTGCCCGCCGATTTGGGCATGAAGGGCTGCAGCAGGATCGCGATCTGGCGCACCACCTCCGCCGTCACGTAGAGCACGGTCCCCATGCGCTCCGGATCAGTCTTCTTGAGCGCCCAGGGTTCCTGCCCGGCGAAATAGCGGTCCGTCTCGGAAACCACGGCAATGATCGCGGCGAGCGCGCGGTGGATGAGCTGCTTGCCCATTTCCTCACGCGTCGTATCGAGGAGCGAATCGGCGGCAACGAGCATCGCCTTATCCTCGTCCGTCAGCGGACCGCAGACCGGAATCTGAGCGTCGCAGTTCTTGACGATCATGGACAGAGAGCGGCTGGCGAGATTGCCGATACCGTTGGCTAGGTCGGAATTGATGCGGGTCGCGATTCCCTCCTCGCTGTAGCTGCCGTCCTGGCCGAAGGAGACTTCCCGCAGGAAGAAATAGCGGATCTGGTCCAAGCCGAAATGTTCGACGAGGTTGAACGGGTCGACCACGTTGCCGAGCGACTTCGACATCTTCTCGCCCTTGTTGAGCAGGAAACCATGCGCGAAGACGCGTTTCGGCAGCGGCAGGCCCGCCGACATCAGGAAAGCCGGCCAGTAGACGGCATGGAAGCGGATGATGTCCTTGCCGATGACGTGGATATTCGCCGGCCAGAACTTTGCCCGCGGTCCCGACGGATCGGCCAAATAGCCCGTCGCGGTGAGATAGTTCGTCAAGGCGTCCACCCAGACATACATGACATGGGCAGGATCGTTCGGCACCCGGATGCCCCAGTCGAAGGTCGTGCGCGAGACCGACAGATCCTTCAGGCCCGACTTGACGAAGGAGATCACCTCGTTGCGCCGCTCGGCGGGGCCGATGAAATCCGGGTTGTCCTCGTAAAGTTTGAGGAGCTTGTCCTGATAGGCCGACAGACGGAAGAAGTAGCTCTCCTCCTCCACCCACTCGACCGGCGTTCCCTGCGGCCCGTAGCGGACGCCGTCGTCGCGCAGTTCCGTCTCGTTTTCCTGGTAATAGGCCTCGTCGCGAACAGAGTACCAGCCGGCATAGGCGTCCTTGTAAAGGTCACCTGCCTCGCCCATGCGGATCCAGATTGCCTGCGACGCCTCGTGATGACGCTTCTCCGTCGTGCGGATGAAGTCGTCGTTCGACGCGTTGAGCAGTTCGGCCATCTTTTCGAACTCGGCCGAGTTGCGGTCGGCAAGCTCCTGCGGCGAGATGCCCTCTTTGCGTGCCGTCTGCTGCATCTTCTGGCCGTGTTCATCGGTCCCCGTCAGGAAGAAGACCTCGCGCCCGTCCAGCCTCTGATAGCGCGCCATGGCGTCCGTCGCGATCAGCTCATAGGCGTGGCCGATATGCGGCTTGCCGTTCGGGTAAGAAATCGCGGTGGTGATGTAGAACGGGGACGTATCTCTCATGGCGGCTTCGATTTATCTCGGATCGGAAACTATGGCTGCTATTAGCGCATCGCCTTTAGGTAGGGAACCGCTACGCCCAGAAAAACCCTGAGGGACAGTAGCGTCTTCAGGCAGCTTGGCCGTTGACATCTGCGGCCGGTGGGAACAAACCATAAACACGGAAAGGGGAAAGCGATGCTGCGTGATCTCAAGGAAAAGTTCGAAAAAGCTTCGGCTGCCTATGCCAACCAACACGCCATCGTCCGAGATCCGGACTGGTACATTCTGAGGCTGCAGGAGGAGCTCGGCGAACTGACACAGGCATGGAACAAGGCGAGCGAGCGGTCGCGGGCGAACGGCTGGCACGCCGATCGACGCATTGCGACGGTCGCTTGCAGACGAGAGGGCCGATCTTCTCGGCCATGTCCTGCTCTTCGCCTACACTACAGCGCCGCGCGTCTATAGACGAGCAAAGGCCGCTGTAGCACTTTGAATTGCTGAATGATTTTTTCCTCAAATCGATTCCGATTTAAGGAATCATGCAGTAACGATATCGACCTTTGCCGCGGCGATCGAGCGGAAGTGGAAATTCAGGCCGGACCTATAGGGCGTCCTTCAAATCGTCGAGCAGGGACAGGATCGTCTGCTTGCGATCGAGATTATAGGCGTCGCTTACGGTCAGCCGCTCGCCGAAGCTGCCGGAGAGCCTGGCGAAGCGCTCGGCTCGGTGAATGTCGCCGGCAATGGCCGCCTCGCGCGCCAGCCGCATCACCCTCCCCGTGACGAGCGACGAGAAGAAGTCGTAAATCGTTTCGCTGTCCCTCGCCGAGAGAATGTCGGCGAGCTTGTGCATCTGCTTGCGGACGGCCGGGCCCTTCCCTGCGAGAACGTCCTCGAAGGCGGCTGCGATGTCGAGCCCGCCATAATTGATCAGCTTCAGCGCCTCGGAAACGCTGCCGCTCGCCGCGGCAATGATTCCATCGGCGCTCGGACCGGCCAGATCGAAGCCCAGATGGGCGAGCGCCAGGCGCATTGGCTCCGCTTCGAGCGGCTTCATCCGCAGCGGCAGGCAGCGCGAACGGATCGTCGGCAACAGCTTTCCGGGCGCGTGCGTCAGCACGAGAAACAGTGAGCGGCGCGGCGGCTCCTCGAGGATCTTCAGAATCGCGTTGGCGGCATTGCGGTTGAGATCGTCGGCGGGATCGACGATGACGATGCGCCAGTTCCCCGTGCCCGATGTCTGCCCGAAGAATTTTCCGGCGCGGCGGACCTCGTCCACGGTGATCGCTCCCTTCGCCCTGCCCGTCTTCTCGTCGACGGGGCGCGTGAGATGCAACAGATTGTGCGACGCGCCGGAGGCAAGCTGCCGCGTGACGAGCGACGCCGGATAGGGGTCGTCGAGGAGTTCGGGCGCCTCCGCGGGCTCGGGATGGCTGAGCACATGATTGGCGAACCGGAACGCGAGCGTCGCCTTGCCGATCCCCTCGGGGCCTTCGATGAGGATTGCATGGTGGCCCTTGCCGGACCTGTAGTTCTGGGCAAGAAAGGCTTCGGCTTCACGATGGCCGAAGAGCTTGTTGTTTTCCACGGGAGCGACTGCCCCCTCGAGCACGCCGGGACGTTCCATGGTCATGATGCCGCTTCGACCGCGGACGACTGCGGTTCGCCATTGCCCGGCAGCAGCGCCTCCACCAGCCTCAGGACTTCCGCTGCGATCGCCTCCGGAGGACGGGTGGCATTGACGACCCGGCACCGCTGGGGATCGGCCTCGGCAATGTCGAGGAAAGCCTCGCGGCGCTTCTCGTGCGTCTCGAGCTGCTCCTTTTCGAAGCGGTCCGGGTCCTCGCTGGAACGGCGCCGGGCGCGTTCCAACCCGACCTCAGCAGGCAGATCGAAGATGATCGTCCGATCGGGAATGACGCCGTTCACGGCGACGCGCTCGAGCGTTTCGATGAAGCCGGGCTCGAGATTGCCGGTGACGCCCTGATAGACGCGGGAGGAATCCATGAAGCGGTCACAGAGCACGATCCTCCCGTGCTGCAAGGCGGGGCGGATGACTTCCTCGACATGGTCGCTGCGCGCCGCCGCGAACAGAATCGCCTCCATGCGGACACCGAAGGGTTCCGCTGCACCCGACAGTAAGACGTGGCGGACCGCCTCCGCCCCTATGGAGCCGCCGGGCTCACGGGTGGTCAGCACGTCAAAGCCTCGGGCGCTGAGCGAATCGGCGAGAAGGCGCATCTGGGTCGATTTTCCCGCCCCTTCTCCACCCTCGAATGTTACGAACAATCCCTTTGTCAGCGACACAAGTTCTTCCAGATCGGCGTGCATACCGGTTCTGTTTAGCCGATTGATCTGGCGGAAGGAACCGTCAAGCACCGCATTTGTCACAGCCAGAAGAACAGAAGTTCCTGCAGGGCGTCGAGCGCCCGGCTGCTGAGCGTGCCGGGCCCAACCGCCTCGGCCGTTCTGACCGGCACTTCCCTCAGCAGCTTCTCGCCGTTCCAGAGCTTGACGACGCCTACCTGCTGGCCGGCTGCCACCGGCGCCGTCAGCGGCCATTTGTAGACGATCCTCGCCGTCAACCGTTCCGGATTGTTGACCGGAAGCAGCAGGTCGACCGGGTCACCCGCGACCAGCGAGACGCGAGACGCCGCCCCGCCGTAAACGCTCGCCTCGCCGATCGTCTCGCCTTCAGCGAAGATGCGCCGCTTCTCGAAATTCGTCATTGCCCAGTCGAGCACGCGGCGGCTTTCCTCGATCCTCTCCTTGTCGGTTTCAAGGCCGGCCATCGCCAGATAGACCCGGCGGTCGCCGCGCTGCATGGAGGCGGCAAGCGAGAAGCCGAACCCTTCCGCAAAACCGGTCGCCAGCCCGTCGACTCCGACATTGGCGGCAATCAGCGGGTTCTTGTTGCGCTGAAGGATCTTGTTCCACTCGAATTCAGGCTGAGCATAGAGGCGGTAGAATTCCGGATGCGCGTCGCGCAGATGGCGTGACAGGGTGACGAGTTCACGCATCGTGATCCTGCTTCCCGGATCCGGCAGGCCCGTCGCATTCTTGAAGGTCGCAACCGGCATGCCAAGCGCGCGGGCGCGTTTGTTCATCCGTTCGGCGAAGGCCGCCTCACTGCCGGCCATGCCCTCGGCCAGGATGATGCAGGCGTCATTCGCCAGTTGCACAGTCGCGCCTTGAATGAGGTCTGCAACGCGGATCTGGGATTTGATCGCGGCGAACATCGTGGCCGTGCCGGACGGTGCACCGCCTGTTCGCCAGGCATGTTCGGAAACCGGAAAGGTCGTCTCCGGCGTCAGTTCGCCCTTCTCCAGCGCCTCGAAGACCACGTCCATTGCCATCAGCTTGGCAAGCGAGGCGGGCGGTACAGGATCGTCTTCGCCGCGCGCGAAGAGCACGGTGCCTGTTTCCGCATCGACGAGGTAGATTTGCTTCGCCTTCGTATCGAAGGCCGGCGTTTGCGCTGTCGCCTCCCCCTGAGCGATCGCCGCCAGGATGCCCACGATCGCGAACCACTTCATGCGCATAAGAAACTCCGGTTTCTCATGCGGGCATAGCAGTGCAGAGCCCCCCGTTCAATCGGCATCGATCGGATCAGATGGCGCCTTGATGCCGCTTCGCATAGGCAAGGATCGACTCGGGAGTGAGCGGATTGGAATCGACCATGATCGCTTCGAAGGGAGAGGCCTTGTCGCTGACGCGCACTTCCACATAGGCAGCCGCATAGGCCATGGTGCCGTCCGGCAGCGGGATCAATTCGGGCCGCTCGGTCGGGATCGGGCCGATGTCCGGCAGCAGCACGAATTCGGTCATAGCCGGCGGCGTCGGGAAGGCTTGCGCGGGCGCGGCGAGTGCGTTCACCGGGGCGCCTGAGCCGAGCATCGACTTGGCCGGGACCGTGACGGTGCCGAGATCCTGCACCTGGTTGCGCAGCGGTTCGTTCGAGGCGACCATGACCCCCGTCGCGATCTGGCCTTCGGGCATCACACCCGGAGAACGATCGCCTTTCCTGACGTAGGACGCCATGAGATAGGGCATGTCGTTGCCCTCGAGCGGAGCCCGGCCGACATATTGAACGCGAACCTTGGCGCTCCCCTTGCGCTTGATGTCCAGCATGTCAGCCGTCTTTGAGGAGACGTCGATGAGCCGGCCGTATTCATAAGGACCGCGGTCGTTGACGCGGACGATCACCGACGTGCCGTTCTCGAGGTTCGTGACCCGGGCATAGCTCGGCAGAGGAAAGGTCGGGTGCGCCGCCGACAGGTGATACTTGTCGTAGACTTCGCCGTTTGCCGTCAGGCGACCGTGAAAGGCCGATCCGTACCACGAGGCCATGCCGGTCTTGTTGTAGCCGAAATCCTCTTTCGGCTGATACCACCTGCCCTTGACCTGATAGGCCTTGCCCACCTGATAGCGGCCGCCGCCCTTCGGAATATTGCGTCCGGTGGCGACCCGCGGGCTGGCTTTGACGCCATAGACGGATTCGGCGAAGTATTCCTTGCTTCGCGACTTGCTCTTCTTGACACTGGATGTCGTCGATCCGCAGGCGGTAAGCATTGCGCACAGCAACGGAACTGCAGCGAGCCGAATTCCCCTCACAAGGTATGCCGCTTTTCTATCGGATGTCATCTGTCCCACAAGATCATTCGCAATGCCGCACCGAAATGATCCGCACTAGCCCCCGCGCAGAATTCGGCGTTCCGAAACGGAACAATCAAAGTAATCATGACAACAACAAGGCGGAATTGCGAACTGGATGGCGAAAGCGCCATTGAAATCTCGTCTTATGGTTTACAGAACGTAAAGATCGAAGGGCCGAAAGCCGCCAGATGGACAGTGCCAGTCCCTACGCGGAGCAACAAAATCATGGTGCTGAGCACAGCAAATCTTGCAAAGCCCGTTTGCTTCGGGCAATAACGCGGCTGCCCGGAGGAGTGGCCGAGCGGTTTAAGGCACCGGTCTTGAAAACCGGCGTGCGTGAAAGCGTACCGTGGGTTCGAATCCCACCTCCTCCGCCACTGAGCTTCCCAAATCTTCCTATCAGCACCGAGTTGACAACCGGGACCGTCCAGGGTCCGCGCCCGCTTGGCCGCATATCATTATCTCCGGACCGGAACTTTGTATCTGCAGCGGGGTTGCAGGCGATGTGCGAGCAAGATCAATCAGTGACGTTGCCGAGCGCATGCCCATTTCGAGAAAGCCACCCGATGAAGAAGCGACGGATCGGCCGCTTGCAGGCTCGCGCAGGCTGGATCGTAACATCAATGCGATTCTGAAACGGCGCCGGGAGGCGGAACTTGGAAAGACGCTTCAAGACAAGATTGCAGATACAATTACGCGCTTTGCCGGCTCGATGACCTTCATCTATCTTCATCTCGCGGCATGCGTCTTCTGGATCGCGGCGAACATGAGATGGTTGCCTGGTGTGCCCGTCTTCGACCCGAGCTTTGTAATCCTCGCCATGGTCGCCTCCGTGGAGGCGATCTTCATCTCCACTTTCGTTCTCATCAGTCAGAACCGAATGGCGGCGGACGACGACAAGCGGGCAGATCTCAACCTGCAAATATCACTGCTGGCCGAACAGGAGGCGACCCAACTGCTGACCTTGGTCTCGGCAATTGCCGCTCGGCTTGACGTGAGGACAGCGGTAGACGCCGAGGTCGGCGAACTCGCGACCGAAGTGACCCCCGAAGACGTGCTCGACCGACTGGAAAAACGGCAAGCCGGCAGCGACGATTAGATACCGCTCTTGCGAATCTACTCGAGGCAAAACCTCCTACCTTCCGGAGCTCGAAACCGCGGTCGGCATTGCTCCGCTCCGAGGCCGCTTTCTCGTTAGATGCATTCTTTGCATTTCGTTGGGTTTGCGACGGGATCAGTCGCTTGCTCCAGGGATCAGCCTTGATCTTTCGGCCACCAGGCTAGAACTTCACCACGAGCCCGAGAATCGGACCCTGCTGCACGACGTCGAACAGAAAACCGTCGTTGCTGTAGTCGACGCCCAGGGCGCGGTAGCCGGCGACAGCCGACACCGTGTCGCTGAAGCGATAGCCGATGGCGGCGGCGACGTCCCAGTCGAGGTCGGCCTGGCCGGCGCCCACGAGGCCCCATCCGGTCAGAAAGATCTCCGGCGTGAAGATCATGGACTGGGAGGTCTCGGCCTCCGGCTATGCGGCGGTCTGGGCCAGGGAAAACAGGCGCGAATCCCTGTGGGACGCGATGGAACGCAAGGAAACCTATGCCACGACCGGGCCGCGCATGATCGTGCGCTTCTTCGGCGGATGGGACTTCGAGGCCCGTGATGCCGAGGATCGCCTGCCGGCGCGGATCGGCTACAGCAAGGGCGTGCCGATGGGTGGCGACCTCAGCGCGGCACCCGGCGGCAAAGCGCCGACCTTCCTTGTCGCGGCGTTGAAGGACCCGATCGGCGCCAATCTCGACCGCTACCAGATCGTCAAGGGCTGGTTGGACAAGGACGGAAACCCGCACGAGAAGGTCTATGACGTCGCCTGGTCGGGCGACGGCAAGCTTCCACCGGTCGGCAATACCGTAGACGAGGCGAACGCCACCTGGACCAACACGGTCGGCGCACCTGAACTCATCGCCGTGTGGAAGGATCCGGAATTCGACTCCAACCAGCCCGCCTTCTATTACGGCCGGGTGATCGAAATTCCGACGCCGCGCTGGACCGCCTATGACGGCAAGCGATTTGGCGTGAAGCCTTTGCCGGGCACCGCGACGACCATCACGGAGCGCGCCTACACGTCGCCGATCTGGTACACGCCGAAGTCCTGACGGCATGCCGCTGACCGCGTCGGAAAGATTTGAGAACGTTCGGCAGTGCCGCAGATCTTTTCGCGTGGCCAGGCATCGAAGCCGCCACGCAAAATCGACGAATTCAATTCCTGGGACTAGCTGTTCTGGACCTGCTCGACCGCTTGTGCCAGGAACTCCAGCATGCGCACGCGGATGTCGGCTTCCGACTGCGCCACCCCGGCCGCGTCGAAGTCGGCCTTGATCTTGCGCACGACGTCCTCGTGGCCGGCTTCCTCGATATCTGCGGTGATGACGTCACGCGCGTAGGCTTCGGGGTCCGCCTTGTTGAGGAGGCCGGCGGCCCAGAGGCCGAGCATCCTGTTGCGCCGCGCCAAGGCCTTGAACCTCAACTCTTCGTCCATCGCGAACTTTGCCTCGAAAGCCTTCTCGCGATCCTGCATCGTCGTCATCAATCGACCTCCCTCAAGTTGCCGGCCAGCATTCTCGCATAATGCAGTGTGCCGGCGGAAGAGCAACCTGCGTTTTCGTCTTTGGCGCCTTTCATGATACCCTGATCTAAATCGGGGGAAGGAAAGATACGCCGATTGTGAAATGCGTTCTTTTCAGATATGGACCCGCTGAGAAAATTCCAAATGCGCGACCCAAGAGCGCCAACAACCACAGAGACAAGTCCATGAATCGTCGCCGCCGTATCTACGAGGGCAAGGCAAAGATCCTTTACGAGGGTCCGGAACCGGGCACGCTCATCCAGTTCTTCAAGGATGATGCGACCGCGTTCAACAAGAAGAAGCATGACGTCATCGACGGCAAGGGCGTACTCAACAACCGCATTTCCGAGTACATCTTCACTCATCTCAACAAGATCGGCATTCCGACGCACTTCATTCGCCGCCTCAACATGCGCGAGCAACTGATCAAGGAAGTGGAGATCATTCCGCTCGAGATCGTCGTGCGCAATGTCGCCGCCGGTTCGCTCGCAAAGCGCCTCGGCATCGAGGAAGGCACCGTGCTGCCGCGCTCGATCATCGAGTTCTACTACAAGGCCGATGCGCTCGACGACCCGATGGTCTCGGAAGAGCACATCACCGCGTTCGGCTGGGCGAGCCCGCAGGAACTCGACGATATCATGGCGCTTGCCATCCGCATCAACGACTTCCTGTCGGGCCTCTTCCTTGGCGTCGGCATCCAACTCGTCGACTTCAAGATCGAATGCGGCCGCCTCTACGAAGGCGACATGATGCGCATCGTTCTGGCCGACGAGATTTCGCCGGACAGCTGCCGGCTGTGGGACGTCGAGACCAAGGAAAAGATGGACAAGGATCGGTTCCGCCGCGACATGGGCGGCCTGGTCGAGGCCTATCAGGAAGTGGCCCGCCGTCTCGGCATCATCAACGAGAACGAGCCGCCGCGCGGTTCCGGACCCGTGCTCGTCAAGTAACGATGCTGGCCAAGTGAATTTCGGGGATAAGCAAGTGATCAAGGCACGCGTAACCGTGACGTTGAAGAATGGCGTTCTGGACCCTCAAGGCAAGGCAATCGAAGGCGCGCTCGGGGCGCTTGGCTTCGACGGCATCGGCCAGGTCCGCCAGGGCAAGGTCTTCGACCTGCAGCTCGAGACCGCAGACAAGGCCAAGGCCGAAGCCGAGCTCAAGGCTATGTGCGAGAAGCTGCTCGCCAACACGGTGATCGAAAATTACAGTATTTCCCTCGCCTGACGGCGGGGGAATTTCTGCGCCGGCCGTCACGATCGGACGCGACCCTCGGATCGGTTCACCGGCGTTTCCAGCATTGATGTTCACCTCGCGCGCTTCAGGGCCGCGGGGCCAAGGCAAGGTATCTACGCCCATGAAGTCAGCCGTCGTTCAGCTTCCAGGCCTTAACCGCGATCGCGACATGATCGCGGCACTTACGAAGATCTCCGGCAAGACGCCGGTGACCGTCTGGCAGACCGAGACGGAGATCCCGGATGTCGACCTGATTGTCATTCCCGGCGGCTTTTCCTATGGCGACTACCTGCGCTGCGGCGCGATCGCCGCGCGCATGCCGGTGATGCAGGCGATCAAGGCCAAGGCCGAGCAAGGCGTGCGCGTCCTTGGCGTGTGCAACGGCTTCCAGATCCTCGTCGAAGCGGGCCTGCTGCCGGGCGCGCTGATGCGCAATGCCTCGCTGAAATTCGTCTGCCGCGAAGTGAAGCTCGAAGTCGTCAATGCGGAGACGGACTTCACCCGTGCCTACGCCAAGGGCCAGGTGATCCGCAGCCCCGTCGCCCACCATGACGGAAACTATTTCGCCGACGCCGAAACCTTGAAGGCGGTGGAAAGCAATGGTCAGGTCGTCTTCCGCTATGCCGAAGGCACCAACCCGAACGGCTCTCTCAACGATATTGCCGGCGTGGTGAATGACCGCGGCAATGTTCTTGGCATGATGCCGCACCCGGAAAACCTGATCGAAGCGGCCCATGGCGGCTCGGATGGCCGCGGCATCTTCGCCTCGGCGCTCGACGTAATCGCCGCTTAACCGTATCGCTGCTAGAAGGCGGTATCCATCGTCACGCGCGCGAGGCCGCCTATGCCATCCATGAAATGCAGACAATTCGCAGCGCTCGGCTGCGTCGCCGCAAGCTTTGTGCTCGTTGGCGGGTGCCAATCCAACCGCCCAACCTCCGCGCCTGCGAGCTCCGCCGCGCTCCCGACGATGGAGCGCGTTGCGCTTGGCGCCAATGGCTGCTGGTTCAAGTCGGGCGACCCGGCCTTCAAGGCCTATCGGCTCGCACCGGAACTCAATTCCTTCTCCGGGCGCCCGCGCATTTTGCTCGTGCCGCGCAAATCGCCCGAGTCACGCCCCCTCGCGGTCATCCAAGCCGAAGGGCACCCTGCCCGGCTGCAGGCCTTCGGTCCGCTTCTCAGCGAGCCGGTGGGCACGCGAATCGCGTCGGACGTGCGGCGCTGGGCCGCCGGCGGCCAGGGCTGCAGTTGAGCTCAAACAACCGAGTTCCCGATCCGAGCTCGGCGGTCTCGCGCGCCGCGGATAAATCGTCCGCGCCTAGCCTCTGCGTCGTGGCGGCAAGCAAACAGACGGGCGGCGGCGCCACATCTTTGAACGCATCCCGCTCTAACGCCAGAACGGAACGGCAGCCTCTCGCCGTGCTTCAGCCTCGCTGACGCCGATGTCCTTCAACTGGTGGTCGCTCAAGTCGCCCAGCACCAGACGGCTGCGCCTCTTCGCGGCCAATGCACAGTAGAAGCGCCACAGCCTAGCTGGAATACTCAAGTTGGCGCTTTGCCCGCGATGGCTGGGCCTCTCGGTGTGCCGCGGCGACAACTGAATTGTATTAATTGTATTCATTGCTCTGAACCTCAACGCCGTACTGTCGCACCATCCTGTGATAATTGACTCTGCAATTGAGGCAATATAGACAATTGTCACTATGACAACTTGGCTGCCGGATATACAGCAGGGGCACGGGCCGCTTTACGCGCGGATCGCCGACCAGATTGAACAGGCGATCGGCAGCGGCGCCCTGCCCGTCGGCACCAAGCTGCCGCCGCAACGCAATCTGGCCTTCGACATCGGGGTGACGATCGGAACGATCGGCCGGGCCTACAACATCGTGCGGGAGCGCGGACTTGTGAGCGGCGAGGTCGGCCGCGGCACCTATGTGCTGGACCATCCGGAGAGCAGACCGCCCGAACAGGCCGATCCACTCACCACGTCGCTAGCCGGTACCCGTCCGATCGTCGCGCCGCCCGGCAAGCTGCGCTTCGACAGCACGGCGGCGCCGGACATCGGCCAGGGCGACATTCTGGCAAGATTGCTCGGTGACATCAGCCGGGAGCATCATGCGGACATTGCGAGCTATGCCCGCAATTTTCCTGATCATTGGTTCGAAGCGGGTGCGCAGTGGCTGGCGAGCGGCAGCTTTCGACCGACACCGGAATGCATCGTGCCGACGCTCGGTGCGCACGCCGCCGTCATTGCCGTGATTTCGGCGGTCACCTCGCCGGGCGACCGCATCGCCTTCGAAACCCTGACCTATTCGCAGGTAAGCCGCAGCGCCGGGCTGATCGGGCGGCGGATCGCGCTGCTCGCAAGCGATGAGTTCGGCCTGATCCCGGAGGATTTCGAGCGCGTTTGCGCCCAGCAGCATCCGAAGCTCGCCTTCCTGATGCCAAGCGCGCAGAACCCTACGGTGGCGATCATGCCGCTCGAGCGGCGCCAGGCGGTCGCCGAAATCGCCCGCAAATACGGTGTATGGCTGGTCGAGGACAATCTCTATGGCTCGATGACCGGTGATCCCATTCCGCTTCTCGCCGAACTAGCGCCGGAGCGGACTTTCCTCGTCGGCGGCCTGTCGAAGTCCGTTGCCGCCGGCGTGCGCGGCGGCTGGGTCGCCTGCCCGCCACATTTCAGCCAGCGCATCCGCATCGCCCACAAGATGATCAGCGGCGGCCTTCCGTTCCTCCTTGCCGAACTTTGCGCCCGCCTTGTTCTTTCAGGGGCCGCCTCCTCCCTGCGCGGCCGCGGCGTCGAGGAAATCGGCAAGCGCGTCGCCATGGCGCGCGAAATCTTCTCCGGCTTCGAGTTCAACGACCACCCGAAGGTACCCTTCCTCTGGCTGAAGCTCCCGGAGCCCTGGCTGTCGGGAACCTTCAAGCAGGCAGCCCTCCAGGAAGGCGTGCTGATCGACGACGAGGACGAATTCAAGGCGGCCCGGTCCGACCGCGTCTTCCACCGCATCCGCGTCGGATTCTCCTCGCCGGCCAAGCGGAGCGACGTGGAGGCCGGGTTCCAGATCTTGCGACGCCTGCTCGATAGCGGCCGTACCGGCTACGACAGCTTCGACTAATTCCCTGCCAGACGACTTTCGCACAAGCGACGACGATTTATAGTTCGCGTAACGCCTGAGTCGATTCGCCTTTCCAAAGGATCTGGCATGCTTTCTTCAACTTGGCTCGGTGCCCGGAGCCTGATGCTCGGTTCCGTCGGAGCCTTCGCGTTCCTGGCATCTCTTGGGGCCACACCCGTTCACGCGGCAGAGCCGATCTTCGACGAACTCCGTTTCGGTGCGACGACCTCCATCGGCGACGGCGACAATCAGGAGGACGGCGTCTTCCCATCCGTGACCGTCTTTTTCGACCCGTTCGGTGCAGACAGTGCTACCGGCTTTATTGAAAAGGTCCTGCGGCCACGGGTGCATGCCGGAGCCTCGATCGCAACCGCGTCGAACGGCGTCAACCAGGTGTATGGCGGGTTCAGTTGGGACGTCGACATCACCGAGCGTTTCTTTGTCGAGCTCGGTGCCGGCGGCACGGTTCACGACGGCGACCTGAACGATGACGGAACGAGCGGGCCGAAGCTTGGCTGTCGGCTGATGTTCCGCGAATATGCCGCCGCCGGGTTTCGCTTCGACGATCACTGGAACCTGTCGGCAACGGTGGAACACTCCTCCAATGCCAATCTTTGCAATGGACCCAACGACGGTTTGACGCGTGCGGGACTGATGCTCGGCTACAAATTCTAGCGGCTGAGAAACGGAATTTCCGGTCGGGAGCACGTCGGCTGGCTCCTGTTGATCTGCGGTATTTTTCTGTCGCGCCGCGGCGCGTCATAGGCTAAAGAAGCCGCAAAGCGCCCCCTGTTTGTGTTGCGGTTCGCACGCGCCGTGTCCCTGTCGGAAGGGGTGCGCGCCGCCCGAAGGATTGACGGTCGACGATGACGATTTCCAACACCCGCCCCATCACCCCGGACCTCATCGCCTCGCACGGGCTGAAGCCCGACGAATATGAGCGCATCCTGAACTTGATCGGGCGCGAGCCGACCTTCACCGAACTCGGTATCTTCTCGGCTATGTGGAACGAGCACTGCTCCTACAAATCCTCAAAGAAATGGCTTCGCACGCTCCCGACCAAGGGACCGCGCGTCATCCAGGGGCCGGGCGAGAATGCCGGCGTCGTCGACATCGATGACGGCGATTGCGTCGTCTTCAAGATGGAGAGCCACAACCATCCTTCCTATATCGAGCCCTATCAAGGCGCGGCCACCGGCGTCGGCGGCATCCTGCGTGACGTCTTCACCATGGGTGCGCGCCCGATCGCCGCGATGAACGCGCTCCGCTTCGGCTCGCCCGATCATCCGAAGACCCGCCACCTCGTGTCCGGCGTCGTTGCCGGCGTCGGTGGCTACGGCAACTCCTTCGGCGTGCCCACGGTCGGCGGCGAGGTCGAGTTCGACTCGCGCTATAACGGCAACATCCTCGTCAACGCCTTCGCGGCGGGCCTCGCGAAGAGCGATGCGATCTTCTATTCGAAGGCGGAGGGCGTCGGGCTCCCGGTCGTCTATCTCGGCGCCAAGACCGGCCGCGATGGCGTCGGCGGCGCCACCATGGCTTCGGCCGAGTTCGACGAGTCGATCGAGGAGAAGCGCCCGACCGTCCAGGTCGGCGATCCCTTCACGGAAAAATGCCTGCTTGAAGCCTGCCTCGAACTGATGCAGACGGGCGCCGTGATCGCCATCCAGGACATGGGCGCCGCCGGCCTCACTTGTTCCGCCGTCGAGATGGGCGCCAAGGGCGATCTGGGCATCGAGCTCAATCTCGACAAGGTGCCGGTGCGCGAGGAGCGCATGACCGCCTACGAGATGATGCTTTCCGAAAGCCAGGAGCGCATGCTGATGGTGCTGCGCCCGGAAAAGGAGGAGGAAGCCAAGGCGATCTTCGTCAAGTGGGGCCTCGACTTCGCAATCGTCGGCAAGACGACCGACGACCTGCGCTTCCGCATCCTGCACCAGGGCGAGGAAGTGGCGAACCTGCCGATCAAGGAACTCGGCGACGAGGCACCGGAATATGACCGCCCCTGGACACCGGCCAAGACCCCCTCGCCGCTCGCGACCAACGACATTCCCCAGGCCGATGTCGCCGAGGCGCTTCTGAAGCTGGTCGGCTCCGCCAACAATTCCTCGCGCCGCTGGGTTTACGAGCAATACGACACGCTGATCCAGGGCAATTCGCTGCAGCTGCCGGGCGGCGACGCCGGCGTGGTGCGCGTCGAAGGCCATGAGACGAAGGCGCTCGCCTTCTCTTCGGATGTGACGCCCCGTTATGTCGAGGCAGATCCGTTCGAGGGCGGCAAGCAGGCTGTCGCCGAATGCTGGCGCAACCTGACGGCAACCGGGGCGCTGCCGCTCGCTGCCACCGACAATCTGAACTTCGGCAACCCCGAACGCCCCGAAATCATGAGCCAGTTCGTACACGCCATCAAAGGCATCGGCGAAGCCTGCCGCGCTCTCGATTTCCCGATCGTTTCGGGCAACGTATCGCTCTACAACGAGACGAACGGCCAGGCGATCCTGCCCACCCCGACCATTGGCGGTGTAGGGCTGGTCAAGGACTGGTCGAAGATGGCGCGCATCCGCTTTGCCGCGGCGGATGAGACCATCCTGCTCGCCGGCGCGCCGGAACACTTGGGCAGCCACATCGCTCAGTCAATCTATATGCGCGACATTCACGGCCGCACCGACGGTCCGGCACCGCACGTGGATCTGGCGCATGAACGCAAGGTCGGCGACTTCGTTCGCGGCCTGATCGCGGACGGACTGGTTACCGCCGTGCACGACTGCTCTTCGGGCGGCCTTGCGCTTGCCGTTGCGGAGATGGCGATCGCCTCGGGCATCGGCGCGACGATTGCTGCTCCGGAGAACGATCCGATTGCGGCCTTCTACGGTGAGGATCAGGGTCGCTATGTCGTGACGGTCACTGCCGACAAGCTCGATGCGGTCGCCGCTCGGGCGGCAGTCGCTGGCATTGACCTGCCGGTTATCGGCAAGACCGAAGGCGAAGCCGTTAAACTCGGCGATGCAAAGGCGGTCTCGGTAGACGAATTGCGTTCCGCCCACGAAGCCTGGTTCCCCACCTACATGGGCAGCGATCTGGCTCCGGACAATTGACGGCAGACGGGGCGGAAAACCGTCAAATCATCATTTGCTTTCCGCCCCTGAATCGTGGTTCCCTTGAGGCTACGAGCGGGGGTGCGTCCCCTGCGCCCGCAGAAAAATAACAAGGGAGTTGGCATATCATGCCCATGACACCAGGCGATATCGAAGACATGATCAAGGCCGGAATCCCGGGCGCCAAGGTCACGATCCGCGATTTGGCCGGTGACGGCGACCACTATGCCGCCGAAGTCGTGGCCGAAGCGTTTCGCGGCAAGACCCGCGTGCAGCAGCACCAGATGGTCTACAACGCCTTGAAGGGAAATATGGGCGGCATACTTCATGCGCTCGCCCTGCAGACCAGCGCGCCGGAGTGAGTCCCTATGGCGGACTTGATCAAGGAACTCGTCAGCGGTGTCGTCGACAGTGCGCTGAAGGAGATCCTAAAGAAGACCGGCGCCAGGAAAACCGCGACGCGGCGGACGAAGCGCCGTACCAGGCAAGCCTCAGGCGCCGGCGGCATCCTTGCCGAGATCATCCAGGCCGCGATCCGCAAGCCGGCAAAGAAGCAGGTGAGCCGTCGCCGCACCGCTGCATCCCGCAGCAAGCTGCGCCGCCGCCCCGCCTGAGGTGGTTTGAAAGCCACATTTTGAGGACCATCAACATTTTTGCGAATTGGGTGGGTGAAAACCGCGCCCATGCATGCTATTTAAGCAGCAAAGCGACATCCGGTCCTTGAAGCCGGCCAGGAAGGAAGACAACATGAGCGGAATTCACGATTTCATCGACAACGAGATCAAGACCAACGACGTCGTTCTCTTCATGAAGGGCACGCCGCAGTTTCCGCAGTGTGGTTTCTCCGGACAGGTGGTGCAAATCCTCGATTACATCGGCGTCGACTACAAGGGCATCAACGTGCTCGCCGATGCGGATCTGCGCCAAGGCATCAAGGATTACTCCAACTGGCCGACCATTCCGCAGCTCTATGTGAAGGGCGAATTCGTCGGCGGTTGCGACATCGTGCGCGAGATGTTCCAGGCAGGCGAGTTGCAGGAGCATCTTCAGGGACAGGGCATTTCCGTAAAGGGCGCTGCGTAGCATCCGCAATAGGGAACAGCGCACGGAGAAGGCGGCCTGACCGCCTTTTTTGATTCCGGAACTATATGCCGTTCGGCTAAATTTCGGTGCACTCCTTGAGCAGGCGACGAAATTCACCGGCTCCGGAGGGGTCTTCCACGACCGCGCATCGGCAGATTTTCGACTGCCCCACGGGGGCGATCGACGCAGACATTGCCTTGGGGCGCGCACTCTCTCGCACCCGTATACTCATAGCATCGACGTCGGCGCAGGCTCGACTTCGACCTGAAATTTCACAGACCGATCAAAGTATTGATGAACTCTGCGCCCTCGATATCAGCGGCGCATTCTGTGCCGGACGCCGAGCGGACGGTCAGCGGGATTCCCGAAATGACAAAACCGATAGATCAAGCGGCGACGCTTTCCGGCCTCACCAAGACCCAGTTCATCGCCCTGATGGCGATGCTGATGTCCATCAATGCGATTTCGATCGACATCATGCTGCCGGGGCTGCAGGAAATTGGTGCAAGCCTCGGCGTCAGCGACGAAAACGACCGCCAATATATCCTGTCCGCCTATCTGTTCGGCATGGGTTTCGCACAGCTTTTCTTCGGACCGCTTTCCGATCGCTTCGGGCGGAAGGCGCCGCTCCTCGGCGGGCTGGCGCTCTATGCCCTGAGCGCGATCGCGATCGTCTTCGTGCCGACATTCGCCGCGCTGCTGTTCTTCCGCTTCGTGCAGGGCGTCGGCGCGGCCGCCATTCGCGTCGTGACCGTATCCCTCGTGCGTGACATCTATGGCGGCCGTCAAATGGCGGAGATCATGTCGCTGGTCATGATGGTGTTCATGATCGTCCCGGTGATCGCCCCGAGCGTCGGCCAATTGATCATGATCTTTGCGGAATGGCACATGATCTTCGTCGTGATCGCGTTCTACGCACTTGCCGTCGCGGCGCCCGTCGCAGTTCGCCTGCGGGAGACCTTGGCTTCTGAAAACCGACGCCCGTTCACAGCGTCTGCGATTCTGGAGGGCTTTCGTATCGTCGTGACGAACCGGACGGCGCTGTTCTATACGCTGGCGACGTCCGTGATCTTCGGCGCGCTCTTCGGCTTCATCAATTCGGCACAGCAGGTCCTCGTCGGCATCTATGGTCTCGGCGTGTGGTTCCCGGTCGTCTTCGCGGGCTTTGCCGGACTCATGGCGGTCGCCTCCTTCACCAATTCGCGTCTCGTGCGGCGGTTCGGCATGCGGGCACTCTCGCATGCCGCCCTTCTCGGCTTCACCCTGGCGAGCTTCGTCTGGATGTGTGCATCGCTCGCGGGACCGCTGCCGCTACCGATTTTCGTGGTCCTCTACGCCGCGGCAATGTTCCAGTTCGGGGTGATCTTTGCTAACTTCAACGCCATGGCCATGGAGCCACTCGGGCATGTGGCCGGTACCGCCTCGTCGGTTCTCGGCTTCGTCCAGACGATCACCGGCGGGGTCATCGGCGCCGTCATCGGCCAGGCCTTCGACGGCACTGTGACACCGCTCGCCGTCGGCTTCTTTGCCGTCGGCGTCCTTGCCCTCGTCTTTGTGCTGTTTGCAGAAGGCGGCCGGCTTTTCAAACCGCACAATCCTGCCGGCTAGCCGGATGCCGGTGTGGCGCGACGGCCGGATTGTTCCTCCCAAATCTGCTATTGTGGATATTTCAATGACTTCCATCTCAGAAGACACCCTCAACGCCCGACAACAACCGGATGATACCAACTCGGTTTCGGGTGCGGCTCGTATCGGAATGGGTCTCGTCGAATTCATCGTGACGATTGCCGTGATGACGGCAAGCGTGGCGCTCGCGATCGACAGCATGCTGCCGGCGCTTTCGAGCATCGGCCAGTCGTTCGACGTTACCAATGCCAACGAAGCGCAGCTCGTCATCGGCATATTCTTCCTCGGTTTCGGCTTTTCGCAGATTTTCTTCGGCAGCCTTTCCGATGCCTTCGGCCGCCGCGTGGTGCTGCTCGGCGGCTTGGCCTTCTTCACCATCTCGAGCTTCGCCGCCTCGCAGGCGACGAGCTTCGAGGCGCTGCTGGTGCTGCGCTTCATCCAGGGCATCGGTGCCGCGGCGGTGCGCATCACCACCATGGCGATCGTCCGCGACTGTTTCGGCGGCCGCGAGATGGCACGCGTCATGTCCTATGTGATGATCGTCTTCATGATCGTGCCCATCGTCGCTCCCTCGCTTGGACAGGTGGTCATCGTCTATTCCGATTGGCACTGGATCTTCATTCTGATCGGCGTGATCGGCCTCGTTCTTTTCTTTTTGGCGCTGACTCGCATGTCGGAGTCGCTCCCTGCCAAGGAGCGCCTGCCGCTCTCGTTCGGCGCTATTCTTTCAGGCTTCCGTACGGTCCTGACGAACCGCATCACCTGCGGTTACATGATCGGCCTGACGCTGTTCACGGCGGTCATCTGCGCCTACATCGTCAGCGTGCAGCAGGTCTTCGGCGAAATTTACGGTCTCGCCGACTGGCTGCCGATCGCCTTTGCCGGTACGGCCGGCGGCATCGCTGTGGCAAACTTTGCCAACGGCTTTTTTGTCCGCAGCTTCGGCATGCGCCGCATCTCGCACGCCGCACTGATCCTGTTCACGTTGCTTGCGGCCGCGGGTTACGCGCTGTCGCTGGCCGGCACGCCGGCCTTCGTCGTCAGCTACGTGATGTTCTCGGTGCTGCTGATGTTCTTTGCCGTGATCGCCACCAATTTCACGGCGATCAGCCTCGAGCCGATGGGCCATCTCGCCGGCACGGCCACGGCGATTACCGGCTTCATCTCGACAACGGCCGGCGCCCTCATCGGCAGCGCCGTCGGCCAACTTTTCAACGGAACGCTGCAGCCCCTGTTCGGCGGATTCGCGCTCTTCGGACTTCTGACCATTGCCGCTACGCTCTGGGCGGAAAAGGGAAAGCTCTTCACCCATCCCGGCGACCAGATCGCCGGTCCCGATCACGGTGGCGGACATATGTAACAACAAAGCCCGCTCGGCGATCCGGGGCGGGCTTTCTCTATTGTGACGCCTGTAACGTCCTTGATCAGACGGTGAAAACCTCGCGCCGCAGCGCCTCCCAGCTTTCCTTGTCGGTGGCGAGAAGCAGCCCGCCATTGGTGTGGGCCGGCAGATAGCGCGATCCGTCGAAGCGGGCCGCATAGGCGCCGGCCTCTTCGGCGACCAGCGTGCCGGCAAGGTGATCCCACGGCATGAGCTTCTGGTACATCAGGAAGTGCAGATGGCCGGCTGCGAATATGCGGTATTCATGCGCGGCGCAGCGGTAGCTTGTGGCGATCCTCACCTTGGCCAAATTGCCCATGACGATCCGGCGGTCGTCTTCCTGGTAGAATGCCGTCGAGGCGCCGCCGACCATGCTGCCAAGCGGCACGCCGGCCGTGACCGACAGCCTCTCCTGCGACCCGTTCGGCCGGCACATCCAAGCGCCGGAACCTTTCTCGGCAATCACCCAATCATTGCCGAGCGGATCGTAGATGATGCCCGCAACGGTCTCGCCTTTGGCGACGACGCTCGCCATCACCCCGAAGAGCGGCAGGCCGGCGGCAAAGTTGAAGGTCCCGTCGATCGGATCGACGACAATGGCAAGCTCGGCATCCGCCAGCTTGTCGAGGAGAGCGGGATCGGCCGCGACCGACTCTTCCCCGATGAAGACTGCGCCAGGCGCGATCGCGTCGATCTTCGCCTTGATCAGCCTCTCGGCAGCCTCGTCGCCTTCCGTCACAAGATCGATCGCCTCGGACTTCGTCCGCACATCGCCCGATTCCAGATTCCGGAAGCGAGGCAGGATTTCCTTCACCGCCGCCTCCTGCAAAAGGTTGGCAAGGGCGGCGATATCGACGGACTGGCTCATTCTGTGGGCTCCGAAGAAAGGGACTGGAAATCGAACAGCTTTGGATCGAGCAGGTGCGACGGGTTCACATGGCCGAGCGCGCGCAGCATCGTGTCCTTGCGGCCGGGCATGCGCCGCTCGATGTCGGCAAGCATCGCCTTCATGGCATTGCGCTCGAGACCGTCCTGCGAGCCGCAGAGATCGCACGGGATGATCGGGAACTCCATCGCTGCGGCGAATTTCGCGAGATCGTCCTCGGCCGCATAGGCAAGCGGCCGCAGGACCGTCAGGTCGCCCTCGTCATTGAGAAGCTTCGCCGGCATCGACGCCAGGCGGCCGCCATGTAAGAGGTTCATGAAGAAGGTTTCGAGAATGTCCTCGCGATGGTGCCCGAGCACCAGGGCATCGCAGCCCTCCTCCCGCGCGACACGGTAGAGGTTGCCGCGCCTCAGCCTGGAACAGAGCGAGCAATAGGTGGCGCCCGTCGGCACCTTCTCCTTCACGACCGAATAGGTATCGCGATATTCGATCCGGTGCCTGACGCCGATCGAGGCGAGAAAGTCCGGCAGGATGTGTTTCGGAAAGTTCGGCTGGCCCTGGTCGAGATTGCAGGCAATGAGCTCGACCGGCAGAAGCCCGCGCCACTGCAGATCCATCAGCAGCGCCAAGAGGCTGTAGCTGTCCTTGCCTCCGGAAACGCCGACGAGCCAGCGCTTCGACCCTTTCAGCATGCCGAAGTCGTCGAAAGCCTGACGCACTTGGCGCAGCAGGCGCTTTCTCAGCTTGTTGAAGGAGACGGAGGTCGGCATCCGCGCGAACAGCGGATGAGCACCGGTGTCGAGAACGGCGTCTTCCGCATTGGGAGCAGCGTCCATCATCTCGCGCTCAGGCGATAGTGAGAGTTCCATGGCGGTAGTCTCGGATTCTGAGGGCGCAATAGGTCCGCCCAAAGGCCCGAACCACTTGCCCGGTCTGGCACCGAAGATCAAGGGAAAAGGGGGCGGCGGCGCAATGAATTGCAGGAATCGAGCCCTCAACCTCAGCGAGATTGCCCCTCACCGTAGCCCTCTCCCCGCACGCGGGGCGGAGGTCACGGCAGCGGCATGAGGGGCACCCTCAGACGCTCACGGCCCAAATACCGACCAGCCGGTACGCGCCGCGAGCATCTCGAGCGCCAGCGAGCCCAGGAGCGAATTGCCGTTCTCGTTGAGGCCCGGCGACCACACGGCAATCGAGGCTTTGCCGGGCGCGACCGCCATGATGCCGCCGCCGACGCCGCTTTTGCCGGGCAGACCGACGCGATAGGCAAAGTCACCGGATCCGTCATAGTGGCCGCAGGTGAGCATCAGCGCATTGATGCGCCGGGCCCGCAGGCGCGATACGACGGAATGGCCGGTCAACGGATTGGTGCCGCCCGCCGCCAGAAAAAGGCCCGCCTTCGCCAGCTGGCTGCAGGTCATGGCGAGCGCGCAGTGGTGGAAATAGACGCCGAGCACATGCTCGACCGGATGGTCGAGCCGTCCGAAGGAGCGCATGAAACTGGCGAGCGCGAAATTGCGGAAGCCGGTGGCCGCCTCGGAGCGGGCAACCTCGTGGTCGATGACGATGTTCTCGTCGTCGGCCAAGTAACGGACGAAGCGCACGATCTCGCCTATCAGTTCCCTCGGCGTGTGGCCGGCGAGGATCAGGTCGCTGATCGTGATCGCCCCCGCATTGATGAAGGGGTTGCGCGGCTTTCCACCCTCGTGTTCGAGTTGCACGATCGAATTGAAGGCCGACCCGGAGGGTTCGCGGCCGACCCGATGCCAGATATTCTCGCCATGCTTGCCGAGCGCCAGCGTCAGCGTGAAGACCTTCGAAATGCTCTGGATCGAGAACGGCACTTCCGCATCGCCGACCCGATGCACATCACCGCCCGTCGTGACGATCGCCATGCCGAAATGCTGGGGATTTATGCGGGCAAGCTGGGGAATATAGTCGGCAACCTTGCCCTCGCCCAGCCGCGGCGTCAGCTCGCGATAGATGTCGTCGAGGATCTGTTGCAGATCCTGAGGCGCTTTCTGCTCCGGCATGCGGCACTCCTCGATCTTGGGTCGCTCCGGCAGTTTTCTACAAAAAAACCGCCCGTCTCCGGGCGGTTTTCGAATTCACGAGGCCGAGCCCGGATTAACGCGAATAGAATTCGACGACCAGGTGCGGCTCCATGACGACCGGATAGGGAACGTCGGTCAGAGCCGGAACGCGGACGAAGGTCGCGACCATCTTGTTGTGATCGGCTTCGATATAGTCCGGAACGTCGCGCTCAGCGAGCTGAACGGATTCGAGAACCGTAACGAGCTGCTTGGACTTGTCCTTGACTTCGATGACGTCGCCCGGCTTGCAACGGTAGGAACCGATGTTGACGCGAACGCCGTTGACCTTGACGTGGCCATGGTTGACGAACTGGCGGGCGGCAAAGACGGTCGGAACGAACTTGGCGCGGTAGACGATCGCGTCGAGGCGCGATTCAAGCAGGCCGATCAGGTTTTCCGGGGTGTCGCCCTTGCGGCGGGAAGCTTCGGCGAAGATCGCACGGAACTGTTTTTCACGGATGTCGCCGTAGTAGCCCTTCAGCTTCTGCTTGGCGCGCAGCTGCACGCCGAAGTCGGAAAGCTTCGACTTGCGGCGCTGACCGTGCTGGCCCGGGCCGTATTCGCGGCGGTTGACCGGGGACTTCGGGCGACCCCAGATGTTCTCGCCCATGCGGCGGTCAATTTTATACTTGGACGATTCGCGCTTGCTCATCGCATTTCCTTTCAATCGGTTACACCGGTCTGTTGCCAAGCCGGATCAAGGAAACACGCCCTCCTCTGAACTCATTTTGGGAGTTCTGACAGGCTTCTCACGATCACGCTGCCGGAGAAACCACGGGACATGTCAAATGAAACACCGGGCATCGCTGCCCGGCGTTGGGCGGGTCTTTACGCATTGGGCGGGGAATTGTCAAACGGATTTACGCAAGAAACGCAGGGATTTCCGCCAATCCCCGTTCCGAAAAAATCACTCCGCGGCCGCGCGCTCCGACATGCCGGCATCCGGCGCATTCGCATCACCCGGACGGGTCTCTTTGCCGAGGTCAGGGAAAGCGACGATTCGTTTGCCAGCGAAATCCGCATGCACGACGATCAGCCCCTGCTCTTCGAAATAGCCGAGCAACCGTCGCGCCCGCCGGGCGGAATGCGTGCCGTAAGCACGCGCGATCATCGCGTCAGAAGGACAGGGAGCGCCACGCACGGCCGCCTGCGCCATCATCAGGAAGACGCCCTGCAGGTCCTCCGTCACCCGATCGGCGAGCCCAAGAGCCGATGCCCAGGCTTCAGTCGCAGCCGTTTCGGGATCCACCCCCGAGCGCGCCACGGCCATCTTGCGCCGAAAAACACCGAGTGACGGCGCGGAGCCTGGCACACGGCGGATGCGGCAGCGAACCAGGAAATCCTGGTACAGCTCGGCGTCAGGCCGGAACGCCGCTTCCGGGTTTGCAAGAATCTCGGCGAACACGCCATCGATCAACGCCTCCCGCTCCTCGGCGGAGAGTTCCGGCTGGGCGGGTTTCGCCTCGACCGGTGTCTGAGATTCCGGCCGCGGCCGCGACAGTTCCGCGAGAATATCGCTGGCGGGCCGCGGCTGGGGCGCCGCACGTCGGACAATGGGTCGGCTCAATTCTTCCGGATCGGGCGTGAAGATCAGGTCCTCGACGTCCTGCGGCGCCTCCGGCAGCGGCATCAGCTTCGGGCTCGTCGAGCGCGCCGACGTCTCGACCGATCCGATCGTCACCTTCAGCGGCCGGCGGGAAAGCGCCGGGCCGAGCGCTACGAAGGAGCCACGCTTCAGGTCGCGGAACATTTCGGCCGTGCGACGGTCCATGCCGAGCAGGTCGGCGGCGCGCTGCATGTCGATATCGAGGAAGGTGCGCCCCATCAGGAAGTTCGACGCTTCCGCCGCGACGTTTTTGGCAAGCTTCGCCAGGCGCTGGGTGGCAATCACGCCGGCCAGTCCGCGCTTACGGCCGCGGCACATCAGGTTGGTCATCGCCCCGAGCGACACCTTGCGCGCCTCTTCCGAAACGTCGCCACCGACCGAGGGCGCGAACATCTGCGCCTCGTCGACGACGACCAGGACGGGATACCAATAGTCGCGATCCGCATCGAACATCGCGTTCAGGAACACGCCGGCGCTGCGCATCTGCTGCTCAATGTCGAGTCCCTCGAGCGAAAGGACGCACGAGACGCGGTGCTGGCGGATGCGCGTGGCGATGCCGATCAATTCCGCATCCGTCCGCTCGCCCTCGATCACCACATGACCGAACTTGTCGGCAAGGGTCACGAAATCGCCTTCTGGGTCGATGATGCACTGCTGCACCCAAGGGGCGGACTGCTCAAGCAGCCGGCGCAACAGATGCGACTTGCCCGAGCCTGAATTGCCCTGCACCAGGAGTCGCGTCGCCAGAAGCTCTTCGATATCGAGCGAGGCCGAAGTCCCTTCGGACGTCGTTCCCATGTCGATGCCGACTTTCATTCCCACCTCTTCGTCACGAATTGATTCGCGATCCGCCGGGAGCGCCAAAACCAGCGACACCTAGCACGGTTTTGGCTCCGGTCAGGGCCGCTCTTCAAACAACTCACAGGAATACGCGTGCGACCCAGCAAAAATTGGTTCCCTGGAAAAAGATCGCAAAAGTTGAAAGCGGGCAGATCCCCTCCTATTCACTGGAGTCGCCTGATGATAGTCCCAGACAGGATGCAAGGAAGCTGATGTCCCAATACGACACCGAGAACCACTTTCAGTTCGACAAGCAATTGCGCGAGGCGGGCAAGACCCCCTATCGCGTCATTTCGCCGGCGGAAGCGCGGCGCTCGTGGATCAGCCTTGCCCTTGCGATTGCGATCGTGCTGGCGGCCGCCGCCTTCATCCTGCCGACGGCGTTCTGACGCTCATGCGGAACGCATGGTGAGCCCAAAGCCCTGCATCAGCCGCCGCGTGGCGAAATCGGGCCTGCCGGAGGTGAAGATCGCCGGATCCTCGCCGTTCAACGGTTCGAAACCGTTCGGCAACGGCACGAGCGAACGCGCCCGCCGCGCGATTGCCTCGGCCGGATCCAGCCAGTCGACCGGCCAGGGCGCCAGCCGCCGGAAGACGTTCGCCATGAACGGATAATGCGTGCAGGCGAGCACGACGATGTCGGTCTTCCGATCGTCCATTTCGACAAAGCAGGGGGCGATCTCCGCCAGCACCGCCTCGTCCTCCAGCTTGTCGCCGCGGATATAGGCTTCCGACATGCGTGCCAGGTTCTCCGAACCGACCAAGCGCACATGGCACTGCGAGGCGAAGGATTGGATGAGATCGCGCGTATAGGCGCGCTTCACCGTTCCGGGCGTTGCCAGAACCGAGACCAGTCCCGAACGCGTCCGCTCGGCCGCCGGCTTGATCGCCGGCACCGTGCCGACGAAGGTCATTTGCGGATAGGCGGCGCGCAAATCCGCTCCGACCAGTGTGAAGGCGGTATTGCAGGCGATGACGCAGATTTCCGGATCGTGCTCTCTGAGCAAGTCGCCAAAGAGCGCGATCACCCGCACCTTTAGCGCCCCCTCCTCCCATCCGCCATAGGGAAAGCCGGCATCGTCGGCGACATAGATGAAGTGCCGCTCCGGCATCAGCACGCGCGCCTCGCGCAGCACCGTCAGACCGCCGATGCCGCTGTCGAAGATGAGAATGGGTTTGAGCTCAGTCGTCGTCACCGCCGCCTTGCCCCTTCCTGCCTCCGACCGGTGCGCCCGAGCCGCGCGGGTTTTCGCGCGTGAAGCGGTCGAGCGATGAGATGACGCCGCGCAGCACCTGGATTTCGGATTCGCTGAAGGAAGGCCTCGTCAGAACAGCGCGGAGATTTTCCACCAATTTCGGCTTTTTATCGGCGGAGCGAAAGTAATTGCGCGCCTCGAGCGCCCCCTCGAGATGTTCGAACAGCCCCTGAAGATGTTCCTTCGTGGCCGGCCGCTGCTCGATCGCCTGGAACGAGGTCTCCTCCTCGGACTCCATGCCGGTCTTCATCCACTCATAGGACATCAGCAGCACGGCCTGGGCAAGATTGAGCGAGGCGAAGGCGGGATTGACGGGGAAGGTTACAATCTCGTCTGCGAGCGCCACCTCCTCATTGGTCAGTCCGGTACGCTCGCGGCCGAAGATGATGCCGACCGCCTCCCCGACCTTGAAGCGCTGGCGGAGCGAGCGGGCGGCAACGATCGGCGAACGCACCGGCTTGTAGCCATCCCGATCGCGGGCTGTGGTGGCGTAGACGAAGTTGAGGTCGGCGATTGCCTCCTCTAGCGTGTTATAGAGTTTGGCCCCGTCGATCACATGATCGGCTCGGCTCGCCGCCGAGCGCGCCTTCTCACTCGGCCAACCGTCGCGCGGATTGACGAGACGCAGTTCCGAAAGCCCGAAATTCGCCATGGCGCGAGCAACCATGCCGATGTTCTCGCCCAGCTGAGGGTAAGCGAGAATGATCGCCGGCCCCTCCGTCAAGAGTTCGCGCTCGCTGTTCGTGCCTGCCATTATGATACCTTGCCTCTATTCGCCGCTTCCCTCGCACAAAAACCTTGGAAATTAAAGCCGGGACACCAAAGTCGGCGACGCCTTTGCTGACCCAAAGTTTCGGCCAACTATGCTTTGCCTTGCCGGTCCACAGTGCTATAGGGCTGTGGATTTTTCCACCGGAGGGGCGTCGGCCACGGCGTCTCAGAAAGCACGAGGCATATTCATGGCAAAGATCAAGGTCGCCAATCCGGTCGTCGAGCTCGACGGCGATGAGATGACCCGCATCATCTGGCAGTTCATCAAGGACAAGCTGATCCATCCCTATCTCGACCTCGATCTGGAATATTACGACCTCAGCGTCGAAAACCGCGATGCGACCGAAGACCAGGTGACGATCGATGCCGCGAACGCCATCAAGAAGCACGGCGTCGGCGTCAAGTGCGCAACGATCACGCCGGATGAAGCACGCGTCGAGGAATTCAACCTGAAGAAAATGTGGAAGTCGCCGAACGGCACGATCCGCAATATCCTCGGCGGCGTCATCTTCCGCGAACCGATCATCTGCAAGAACGTCCCGCGCCTCGTCCCCGGCTGGACCAAACCGATCATCGTCGGCCGCCACGCCTTCGGCGACCAGTATCGCGCCACCGACTTCAAGTTCCCGGGCAAGGGCAAGCTGTCGATCAAGTTCGTCGGCGACGACGGCCAGACGATCGAACACGACGTCTATGAGGCCCCCGGCGCCGGCGTTGCGATGGCGATGTACAACCTCGACGAATCGATCACCGAATTCGCCCGCGCCTCGTTCAACTACGGCCTGCAGCGCAAGGTGCCGGTCTATCTCTCGACCAAGAACACTATCCTGAAAGCCTATGACGGCCGCTTCAAGGACATCTTCCAGAAGGTGTTCGACGAGGAATTCGCCGAAGAGTTCAAGGCCGCCAAGCTCTGGTACGAACACCGCCTGATCGACGACATGGTCGCCTCGGCGCTCAAGTGGTCCGGCGGCTACGTCTGGGCCTGCAAGAACTATGACGGCGACGTGCAGTCGGACATCGTCGCCCAGGGCTTCGGCTCGCTCGGCCTGATGACCTCGGTGCTGATGACCCCGGACGGCAAGACGGTCGAAGCGGAAGCCGCGCACGGCACGGTGACCCGCCACTACCGCCAGCACCAGAAGGGCGAGGAAACCTCGACCAACTCGATCGCCTCGATCTTCGCCTGGACCCGCGGTCTGGCGCACCGCGCCAAGCTCGACGGCAATGCCGAACTGGCGAAGTTCTCCGAGACGCTGGAGCGCGTCTGCGTCGAGACGGTCGAGGCCGGCTTCATGACCAAGGACCTGGCGCTGCTGATCGGTCCCGACCAGCCGTGGCTCTCGACCACCGGCTTCCTCGACAAGATCGACGAGAACCTCAAGAAAGCAATGGCCGCTTAGGCGGCCAGCCCGACAGCCACAACTACAAAACCCGGCCTTGTGCCGGGTTTCTTGTTTGAAGCGTCGAAGTGAAACGGGGCCAAGTCACTTGAGCGGCAGATAGATTTCCGTAAGCAGCTCGGTCGGGGCCACTTCGCGCGGGTTGTTCAGATACTTCTCGAACATGACGCTGTCGCGGATCTCGCGGCCGGAATTCGGCAGCCAAGTCCCATAGAGCCATTGATAGGCCTTTGGCATGTCGGCATAGGGGCCCTTGTGCCGCAGCACGGCATAGTGCCCGCCGTCAATTCCTTGCGGCGTAAGCGGCGCCTCGGCCGCCTGCTCGCCGTTGGCCGTCACGCAGGCGAACGATCGGAGCTTGTCCGTCTCCACCAGTTCCGGGTCATCCAGGTAGATTCCGATCATCTCCATGTCCGGCCGAAACAGGTTCCGCGCGAAGAGGGTGGCGTAAAGCGTTTCGAACGCTTCTCCGATGCCCATATAGGAACCAGAATGGGCAACACCCGCCAGGGTCAGAGGCTCTATGGTCCTCAAGTCAACATCGTACATGACAGCATTTCCTTCCATGGAAGCGGTTTCAAAGGCCTTGTGGCTCCCCTCCTTCCTGTAGCGCGCCGGCGGAAGACCATAGACGGCCCTGAAGGTGCGGTTGAAGGATTGAACATTCGGGTAGCCAGAGCGTCGCGCGATCGCTTCGACTGAAAGACCGGTCTGGACAAGTTCTGCCGCTGCCCGTTGCAGCCGCAATCGCTTGACGGTCGCCGCCAAGGTTACGCCATGCACCGCCCTGTAGATGCGGTGCCAATGGTGCGGCGAAAGACAGGCGATCTCCGACAGCCGGTCGAGATTCAGCTCTTCATCGAGATGCCCGTAGATATAGGCCGAGACGTGGTGAAGCCGCCTCTCATATGTCGCCCATGCACCGCCCGCCATATCGAACCTTTCGCGCTTCGCTCGACCACGTTCAAACCACAGATCGAATTGACGAATCCTGCTGACCTGAATGCTGCCCGCTCAGCTTGTGCGGCATGGCGACTCAGATAGGCTGAGAATGCCCGGCACGTACCATCCAGCAAACGTGACGGATCTCGAAAGTTTCGCCGATGCCCGATTCTCTTATCCCAAAAACTGTCAGCGTGATCGCCGAGGGATACGGCCGCGCCAGGCTGAAAGCGGACGCTTTGGCCGGCCTGACCGTCGCCATCGTCGCCCTACCGCTTTCAATGGCCATTGCGATCGCCTCCGGCGTAACACCCGATCGCGGGCTCTATACCGCAATCGTCGGCGGATTTCTCGTTTCGCTCCTCGGCGGCAGCCGGGTCCAGATTGGCGGTCCGGCGGGTGCCTTCATCGTTCTCGTCGCTGCGACCGGCGCCCGGCATGGTATCGACGGCCTGTTGCTTGCGACTGCGATGGCCGGCCTCATGCTCGTTGCGGCCGGCTACTTGCGCCTCGGACAGTACATCAAGTTCATCCCCTACCCCGTCACGGTCGGCTTCACGGCCGGGATTGCTGTGATCATCTTTGCCAGCCAGTTGCGCGACCTTTTCGGGCTGACGTTACCAGGCAGCGAACCGGGGCCGATTGTTGAAAAGATCGCGGCACTCGGCCGGTCCGCCGATACGGTCAATCGGGCCGCGGTGCTGACCGCCACCCTGACCGTCGGCATCATTCTCGCGCTGCGCCGGTTGCGGCCGCATTGGCCCGGAATGCTCATCGCCGTCGGCGCCGCATCGGTCCTCGTCGCCGTCCTGCACCTGCCGACGGACACGATCGGCACTCGCTTCGGCGGTATTCCGCGCGGACTGCCGCTTCCGACCTTGCCGCCTTTCTCCCTTGAGAAAGCCGTTGCGGTGTTCCCGGATGCGGTCTCGTTGGCTCTTCTCGGCGCGATCGAGTCACTGCTTTCGGCCGTTGTCGCTGATGGCATGACGGGACGCAGACATCGATCCAGCATGGAGTTGATTGCCCAGGGGATAGCCAATCTGTGTTCGGCGCTCTTCGGCGGCATCTGCGTCACCGGCACCATTGCCCGCACCGCAACCAATGTTCGCGCCGGAGGCACTAGCCCCGTTTCCGGCATGCTGCATTCAGTCTTTCTCCTTCTCTTCATGCTGCTTGCCGCACCGCTAGCAAGCTATATCCCGCTCGCTTCCCTCGCTGGCGTGCTTGCCGTCGTCGCCTGGAACATGATCGAAAAGCCGGCCTTCATGGCGCTCTTGAGGTCGTCCTACGGTGATGCTGTCGTGCTGCTGGCCACCTTTTTCATCGTTGTCTTTCGCGAACTGACAGAGGGGATAGTGATCGGTGTGGCGCTCGGCGCCCTCCTGTTCATCAATCGAATGGCGAAAGGCATCTCAGTCGGTGAAATGAAGCCGCTTGAGCTGCTGCAATCGGGAAATCGCGACGAAGAGCACCCGGTCATTGGCGATGATCCGGAAACGGTGATCTATCGGATTACAGGCATCTTCTTCTTCGGCTCGGCAGCCACCGTTGCAGCGGTGCTCGATCGGATCGCCGATCAGCGCCGAAACTTCATTCTCGACTGCTCCGAAGTTCCCTTCATGGATTCGACCGCCGCCAACATCATCGAAGGGACGTTGCGCAAGGCGGAGAGGCTCGGCGTGCGCTTCATCATCGTTGGCGCCAATACGCAGGTTCGCCGCGCCCTCTATCAACACCACGTGCGTCCACCGCGTGTCTTGATGCGCGGCTCGATCCCGGCGGCGCTCGAGACCATCCGCGGCGAAAAGAGCGCATGAAAAAGGGCGTGCAGCGCCCTTTTCTCCGTCTTTCCGCACCAGCGCCGTTCAACCGGCGAGCGCGACGGCGACCGCCTCGATCGCCTCGGCGGCGCGTCCGCCGTCCGGGCCGCCCGCCTGGGCCATGTCCGGCCGCCCACCGCCACCCTTGCCGCCGAGCGCAGCCGAGGCGACGCGCACCAGATCGATGGCGCTAACTTTGGACGTCAGGTCGTCGGTGACGGCCACGACCGCACTCGCCTTGCCGTCACCCGAGACGCCGACGAAGGCGACGACGCCGGAACCGAGCGTCTTCTTGCCATCGTCGGCAAGGCTTTTCAGATCCTTCGGCTCGACGCCGGAAATGACCTTGCCGAGGAAGCGGACGCCGCCGATCTCGCGGGCCGCGTCGCCCGAGCCGTTCTGGCCGTCACCGACGAGGGCGAGCTTCTTCTTCGCCTCGGTGAGTTCGCGTTCAAGCTTGCGCCGCTCGTCGAGCAGCGCCTCGACCCGCCCGAGGACGTCCGCGGGCTGGACCTTCAGGGCCGATGCCAGCGTCTTGACGCGCTCATCCTGTTCGTTGAGGTAGGCTCGCGCGGCTTCGCCGGTCAGCGCCTCGATACGGCGCACGCCGGCGCCGACGGCACTTTCCGAGACAACGCGCACAAGGCCGATGTCGCCGGTTGCGGAGACGTGCGTGCCGCCGCAGAGCTCGACCGAATAGGGTTTTCCGGCCTTCGAGCCGCGAATGCCCTGGCCCATCGACACGACTCGGACCTCGTCCCCGTATTTTTCGCCGAAGAGCGCCATGGCACCCTCGGCGATGGCATCGTCGACGCTCATTAGCCTCGTGGTCACCGGCGTGTTCTGAACGATGATCTCGTTGGCCATTTCCTCGACGACCTTCAGCTCCTCGGCCGACATCGGTTTCGGATGCGAAACGTCGAAGCGCAGCCGCTCGGGGGCGACGAGCGAGCCCTTTTGCGCCACGTGCGTGCCAAGCACCTCGCGCAGCGCCTCATGCAGCAGGTGGGTTGCCGAATGGTTGGCGCGCAGGCGCGAACGGCGGGCATGGTCGACGGTAAGCGCGGCTGCCTCGCCCCTTTTGATGATGCCTTCCGAGACGGTTCCGTAATGGACGAATAGCCCTTCGCCGCGCTTCTGCGTGTCGGTAACCGCAAGCTTGCCCGTTTCGGTGGCAATGACGCCCGTGTCACCCATCTGGCCGCCGGATTCCCCGTAGAAGGGCGTCTGGTTCAGGATCAGCTGGACGGTCTCGCCCTTGGTGGCGGACTCGACGACCGCACCGTCGCGGACGATCGCCTGGATCACACCCTCAGCCGATTCCGTGTCGTAGCCGAGGAAGTCGGTGGCGCCGTGCTTTTCCTTGAGCTCGAACCAGATCGTCTCGGTGGCCGCTTCGCCGGAACCGGCCCAGTTGGCGCGGGCTTCGGCCTTCTGTCGCTGCATGGCGGTGGAAAACGCATCCGTGTCGACGGTGATGCCCTTGGCCCGCAGCGCGTCCTGGGTCAGGTCGAGCGGGAAGCCGTAGGTGTCGTAGAGCTTGAAGGCCGTTTCGCCGTCGAACCGGTCGCCTTCCGAAAGGCCCGCCGAAGCATCCGCCAAAAGGTTCAGGCCTCGCTCGAGCGTCTTGCGGAAGCGCGTCTCTTCGAGCTTCAGCGTTTCGGAAATCAGCGCCTCGGCCCGGACCAGTTCCGGATAGGCGCGGCCCATCTGGCCGACAAGCGCCGGCAGCAGCTTCCACATCAGCGGCTCCTGCGCGCCAAGCAGCTGCGCATGGCGCATGGCGCGGCGCATGATGCGGCGCAGCACATAGCCACGGCCTTCGTTGGAAGGCAGCACGCCGTCGGCGATCAGGAAAGCGGAGGAACGCAGGTGGTCGGCGATGACGCGGTGGCTCGCGCGGCGGTCACCCTCCGCCTTGACGCCGGTCGCCTCCTCGGAGGCTGCGATCAGGGCGCGGAACAGATCGATGTCGTAATTGTCGTGCTGGCCCTGCAGCACGGCGGCGACGCGCTCGAGACCCATGCCAGTGTCGATCGACGGCCGCGGCAGGTTGACCCGCTCTTCCTTGGTGACCTGCTCGTATTGCATGAAGACGAGGTTCCAGATCTCGATGAAGCGGTCGCCGTCTTCCTCGGCCGAGCCGGGCGGGCCGCCCCAGATCTGCTCGCCGTGGTCATAAAAGATTTCCGAGCAGGGACCGCAGGGGCCGGTATCGCCCATCGCCCAGAAATTGTCGCTGGTCGGAATGCGAATGATGCGCTCGTCGCTGAGGCCGGCGATCTTCTTCCAGAGGTCAAATGCCTCGTCGTCGGTATGGTAGACAGTGACGAGCAGGCGCTTGGCGTCGAGCCCGTATTCCTTGGTGATCAGGCTCCAGGCGAGCTCGATCGCCCGTTCCTTGAAATAGTCGCCGAAGGAGAAGTTGCCGAGCATCTCGAAGAAAGTGTGGTGCCGGGCCGTGTAGCCGACATTGTCGAGGTCGTTGTGCTTGCCGCCGGCGCGCACGCATTTCTGCGCCGTCGCCGCGGTCGAATAGGGCCGCTGCTCGAGACCGGTGAAGACGTTCTTGAACTGCACCATGCCGGCATTGGTGAACATCAGGGTCGGGTCGTTGCGCGGCACCAGAGGGCTCGACGGCACGATTTCGTGACCGTTCTTGCGGAAATAGTCGAGAAACATCGACCGGATTTCATTCACGCCGCTCATCTTGCGTCCTATCTGTGCACATGCCGGCTGCAACCCCACGCGTTTTCCGCGCCTTGCGCCGTTTTCCTTCAACCCCGCGTCTACCACGCATAGCCGCCTCGCCGATGACGCCGTCACCGGAACCACAGGCTTTTATCTTCCGCATATCATGCTGTCCAGACGGCAGCAAAAACCGGCCGATCTGATCGACGGCCGGTTGATGGCATGCAAACTGAAGTTTGGCTCTTACATGTCGGCCGCTTCGTCGCCTTCGCTCTCCGGCCCGCCATTTTCCAGGAACCGGTCGGCAATCAGCCCGGCGTTCTGCCGCAAGGCCATCTCGATTTCTCGAGCGAGATCGGGATTGTCGCGCAGGAACAGCTTGGCATTTTCACGCCCCTGCCCCAGGCGCTGGCTGTTGTAGGAGAACCAGGCGCCGGACTTCTCGACAATGCCGGCCTTGACGCCGAGGTCGATCAGTTCGCCGGTCTTGGAAACGCCTTCGCCATACATGATGTCGAACTCCACCTGCTTGAAGGGCGGCGCCATCTTGTTCTTGACAACCTTGACGCGGGTCTGGTTGCCGACGACTTCCTCGCGCTCCTTGACCGAGCCGATGCGGCGGATGTCGAGGCGGACCGACGCGTAGAACTTCAGTGCGTTGCCGCCCGTCGTCGTTTCCGGCGAGCCGAACATCACGCCGATCTTCATGCGGATCTGGTTGATGAAGATCACCATGCAGTTGGACTTGGAGATCGACGCGGTCAGCTTGCGCAGCGCCTGGCTCATCAGGCGGGCCTGCATGCCCGGCAGACTGTCGCCCATCTCGCCTTCGATTTCGGCACGCGGCACAAGCGCGGCCACCGAGTCGACGACAAGGACGTCGATCGCGCCGGAGCGAACCAGCGTGTCGGTGATTTCGAGGGCCTGCTCGCCGGTGTCCGGCTGCGAGATCAAGAGGTTTTCGAGGTCGACGCCGAGCTTGCGCGCATAGACCGGATCGAGCGCGTGTTCGGCGTCGACGAAGGCGCAGATGCCGCCCTTCTTCTGCGCCTCGGCAACGGTCTGCAGCGCCAAGGTCGTCTTGCCCGAGCTTTCCGGTCCGTAAATCTCGATGATGCGGCCTTTCGGCAGGCCGCCGATGCCGAGCGCGATATCGAGGCCGAGCGACCCGGTCGAGACGGTTTCGATCTCGACGACGCTGTCCTTCGATCCGAGCTTCATGATCGATCCCTTGCCGAACGAACGTTCGATCTGGGAAAGAGCCGCTTCAAGTGCCTTGCTTTTGTCCACCGATTTGTCCTCTACGAGCCGCAAAGAGTTTTGTGCCATTGGGTCCACCTTTAGGTTATTGGAGCTATCGAGGCAATGAAGCCGCCGCAGGAGATTTTGTACATGCTTTGTTCTATTTTGGCAATGGCACTTCAAGTCCCTGAATCAAAATAGGTATCTTGTGAGTGTTCGATTCCTGTTCACGGGCTATTGTAGCGCATTTCCACAGGCTGCGCGGCAGTTCGCACGGGCTTCTCGCCATAGCGCCGATTCGCCGATAGAGGTGTTCGAATGACGAAGCGGGAAATCACCGTTCTGGGCGGCGCCCATGTCGACCGGCGCGGCCGTATCAGCGGCACGACGGTGCCTGGAGCGAGTAATCCCGGAACCTGGTTCGAGGAGGCGGGAGGCGGCGGCTTCAACGCCGCCAGGAATCTCGCGCGTCTCGGCCACCGGGTGCGGATGATCAGCCCGCGCGGCGGCGATCCGGCCGGTGATCTGGTGGCCGCCGCGGCCGCCGCTGCCGGCGTCATCGATTGCCCATTCATCTTTCTTGATCGCAAGACGCCGAGCTATACGGCAATCCTCGAAAAGGACGGCAATCTGGTGATCGCCCTTGCCGACATGGATCTCTACGGCTCGTTCTCGCCACGCCGGCTGCAGCAGCGTGCGACGCGCGAAATCCTCGCGTCGAGCGATCTCGTGCTCATGGACGCCAACCTGCCTCAAGAGACGCTGACGGCGCTGGTCGATGCGACGGCGGGACCGCACCGCATTCTTGCCGGCATCGCCGTTTCCCCGGCCAAGGTGGTCCGGTACCGCCAAAGCCTGACCGGCCTCGACTTCCTCTTCATGAACGAGGCGGAGGCGCGGGCGCTGACCGGCGCCGAGGCCGCCGACGTAGAGGAATGGCCGTCACTGCTGCGGTCTGCAGGCCTTGCCGGCGGCGCCGTCACCCGCGGCGGCAAAGCAGCGGTTGCCTTCGACCGGGAAGGCGCCTGCCTGGCCATCCCGCCTGCCCTGCCCGCACTTGCAGACGTGACAGGCGCCGGCGACGCGCTGGCATCGGGCTTTCTCGCTGCCCGGCTTGCCGGCTTCGATCTCGCCGGCTGCCTCCGGCGCGGCATCGCCGCCGCCGTCCTGACGCTCCACTCGCCGCTAGCCGCCGCCGAGGAGATGTCGGCGGACAATCTCGCGCGGGTGCTGGCCCTTGTGCCGGAGCCCCAAATGCTGTCATGAAGTCCGCAGCCGAATTCCGGGCGGAAGGCGGAAATGCATGACGACTCCCGCCCGCCTGACGCTCCCCTCATCAGAAGCGAAAGACCATGACAAAATCCTCCTCGCCTTTCCTGCCCATCGAGTATTCCGATGAAGTCGCCGCCGCCAAGGCGCGCGGCGCGCCCATCGTGGCGCTGGAATCGACGATCATCACGCATGGCATGCCCTATCCGGGCAATCTCGAAATGGCGCGCAGCGTCGAAGCGATCATCCGCGACCAAGGAGCCATCCCTGCCACGATCGCGGTGATCCACGGCGTCCTTCATATCGGCCTCGATGACGCGAAGCTTGAGGCTCTTGCGAAAACCGAGGGCGCAATGAAGCTGTCGCGCGCCGACCTCGCCTTCGCCCTCGCCGAGCGCCGTACCGGCGCCACGACAGTCGCCGCAACGATGATCGCGGCGGCGCGGGCCGGCATCAGCGTCTTTGCGACCGGCGGCATCGGCGGCGTCCATCGCGGCGCGGAACAGAGTTTCGACATTTCCGCCGATCTGGACGAACTCGCCCGAACCGGCGTCATCGTCGTTTGCGCCGGCGCGAAGGCCATCCTCGACATTCCGAAGACGCTGGAAGTGCTGGAAACCAGGGGCGTCCCGGTCGTCACCTATGACAGCGAAACCTTCCCCGCCTTCTGGTCGCGCGATTCCGGCATCCGGAGCCCGCTGATGCTGAACAGCCCAGCGGCTATCGCGAATTTCCAGCGGATGCGCGAACTGCTCGGCGTCGATGGCGGCATGCTGGTCGCCAATCCTGTCCCGGAGGAAAGCCAGATTCCGCGGGAGGAGATGGAAATCTACATCGCGCGTGCTCTGGACAATGCGGCGAGCGACGAGATTACCGGCAAGGCGGTGACACCCTATCTGCTCGACAATCTCTTTCATATGACCGAGGGCCGGAGCCTCGAGACCAATATTGCGCTCGTCGAGAACAACGCGCGCCTCGCCGCCGAGATCGCCGTCGCATTGGCGGCAGGCGGGGCGAAGTAGAAGTAGAAGGACTTTGCGCCCGCCGCCCATAGGCGTCGGCCATCCTCTCAGGAATCCAGCATTTCCCGGACCGCCACTGCCAGTTGCTTCAGCGAGAACGGCTTCGGCAGGAAGCCGAACTTGGCATCGGCCGGCAAGTTGCGGGCAAAGGCATCTTCCGCATAGCCCGAGACGAAAATGAACTTGAGGTTCGGGTATTTTTTTCGCAACTCGCGCAACAGCGTCGGGCCGTCCATCTCGGGCATTACCACATCCGAAACGACGATATCGACGGCGCCGTCGAGTTCGTCCATGATCTCCAGCGCCTCGACGCCCGATCCCGCCTCATGAACCGTATAGCCGCGGGTTTCGAGCATCCGCTTGCCGCCGCGACGGACCGCCTCCTCGTCCTCGACGAGGAGCACGACGGCAGAATCGCCGGTGAGGTCGGTAGGCTCCGCTTGTGCAGCCGGCGCCGTGGCTGCCTCCCTTGCCGATGGGCCGGCGGCACTCGCCTCACCCGGAGCGGCTTCCTCGCGCGCCTCGGCGATTTCCACATGGCGCGGCAACAGGATGCGGAATGTCGTGCCCTTGCCGACTTCCGACTCGGGATAGATGTAGCCGCCCGACTGCTTGACGATCCCATAGACCATTGACAGACCAAGGCCCGTGCCCTTGCCGACTTCCTTCGTCGTGAAGAAGGGCTCGAAGATCTTGTCCATGATCTCCGCCGGAATCCCGGTGCCCTGGTCGGAGACTTCCACCGTGACGAAATCATCTTCCGGCAGTTCGCGGCGTCCGAGTGCGGCGACTTCGCTCGCCGGCAGGTTTCGAGTCCGCAACGTGATGGTCCCGCCTTCAGGCATGGCGTCGCGCGCATTGACGGCGAGGTTCAACAGCACCTGCTCGAACTGGCCGAGATCGGTCCTCACCGGCCAAAGATCGCGGCCATAATCGACCTCGACCTTGACATTCGTGCCCGTCATGCGGTCGACCAGCATGCGCAGGTCGCCGATGACGTCGGTGAGGTTGAGGACGGTCGGCCGCATCGTCTGCTTGCGCGAGAAGGCGAGCAATTGCCGCACCAGGACGGCGGCGCGGTTGGCGTTCCGCTTGATTTCCATCAGGTCGGCGAAAGTCGCGTCGGCCGGCCGCGCCGAGAGCAGCAGGTGGTCGGCAGAAAGCAATATGGCCGTCAGCACGTTGTTGAAATCATGCGCGATGCCGCCGGCGAGCGTTCCGACCGCATTCATCTTCTGCGTCTGTGCCATCTGGTTCTCGAGCGCCTTCTGTTCGGTGATCTCCAGCGCATAGACGATCGCCGCCTCCTCGGGCGCCTGGTCGCTCTGGTCGATGACGGCATTCACGTAGAAGCGGAAGTGGCGTCCTTCATCAGCCGGATGGAGCGAATCGATCGGCGCGATGTCGCCCTGGCGGTCCTTTGCCGCGGCGAGCGCTTCTTCGAGTTGGCCTCGCTCGGTTTCGTTCAGGACGGCGTCGATCGTTATGCCGCGCTCGACGTCGTCCTGCGAGACAAGGCCGGCGAAGAGCTTCAGGAACGGTGCGTTGGTTCTGAGGATCCGCCCGGCGCCGTCCACCGAAGCGATAGCCATCGGCGTGTTGTTGAAGAAGCGCGTGAACCGCATCGCCGCGTTCGATGCCGATTGATCGCTGTCGTCGCCCTCGCGGGACATGACGATCGTCCGGCTCTCTCCCGGCGCACCGTCGCGCGTCGAGGAAACACGGTGGATCAGCCTTACCGGCAGGCTTTGGCCATTCCCCTTGCGCAGGTCGAGATCCAGGACCTTGGTCTTCTTGAGACCGGGCTCGGCCTGTACCGACTGGATGAGCGTAAGCCCCTCGCCCGCGACAAGATCGGCGATGCTGATCGCCCCCGGCTGGAACTTGGTGAGATCGATCCCGAGCCAATCGGCAAGCGTGGCGTTGATATAGAAGATTTCGCCCTTTCGCCCGGCCGAGAAAAAGCCGGCCGGAGCGTGATCGAGATAGTCGATGGCGTTCTGCAGTTCCTTGAAAAAGCGCTCCTGGTCGTCGCGCTCGGCCGTGATGTCGGCAATCTGCCACAGATAGAGCGGGTTGCTGTTGGCATCCTCCAAGGGCAGCACGCGCGCCTTCAGGCGAAACCAATGCGCTCCTGAGCCGGTCATTGCGCCATTCGCCAGAGGTTTGAGGAGGCGGAATTCCTCGTGCCCCTGCTTGCCTTCGCGCAGGCCGTTGGTCAGCCGATAGACCGCCTCCGTCGCCTCCCTGTTGCGCGACAGGATGGTTTCCAGCGATTGGATGCCGGCAGCACCTTTGGCACCGGTCAAGGCGCCGTAAGCGGCGTTCGCGTAGACGATGCGTCCCTTGCGGTCGGTGACCACCGTGCCGTCCTCATGCGCATCGAGAAAGGCGCGTGCCAGCTCATCCGGCCGCGACTGAGGCATGACCTCGATGAAGCCGATCACCGACGAAACCAGGAAGAATATCCCGACCATCGCCAGCACGCCGAGTATGCCGAGGACGATTTCGTTCTCGAGCTGGTTCTTGAAGACGACGAAGGCGGCAGCGGACGCGGTCAGCACGATCGCCAGCACGATGATCCTGAACACGGTACCCGGTCGGACTCCCCGGTCAACGACCGGCATCTGGTAATCACCTGACTGCCGCAATTTCGTCATCGGGTCCTCACCTGCTGGCGGAGCGTCCGCCGCTACACCGGTATCCCGCTGACTTGACGTGCCGCGCATCCGGCGGACGCTCAAGGGCTACCGTAATCCTTTGAATTGCCGCATAATTTATCCCCAAAACCGGCCCGGTTTAAGGTCCTATGCAGTCGCCGGCGTTCGCCGAGGCCTCGCGACCTCCGGGTGCCGCAGCCGCTTCGTCGAACTGGAATCATCTTTAACAATCAGAGATAACAGCAGAAAGCGTCTCGGCGGAAGCGCGGCGGTCAATTCACAGGGAATGTCGGGCGCAACCTTGTCCCGGCCTGAAAAAAGCCGTCAAATGTTGCAATTCGACCGGAAAAGGAGTTCAGCCCATGATGGAAACATTGGTCGGGGACAACGGTAGCCGATTCGTCATCGCCGCCGGAGCCGTCGCCGTCGGCCTTCTGTGCCTCGTGGCGGTGCTCTGGATCATGCGAAACAGGCCCTCGTCCCCCTTCGTGCGGGGCGGCAAGAACCGCCAGCCGCGGCTCGCCGTGCTCGATGCCGCCGCCGTCGACACGCGCCGCCGGCTCGTGCTCGTCCGCCGCGACGACGTCGAGCATCTGATCATGATCGGCGGACCAACTGATATCGTCATCGAGAGCCGCATCGTGGCCGATGACGGGGCGGCCGCAGCTGCTTCCGTCGCCGCGACGGTGGAACAGCCGGCCCCCAAGTCCCCGGTCGCGCCCGAGCAGGCGGCGCCAGCCCCTCAACCCGTTTCGGCGTCGACACCTGCGGAAGCCGCAAAGCAAGAGCCGGTGCGGCCGGCGGGGTCGGATGAGCCGCCGCGGGCCGTGCCCGTGCGGGAGCCGGAGCCCGCGCCAAAGCCCTCGGAAACCGTGCAGCAACGTCCCCTGCCCGTCGAACCGCCGCCTCGGCCGGAACCCGTCGTCAGGACCTCGCCGCCCGCCCCTGCCATCCTCCCGGTATCCGCCCCGCAAACGCCCCAAGACATGCTGAGGGCGGCGCGCGAGCGGATCGTTCCTATGGCCCAACCCTCGTCGCGCGAAGAGCGATTTCCGCAGCCGATAGCGGCGACGCGGGAGCCTCCGCGGCCCGTCCAGATCCCGCCCATTCCCCGGCTGGCCGAACCCGTTGCGGTCGAAAGTCCGACGGCGGTGGAGAGGCCGGCCGCCGTCGACAAGGCGGCGGACTTCGAACGGTTCCTCGACGCGGAGATTAGCGGTGATCTCCAGCGGCTCTCATCCACGGTGGCGCCCAAGCCGGAGGCCCGCCCAATGGCCGCCGCCCGCCAGGAACCGATCCTCGGCCCGCCACTGGAAGAAGGCCGCAAGGAAGAGTCGATCGAGGAGGAGATGAGCCGCATGCTGGCTGATATCTCTGCTGGCCGCAAACCCTGAACTGCGGCGCAGACATACCTGTTTTCCCACCGGACAAAAAAACGGCGCGACCATGTCGCGCCGTTTTTTTTGTAAGTCTCCAAGCTCGGGCTTACTCGTCGCGGTAGACCTTCTCGCGACGTTCGTGACGCTCCTGCGCTTCGATCGAAAGCGTCGCAATCGGCCTGGCATCCAGGCGCTTCAAGCCGATCGGCTCACCCGTTTCCTCGCAATAGCCGTAGGTGCCTTCATCGAGGCGCTGCAAGGCGGCGTCGATCTTGGCGATGAGCTTCCTCTGACGATCCCGGGCGCGCAATTCGATCGCACGGTCTGTTTCTGAGGAGGCTCGATCTGCGAGATCCGGATGATTGGCGCTCTCCTCAGCCAGATGGTCCAGAGTCTCACGAGCTTCGCGAAGGATATCGTTTTTCCAGGCATTCAGCTTTGCACGAAAATATGCCCGATGGTTGGCATTCATGAAATCCTCGTCCTCGGAGAGGACATAGGTACTAAGATCGATCTTCTCACTCAACGCGATTCTCCTGAAGAACATCTCATTGCGGCGGTGTATAGACCTATGAAGGGCTTGATTCAAGCCTCGCGGAGGACACCTACGCTTATTTTAACAATGCTTGCATTCCAGGCTAACTGGCGAATATTTCATCAAAATTACACATGAAACACTCTCCATAATATTCCCGCCGGCGCTCGGCAGCAAGCCTGCGCCGTCACCTAGAGTGGTGTCTGCGTCGCGCCTCAACTACGTTGCCAATTGCGACATCTGGTGTGCGGGGTGCGGCATGTCAATGCTGCCGTGCTTGCCGCGCGAAATCCGTGGAGAACGGCTTGATCTTTGCGCCGACAGCGAGACAAGTTAGCGATGCGACGATAATCCGCGAAAGATGCAATGCGCGGCACTTCGGCGGCATCAGATTCGGATGGATATATGCAAGACAGTGCTCCGGCATTCCGCCTCATCCTCCTGCGTCACGCCCGCTCCGGCTGGGCGCTGCCCGGGCAACGGGATTTCGACCGCACGCTGGACGAGACTGGCTATGCCGAGGCGGAGTTGATTGCGCAAGGTGCGGCCGATCATGGGCTTTGCCCGGATCTTGTTCTGTGCTCGACCGCGGTTCGCTGCCGCCAGACCGCCGAACCGTTCCGCCGGGCGCTTGGCGAAGACATTGACATCCGCTACGTCGACCAACTCTATGCCGGACCTGCAGCCGTCTACACCGACCTTATCGAGATTCACACGGACAGGACGTGTCTCATGGTGGTCGGACACAATCCCATGATCGAGGACGTTTTTCGCAGCTACCTTGGCGAGCAGCAATCCGCAACCGCCTTGGAGAACGGCTATCCGCCTGCAGGGCTGGCGGTCATCGATTTCTCGGCACGCTCAAGTGCCGGGCGCATCTCGGCTGCAACGCTTTCGACATTGCTGCTTCCGAAGCCCGAGGAAGTCGTCAGGCGATAGACCTCGCCGCTTTCCAAACAGCTGTGCGTCATTGCGCCGACCGAAACACTTCCTATATCGCCAAACACGTGGATGCCCGTAACCCGATGGGATATCGGCAGCAGCAATGGAAAGATCGAACCCAAGGGGCGGAAACATTTGGCGTCCTTAGTGACCAGCTTCAAAGACGGCGCCCTGATCGCCTTGGACAACCTCGCCGATCGCGCGGCCGGGCTCGTCAGCCCGTCCCTCCGGCTCGGCGTGACCGGTCTGTCACGGGCAGGCAAGACCGTCTTCATCTCCTCGCTGGTGCATAACCTGCTGAACGGCGGGCGCCTGCCGCTATTCGAACCGGTCCGTTCGGGGCGGGTGTCCAAGGTAAGGCTCGAGCCGCAGCCGGACGATGCGGTGCCGCGCTTTCAGTACGAGGACCATATCGCCGCTCTCGTGCGTGACCGGGTCTGGCCGGACTCAACGAGGGCCATCTCGCAATTGCGCATCACCCTCGATTACGAAAGCGCCAGCGGCTGGAACCGGATGTTTTCCGCCGGGCGCTTGTCGATCGATATCGTCGACTATCCGGGCGAGTGGCTGCTGGATCTGCCCCTGCTCGCGCTCGATTTCCGGCAGTTCAGCGCGACGACCGTCAAGCGGGCGCGAATCGGCGCGCGCGCCGCACTGTCTCGCGAATGGCTGGCACTCGCCTCAGCGAGCGGCGCTGAAACCGCGGCCGACGAAGGCAGCGCCCGCCGCCTCGCCGAAAGCTTCACTGCGTATCTGAAGGCGTGCAAGGAGGACGACCACTCGCTCTCCACCCTGCCGCCCGGCCGTTTCCTGATGCCCGGCGACCTCGAAGGGTCTCCCGCGCTCACCTTCTCTCCGCTCCCGAACCTGCCTGAAGGCCGGGCGCCCAAGGGTTCGCTCTGGGCGATGATGGAGCGGCGGTACGAGGCCTATAAGACGCATGTGGTGAGCCCGTTCTTCCGCGAGCATTTTGCCCGGCTCGACCGCCAGATCGTGCTCGTCGACGCGCTGCAGGCGATCAATCGCGGCCCGGAGGCTTTGAGGGACTTGGAACAGGCGCTCGCCGACGTGCTTGCCTGCTTCCGGCCGGGCACCAATTCCTGGCTCTCCGCCTTCCTCACGCGCCGGATAGATCGGGTGCTGATCGCCGCGACGAAGGCCGATCACCTTCACCATGAGAGCCATGATCGGCTCGAGCGAATCGCCGCGCGGCTCGTCGGCCGTGCCGCGGACCGCATCGGCATGAGCGGCGCCGGCCTGGAGGTCATGGCGCTCGCCTCCGTCCGGGCGACGCGCGAGGCGACGGTCAATCATGACGGACACGCCCTGCCCGTCATTGTCGGCACGCCGATTGCTGGTGAGCGGATCAATGGAGACGTCTTTGATGGAGAGAGAAAAACAGCCATATTTCCTGGTGATTTACCGGAAAATCCCGAAGTTCTTTTTCAGGAAATTGGCGGCAGTCCCGTCTCTCCCCGATCCGACCATGCGATGCCGGAGCTGAATTTCGTGCGTTTCCGTCCCCCCCACCTCGAAGAGACGCGCGGCGGCTTGAAACTCTCCGTGCCGCATATCCGGCTCGACCGGGCCATGCAGTTCCTGCTTGGAGATCGACTGGCATGAGCGACGAATCCAAGCATCGCCCCCGTAAACCTGCGGTTTTCCCGATCGAATCCGAAACGCCTACGGCGCAGCGCACGCAGACGCCAGCGCGCACACCCGCAAGTTTCAGCGACAAGGTCATGTTGACGCCCGACGCAGAGGACCCGTTCATTGCCACGACCGCTGCAGTCGAGGCGCTCGATCCGCCCGAGGCGCGGCCGCGCCGGCATCGGTTCTCCTTCGGCAAGGTCGCCGCCTCGGCATTTGCCCTTGTCCTGTCGCTCGCCGCGGGACTGTGGATCGACCACCTGGTGCGCGATCTGTTCTCGCGCGCCGATTGGCTCGGCTATACGGCGATCGCTGCCGTGGCCGTCGGTACCCTCGCCTTCCTCGTCGTGGTCGGCCGCGAACTTGGCGGCTTGATGCAACTGACGGCGATCCAGAAACTCAAATCCGAGGTCGCCGAAGCAACGGCGCTCGGCAACAGCAAGGCCGCACGAGCCACGCTCGGGCGACTGGTCCATCTGCTTGCCGCCAATCCCCGAACCGCCAAGGGCCGAGCGCGGCTTGCGGAATCCGAGGACGAGATCATCGACGCGCCGCAGCTTGTCGAACTGACCGAGCGCGAGCTCCTTGCCCCGCTCGACCGCGACGCCCGCCGAATCATTCTGGCCGCCTCGAAACGCGTCTCGATCGTCACCGCCGTCAGCCCCCGCGCCCTCGTCGATCTCGGTTACGTCCTCTACGAGTCGGCGCGGATGATTCGGGCGATGGCCGAGCTCTACGGCGGCAGGCCCGGCACGCTCGGGCTCATCCGGCTGATGCGCGACGTGATCGCCCATCTGGCGGTCACCGGCTCCATCGCCGCCGGCGACAGTTTGATCCAGCAGATCCTGGGCCACGGTCTGGCCTCCAAACTCTCCGCGCGGCTCGGCGAAGGCGTGATCAACGGCCTGATGACGGCGCGTATCGGCATTGCTGCCATGGACCTGTGTCGGCCGATGCCGTTCCGCGCTTTGAAACGCCCCGGCATTGGCGATTTTCTGGCGGATTTGACGCCCGGCGCTTCGAAGTCCGAAGGCGCGAACGGCGCCTGATGCATGCTTGCGGAGGCGGCACGGAAACCGTCCATTAACCATTTTAGCGCAAATGTGGTTGCCAGATTTCGACGTTGACCCATCAAGGATCGATCATGTTCTCGCGCCCTTCTTTGATTGTTCGCGGCGTTGCCGCCATCGCGCTTGCAGCCACTGCCGGCATTGCGACGCCTGCGTCTTCCGGCGCCCGGGACAAGGCCTTCTTTGAAAAGGTCGCCGGCCAATGGAAAGGCCCCGGCGAGATCGTCGCCGGCAAATACAAAGGCACCAAGTTCACCTGCGATCTGACAGGCGAGCCGACCGCAGGCAGAGAGGCCGGCATCAAGCTCGACGGCTTCTGCCGCGTCGGCGTTTTCAAGCAGCCAATGTCGGCGATGATTACCCAAAAGGGCGGCAGCTACACCGGAAAGTTCCTCGACGGCGCGGACGGCAAGGGTCTGGACGTCGTTTCCGGCAACGTCGCCAGCGACAAGGTCGTCGTTGGAATCAACCGCAAGAAATTGAATGGTGCGATGATCGCCCGCCTGCAGGACGCAGAAACGATGAACATCACCATCTCCGTCAAGGTCGAGGAGACGATGGTGCCGGTCATCGGCGTCAGCCTCAACAGGCAGATGGACAATATCGCCGTCGGCTCGATCAAATAGCTGTATCGTTCGGATCGAGCACTGGCGGGCCGAGAGCGCCCGCCCCCCCCCCGGATGCGGATCGGTTCGCCGTCAATCGCGGACCCGCCACCAGTCGGCCATTTCGTCGGCCACCTCTATTCCAGTCACATCTGCATCCGTCAGCCACTCGCCGACCGTTCTGCCGGCGACGTTCAGATCGGCCGCGAAGTCGGCGAGAGGCATCAACACGAAACCACGCTCCGTCATGCGCGGATGCGGCAATTGCAGCCGGTCACCGGCCAAATTCGCTCCTTCAAAGGTCAGGAGATCGATATCGATGGTCCGCGGGCCCCAGCGCTCCTTGCGGACCCGCTTCATCACACGCTCGATCTCGAGACAAATTTCAAGCAGGGCCTCTGGATCGAGAGTCGTTTCTACCGCCGCGCAAGCATTGAAGAACCAGTCCTGGTCCGTCTTGCCCCAGGGCGGGGTCCGGTAGAGCCGCGACACTGCCGTGACCTGGCAGTCCGGTCGCTCATCGAGCGCCCGCAACGCATCGGCCATCGCGCGGCACGGATCGCCGATATTGCCACCCAGCCCCAGCGTAGCGTACCGCCACCTGCTATTCGGCGACATGCTCGACCGTGACCTCGACGTAGTCCAGGACGCCCGGGACCGGCGCATTGGGCTTGCGAATGGAAACTTTGGCCCGCCGTATCTGCTGGAACCGCGCACACAATGTCTTGGCGACTTCGAGAGCGAGAGCCTCGATCAGGTAGCGCCTGCGCCCCGTCACAATCCTTTCGATCTCGGCAAAGGCGATTCCGTAATGCACGGTGTCGTCGATGCAGTCTTCGGCCAGCGCCGTGCCCTGCTCAACCTCGAGTTCAGCATCCACGAAGAAGCGCTGGCCGAGAAACTCCTCCTCGTCAAGCACGCCATGGCGCGCAAAGAAGGCGCAGTTTTTCAGGGTAATGATGTAGGTCGCAGTCATGGCTTCATGTCCCGTCGGCTGTTCTTTGCGTCGAGCATAGCATCCGCCATCGCCAGTGCATCCCTGTTGATTGCGACATCATGCACCCGAAAGATCGCCGCCCCGGCAATTCTGAGGAGCGCGGTCGTCGCCGCTGTACCGACGTCGCGGTCTTTCGCATCGCGACCGGTAACGGCGCCGATGAAGCGCTTGCGCGATGTGCCGACCAGGAATGGCAGGCCGAACCGATGCAATTCCGCAAATCGCGCCATCAGCTCCAAATTCTCATCCGCTCCCTTCGCGAAGCCATAACCGGGGTCGAGGATGATTCGTTCGCGTGCGACGCTTGCCTCGGAGGCTATCTCCAGCGAACGGTTCAGAAATCGGAATTGATCCTCGATGACGTCGCCGAGCTTCTGCCGATCGCGCCCGGTATGCATGATGCAAAGCCCGGCGCCCGTCTCCGCGGCAACTTGCGCGATTGCGGGTTCTCGCTGCAGACCGTGCACGTCGTTGACGATATGAGCGCCGGCTTCGATGGCCAGGCGCGCCGTTTCGGCGCGATAGGTGTCGACCGAGATGATTGCATCGGTCCGACCCGCCAGTGCCTCGATGACCGGCAAAATACGTGCCTGCTCCTCGCCCGCATCGACCGGATCCGCATCGGGGCGGGTCGACTCGCCACCGATGTCGAGGATCGCCGCGCCTTCCTCGAGGGCGCGCATCGCCGCGGCGACAGCAACGGTGGCGTCTGCAAAGCGGCCGCCATCGGAGAAGGAATCCGGCGTCACATTGATGATCGCCATCAGAACACCGCGCGGCCCCACTTCGAGGCTGCGCCCGTGCGCCAACGGCCAGCGAGATTTTTGGAATGGATCGTAGGTCATTGTCTTTGCCCGGTCCGCGGCTTGAGGAGCGCCATCCCGGGTCGGCAATGCGGAAGAGCGCGCGCCTTTGAAAGCAAAGGGTTAGCACGATTCTTTCACGTGGTTGGCTATTTGTCGACTTCGGAATGCGCCGATTTTATGTTGCGCTGGCCCCGGCTATGCCCCAAGCTTGCGCCAACTTCAATCCACGAGTGCCGACCAATGTTCCGAGTTCGCAATCCGCTGAGAGCCGCCCTGATCGCATTTCTCGTTGGCCTTCCGATTGGCCACGCCTCGGGTGAGACCTTGATCAGCAAAACCGTCACCTATTTCTCGATCGGCGGGCGTACGGCGGCAGAACTCGACAAGGCCCTCGCCGCCAGCGGCCCGCTGATGAAGAACACCGGCACGCGCCACCCCGGCGCCACGCGAATCAAATTCGGCGGCACGATAACCTATGTCAGCCGCGGCGGGCGCTGTGCAGTCGGCACGGCGCGCGTGACGCTCAACACGAGCATCATCTTGCCGCGCTGGAAGTACCGCCCCCAAGCGAGCCGCGATCTCGCCCTTGTCTGGGATACGCTCGCGGCCGACATCAAGCGCCATGAAGAGCGCCATGCCGAGATCGCCCGCAATCATGCCCGTCGCATGGAACGGACTTTTCTCGGACTGAAGCCGGAGGCAGACTGCGATCGTATGCAGGCTCGGGTGGCCGAGGTGAGTGCCGAAGAAATCGCAAGCCATGACAAGGACCAAGCGCGCTTTGACCGCACGGAAGCCGCGAACTTCGATCGCCGGATGATCCGACTGCTGCAATACCGGCTGGATTCGCTGAAGAAGACAGAGCGCTAGCCGATCTCGGCTCTGTCAAACCGCCACCTTCGCGCCGTTCACCAGACGAAGTCACCCCCAAAGAACAGCGTGATTTTGCCCGCACTCCCTCATGCAGGCGAGGGCGAAAACCCACAGTATTTTATTGGTGGATTCTAACGATAGCCGACGATAACCGACTCAGCTATATTAATACCATGAAACGAGTGGCGGAACTGAAGTTCAACCGTTCGTCGGTATGGCGGGTTATTTTCCAATCGACAGTAAAAAGTCGCATTTGGATCGTTGATTAAGTGCTGAATAGGGTTCGCTTCATTGCTGCCGGGTGACTGAGACAGACCTGCGCGATGAGGCAAAACAGGTTCTCCTGGCGTGTCTCGGTGCAGCAGGTGCTCCCTCCCTCATCTGTATGCGATACGCCCCCCTTGCCTCGCTCGTCGCCATGACCAGCGAGGCATTTTTTTAGTGCCTTCTTGAAGGAAGTTTTTAGTGCCTTCTTGAAGGAAGGAAGGGATTAGGCCTGGCGCTCGGGCACGTGCACGACCAGTCCGTCAAGCGCCTCGCTCATCTTGATCTGACAGGAGAGCCGAGAGGTCGGCCTCACGTCATAGGCGAAATCCAGCATGTCTTCTTCCATCGCTTCCGGAGCGCCGACGGCCGCCGCCCAGGCGTCGTCAACATAGACATGACAGGTTGCGCAGGCACAGGCGCCCCCGCACTCGGCCTCGATGCCGGGCACGGAATTGCGCACCGCATTCTCCATGACCGTGGAGCCGTTTTCGACATCGAGGTCGTGGCGCGTGCCGTCAAAGGCTACGATCGTAAGTTTTGTCATTTCTCTTTCCGGAATGAATAGATGGGATCCGCCCGCGAGCGCCAGCCGCCGCGGCAGGCGCGGCCGGCCTGAATTCAGGGCAGTTTCTTCCAACAAATCGACCGGCCAGTCAACATGAGCCGATGCCTGGTCGCGGACGTCCCCGCAAATCCGGCAATGATCGCGCCTTGAAAAAGGTTGTCGGGCCGGCGCGGATCAGCGGCACAGCTTGAGGATGAAAAGCTCGGCTTCGAGCACGGCTGCCCCGAGTGGGGCGCGTAGGGTCCAGTCGGCGGGCCGCTGCTCTATGGCGGCGGCGGCACGAGCCACGCGCGTTGCTCCGACCGCGAGTGCCGCCCCCTTCAGTCGATGCGCCGACTGGCCGCATGCATCGGCATCCGCGTCGTTGATCTCGGCCATCGTCTGCCGGGCCTGGCGGGCAAAAAGCTGAAGCACCTCGATTTCGAGGCTCTTGTCCCCCATCGTCTGGCCGGACAGGTGGACAAAATCGATCGGCGGCTTTCCGCAAGGCGACGCGTTTGCCGGATTGTCGGGGGTTTCGAAAGCGATCTTGAGCGCCGACATGAGCCGATTTCCTTAATTGACGATGCATCACGTCCTATTTGACAATGCATCGGGCGACCGCACCGTTTTCAGACATTGATCATCCGGCAGCTGCGCTGCCATCGGCTTAATGTCATGGCGCTGGGCGCGGAAATCCGTCGGCATGGTTAACGATTGCTAAACGGGCTGATTCTCTTGACTTTTCGCACCGCGGCACCGGCGGCCCGTTAACAATTCATTAGGATTCTAGCGAATGCGGATTGCGCTTAATTGTAAGAACCGGGCTAATGTGTCACTACGATACGATTAGGAACAGGTCTGCATACGAAAGTGGCAACTGTTCTGGTGGATAAGCTGCGCGCCCCGTGTCCTGAGACGCGAGCTGCGGTTATTCCATCGAGGCGATGCAATGGTGACCAGTGGGCGTATGGCGCAGATGTCTTGCGCGTAGCTTGCGGGTCACCGCCCTGGTTGAGGGAGTCTATTGGTCCGAACCGGTCCAAATTAGGCGGCCATGAGCGGGCAATAGTAGTGAGGCGTATCCCTATGGCGACGAAGAAGAGCAACGAGTCGATCGACGAAAAGGCCTTCCAGGCTCTGGAAGCTGCCCTGAAGATCGATTTTGACGACCTGAAGTCGGCCTTGAACGACAAGAATTCCTTGGATGATCCGGAGGAAAAGGTGTCCGAGCCCAGCAGGAAGGCTGCCGCGTCCGAACATAAGCGCACCGGGAAGGACCAACCGGAAGCACAGAGGGCCCGGACGAGCGAGGCGCCTCGCAATCTTGCGCCGGAGCCCGCTCCGAAACAGCCGGCGCTTTCCCCGGCCAATGACGATACCCGCAGATCGCCCGCGGCAATGCTCCGCTCCCTCGAAGTCCGATCCAGCCGTGCGGCGATCCGTGTCGCGGCGCTGATCTCGCTGGTGTGGGCGCTTGCCGGGGTAGCGATCGGCCACCTCCTCTATGCGCCGCAGATCTGGCAGATACGCTCTCTCGGCGATCTCGCAGCCACGCCCGGTGCGATCGGCATCCTGATCGGCATTGCCTTGCCGGTCATGCTCTTCTTCTCCTTCGCGATCATGATTGCGCGTGCTCAGGAGCTGCGCAATGCGGCCCGCTCGATGGCCGAGGTCGCCCTGCGGCTGGCCGAACCGGAAACCGCGGCGGCCGACCGCGTCATGGCCGTCGGCCAGGCGGTCCGCCGCGAAGTGTCGGCGATGAACGAGGGCATCGAGCGCACCATTGCGCGGGCCACCGAACTGGAGGCGCTCGTCCATTCGGAAGTGAGCGCGCTCGAGCGCAGCTACAGCGAAAACGAACTGCGCGTTCGCACCCTCGTCCAGGAACTGGGGCTGGAGCGCGAAGCCATTGTCGGCCATTCCGAGCGGATCCGCTCCGCGATAGCCGGCGCGCACGGCAAGCTGAAAGACGACCTGGAACTCGCGAGCGAAGATATTGCCTCTCGTATCGCCCTGTCCGGCGAAGCCTTTGCATCGCTGATCGATACGCGGGCCGCAGCCCTCAGCGAAAAATCTGACCATGCACTGCAAAGCCTCGGCAGCATGCTGGATACCCGCACGGAGGCGCTGCTTTCCGGCCTGACGAATGCCGGAGTGACGCTCAGCAAGGAGTTCGATGTTCGCCTCGATGCGCTTAGCGAGAATCTGACAAAGCGCGGCGAACAATTGCTGAGCCAGTTCGAAACCCGTGCGTCGACGCTGGATGCGAATACCGAAAAGCTGAACAACGCCCTCAACGAGCGCGCCCGCCAGCTCAACGAGACTCTGATCGCGCGGACCCGCGACCTCAACGAAAGCTTGAATGTCGGCCAGCAGGCGATTGCCGGCGGCCTAGAGGACATGCTTTCGTCGCTCAATGCGGCCCTCGACGAGAAGGGCGCGAGTTTCCGCCAGAGCCTCAAGACGAGCGCCGACGACGCGATCATGGATCTGGACCTCCGCGGCGGCTTCTTCGAAGAGAAGCTGCAGACGACCGTCGGGCACCTCGCCACCGCCTTCGACGAACGCTTCCACGAATTCGCCAGCGCCTTCGACAAGCGGGCGGGCCTGCTCGATAGCAAGTTGATGGAGAGCCTGCACAGAATCAACGAAACCGTGTCCGGCGGCTCGGATGCGATCGGCACTGCCCTGGACAGCAGCGTCGAGAAGATCAGTTCGGCGCTTTCCGATCAGTCGCTGACGCTCGCCACCGCACTTGGCGCAACGCAGGACTTCATCGAAGAGACGATCGGCAGCCGCACATCGGAGCTCAGCAACCTCATCGGCGATGCGCACAGCCGCATCGAGGGCGTGCTCTCCGATAAGACCAGTTCGCTGATGGGCGCTCTGACGCAGGCACAGGAGCGGATCGAAGGCGGCTTCGGCCAGCGTGCCGATGCCCTCGCCAACGCGCTGACGACAAGCGAGCAGCGCCTGACGGAAGGTCTTGATTCCCGGACGTCGGCCTTCATCGACGGCCTGCAATCTGCCCATACGCGCATCGAGCAGACGCTCATGGGCTCCACCGACGAGATCACCAGCGCGATTGCCGCGAGCCAGCATCGGCTGGACAACACGCTTTCGGAGCGCACTGCCGCGCTTTCAGCCGCGCTCACCTCCGGCGCTAGCGCGCTCGAGGACGCGGTCGGCGGCACCGCTGACCGGCTGGAGCGCGTTCTCTCTGAACGTGGCCAGACGATCTCCGCAGCCCTCACCAGTCAGACGACAACGCTGGAAGGGGTGCTGTCGGAGCGCAGCCAGGCGATCGCCGACACGCTCGCCAGCCAAACGGCCGCCCTCGACGGGGTACTCTCCGAGCGCGCCGCGCAAATCAACACGACCATGTCGACACGCGCGACCGAGATGGCCGACACGCTCAGCCGCCATGCCGAAGACGTCGCCGACAACCTGACCTTCCGCGCGATGGCTGTCGCCGAAACGATGACCGACCGGGTCGGCGAGATCGAGACCAAGCTTTCGCAGAGCGTCTCCGAAGTCGCGGAAAATCTTGGCGGCCGCGTAAGCCAGATCGCCGATACGCTCACCGATACGAGTGCACGGATCGCCGAGGATCTCAGCAGCCGCGTCGGCAAGATTTCCGACTCGCTGGCGGGAACCAGCGCCGAGATCGCCGAGGCGCTTACTGCCCGCACCACGGAAGCAACGGCCTCGCTTGCCGGCAGGGCGGCGGAGATAGAGCAGACGCTCTCCGGCAGGGCCGACCATCTGCGCGAGACGCTGACGACGACGCACGAGCAGATCCGCGCGACGCTCGACGGTCGCATCAAGGCGATCGACCTCGCCGTCGGCCAGGGCCGCGAACAGCTGGAAGAGTTGCTGTCCGACCAGTCAATGGCGATGGCGACGACGCTGGCGACGAGCGCCAGCATGCTCGAAATGTCGCTCGAGGAGCGGCAAGCCGCGATCGCCGCCGCGCTTGAGCGCGGCGCCGAAGCGCTCTCCGCCCGGACGTCGGAAGCGACCGCGTCGCTTGCCGGCAAGGCGGCCGAGATCGACCAGGCGCTCTCCGGCAAGACCGCACAGCTGCGCTCCACCCTCGACGAGCAGGTCGACAGGATCAACCTCGCCGTCGGCCAGGGCCGCGAACGGTTGGAAGAGCTGCTGACCGACCAGTCGATGGGCATCGCGACGACGCTGGCGACGAGCGCCAGCATGCTCGAAATGTCGCTGGAAGAGCGGCAGAACTCGATCGCCGGCGCGATCAATCGCGGCACCGAAGCGCTCGATGCGCGCATGCGCTCGACGACCGGCAACATTGCCGAGCGCCTCGCCGAGACAGCAGACCAGATCAGCCTCGCGGCCGACACTCTGACAAACCGCGTCGACATTTCGCTCAACGGCATCAACAGCCGTCTCGACGAAACCGGCACAAGGATCGAATCGCGCTTCGCGTCGCTCGAAGACCGCATTCGCGGCGGCGTCAGCAATGTCAGCGCGATTGTCGACGACACCGGCGGCCGCATCGATATGACGCTCGGCTCTCTCGAAGATCGTGTCCGCGACAGCGTCAGCACCGTCAGCGCCGTCGTCGACGACACGGGCGGCCGCATTGAATCGACGCTCGGCTCCCTCGAAAATCGCATTCGCGACAGCGTCGACACCGTCAGCAGCATTGTCGGCGATACGGGCGGCCGCATCGAAACGACGCTTGGTTCCCTCGAAAATCGCATCCGCGACAGCGTCGGCAGCGTGAACGCCATCGTCGACGCTGCCGGACAGCGGATCACGGAAAGCCTTGCGGGGCGCGCCGGCGAAATCGACCGGATCAGCGAGACCGCGGCAGCCCGGATCACCTCCGCCATGGACGATGGGACCGGCCGGATCGCCTCCGCGATGGAGGCTGGTGCAGGCCGCATCGAGGAGCGCCTCGGGACGATGGACCGTGCCCTCACCATAGGTCTCGAAAACGTCAACCGCACGATCGAAGGCAAGGCGGCAGCGCTCGTCACGAGCCTGCGTGGCGCCGTCAGCGATGCTGCCCAGGAGATCGACGCGGAAGCTGCACGCTCGGCAGAGCTGCTCTCCAAGGCCGGTGCTGATTTCGCCAGCGCCTTGGCTGCCCGCAACGCCGAATTCGCCAATTCAATCGAATCGACCGCCTCGGCGACGGCGACACGCCATGCCGAACTTGCCCGGTCGGTCACGGAGGCCGCCGAATCCGCCTCGGCACGGCTCGCCTCGACCACGGATCAGATCGCCAGCCATACGGCGAGCATCCAGCAGAGCCTGACGGACGCGGAAAAGGCGCTTGATGCACGCGGCCAGTCGATCCGCAGCACACTCGACGACAGCACCCGCGAACTGAATTCCATGCTCGCCGGCCGCTCGCTCGAACTCACCCGTCTCCTAGACGAGCAAGCGCGTCCGGTCATCGAGCAATACGCGGCAACGGGCAAGGAAGCCGCCGCGCGCATCGCCGCCCTCACCCAGGAGAGCGCCGACCGGCTGCGAGCGGAGAACGCCGCCCTCGTCGATGCCATTACGGAGCGGACAAGCGAAACGCTCGAGGCGATCTCGCTGCGGGCGGAAGAAACCGCCAAGGCGATGAAGATGGTCGAGAACCGCCTCCAATCGACGGCCATGGGGCTGATCGACCAGCTCGCGACCAACAATTCCGCCATCGCATCGGTCATCGAGCAGGCTAACGGCAGCCTCGGGGACATGGACCAGCGCCTGGAGGCAGCCGCAGCGAAGGTTTCGGAATCCACACGGCATGCATCCGACATGTTGTCCAGTTCCACCCGCCTCATCGAAGGTCGCGTCGACAAGCTCTCGGATATCGCCTCATCGACGCTCTCGCAGATCGGCGGCATCGTCGGCCGCTTCGAGGATCACTCCAAGGTGCTCGGCCAGGCGTCCAATCTGCTGGCCGCAGCCCAGTCGAACCTGGTCAGCACGCTCGAGGAGCGCCAGGACGCCCTGCGCACGCTCTCCGTCGGTCTTGTCCAGCGTTCGGAGGAGATCGAGCGCACCATGCGCGCGCTCGAGGGCTTCGTCGACGGTGCCTTCCAGCGCGCCGAGGAGCGCTCCGGTCAGGTCGCCGGCAACCTTCGCAACGGCGTCCAGTCGTCCTTTGCCGATGTCGGCCGGCTTCTGTCGAGCACCGAGCAACGGGCCGCGGAAGCGGCCGAGGCCATGCGCAACACTCTCGCCGAGGCGGGCGGCGAGGCTGCCGCCTCCGTGGAGGGCGTGTTCGCCCGCGCCGAAGAGCGGTCGCGCCAGATCGCCCAGACGCTGCGCACCGGCGTCGAAACCTCAATCGCCGGCGCGAACGAGGCGCTGTCCGGGGTCGAAGGCCGTGCTCACAGCGCCTCCGAGGCGTTGCGCCAGGCCATCGCCAAGGCCGGCGACGAAGCGAGCCAGGCGCTCGAAGGTGCCTTTTCCAGTGCCGAGCAGCGCGCCAAGGAGGCGGCTGCCCGCCTGCGCGGCAGCATCGGGGCTTCGGTCTCCGATGTTGAGCGGATGCTGGCGGAAAGCGGCAAGAAGTCGGATGGCGTTGCCACGCAGTTGCGCGAGGCCGTCCGCCAGGCGATCGACGAAGCGATCAGCCGCTTCAGCGGCGCGACCGACGACATCCGCCGCTCCGCCGGCGAGATCCGCAAGGAACTCGACATGACCCGCGAGGAGTTGAAGCGCGGCGCTTTCGACCTGCCGGAAGAGGCCAAGGAGAATGCCGCGGTGATGCGGCGTGCCGTCGCCGAGCAGATCAAGGCGCTGCAGGAGCTCTCCGAAATCATCGGCAAGTCTTCGACGCATCTCGAGGTCGCCCAGCCGGTGCGCCAGCAGCCGGCGCTGGCTGCGCCCGCCCCCGTTGCTCAGGCGCCCGTCGCACCGCCGCAGCCCGTGGTGCAGCAACAACCGGCAATCCAGCAACAGCCGGCGGTCCAGCAACCTGCCGCGCCGAGCCCTGCGCTGCGTGGCAGCCTGGGTCTCGAGCAGGCCACGCGTCCCTTGCAGCCCGCCCGTCCGTCGGCCGCCGAAGAGCGCGTCGAGGAAGGTGGCGGCTGGATGCGGGATCTGCTGCGCGCCGCCTCCCGCGAGGAAGAGCCGCAGCCCGCGCGTCCTCGGCCGGCCGAAAGCCAGCCCGTGGCCCGCACCGGAGACAGCCGCAATCCGCGTCACGTGGTGGAATCGCTGAACTCGCTCTCGGTCGATATTGCCCGGGCGATCGACCACGACGCCTCGGTCGAGCTGTGGCGCCGCTACCAGCGCGGCGAGCGGGATGTCTTCACCCGCAGGCTCTATACGCTGAAGGGGCAGCAGACCTTCGACGAGATCAAGCGCAAGTATGATCGCGAGCCGGAGTTCCGCACCGCCGTGGACCGCTACATCGCCGACTTCGAAAAGCTGCTTGCCGATGTGGCGCGCAACGATCCGGACAAGCGCATCACCCAGACCTACCTGACGTCCGATACCGGCAAGGTCTATACGATGCTCGCCCATGCCGCCGGCCGCTTCAGCTGAAGCTCAACTGAAATTAATGCCGAAGATCATCACGGCCCCGCCGCAAGGCGGGGCCTTTTTCTTGCGAAAACCACAGACCGGTCGCTGAGCAGCATGGCAGACCGGTCTGATGCTCTCTACAGTGAGCGTGAACAGTCCGGCCATTTTCTGTAATCTGTCAGCATCGCATCCTGGCGCCAGCTCGTAGCGTGTAAAGAGACAGTTGGAATTCCGGCGCCTGCAGACAGGAGGCGGATATGAAGCCGCGAATCAAAGTCCTGACACTTGCCGTGAACGATCTCGAACGGTCCCTCGCCTTCTATCGCGACGGCCTGGGCCTGCCCACCGAGGGGATCATCGGTGAGGAGTTCGAAGACGGAGCTGTCGTCTTCTTCCATATGGGTGACGACCTGATCCTGGCGCTCTATCCGGCGTCTTCGCTTTCAAAGGATGCGAAGATCAGCGTGACGCAGGCGCGTCTCGGCGCCGTGTCGATCGGCCATATCGTCAATTCCAAAGAAGAGGTCGACAGCATCATGAAGCAGGCTGCGGAGGCCGGCGCCATCATCACCGATCCAGCGTCCGATCGTTTCTGGGGCGGCTACTCGGGTTATTTCCATGATCCGGACGGACATTTGTGGGAGATCGCCTGGAATCCGCAATGGACGGTCAAGGACTGAAGCGTCCCGATCAGTATGGTAAGCACATGGATGAGGGCGACGAGCAGCCGCCGAATCCGACAGCGCTGCTGGCTCTGACACCCCGCGGGAAAGGCTCCATACAAAAAGGTCCCGGTTTGCACCGGGACCTTTCAATGACGCGCTCTGGCAATGCCAGCTCCGATCAATGTTCCTTGTTGGCGTAGACCGACTTCTTCGTCAGATAGATCAGGCCGGTGAAGATCAGCAGGAACACCATGACCATGAAGCCGGTACGCTTGCGGTCTTCGAGATGCGGCTCTGCGGCCCACATTAGGAAAGCCGAGACGTCCCTGGCATATTGGTCCACCGTCTGCGGCGCACCGTCGTCATAGGTGACCTGATCGTCGGAGAGCGGCTTCGCCATCGCCAGCGCCGAGGCGCTCACGAAGTACGGATTGTAGTGCGTCCCTTCGGCCACCTGGACGCCTTCCGGCGGATCCTGGTAACCCGTCAGCAGCGCGTGGATATAGTCCGGACCGCCTTCCTGGTAGGGCCAGAAGATGTCGAAGACGAATTGCGGGAACCCGCGCTCGACGCCGCGCGCCTTGGCGATCAGCGAGAAGTCCGGCGGGGCGGCACCGTTATTGGCGGCCGCTGCGGCTTCCTTGTTCGGGAACGGCGACGGGAAGTAGTCGGAGGGAACGGCCTTGCGCGTGAACATCTCGCCGTCGGCGTTCGGGCCGTCCTGCACCTCGTAGTTCGCCGCGAAGGCCTTCACCTGAGCTTCTGAATAGCCGAGGTCTTCAAGGGTGCGGAAGGGCACGAGGCTCATCGAGTGGCAGGCAGAACAGACTTCGGCATAGACCTTGAGACCGCGCTGCAGCTGCCCTTTGTCGTAATGGCCGAAGAGGCCGCCGAAGGTCCAGTCCTGCTGGACCGGCTTGTGGATCGGATAGTGCGGCGTCGCGCCTGCCGCATGCTCGCCGCCAGCTTCCTCGCCCTGGGCCAGAGCCGCGCCCAGACCGAGACCGGCGACGACAGCGAGTGACAGAATGCCTGTAACAAGCTTTTTCATTGTTGTGAGTTCCTTATCAATCGCTGTTCCGGTCAGGCGTGCGCGGTTTTCGGCTGCGCCTTGGCATTCTGCTTCTCCAGCACCGCCTCGGTGATGGAGTTCGGAATGCGCTTCGGCGTTTCGATCAGGCCGAGGAGCGGCATGATGACGAGGAAGAAACCGAAGTAGTACAGCGTGCCGAGCTGCGACAGGACGACGTAGAGGCCTTCTGCCGGGCGGGAACCGAGCCAGCCGAGCATGATGGCGTTGGCGACGAAGATCCAGAAGAACAGCTTGTACCAGGGGCGGAAGACGGCGGAACGGACCTTGGACGTGTCGAGCCAGGGCAGGAAGAACAGAACGATGATCGAACCGAACATCACCAGAACGCCGCCGAGCTTGGAGTCGATCGGGCCGATATTGAAGGTGATGGCGCGCAGCATCGCGTAGAACGGCAGGTAGTACCATTCCGGAACGATGTGAGCCGGGGTCTTCAGCGCGTCGGCCGGGATGTAGTTGTCCGGATGGCCGAGATAGTTCGGCATGTAGAAGACGAACCAGGCATAGACGATGAGGAAGATCGAAACGCCGAGTGCATCCTTGAGCGTCGCATAGGGCGTGAAGGCCACGGTATCGGTCTTCGACTTCACTTCGACGCCGGTCGGGTTCGTCTGGCCGGTGACGTGCAGGGCCCAGATGTGCAGGACGACGACGCCGGCGATCATGAAGGGCAGCAGGTAGTGCAGCGAGAAGAAGCGGTTCAGCGTCGGCTGGTCGACGGCAAAGCCGCCAAGCAGGAACTGCTGAATCCACTCACCCACCAGCGGGAAGGCCGAGAAGAAGCCGGTGATAACCGTTGCGCCCCAGAAGGACATCTGACCCCAGGGCAGAACATAGCCCATGAAGCCGGTCGCCATCATCAGGAGATAGATGACGACGCCGAGTATCCAAAGGATCTCGCGCGGCGCCTTGTAAGAGCCGTAATAAAGGCCACGGGCGATGTGCAGGTAGACCGCGATGAAGAAGAAGGATGCGCCGTTGGCGTGCAGATAGCGCAGCAGCCAGCCATGGTTGACGTCGCGCATGATCTTTTCGACCGAGTTGAACGCAACGCTCGTTTCGGCTGCATAGTGCATCGCCAGCACGATACCCGTCAGGATCTGTACGATCAGCATCACCGACAGCATCGCGCCGAAGGTATAGGCGTAGTTCAGGTTGCGCGGCACCGGATAGGAGACGAACGAGTCGTGAACGAGGCGCGGCAGCGGAAGACGGGAATCAACCCACTTCTCTATGCCTGTCGTGGGCGTGTAGGTTGAATGTTCAGCACTCATTATCAGTAGTCCCCTCAACCGATCTTGATAACTGTGTCGGAAACGAACGAGAAGGTCGGCACGGCGAGGTTCTCCGGTGCCGGGCCCTTGCGGATGCGGCCGGCCGTATCGTAGTGCGACCCGTGGCAGGGACAGAACCAGCCGCCGAAATCACCGGCCTGGCCGAGCGGCACGCAGCCGAGATGGGTGCAGGAGCCGATCATCACGATCCAGTTTTCCTTGCCCTCGCCGGCGGAGCGATCGAGATCGGTCGCCTGCGCATCGGTGGCGAGGTTGGCGTTGCGGGCGACCGGGTCCTTGAGCTCTTCGAGCGGCACGGCCTTCGCATCCTCGACTTCCTTGTCGGTGCGGTTGCGGATGAAGACCGGCTTGCCGCGCCACTTCGCCGTCAGTGACATCCCCGGCTGAAGGCTCGAAACGTCGACCTCGATCGAAGCCAGCGCAAGCGTCGATGCATCCGGGCGCATCTGATCGATGAACGGCCAGGCCGCCGCGCCGGCGCCGACAACGCCGGCCATGCCCGTTGCCAGATACAGGAAATCGCGGCGAGTGGGCTCGCCCAAGGTCTCGCTTGAAGTGTCGTGTTCGCTCACGGCTAAACCATCCTCTCACGCAATGTGCGGAAACCGCATCCGCCCCCGGCGCGTTTCGGTCCCTTTTCCCAGGTCTCGGAGCGCACCCTATCCTCTTGCTGGCCCCCTGCACGGCTTGCCACGGCAAGTCTCGGTACGGATGCCAGAATCCGGAGAATCCTGCACGCAGAATCCCCACCAATCCGGCGCGTTCTATGCTCGATCGCGAATTATGTCCAGCCTTCACAGGAGGAGGTGGGCAGATTGTCGCGGGGGAAAGAGGCAGCCAATGAGCACAAGGGCTTGGCACGGTCGAAGGGCACGTCGGAGCCCCCTATTCGGCCGCTTCCTCCTGGGCGATGAAGCCGCCGGATTGGCGCGCCCAAAGTTCCGCATAGAGGCCGCCGCGGGCGATCAGCTCGGCGTGGCTGCCGTCCTCGACGATACGTCCGCGGTCCACCACCACCAGACGGTCAAGCGCTGCGATCGTCGACAATCTGTGAGCGATGGCGAGCACCGTCTTGCCCTGCATCAGACGCTCCAGATTGGACTGGATGGCTGCCTCCACTTCCGAATCGAGCGCCGAGGTCGCTTCGTCGAGAACAAGGATCGGCGCGTCCTTGAGCATCACGCGGGCGATCGCAATCCGCTGCCGCTGGCCGCCGGAAAGCTTGACGCCACGCTCGCCGACATGGGCATCGAATCCCTTGCGGCCGCGCTGGTCCTGCAGATTGACGATGAAGTCATAGGCTTCCGCCTTGCGCGCCGCTTCGATCAGCTGCTCGTCCGTCGCGCCCGGCCTTCCGAAAAGAATATTGTCGCGGATCGACCGATGCAGAAGCGAGGTGTCCTGGCTGACCATGCCGATCTGGGCGCGCAGCGATTCCTGGCGGACCGTGGCGATATCCTGCCCGTCGATCAGGATCCGACCTCCCTCGAGGTCGTAGAAGCGCAGCAGCAGGTTGACGAGGGTCGACTTGCCGGCGCCCGAGCGGCCGACGATGCCGACTTTCTCGCCGGGGCGGACGGACAGGGAGAACTCATCGATCACCCCGCCGCCCTTGCCGTAGTGAAACGACACCCGCTCGAACCGGATCTCCGGCCGTTTGACTTCGAGATCGAGCGCCCCGGGCCTGTCGACGAGGCCGATCGGCTGCGAGACGAGCTCGGCCGAATTCTGGATCGTGCCGATATTGCGCATGATGGCGTTGAACTGCGACATCATCCGCCCGAGCAGCATGTTGAGGCGCAGCACGAGCGCCAGCGTGAAGGCAACCGCCCCCGAACTCACCATTCCCGCAAGCCATAGATGAACCGAGTAGACGGCGATCGCCGCGATCATCAGCCCGGAAAGCAGCGCCTGGGAGGCCCGCACACCCGTCAGCAGGCGGGTAAAGGGGATTACCGCACCCTGAAAGCGGTCAAAGCCGGCGCGGATATAGCGGTCATTCTCCTCGTCGCTGCCGAAGAGCTTCAGCGTCTGGATATTCGAATAGGCATCGACCATGCGGCCGTTGAGCATCGACGCCATTTCCGCGGTGTCGCGGGCGTGCTTGCGGACGCGCGGAACGAAATAGCGGGCGAGCGAAAGGAAGATGGCGATCCAGAAGGCCACCATCGCCGCCAGCCGCCAATCGAGCTGGGCGACCAGTGCCATGGTCGACGCCGTGTAGATGACGATGAACCAGATGACCTGCAGCAGCGAGACGATCAGGTCGCTCGTCGCCTGCGCGCCCGACCAGACCTTGGTGACGATGCGGCCGGAAAAATCGTTCTGAAAGAAGGTGAGCGATTGCCGGGCGACGTGGACATAGGACTGCCAGCGGACAAGGTTGAGGAAGCCGGTGATGATCGCCTGCTCCTCGACCAGAGCCGCGAGCGCTACGGCCAGGAAGCGGAACACCAGCACCGTCAACAGCATGAAGAGCAGTTCCGGACCGTTGGAGGCGATCAGTCCGCTCCATCCGTCCTGTGGCCGGATGGTATCGAGCACGTCCACAAGCCGGCCGACGAAATAGAAGAGCCCCGCCTCGAGCATGGCAACCAGCCCACCGAGCGCTGCCATGGCAAGGAACGGACCCTTTGCCTGGCTTGCATAGAACCATGCGAAGCCCCAGAGCGACCTTGGCGGCTGCAGCCGGTCGCGCGGCGCGAAGGGCTTGATCCAATTCTCGAAGATAGTGACGATGGCGCGCAGCATTGTTCAGATAATAGGGGGCTGAGGACGGACGGCAATCGGTTTCCGCCGGCCCATCGATTACAAATGCGTAAGCTTTGATCCGAGCGAAAAGCGCAACGTGGCGGCAGATTACTCCGCCGCCTCCTCCTTTTCGGCGTCGTCGGCGATGAAGCCGCCGGACTGACGCGACCAGAGGTCGGCGTAGAGGCCGCCTTTGGCGACAAGCTCGGCATGCGAGCCGGTCTCCACGATCCGTCCCGCTTCGAGAACCACCAGACGGTCCATTTCCGTCAGTGTCGACAGGCGGTGGGCGATGGCGATCACCGTCTTGCCGGCCATCAGGGCGAAGAGGTTCTCCTGGATCGCCGCCTCCACCTCGGAATCGAGCGCCGATGTCGCCTCATCGAGAATGAGGATCGGCGCATCCTTGAGGAAGACCCGGGCAATGGCAATCCTCTGCCGTTGGCCTCCCGAGAGCTTCACTCCCCGTTCGCCGACCTGCGCGTCCAGCCCTCGCCTGCCGAGGTTGTCCTCGAGCATCTGGATGAACTCCCAGGCATTCGCCTTCTTGGCAGCGGCGATGACCTGCGCATCCGTCGCCTCCGGGTGTCCATAGGCGATGTTGTCGCGAATGGAGCGGTGCAGCAGCGACGTATCCTGCGTGACGACGCCGATCTGAGAACGCAGGCTGTCCTGGGTGACGGCGGAAATATTCTTGCCGTCGATCCGGATCACGCCGTCCTCCAGGTCGTAGAAGCGCAGCAGCAGGTTCATCAGCGTCGTCTTGCCGGCGCCCGAGCGGCCGACGAGGCCGATCTTCTCGCCGGGGCGAATCTCGAGCGACAGCCGATCGATGACGCCCTTTGCCTTGCCGTAGTGGAAGCGCACGTCCTCGAAACGGATCGCGCCCTTCTCAGCCTTCAACGGCGCCGCATTCGGCTCATCGACGATGTCGTGTGCCTTGGTCATCATGCCCATGCCGTCATAGACAGTGCCGATATTCTCGAACAATGCCGAGACTTCCCACATGATCCATTGCGACATGCCGTTGATGCGCATCGCGAGCCCAATCGCGACGGCGATCGCGCCGACCGAGATCGCGCTGGTCAGCCACAGATAGATGCCCAGCGCACCGACGGCGAAGAGCGCCACGCAGTTGTTCGCGTAGACGCAGATGTGGAACAGCGTCACCTTGCGCATCTGGCGGTAGACGGTGGCGAGGAACTCCTCCATGCCGGCGCGCGCATAGGTCTCCTCCCGCCCCGCATGCGAGAAGAGTTTTACCGTGCTGATATTCGTGTAGCTGTCGACGATCCGACCCGTCATCATGGACCGGGCATCCGCCTGCTCCTTGGAAATCTTCTGCAGGCGCGGCACGAAGGTGCTGACGATCACGACATAGACGGCGAGCCAGATGGCGAGCGGCGCGACGAGGCGTAAGTCGGCTGCGGCGACGACGACCAGCATCGTCGTGAAGTAGCTCACGACATAGACGAAGACGTCGAGGATCTTCATCACCGTCTCGCGAACCGCAAGCGACGTCTGCATCACCTTCGTTGCCACGCGCCCGGCGAACTCGTTGGCGAAGAAGGTCATACTCTGCCGAAGCAGGTAGCGGTGCATCTGCCAGCGGGCGATCATCGGATAATTGCCGAGCAGCACCTGGTGCATGATGAATGAATCGAGCGCCACAAGGCCCGGGAGGCCGATGAGGATCAGGGCTCCCATCCAGGCGAGCTTGCCTCCCTCGGTGGCGAGAAAGGTTTCGCGCTCGGCATTGGACAGCCAATCCACCACATTGCCGAGGAATTGAAACAGCGCCACCTCGCCGATCGCGATCAGCATGGTGCAGACCGCCATGATCAGCAGCCACGGCGCCGCCGGCTTGGTGTAGTGCCAGCAGAAGGCAAAGAGACCCTTCGGCGGAAGCCTGGGCTCTTCCGTCGGGTAAGGATTGAGGCGGGATTCAAACCAGCCGAACATTATCCAAGCTCCTTCAGATAGTTTGAAGGAAGGCGGGTCGCCCCGCATTCTTTATTTTTGAGAAATCACGGTCCAGAGATGACGCCTCGAGCCGAGCTCCACTCCGGGACCGGAGCGCGTCATTCGATCGATAGAAGGAAAAGGCGCGGAACCGGCTAGGCCTGGGAAGGCCAGGCTACAGGATGGAGGCGTGTCAACATCAATACCGTCATGCATGCCTCCGTCGGTTCGCGTTGAAGAGACTTGACCTTTACCCTCAATCGCGCTGCCGCGCCAGATTGTCGCAGTCACTTTCTTGCCTGTCTCTCCGTCGACGCTCGGCCTGTTGCCATTTTGGCACAAATTAGAGAGGTGAAATTCATCCGCGCCGAATGTACGCCACCGCAGCCGACCGGGCTGTGGATCAAGGACCAAATCGATGCCATACGACGTCTCGCGCCTGCCCCTTTGATCATACGCCGTCGACGAAAGCCCATGAACGAACTCCGCATCGCCCTCTATCAGCCGGACATTCCGGGCAACACCGGCACAATCCTGCGTCTCGCTGCCTGCCTCGGACTGGCCGTCGACATCATCGAGCCGGCGGGCTTCGATCTCTCCGACCGCAATCTCAAGCGCGCCGGCATGGACTATATCGCGGCGGTCACGCTCACCCGCCATGTCAACTGGGAGCACTTTGAAACATGGCGGGCGGAAAGCGGCCGGCGGCTGGTGCTCGCTTCCACAAAGGCCGCCGAGCCCTATACGCGTTTCGACTTCCAGCCCGACGACGTTCTGCTCTTCGGCCGGGAAAGCGCCGGCGTGCCCGATCATGTGCATGACCGTGCCGACGCCCGCATCCTCATTCCGATGGCGCCGGGCCAGCGTTCGCTCAACATCGCCATCGCCACCGCGATGGTAGTCGGCGAGGCGATGCGGCAGACCGGCGCGTTCTGAGACGTCAATGAGTGCCTTGCGGCGTCCTATCTCGTCGGGAGATACCCCGCCCCTCACGCGGCAATCTCGCTATAGGGCGTGGCCTTGCGCGCATATTTCAATGTGCGCGCCCACCACGTGAGCCGGTCCATCATCAGGAACAGTGGCGCCCGAAGCTCTTCCGGCTTGTAGAGATTGCCGGCTGCATCGAATTTCGACCACGCCTTCGGAAGCGCCACCCCGTCGCGGAGCATCACCGCATGCAGTTCTCCGAAGACCTGGCGCAATTGCTCGACGGCGCGGATACCGCCGGAGGCGCCGCCATAGGAGACAAAGGCCACCGGCTTGGCATGCCAGGGCTCATAAACGGCGTCGATCATTTCCTTCAGCGCCGCGGGATAGCCGTGATTATATTCCGGCGTGATGACGATGAAGGCGTCCGCCTCGGCAACCTTTCGTTCCATCCACTCGGCCGGATCGGCCGATTTCTCGCTGCGAGAGTTCTTCAACCGCAATGGATCGATGATCGTCAGGCTGAAGACGTCGGACGTCGAAAGCTCGCGGATAAGCCAGCTGGCGACGGTATCGCAGAACCGGCCCTGCCGTGCGCTGCCATAGATCAGCGCAAGGGTCATTTTCTCTGTCATGCGGAATCAGCTCCTAGTTGTCGTTTACAGGGAGCTCATGCTATAGAACCTCAAGCTTAGTTGAGGTCAATAGCACCGATGCAAAAAGAAGAGGGCAGCGATTTCAGGCGGGAGCTGACCGTCGGCGAGGTCGCCGAACGGAGCGGCATCGCCGTCTCGACGCTGCATTTCTATGAGACGAAGGGGCTGATCCGCAGCAACCGCAGCCGCGGCAACCAGCGGCGCTATCCGCGCTCGGTGTTGCGACGCGTCGCCGTCATCAAGGTCGCCCAGCGCACTGGGATTCCGCTTGCGGAGATTCAATCCGCCCTGTCGGTGCTTCCAGACGACCGGCCGCTGACCGTCGAAGATTGGGCCCGGCTATCGAACAGCTGGCGGCAGCAACTCGACGATCGGATCGCCAAGTTGACCTCGCTGCGCGACCAGTTGACCGGCTGCATCGGCTGCGGCTGCCTGTCGATGCGCGATTGCCCGTTGCGCAACCCTCATGACGTGCTTGGCTCCGAGGGTGCTGGGCCGCGCCTGATGGATCCGTCCGACGGCTCGAGCGACGCGGAAACCGCCGGGGCGTGAGCCGCAGCCGGCCGCATCCGGTTGAGCAGGATCATGCTCGTCAAAGTGCCGACCGAGCAGAGCAGTGCAATCGAAAGCGCCCAGCCGTTCCCGGCTGCTCCGAGTACGAAGGAGAAGAACGGAGGGGCGGCGGCGAAGGCGAGGTTGAGCGGCAATCCGAGGCGCGCCGTGACCAGCGCATATTGCGCCGGCGAGAAGAACACGAGCGGCATCGTCGCCCGGCTGACCGACATGGCGCCGCTCGAAAGGCCGTAGAGCACGAGGAAAAGGACGATCGACCACTCGCTCCCCGCGCCGAAAATCAAGGTCAGCAATGCCAGCGGCATGATCGCCGCCGCGACGAAGCCGGTCGCCAGCCCGTCCCAGCGGTTGCGGCCGAGAAAATCGAAAAGCCGCGCCGAGAGCTGGACGAAACCGATCACGGATCCGAAACCCACCGCCAGATAGTCGGGCACGCTGTAGCTCCGGAGAATATCGATGACAACGAGCTGGAAACCCCAGGTAACGAAGCCGTTGAGCGCAACTGCCGCAACGATAAGGGCGACAAGCGCCCAATAGTGACGCGTGTCGGGCTGCTCCCGCTTGCCATCTGAGGCGGCACGGGACGCCCGGCCTGCCCTTTTGGTCTGCGGGAGACCGAAGCAATGCAGCGGCGCGCAGACGAGCAGCATCACCGCGCCGTAGACGATGAGCGCACCACGCCAGCCGAGCGCTGCCTCAACGAACACAGTGACGGGCCAGGAAACACTCGGGGCGAGAGCCGTGGCGAGCATCTGCGCCCCGATCGCTCGGCGCGCGCCCTCGCCGGCAATTTCACTCAGATAGACATGGGCGGACGTCGTCAGCGTCGCGGCACCGGCGATACCGAGAAGAGCCCAGGCGGCCAAATAGGTGACCGGCCCATGCGCGCTCGCGAGCACCCACAAGCCGGGCGCAGCTAGCGCCGAACCGGACGCGAGCACCGGCCGCGCTCCGAAGCGCTCATAAAGCGCGCCCAGCGGCGGTGAGCACAGGGCCATTGCCACCAGCATCATGGTGGGACCGAGATAGATCATCGACGGCTCGAGACCGAGGTCGCCGGCCATTCCCGCCGCCGTGACCGATACGAACATGAACATCGCGCCCCAGGCGACGATCTGCGTGACGGACAGCACGATTACCGAGCGGACGATGGGCATGGGGTGATGGCCGGTATGAGCAATCGGGAGGGTGTCGGGAAGAGTGGAGCAACGCTTAGCGCGCTCCCGCCGCCTTGGCGAGATGAATTGAGTGCGCGCTTCGAAAATGCGGTCGTTCAATCGGCGCTCGGCAGCCGGCGCATCGTGAACTCGATCTCGTCGCCCTCGAGTTGGCGCCAGCTCTCGACTTCCGTCCAGTAGGCGGCCTTCGGCCATGTCTCGAACCATTCGCGCGCCTTGGCGCGGGCGGCACTGCGTTCGAGGCGGAAGGTCTCGCGCACGAACAGCCTGTCTGCTCGCGCGGGGTGCTCCCGGCGATGCCGGGCGATCTGGCGCCGCAAGCCATCGAGCGGCGGTCCTGGGGGTATCTTCGCCATGGCTGTACCTCTGACGATAAAGATAGGAACGGCACCGCCGCTTGGCCAGCCCGTCGGCTCCGACCCATCGCCCCGAGCAAAATCGCCGGAGGCGCGTCGATGCGATAGACTGTCACGCGGGGCCGCGGCGCCGTTGCCATCCGGCCCAAAATATGGACTGTGAACGGCGACAGAATCGGGGCTCCCTCTCTGCGAAAGCCCGCCTATTGGAACCGGAATTCCCATGGAAAGACCGCAATTGCCGCAGGGTCTGCCTGCAGACATCGAAGACAAGAAGGCCGAGGCGAAGGCCTGGTTCGAAAGCCTGCGCGACTCGATCTGCGCGGCATTCGAGGCGATCGAGGATGATCTGACAGGACCCTTGTCGGATCGTCCGCCCGGCCGTTTCGTCGGCAAGGACTGGCTGCGCGAGGAAGGCGCCGGCGGCGGCGGCCGCATGTCGATGATGGAGGGCCGCGTCTTCGAGAAGGTCGGCGTCCACACATCGACCGTTTTCGGCGAATTTTCCCCCGAATTCCGCAGCCAGATGCCCGGCGCCAGCGAAGATCCACGTTTCTGGGCCTCCGGCATTTCGCTGATCGCCCATCCGGTCAATCCGAACGTGCCCGCCGTGCACATGAATACGCGCATGGTCGTGACCACCAGCAACTGGTTCGGCGGCGGCGCGGACCTGACCCCCGTCCTCGACCGCCGGCGCCTCATGACCGATCCGGACACCGTCGTCTTTCACCGGGCGATGGAGATCACCTGCAACCGGCATCCGGTCGCCGATCATGCGAAATTCAAAGAATGGTGCGACGAATACTTCTTCCTCAAGCACAGAAACGAGCCGCGCGGCACCGGAGGCATCTTCTACGATTGGCTGCACTCGCCCGAGGATCTTGGCGGCTGGCAGGCCGATTTCGCCTTCACCCGCGATGTCGGCAAGGCCTTCGCCATCGTCTTTCCGAAGATCGTCAGGGCGAATTTCAACACGCCTTGGACGGAGGCCGATCGCGACGAGCAGCTCGTGCGTCGCGGCCGCTACGTGGAGTTCAACCTGCTCTACGACCGCGGCACCATCTTCGGCCTCAAGACGGGTGGGAACGTCGAGTCGATCCTCTCGTCCCTGCCCCCGGTCGTTCGCTGGCCCTGATTGCTCAACGAAGACGCGAACAAATCACAGCCTCCGGCGTTTTCTCCGCAACGACGGAGTGATCGCCGCATGATATTCAAGAAGCGCACATTCTTCGGCCAGGAGCCCGAAAGAGTAACCCCCGACCACCCGGCGGAGCTGGAGCGAAGGGTTGCCCATTGCCTTGCCGTCGCGCCGGGCCTTGACGCGGCCGACGTCACGGTGACCTGCAGTGGCACCACCGTCCTGCTCGGCGGCACCGTTGCCACAAAGGACGAAATCCTCCGCGCAGAGGAAGCGGCAATGTCGGTCGCAGGGGTCGGCGAAGTGCTCAACCGTATAGCGCTCTCGAAAAGCAGCAGCGGGTAAACTCAGCCTTTGCGACAATGCCCCTCATCTGCCGGCAGGCAGATGAGGGGCGAACGTCCGGTTTAGCGCCGAGCTTAGATAGACCGAAGCGTCCAGCCGACGATATCGGCTGCCACCTTGGCGAAGGCCGCGTCGAGGGCTGCGACAAAGGCCGGATTGCCGGCACCCTGCACCGGCGCGACGGCACGGAATTCCTGCTGCCTGCGCACGGTGCCGGTGCGATCGTCCAAAATCTTGGCGAAGATCTCGACGACCGCCGTATCCGGTCCGTCGGTGGAAATCTCGAAGGCGCGGAGTTCGGTGACCAGCTGATAGTCGATGGCAAGGCCCTGGCCCGGCTTGCCGACGCCACGAACCCTGCCGGTATCGTCGAAAGTCTGGACAAGCCGATCCTGCACCAGGCGCGGCAGGCTGTCACCCCATTGGGCCCCGGCGAGATATTGCAGTTCCGATCTCGACAGCCGGACGACGATCTGGTCGCTGCCGAGTGTCTTCAGGGCCGTCGGTTCCGGCACGAGGATCTGACGGTTCGTTCCAGCCGGGCGTGAGACGACAGGCACCGATGCCAGGCTGAACGTATCGTTGACCGCCTGGCGCGTACCGCAGCCGGCCATGATCGTCGCCAATGAAAGAACCGCAGCAAACCGGGCCGCTCCCGCACCACACAACGCTACCAGACCCGGAAAACCCATACGCACATCATCCCCAAACAACGCGGCGCCGTCCGGCTCCCCGCCCCCACGCAACCTGCCCGCGACCGATCAGCGAATCACCGCCGCGTGCGGCCATCATATTGCTTAACAGTCTCGCCGCCGAATAGCAGGCGCTGTGGATTTCGATCGAAATTGGAAATTGTACTCTGCAGGCTCTGCACCGTCCGCCGCGTTTCCGTGACGAGCGTCTCCACGTCCCGCAAGCCGGAATTCGAGAAGCGCTTCAGGTTGTCGGTGATCGGACCGATCTGGGCGTTGAGGTTGTCGGCCATGCGGCGGAACGATTCAAGCGTCGCGCGCGCCTCAGCCGAAAGCGACGGCGCATTCGCGTCTCCCAGGAAGCCGTCGACCTTCGCGAGAATGCCGTCGACACGGTTTGATGCCGCATTCAGCTTGTTCGACATCTCCGTAAAATCGGTGATCGTCTGGTCGATGTCTTCCTGACGGGCGGAAATCTTGTTGGCAAACTCGGATACCTGAGCGGCAACCTTGCGGGCATCGGCGCTCGCCGCGGAGATGTCGTTGACGACGAGCCCCACCTTCTGGCTGTCGACCGCAGCCACCAACGCGTCGACACGCTTCAAGGTCTGCTGCGCGTTCTTGCCGAACTGGTCATAGGTGTCGACGGTTCGCTTGAAACCGGCGATCGCCTCCGAAACGCCGCCGGAAGCGGCCTTGAGGTCGTTGCTCACCTCTTCGACATTGCTGACGATCGTGTCGATCTTCTTCGGATCGACCGACTTGATCAGCCTGTCGGCGCTCGCAAGCGTGGTATCGAGCTTCTTCGAGGCCGCACTGACCGACCCCGATAACTCCTCCACGCTCTTCAGGAACTGATCGATCGCGTCGGAATTGTCCGCCAGCGCCTTGGAGAACCGCTGCGCATTGCCGATTGTCGAGGTCAACGGGCCACGAACTTCCGTGACGAAGCCCTGAATGTCGCCGATGGCGCTGTTCGCCCGATCGAGGATCTGGTCGGCGGTCGCGAGCAGGCTGGTGACGCTCGACTGGTCGGCAAGAATACGCGCCTGCGTCCCGTTCTCGAGTGCCGTCTTCAGGATGTTTTCGTCGCCCTTTCGCCCGCCGCTGAGCTCGATATAGGCCGCCCCGGTCAGGCCCTGGATTTCCAGCGTCGCCCGTGTCGAGGTCAGCACCGGCGCATCGGCCGAAACCTCCGTGATGGCGATCGAGTAGCGCGGATCATTGGCGTCGATCGCAAGACTGCGCACGCTGCCGACATTGATCCCGTTGAAACGCACCGGCGAGCCGACCGAGAGACCGTTGGCAGAACCCGGAATGTTGACGACGAGTTCGACCATTTCGCCGCTTCGGCCGTATTGCGACATCCAGTAGACGAAGCCGAAGGCAGCGGCGATCACGAACACCGTGAAAAAGCCGACAATGGCATAATTCGCTTTAGTTTCCATCGGCTCAGACTACCTCTGCGGCCCCGCCGCCACTTCACCCTGCTGCGACACACCTCGCGTCGCCTATTTTATCACTTTTACCGCTCAGTCGTGCTCGCGCACGATCGCCCTCGCCCGCTTGCCGCGGAAATAGGATTTCACCCACGGCTCGTCGCAGGCAAGCATGTCCTCGATGGTTCCCTCGACCAGGACGCGCTTCTGGCCGAGGACGGCGATCCGGTCGCAAACCGAGAACAGGCTGTCCAGATCGTGAGTCACCATATACACGGTCAATCCAAGCGTGTCCCGCAGCTTGGCGATCAACTCGTCGAACTCCGCCGCGCCGATCGGATCGAGGCCCGACGTCGGCTCGTCGAGAAAGACGAGATCCGGATCGAGGGCCAGCGCCCGCGCGAGGGCGGCGCGCTTGATCATACCGCCGGAAAGCTCCGAAGGATATTTTTCCGCCGCTTCCGGCGCCAGGCCGACCAGTTCGATCTTCAGGCGCGCCAGTTCATCCATCAGCCCCTGCGGCAGATCGAGATATTCCCGCATCGGCACCTGGATGTTCTCCCGCACGGTGAGTGCGGAAAAGAGCGCCCCATGCTGGAAGAGAACGCCGAGCCGCATGTCGAGCGCGATGCGTTCCTCCTCACTCACCTTGTCGTATTCCGCGCCAAGGATCTTGATCATGCCTGAGCGCTTCGGCAGCAGCCTCAGGACCGTGCGCATCAGGACCGACTTGCCGGTGCCGGAAGCTCCGACGAAGCCGAGGATCTCCCCGCGCAGCACGTCGAGATTGAGCTTGTCGAGGACGATATTGTCGCCGAAGCCCACGGTCAGGTCGCGAACGGAGAGGATGCTTTCGCGCTCCGCCGCCTGCTCCAACTGCTTCTCCATGACCGCCTGAACCATTTTCCGCCCGCCTCAGAAATCGATCGCCGCGTAGAACATGGCGAACAGGCCGTCGATGAGGATGACGACGAAGATCGACTTGACGACCGACGACGTCACACGCCGCCCGAGCGATTCCGCGCTGCCGCCGACCTTCAGCCCCTCGACAGCGGCAACGACGCCGATGATCAGCGCCATGAACGGCGCCTTGATCATGCCGGCCGCCACCGACGAGAAGTCGACGGCCTCCTGCAGTCTCGCGAGGAACGTCGGTATGGTGATGCCCGAATAGCTCCAGGCAACCAGCGCCGCCCCGGCCAGAGCGGCGAAATTCGCGATGATGGTCAAGAGCGGCAGCACGATCGTCAGCGCCACGAGGCGCGGAAAGACGAGTACGCCGACCGGGCTCAACCCCATGACCTTCAGCGCGTCGACCTCCTCGCGCATTTTCATCGAGCCGATTTCGGCCGTGATCGCGCTGCCCGAGCGGCCGGCGATCATGATCGCCGTCAGCAGCACGCCGATTTCGCGCAGCTGCAGAATGCCGACGAGGTCGACGACGAAGATTTCCGCGCCGAAAGATCGGAGCTGAAAGGCGCCCTGCTGGGCGATGATGGCGCCGATCAGGAACGACATCAGGGTGATGATGGGTGTCGCCATCACGCCCATGCGGTCGATCTGGTGGACGATCGCGGCAGGCGATACGCCGGCGTGACGCCCGAGCTTCATCTGTGCCCCGCGCACCGCGGATCCCAGGATATACATGGCGGCGACCGTGTCGGTCCAAATCGATACGGTCACCTCACCGATCGGTGCAAACAACCGCTGGAAAAGCGGGTCCCTTCGTTTCGAACGCTCCGGCTGCCGCAATTCCTTGGGCAGAGCGCGCACCAATTCGACATAGCGCTCCCCGCCGCCGGCGAAGCGAACCTCGCCCCCGTCCTCGCTGCCGAGCCCGTTCATGAAGCGCCGGATTATCCAGGCGCCGGCCGTGTCCATGCCGGTGATCCCGGAAAAATCGAACTCGTTCCGGCCGCCGGCCGGCTTTCCGAGCCGCTTCAGCTTGTCGGCCATGGCTTCCGCCGTCTGATGCCGCCAGTCGCCGCTGAACACATAGCGTCGGCCCGTCTCCCCGTCGGCCTCGGCGAGGACGACATCGGCAGCCTTCTGGGATGGCTTTCGCGTCACGTGATCTTGGTCTTTCACTTGCTATTCAGTAATCTCTTAAACCAGATTCGATCCCAGGACAAAATCACCCGTCGTTTCAAAGCCGTACGGCAGGCCTTGTGCGGCCGAAAAGACACAGCGCGCCGGCCCGACCGAGCGCCCGGGCATGGCGGGCACGGCGAATCCCCACCCCATGAGAGAACAACGATGCCGATCTCGCTTTCAGCTACCGTCGACCATTTTCCGATCGCCGGCACCTTCACTATCTCCCGCGGCTCGAAGACGACGGCGAGCGTCGTGACCTGCACGCTCAGCGACGGCGCCGTCATCGGGCGGGGCGAATGCGTCCCCTATGGCCGCTACGGCGAATCGATCGAATCGGTCCTGAGCCAAATCGAAACCGTTCGAGCGCCGATCGAATCTGGCATCACGCGGCTCGACTTGCAGCAATCGATGAAACCCGGTGCCGCCCGCAATGCCGTCGATTGCGCGTTCTGGGATCTCGAGGCCAAGCGGGCGAACAGATCGGCCGCTGCGCTCGCCGGGCTCGCCGCTCCGGTCGCCCTGACGACCGCCTACACGATCTCGCTCGCCGAGCCCGAAGAGATGATGGCGCAGGCCGCAAGATATGCCCATCGCGCGCTGCTGAAGGTCAAGGTCGGAACCGCTGACGACACCTCGCGAATCCGCGCGGTGCGGAAAGGCGCACCGAAAAGCAGCATCATCCTCGACGCCAACGAGGGCTGGACGCCGGAAAACCTCGCCTTGCATTTTGCTGTCTGCGCCGAGGCCGGCATCGCCCTCATCGAGCAACCCCTGTCGGCGGGGCGTGACGAGGCGCTGGGCTCCGTGGCACACTCGGTTCCCGTCTGCGCCGACGAAAGCGTGCATGCGACCGAGGACCTGAAGGCGCTCGTCGGACGCTACGACGCGGTAAACATCAAGCTCGACAAGACCGGTGGACTTACCGAGGCGCTGCGCATGCGCGAAGAGGCCCGGGCGCTCGGCCTGAAGGTCATGGTCGGCTGCATGGTCGGCAGTTCGCTCGCCATGGCTCCGGCCGTCCTCGTCGCGCAGGGAGCCGACTTCGTCGACCTCGACGGCCCGCTGCTGCTTGCACAGGACCGCAGCCCGGGGCTTCGCTACGCGGCCTCGCTCGTCTTCCCGCCCGAGCCGAGCCTGTGGGGCTGAAGATACCAGCCGGCATAGGCGAAGCAGCATCCGCATAGCGCCACGACCGACATCGAATAGAAGCCGGCGACACCGAACCAGGCGTAAAAGTAGCCCGACAGGAAGGTGAAGATCGCCGTGAAGATGCCGGTGTAGAAAAAATAGAGGCCCTGGGCGGAGGCCTCCTGCTCCTCGGCGACGCGCTCGACCAGCTTGTGCTGCATGCCGGTGTGCATGATCGCATAGGTAAAGGCGTGCAGGCACTGGAGGACGAAGTAACCGGTAAAACCGAGGTCCATCGGAAAGATCAGCCAGCGCGCGACCGCCAGCAGGCAGCCGGAGAAGATCATCGTCCAGACGCTGAAGCGCCTGGTAATGGCCTTGGCAAAGAAGAACATCAGCACTTCCGCCGCCACCCCGGCACTCCACAGCGCCCCGATCTGCGTGCCGCTATAGCCGATCTGCTGCCAATAAATGGCAGAAAACGCGAACAGCATCGCATGGCTGCTGTTGACCAGCGTGACGCCGATCAAAAGCAGCTGCAAATCGGGCTGCCGCAGCGATTGCGGCGGCGCTTCGGTGATTGCCGTGATCGGCGAAGGCCTGCGTGGGCGGCCGATGCGCGGAGCTGCGCAGGCCATCGCAACGGTCAGGCCGAAACCGGCGGCCATCGCCGGCAGCACCATTGCACCGCCGATGAGGCCGGTCATCCAGCCGCCGAGCATCGTCGCACCAATAAAGGCGATCGATCCCCAGACGCGCATCTGCGCATAGTCAAAACCCCAGCGGCGCACGCCCGAAAGCGCGATCGCCTCGACGATCGGGAGGTAAGGCGAATAGGCGGCCGACTGCAGCGCATAGATCACCAGCACCGGCCAGAAGTCCTTGGCGAAGAAGAGGACGAAGGCGAGTGCAAGCGAGAGGCAGGCCGACCAGATCAGCACGATCGTGCGCTCACCGAGCCTGTCCGCCAGCACACCCGCCAATGGCGCCGTGATGACCCGGATGAACATCGGCACGGCGAGGACCACGCCGATCTCGAAATCGCTCATCGACAAGCCGTTGAGCCAGACCGGGAAATACGGCATGGCGAAGCCGTTGACGATCAGCGGCGCGCAGAAGAGCAACCCGATGCGGAGCGCGAAATAACGCGGCGGAGGCCCCAGGACGGGGCGCGCGGATGCGGGAATCATGGGAGGACCTGATGGCTGTGCGCAACCCCTAGCACGAATATCCGCCAGCTCGCTAGCCGCTAGTTTTAGCCACAGGTGGGGCTCAGGCCTGGTACCGAGGACCTCAGGCTGCCCGCGGCGCGGCCAAAGTCACGGGCAAGCCATCGGCCGAGGTTTCCACCGCCACTCCGCCGCGCAGGCTATGCCAGGTGAGCAGTTCCATCGTGCCGTCGAAATGCTCGGCGATCGCCGTGCAGCTTTCGACCCAGTCACCGGTGTTGATGTAGCGGATCTCGTCGATGTCCTCGATCACCGCGTGATGGATATGCCCGCAGATCACGCCCTGGGCGTTATGCCGGCGGGCTTCCTCCGCAACGACCCTCTGAAACTCGCCGATGAAATTCACCGCGTGCTTGACCTGCAGCTTCGCCCAGGACGAAAACGACCAATACGGCATGCCGAGGCGGCGGCGAATGGCGGCAAGGCCGATATTAATAGCGATTGCCGTGTCGTAGGCCCAGTCGCCGAGATAGGCGAGCACACGCGCGTTGCGCACGACGACGTCGAATTCGTCGCCATGCAGCACGAGGTAGTTGCGCCCGTCCGCGCCCTGGTGCATGTGGCGCGCCGCGACCTCGATACCGCCGAAGTGGACGCCCGGAAAATCCCTCATGAACTCATCGTGGTTGCCGGGAATGTAAATAATGCGCGAACCCTTGCGCGCCTTGCGCAGGAGCTTCTGAACGACGTCGTTGCAGGACTGCGGCCAGTACCAGCTCCGCTTCAACCGCCAGCCGTCGACGATGTCGCCGACGAGAATGATAGTCTCGGCCTCATGGTGGCGCAGGAAATCGATCAGGTAGTCCGTCTTCGCCGCCTTCGAGCCCAGATGGACGTCGGAGATGAACAGCGTCCGCAATTTCCGCACCGGATTCTGTTGAGATCCCGATATCGCAACCATGAGATCCTCGCCTTCTCGAGCTATGTCTCGCCTCGTCAAAACCAGACTCGTGTTTCAGGAAGATGACACCGGAATTCGGCGGACCGGATCGGGCTGATGAAAAGCGCTGCCGTGAAACTGTACGCGGGCGGGAATTCGTGCCAAAAGGCCCCGATCCAGAAACGGGGATGTGACGGCATGACCACGGGCGAAAAAGCGAAACCTCAATCGGCTCCGGCGAGCGGAGACATCGACCAGCAGGCACTCTTCTTCCACCGCTACCCCCGTCCGGGCAAGCTAGAGATCCAGCCCACCAAACCGCTCGGCAATCAGCGCGATCTGGCGCTCGCCTATTCGCCCGGCGTCGCAGCCCCCTGCCTTGCCATCAGGGATGACCCGGCGAGCGCCGCCGATTTCACCGCCCGCTCTAACCTCGTCGCCGTGGTCTCCAACGGCACCGCCGTGCTCGGCCTCGGCAATATCGGTCCCCTGGCCTCAAAACCGGTGATGGAAGGCAAGGCCGTCCTCTTCAAGAAATTCGCCGGCATCGATGTCTTCGATATCGAGATCGACGCGCCGACCGTCGAACGCATGGTCGACGTGGTTTCCGCGCTCGAGCCGACCTTCGGCGGCATCAATCTCGAAGACATCAAGGCTCCGGAATGTTTCGAGGTCGAGCGCCGCTTGCGGGAGAAGATGGACATTCCCGTCTTCCATGATGACCAGCACGGAACGGCGATCATTGTCGCCGCCGCCGTCCTGAACGGCCTGGAACTCGCCGGCAAGGACATCGCCAAGGCGAAGATCGTCGCCTCGGGCGCCGGCGCTGCCGCCCTTGCCTGCCTGAACCTTCTCGTCACCCTTGGCGCCAAGCCCGAAAACATCTGGGTCCATGACCTGGAGGGTCTCGTCTATAAGGGCCGCGAGGTTCTGATGGACGAATGGAAGGCCATCTACGCGCAGGACAGCGCCAATCGCGTGCTTGCCGACAGCATCGGCGGCGCCGACGTTTTCCTGGGACTTTCTGCAGCAGGCGTCCTCAAGCCCGAACTGCTCGCCCAGATGGCCGAGAAGCCGCTGATCATGGCGCTCGCCAACCCGACACCGGAAATCATGCCGGAAGTGGCGCGCGCCGCGCGGCCGGACGCGATGATCTGCACCGGACGCTCCGACTTCCCGAACCAGGTCAACAACGTCCTTTGCTTCCCGCATATCTTCCGCGGCGCGCTCGATTGCGGCGCGCGCACCATCAATGAAGAGATGAAGATGGCGGCGGTGCGGGCAATCGCCGGCCTGGCGCGCGAGGAGCCGTCGGATGTTGCGGCCCGTGCCTATTCAGGGGAAACGCCGGTCTTCGGACCCGACTATCTCATCCCCTCGCCCTTCGACCAGCGGTTGATCCTGCGCATCGCTCCGGCGGTGGCCAAGGCTGCAGCCGAGAGCGGCGTCGCTACCCGGCCGATCCAGGATTTCGACGCCTATCTCGACAAGCTCAACCGCTTCGTCTTCCGCTCCGGCTTCATCATGAAGCCGGTCTTCGCAGCCGCCAAGAACGCCCCCAAGAACCGCGTCATCTTCGCCGAAGGAGAAGACGAACGGGTGTTGCGCGCCGCCCAGGTGCTCTTGGAAGAAGGCACGGCCAAGCCGATCCTGATCGGCCGTCCGCAGATCATCGACACCCGCCTCCGCCGCTATGGCCTCCGAATCCGTCCCGATGTCGACTTCGAGGTCGTCAATCCGGAAGGAGATCCGCGCTATCGCGACTACGTCGAAGAATACTTCACCCTTGTCGGCCGTCTCGGCGTCATCCCGGAAGCCGCCCGCACGATCGTCCGCACGAATACGACGGTGATCGGTGCGCTGGCGGTCAAGCGCGGTGAAGCGGACGCATTGATCTGCGGGGTCGAAGGGCGCTACAGCCGACACCTGCGCGACGTTTCACAGATCATCGGCAAGAAGCCGGGCGTACTCGACTTCTCGGCGCTAAGTCTGTTGATTTCCCAGCGCGGTGCGACCTTCTTCACCGACACCTATGTGAGCTTCAGCCCCAGCGCCGAGGAAATCGCCCAGACGACCGTGATGGCCGCCGGCGAAATACGCCGCTTTGGCATCACGCCGCGCGCTGCCCTTGTTTCCCATTCGAATTTCGGATCGCGCGAATCCGAGAGCGCCGCCAAGATGCGCGCCGCGCTCAAGCTCGTCCGCGAGCTGGCGCCCGATCTCGAGGTCGACGGCGAGATGCACGGGGACGCAGCCATCTCCGAAACGCTGCGCGAGCGGGTGATGCCGAACAGCACGCTGAAGGGCGAAGCCAATCTGCTCGTCTTCCCCAATCTCGACGCCGCCAACATCACGCTCGGCGTCGTCAAGACGATGACGGACAGCCTTCATGTCGGGCCGATCCTACTCGGCTCGGCGCTGCCGGCCCACATCCTTTCCCCCTCCGTCACCTCCCGCGGCGTCGTCAACATGGCGGCTCTTGCAGTGGTCGAGGCAAGCCATCCCGCCTGAGGAATGGCTCTCCGGTCTATCGCGCTTTAGGCGATTCCGCGGCAGCTTGCCGCGGAAATACAACCATGCATTGATCTAGTGAAAAGACTTGCACCGATTACGAAATATAGCACTAGACAAAAACCGGCAGGCTAAACCATGTTTATTCTAGGGGCATGAATCGGTGTTACGGCATGACTAATCAACAGGCTGTCCTCGATCTGCTGGATATCGTGGAATATGGCGGGTGTGCGGAACCGCAGCAATTCTTCGCCTTGATGCGTCGTACCTTCGATATTGCGCATCTTCTCTATCTGGAAGCGGAACCGACGGCCGAGGGTCTCAAGGTCTGCCGCCTGCATCACACCTTCGGCGCCTATGCCGAGGAGCTCTATCTGTCGCGCGGTCTTCACCGGATCGACCCTATCCTTCGGCTTGCTCTCGGAGGCGTAAGGCCTGTGGAATGGGCACCCGCACGCCGCCGCTTTCCCGAATGCGAGCCGCTCTTCGAGGCTGCAGAGGACCTCGGCCTGTCCACGGAAGGGGTCGCCCTGCCGCTGCCTTCGCCGGCCGGCCGCATGGCGCTGCTGGCGATCAGCGCCAACATGTCGCCGACGGAATGGTCCGAATATCGCCGCTGCCATCTGCGTGACTTCCAGCTGGCAGCCAATCTCTTTCATGCCTCGATGCTCGAGCGGACGATGGCAGATACGATCGACGAGCGCGATCCGCGCTTGACCAGCCGCGAAACCGAGGTCCTGACCTGGTCGGCAGCCGGCAAGAGCTATTGGGAAATCGCGACGATCCTCGGCATTTCCGAACGCACGGTCCGCTTCTTCATGAGCAATGCACGCCGCAAGCTCAATGTCGTGTCGAACACGCAAGCGGTTGCGCAGGCAGTCCGCCATGCGTTGATCCCCACCATCTGACGGGGGAATTTACCATCGGAGCTCGCTCCCGGCGCCGGATGCCCCACAAATTTTGTGGGAAAAATCGTTGGATTAAACTGTCACTACCGACAGTTACATGTGTCGCCCGAGCCTGACAGCATCGCTCCATCGCGCAAACACGATGGAGCGAAAGATGATCAGGATAGTGAACGGAAACGCTCGCGGAAAACATCCGCAGGCCATCGACGAGATGTTCCGGCTGCGCAAGCGCGTCTTCCACGACTTCTTGAAATGGGACGTCAGGACCGAGGGCGATTGGGAAATCGACCACTACGACAAGGCCAATCCGCTCTATGTGATGTCCTATTCGCCGGAAACCGGGAAGCTGCGTGGCTCGCTCAGGCTCCTGCCGACGCTGGGGCCGAACATGCTGGATGATACATTCCCGGTGCTGCTCGGCGGCAACCCGGAAATCCGGAGCGCTTCGGTCTGGGAATCGAGCCGCTTCTGCATCGACCCGGATATTTCCCAGGACCGGTCTTCGAACCAGGTGACGGTCGCCGCCGCCGAACTGATGTGCGGCGTCGGCGAACTTGGCCTTGCCTCCGGCATCAGCCACATCGTCACCGTCACAGACGTCTTCCTTGAGCGGATGTTCCGCCGCATGGGGTGCCCCGGAGAACGGATTGCCGAGCCGCACAGGATCGGCAATGTCTACGCGGTCGCGGTCGCCTGGGAAGTGTCGAGAAGCCTGCTTCGACAGATGAAGGCCGTTGCCCTCATCGAAGGCACGGTGCTCGAACGGCCCATGTCGCTCGAAACTGCAAGGGCGGCCTAATCATGGCCGGGCCGTTCAGGCGGCCCGGCCCTTCCTGTCTCGGAACACGTATTAACGCAAACGCCGTCTTGTCGTTGCGCCCTCACCCTAACGTCGTATGATGTGACTACAGGCGCCCCTGTCCCGCGATCAGCGGAGCGAAATGCAGGAAAGACGAGTGTCAGTGTCCCGATCCACTGCGTCCTTGAGGATGATGCACCTTGCGGCCGCTCTGCTGCCCCTCGCCTTGGCTATGCCTGGGCAGGCATCGGCCACCGACGTCTGCGCGCGCCTCAGCGCCCGCCTCGCAGAGCTGCCGGCGGCGTTCACGACAAACGCCAATCTGCGCGATTTCACCGGCGCGGTTTCGCGGCAGAACATCGAACTTCGCCGCGCCAGGAACGAAAGGCGGCGCATGGAATGCAGCGACGAGTCCGTCGTCTACATCGAAAGCGAAAATGCGGCTGCCTGTGCCGAGCTTGACGATGCGATTGCGCGCATGGAGGACAATCTCCACACGCTCAAGGCCCAACGCCGGCACCTGATTTCGAAGGGCAATGAGGACATGCGCCGGCGGATCCTCGCCGCCATGGAATTGAACGACTGCTCGGGGGACGCCGCTCCGAACTGGGACGAGACGGTTCCGGATGAATTCGGCACCGAAGAGGCGCGCGCTCATCGCAACATCCTCGAAAGCTTCCCGCCGGACGGCGAGGACTATCCGTTGCTGTTCGATGGTCCGACCGACGATTTCACATTCATGGAGAACGGCGCGGCAGGCGGCTTCAGGACCATGTGCGTGCGGACCTGCGACGGAGCATTTTTCCCGATTTCGTCGAACGCCACGCCGGCCGACTTCGGACGCGACGCCGAGCTTTGCCGGGCACGATGCCCCGGCGCCGATACGGAACTCTATTATCACGTCCTCGCCACCGAGGAGAGCGAGCAGATGGTTTCGGCGTCCACGGGAAGGCCGTACAGGGAACTCCCCAACGCCTTCGCCTATCGTGTGCGCGACGTCGGTTCTCCCGGCATCTGCGGCTGCCAGATTCCGAAGATCACGACGGATCAGAACAAAAGCACCACCTCGGGAACCAAGCTTTCGGTGGTCAGCCCTTCCGTCGTGACGATCGAGGGGCCGTCTGCACCAGCCTTCGGACCAGCGGGGGCAAAGCCCGTGGAAGAGCGCCCCTATGATCCGAAGAGCAGCAAGGTCCGCGTTGTCGGTCCTGCCTTCCTGCCACAGGAAGAGAGCGCGATCGATCTCAAGAACCCTCGGGGATCGCGTTACCAGCCGCTGCAGAACGAGTGACACCTTCCCTTTGGGCGGTCGTTACGAGGCTGTCGCGGACGCCCCATCCTTCGTCGAAAACGAGGTCCTCGAGCGGCAAGCGTTGCCGCCAGCCCTTCACCGCCAATTCCGGCTGCTGGTAGAGGCGATCGACATAGCCAAGGCACAGCCAGGCGACGATTTCGATGTGCTCCGGAATTCCGAGGATATCTTTGACCTCGTTCTCGTGGAAAATGCTGACCCAACCGACGCCGACGCCTTCGGACCGCGCCGCGAGCCAAAGATTCTGCACCGCGCAAACCGTCGAATACACGTCCATTTGCGAATTGTGCGTGCGGCCGAGCACGACGGCGCCGCCGCGGGTCCGGTCGCAGGTCACGCAAATGCCGAGCGGCGCCTTGCGTATGCCCTCGAGCTTGAGTGACCGGTATTTCGCCTGCGCCTCGCCCGAAAACATTCCGGCTGCCTCCTCATTGGCGCGCTGGAAAGCCTGCCAGACCCTCTCCCGCGTCTCGATTCGCCGTACGAGCACGAAGTTCCACGGCTGCATGAAGCCGACGGACGGGGCACGATGCGCCGCTTCGAGCAGGCGGGCGATCAGCGGTTCGGGCAGCGGTTCGGGCAGGAACTCGTCGCGCACGTCGCGGCGCGTCTCGATGGCACGATAGACGGCGGCGCGCTCGTCCGGCGAAAAGGCACCGGCCGCCGCAAGGCAGCCGTTCGGGTCAGGCAGCATCGTTCGATCCCCAACAATGCGCAACCTCCCGCCGTCCGCGCGGGGCCGGTCTATCTCGCCAGGCCGGTCTTCTGACTTCGGATCACTCGGCTGCGCCACCTTCCCAGATCGCATCAGGAACCAGTGGCAAAGCTCTGAAAATACTCAGAACTCTTTTGGCGCAGACGTCACCGTCACAGCGTTGGGCACGTGCCGGAATTCTACCGGCTTCCCGATTCTCCCGCAGCAAGCGGGCACCTGACGGCCGCATATGGGCACAGCCGCCGGCGAAACGCAAGGCGGGGGCGCCGCGTCCTGCTCAAGCCGGCCGATAACGCACGAAGGCGAAGGCATCGCCGTTGGGCGACCAGTTCGGAACGTTCATCGTCCCCTGCCCGCCGAAGAGTTCGAAGAGGACACGCGCATTGCTGCCTTCCGGATCCATCAGCCGAAGCCGCACATCGAGATCGCGCGGATGGTCGAAGACCTCGCCGTCATAGGACAGCACCAGCAGATGCCTGCCGTCCGGCGACGGGTGCGGGAACCAGTCACCATAAGGGCTGTCGGTGATGCGCTGGACATCGCTGCCGTCCGGCCTCACCCGCCAGATCTGCATGCGGCCGGTGCGGCTCGAATTGAAATAGATCCACGCACCGTCCGGCGACCAGTCCGGGCCGTCGTTGCGGCCCTCGCCATGCGTCAGGCGCCGCTCCTCTCCGCCATCGACCGAAATCGTGTAGATGTCGAAGATCTGGTCGCGGATCCCGCAATAGGTCAAGGTTTTCCCATCCGGGGACCAGCCGTGCCAATAGGACGGCAGGTTGCGCGTCACCAGTCGCGGCGTGCCGCCCTCGGCCGGCAGCAGATAGATCGCCGACTTGCCGAATTCGGTCTTGTCGCTGATCGCCAGCGTTTTCCCGTCCGGCGAAATGCCGTGATCGTTGTTGCATTGCCCGGCAAAGCCCGTGTCGATTTCCACGGGCTCGGAACCGTCAAAGGCAAGCCGATAGAGCCTGCCGTCGCCGTTGATGATCAGTGATTTGCCGTCCGGCGACCAGTTCGGCGCCTCGACCAGCCGCTCCGTCTGCCAGACGACTTGCGTCTCGCCGGTGGCAATATCGAAAATCTCCACCGAACTGCGCATGATCTACCCTCGGTCGCGGAAACGGTTGGTGATCGGATAGCGCCGGTCCCGGCCGAAATTCTTCTTGGTGATCTTGACCCCGGGAGCCGACTGCCGCCGCTTGTATTCGGCGATGTAGAGCAGGTGTTCGATCCGATGCACCGTGGCCTCGTCATGCCCGCGGGCGACGATTTCCTCGGTACTCAGTTCCTTCTCCACCAGGCACTCGAGAATGTCGTCGAGGACCGGATAGGGCGGCAGCGAGTCCTGGTCGGTCTGGTTGGGCCGCAGTTCGGCCGAGGGCGCCTTGTCGATGATGTTCAGCGGGATGACCTCGCCGGAGGGGCCGAGTGCTCCGGGCGGCACAGCGCCATTGCGCCAGCGCGACAGTGCATAGACCTGCATCTTGTAAAGGTCCTTGATCGGGTTAAAGCCGCCGTTCATGTCGCCGTAGAGCGTCGCGTAGCCGACCGACATTTCCGATTTGTTGCCGGTGGTCACCACCATCGAGCCGAACTTGTTGGAGATCGCCATCAGGATCGTGCCGCGCGTGCGGCTCTGCAGGTTCTCCTCGGTGATCCCGGATTCGGTCCCCTCGAACGTGTCGGCGAGAGCATTGAGAAAGCCTTCGACGGGCTCCTCGATCGCAACGACGTCATAATGGCAGCCGAGCGCCTTGGCACAGGCCTCGGCGTCCTTCAGCGATTCCCGCGACGTATAGCGATAGGGCAGCATGATCGTGCGAACCCGCTCCTCGCCGAGCGCGTCCACGGCGAGCGCCGCGCAGATCGCCGAGTCGATGCCGCCCGACAGGCCGAGGACGACGTTCTTGAAGCCGTTCTTGTTGACGTAGTCGCGCAGCCCCAACATGCAGGCGCGATAGTCCGCCTCCTCGCATTCCGGCAGGCGAGACCGGAGTCCGTTGTGTGAGACCCAGCCGTCGTCACCCCTCGTCCATTCGGAGATCGCGAGCGCCTCCTCGAACTGGCTCATCTGGAAGGCGAGCGAGCGATCGGCATTGAAGCCGAAGCTCGCGCCGTCGAAGACCAGTTCGTCCTGCCCGCCGAGCTGATTGGCATAGATCATCGGCAAGCCGGTCTCTATCACCTGCTTCAGCACGATCTGGTGACGGACATCAACTTTACCGCGGTAGTAGGGCGAACCGTTCGGAGAAAGCAGGAACTCGGCGCCGCTTTCCTCGAGCGTCTCGCAGACGCCGAGCTCTCCCCAAATGTCTTCGCAGATCGGAACCCCGATGCGAATGCCGCGGAAATTCACCGGACCGGGCATCTCGCCTTGATCGAACACCCGCTTTTCGTCGAACTCGCCGTAATTCGGCAGATCCACCTTGTCACGGACGGCGATGATCTTGCCCCCGTCCAGGACGGCCACCGAATTGTGCCGCTGCGCGGAGGCTTGACGGGGGAAGCCGATGATCACTCCCGGCCCTCCATCCGCCGTCTCTGCGGCGAGGTTCTCGACGGCGCGCAGGCACGCCTTCAGGAAGGCCGGTTTCAGCACCAGGTCTTCAGGCGGATAGCCGGAAATGAAAAGCTCGGTGAACAGCACCAGGTCGGCGCCCTGGCGCGCGGCGTCGGCCCGCGCTTCGCGCGCCTTGGCCAGGTTGCCGGCGATATCGCCGACGGCCGGATTGAGCTGGGCTACGGCGATCCGTAGCGTCGAAGGTGCGGCTTTCTGTGGGGTCATGGCAGGCCTGTCGGTGTTTCCTCGGCGAATGCATCCAGCTTAAGGCTTGTACTTAACGCATCAGGGGGCAAAAAACCCCCTCCCAATCGCAATGCTTAGAAAAAATCTGAAAAATCCTGTTGTTCCCGGCCGTTAGTGACGCGACAGGGACCCGTCGCCACAGCGGGAACCTGAGGATCATCAAAGCCGTTTCGCCATTCATCCCCCGTTCAAGATGACGGTCGTATGACAGTTGAACGAAAGTTTTGTGAAATTGGAGAAGTTGTGGCCAGTATCGATTCCGCCGCGAGAGGTCCTCAGGTCTATGTCGAAAGGCCGGGCTTTTCCGTCAGACACGCAAAGACCCTGGCGGGCACCCGCAGCGCGCTGTTTTCGCTTTCGCTTGCCGCGACGATCGTCTTTGCGGTCGAGTTCATCGTGCGCCAGTCAGGCTCCGAAACGATCGCCTATTTCATCGATCCAATGCGGCCGGCCTGGACGACGGTCGCAGTCTTCTTCCTCGTCATGCTGGCGCTCGACGCGCTGTTTGGCCGTGAGCACAAGGGCGCGCTCGTGGTGGCGCCGCTCGCCATCATCCCGGCATTTATCTGCCAGCAGAAGCAAGTCTTCCTGTCCGACCCGCTCTATCCCACCGATTTTCTGTTCGGCCGTCAGATCATGGAGCTGATGCCGGTGCTGGTGAAGGATCGGCCATGGACCGCAGTCGGCGTCGTTCTCGGAATACTGGCAACCGTCATCGCCATCGCCCTGCTGCTGCGCTACGCCTGGCGGAACTTTCCGAAGCTGACCAGCCGGGAGCGTCTCGCACGGGTCGTCTTCGCCCTGCCGCTGCTCGTCGCCTTCTGGAACATCATGGACTACAACCAGTTCTCCTGGGTCCGTGACCGGTTGCGCGTCATTCCGATCATGTGGGACCAGACCGAGAACTACCGCCACAACGGCTTCGTGCTCGCCTTCGCGATCAACCTGCCGATGGCCAATGTGAGCGCTCCGCCCGGCTACATGGCCGATGCGATCGGCCGAATTCCCGTAAAGCCGCTGCCCGCCGGAACGACGCATCGCGGCAAGCCGGACGTCATCGTGCTGATGAGCGAATCCTTCTGGGATCCGACGCGTCTGCCCAAGGTCAAGCTGACGCCCGATCCGATGCCGACGATCCGCGAACTCCAGGGCGGCAACGTCTTCTCGCCCGAATTCGGCGGCATGACGGCCAATGTCGAGTTCGAAGCGCTGACCGGCTTTTCGAATGCCTTCTTGCCCTATGGCAGCATTCCATACCAGCAATATATCCGCAATCCGATCCCGTCGCTCGCAACCTTCTTCCGCGGCGAAGGCTATGTGTCGCGCGCCATCCACCCGTTCCAGGGCTGGTTCTGGAACCGCACCGCCGTCTACAAGGCCTTCGGCTTCGATACCTTCCGCTCCGAAGAGAACCTGCCGGCGATGCAGAAGCGCGGAATTTTCGCTTCGGATGAATCGCTGACAAAGGAGATCATCCGCCAGGCCGACGCGATGGACGATCCCTTCTTCTTCTTTGCCGTGACGCTGCAGGGCCATGGGCCCTACGAGCCGAACCGCTACGCGAAGAACACCATCAAGGTCGAGGGCGACCTCCCGGAAAGCGACCGGCAGGTGCTTGCCACCTACGCTCAAGGGATCAAGGAGGCCGACGACAGCCTGAAAATGCTCATGGAGTGGGCAAAGCAGCGGGATCGCGAGACGATCATCGTTCTCTTCGGCGACCACCTGCCGCCGCTCAACACCGTCTACACCAGCACCGGCTACATGAAAGACGTGACGGCGGAACGCAAGGGCTCGAAGGACCAGATGAAGGCGCAGCACGAAACGCCGCTTGTCGTCTGGTCGAACAAGACCGGTGCGCAAAAGGATATCGGCAGCATCAGCCCGGCATTTCTTTCCTACCAGATCCTGAAGCAGGCGGGCTATGAGCACCCCTACTACACGGGCTTCCTCGGTAAGGTTCACGACCACTTCCGCGTTATCGACCGCTATTTGCTGATCCGCAAGAACGGCAAGGGCTTGGAGAACTGGCTGCGCCAGCCGAAGATTCCGGTGACGCTGCGCGACTACCGCTTCCTCCAGCACGACATGATGTTCGGCAAGCGCTATAGCACCGAGCGCTTCTTTAAGTCGCACGCCGAACTTTTCAGCGCCGGCTTATAAGCGGATCGTCTGCGAACGCACTCATTGGCCCGGTGTCCCCGCCGGGCCAATTGCGTATTTGACTATCCGCGCCCCAATTCTCGCCGGGTTCCGATTGGATGCAGGCCGATCCGAAACAAGACAGAATCAACGTTTGCGCAAGTCAGACTCTGCTAAAATGACAACAGATACGATGCTTTAACCATTTTCGCGCATCGTACAGCTGTACGGATGCCAGAAATCAACTTCAAGATTCTGCGGAGACGCTGCTATGTCCGCACGAATCCTGAGCTTACCGGCCAAGCCGTTAGTCATACCAAACTATAGCAGCCACGGCTCTTCACCCGCCGGTGGCATCGGCGCCGCAAATTCCCCTAAAATTTACGTGAACCCAAACGGCGTACTTGCGCGTTTAGGCCAAGGTGAGATTTTATGTTGATTGCGCCGGGGCACGGGGTAAGCGAGCATTCGGTGCGTGGAGAGATCTGGAGCACACGCAACAGATGCAGCGGCTTGCTGGGACGGAAGAAGCCGGACGGAAGACTCCGCCCACCTTTACGGTGGACGCTCTCGTGCAAAACCCTCAATTTCTTGAGGTCTTGCAAGCGGGCGCGCGTACCCTGATTTCCATGAACGACCTGTTTCCGCGCATCGCGCGCCTCGTGGCAGCCCACCAGAGATGGATGCTGACGCAAGCCGCCTATGCCTTACACCTGGAACGCGACCCGAACGACGCCGATTCCGGCATCACCGCAGCGCGATTGCTGAAAGTCATGCGCGAAACGGGCGCTGCCAGCCGGAACACGGCGACGGCCTTCCTCGCCGAACTCGTAGCCTACAAACTGCTCCGCCCGGCAAATGGCGGTCGCACGAAAAGAACGCGTCCCCTCGAGCCGACGGAAATCAGCGAAAACGCCATGCGGCTCTGGTTCAAGACGCAGATGAGCACACTCGATTTATTGGACGGCGGATCGCGCGTCAGACGCCTCGAGACGGATCCCGGCATCTTCGAGCGCGCGCAGCCCCGTGTCGCCAGGCGGCTGCTCTCGGACCCGAGATGGACGCAGCCCCCGGAAAGCGTGGCGATCTTCGTATGGTCGGAATCCGGCGGGGTGATCCTCGACGACCTGATGGCGCGCCCGCCCACTCTCGCCGTCCACGGCAAGGTCTGGGTAGACGTCAGCCTTGCGAGACTTGCCGAACGTTATCTGATCTCGAACACCCATATTCGCCGGCTGTTCGCGCGCGCAGAAGCGGCCGATTTCATCGGCAAGGGAGACGATGGCGCACGCGGCCGGTTCTGGTTGAGCAGCCGGCTCATCGAGGAATACGCCTCCTGGGAAGCAGTCAAGTTCGAAGCGCTGGCGGATGCCTTCGATCAGTCCGTGGTCGCATATCCCTGAGGGCGAGCGCGTTACTGTGACGCTTCCGCAAAGCGCGGCAGGTCGTCGTGGATGTCGTAGAAATCACCCTTGTCGGCGCAAAAAATATGATAGCCGGGCTCGAGACCGGTCGGCCCGTCGAACGTCCCTGCGAGAATAGAGGTATAGTCGAGCCCGTCCGCCTTCCAGAACAGCGCCGAGCCGCAGTGACGGCAAAAGCCGCGCTTCGCGCTCGTGCTGGAGCGGTACCAGGTGATCTGGTCCGCGCCTTGGACCTCCATGTGGCTGTCGAGGACATTCGTAGCGGCGTAGTAGAGCCCCGTCTGCTTCCGGCATTGCGAACAATGGCAGAAAATCAGCTCCCTCAGTTTCCCCTTCGTCTTGAACCGCACGGCGCCGCAGAGGCATCCGCCTTCATGGATTTCCGTCATTCCCCACTCCACTGCAACAAAAAAGCCGGGCCAGCTTCACAAGCTGGCCCGGCGCTGTCAAATTCAGAAGTTGCGGCGATTGTTCAGTAGAATTGAACCTTCGGCGCGTCTGCGATCACTCAGCCGTTGACCACCATCTTCTTTTCGTCACGGCCGCCCTTCATGCGTTCGGCAAGAAGAAAGGCAAGCTCCAGCGCCTGATCGGCGTTGAGACGCGGATCGCAATGGGTATGGTAGCGGTCCGCGAGATCGTCACCGGAAAGGGCGCGTGCGCCGCCGGTGCATTCGGTCACGTCGTTCCCGGTCATCTCGATATGGATGCCGCCCGGATGGCTGCCCTCGGCGCGGTGGATCTGGAAGAAGCTCTCGACTTCCGAGAGGATCCGCTCGAAGGGCCGGGTCTTGTAATTGTTGAGCGTGATTGTGTTCCCATGCATCGGATCGCAGGACCAGACGACCTTCTTGCCTTCACGCTCGACGGCGCGGATCAGACGCGGCAGGTGCTCGGCGACCTTGTCATGGCCGAAGCGGCAGATCAGCGTCAGGCGGCCGGCCTCGTTGGCCGGGTTCAACAGGTCGATCAGCTCCAGGAGACCATCCGCGGTCAGCGACGGACCGCATTTGAGCCCGAGCGGGTTCTTGATGCCGCGGCAATATTCGACATGCGCATGGTCCGGCTGGCGGGTGCGGTCGCCGATCCAGATCATGTGGCCGGAGGTGGCGTACCAGTCGCCGGAGGTCGAATCGACGCGCGTCAGCGCCTGCTCGTAGCCGAGCAGCAGCGCCTCGTGGCTAGTGAAGAAGTCGGTCTCGCGCAGGCTCGGATGGTTTTCCGAGGTGATGCCAATCGCCTTCATGAAATCCATGGTCTCGGAAATCCGGTCGGCGAGCTTGCGGTAGCGCTCGGCCTGCGGGCTGTCCTTGACGAAGCCGAGCATCCACTGATGCACGTTCTCGAGATTGGCGTAGCCGCCCATGGCGAAGGCGCGCAACAGGTTGAGCGTTGCGGCCGACTGGCGATAGGCCATGATCTGCCGCTCCGGATTGGGGATGCGCGCCTGGTCCGTGAATTCGATGCCGTTGATGATATCGCCGCGGTAGCTCGGCAGCGTGACATCACCCTGCTTTTCGACGCCCGAGGAGCGCGGCTTGGCGAACTGACCGGCGATGCGGCCGACCTTGACGACCGGCTGCTGGGCGCCGAAGGTCAGCACAACTGCCATCTGCAGGAAAGCGCGGAAGAAGTCGCGGATCGTGTCGGCGCCATGCTCGGCAAAGCTCTCGGCGCAGTCGCCGCCCTGCAGCAGGAAGCCGCGGCCCTCGGCCACGTTTGCGAGTGCACTCTTCAGACGCCGAGCCTCGCCGGCAAAGACGAGTGGCGGAAACTTCGCGAGACGCCCTTCGACCGCGTCAAGCGCTGCAAGGTCCGGATAATCCGGCACCTGCTGAATGGGTTTCTGCCGCCAGCTGTTCGGAGTCCAAGTCTGTGCCATTTCCATCACCTGTTGTCTGACGCGGCCGGACCGCGTCGCGCCCCCTGCGGCCACCAGGCCGCCCGGCATTCGGAGAGTTCGTTCGAACCGGCAAGCTGGCCGGCCCGAGCCGCCACATCCGCACGGGCCGGTCACGCCGCGGATGCGGGCTTATAAACGTTAACAGGAGGCTTGGAAAGCCACTCTACCAGAAAACATCGGCTACCGCGCTTGGCTTTCGCGCCCGGCGGAACCGCGGCTCAAGCGACCCTTTCGCCTTCCCGCACCCGATAGCTTGGCGAATACATCGTCACCAGTTCCTCGGCCGCCGTCGGGTGCACCGCCATGGTACGGTCGAAATCGTCCTTGGTGCATCCAGCCTTCAGCGAAATACCGAGCAGTTGCGCCATTTCACCGGCGTCGTGCCCGAGGATATGGGCGCCCAGGACCCTGCGATCCGCGGCATTGACGATGAGCTTCATGATCATCTTGTTCTTGCGTCCCGACAGCGTCGCCTTCATCGGCCGGAATTCCGCACGGTAGATTTCGAGCTCGTCATATTTCCGCGCCGCCTCCTCCTCGCTCAAGCCTACCGTGCCGATTTCCGGCTGCGAGAAGACGGCCGTCGCGATCAGGTCGTGATCCGGCGAGGTGGGATTGTTCTTGTACTCCGTCTCGATGAAGCACATCGCCTCGTGGATCGCCACCGGCGTCAGCTGCACGCGGTCCGTGACGTCGCCGAGGGCGTAGACCCCGGGCGCGCTCGTGCGCGAGAAGGCGTCGACAATGATGGCGCCGCGCTCATTGACCTTGACGCCGGCATTCTCGAGGCCGAGCCCCTTGGTGTTCGGCACGCGGCCGAGGGCGAGCATCACCTGATCGACGGCGATTTCGCCATGCTTCATGGTCTTGGCGACCCGCTGGCAAACGGCGCCGGCCGAGACCGACTGGATGATATCCTCGCAGAGGATACGAATGCCTTTTTCCTCCATCGCCGCATGCAGGCCGCGCCTCAGGTCCTGGTCGAAGCGCGAGAGAATCTCCTTGCCGCGATAGATCAGCGTCGTTTCGACGCCGAGGCCATGGAAGATATTGGCGAACTCGACGGCGATATACCCGCCACCGGCGATCAGGATCGATTTCGGAAGCTCAGTAAGGTCGAAGGCCTCGTTTGACGTGATGCAGAGCTCATGTCCCGGCAGCGCGTCATGCGGGCTCGGATGGCCGCCGACCGCGATCAGGATGCGTTCCGCGGTCACCGTCTTGCCGCTCGCGAGCAGCCGCACCTCATTGGGTCCGGCAAGTTCGGCCCGCGTGTTCAAGATCTCCGCACCGGCATTTGCGAGCCCCTTTTGATAAAGCCCCTCGAGCCGGGTGATCTCCTGTTCCTTGGCCGCCACGAGCCTCTTCCAGTCGAAGCGGCTTTCGCCGACATTCCAGCCGAAGCCCGCTGCATCCTCGAAATGCTCCGAATATTGCGAGGCATAGACATAAAGCTTCTTCGGCACGCAGCCGCGGATCACGCAGGTGCCGCCGTAGCGAAACTCCTCGGCGATCGCCACCTTCTTGCCGAGCGCCGCCGCCAGCCTTCCGCTTCTCACGCCTCCCGAGCCGCCGCCGATCACGAAAAGGTCATAGTCGAAAGCGCTCATGGAGAACTCCTGAAAAGAAACATGATGGAATTGACGCGGTCGGTCGCAGCTTCAGCTCCGCGTTTAAACGACGGACCCTAATCGCTTGCGCCTGATATAGAGTTACGACCCCAAAAAAGAAAAGCCCGGATCGCTCCGGGCTCCGCAGATGAGCCCAAAGGCTCCATAGGATTACTGCTGCGCCGGTGCCTGCGTGCCGGCATCCGCTGCCGGAGCGCTGCCGATCTTTTCATCGAGCGACTTGGTTGCGTCCTGGGCAAGGTCGCGCGAAACGCCGGCTGCCCAGATATCGGCCGCCTTCAAGAGTTCGCGGGAGGCGATCGGGCCGTCGTTCAGGAGCTTCTTGCCGGCCGCCGAGCTATAGAAGGCGGTGATCGCATTGAGTTCCTCGACCGAGAAGGTCTTGGCATAGATCGTTGCCGCCTCGCGTTCCAGGTCCGAGCGGCGCGCGGCGAGACCAAGCGCCTTCTCGTCGACGGTTGCCGAAATCAGTTCCTGATGGTTCGGCGACGCCTGGATCAGCGAGTTCTTCAGCCGTTCGGCAAGGTTCGGCAGAATGTTGTCGAAGCTGTTGGTGACGCCGAGCGCTGCGATGGTCGCGCGGGCCGCCTTGATCTGGTCCTCCGTCACTTCCTGCGCCTTGACGGCGGGAACCGACACCGAAAGGAGAACGGCCGCGGTTGCGAATGCCCGGGCGAAACTCGTGATTTTGTTCATTTTTATCAATGCTCCTGTGTTGGCACATATCGCCCGGCCAATTGCCGCCGCCAGGCATTCATGTGCGGAATTCTGTTTGCGCCACGGCCGCGGCGCGAAATCGGACCCGGCTGGGCCCTCAGCCTGCCGGGAGCGTGCGCGCCCCCTCCGGACCGGCGATAATCGCCAGCGACGCCATCCCGATAAAGAGCCCGTGTTCGACGACTCCCGGAATCGCGTTCAATTCGGCCGCAAGCGCCTCTGCATCAGGAATACGGCCAAAAGATGCATCCAGTATGAGGTGGCCGCCATCGGTCATGAAGGGTCCGTCGCCGGAGGCCCGCCGGGCGATCTCGCCGGTCAAACCGAGCCGTGCGGCAACCTTGTCGATCGCCAGCCGGGTCGTCACCTGGCCGAACGGGTTCACTTCGATCGGCAGTTTGAAGGCACCGAGAACCTCGACGACTTTCGATTCGTCGGCAATGACGATCATCCGTTCCGAGGCGCTCGCAACGATCTTTTCACGCAGCAGCGCTCCGCCTCCACCTTTGATCAGCCGAAGGTTCCCGTCGACCTCGTCGGCACCGTCGATGGTCAGGTCAAGCTCAGGCAACTCATCGAGCGACTTCAGCGGAACGCCGAGTTCGAGGCAAAGCCGCGCCGTCCGCTCGGAGGTCGGCACCCCTAGGATTTGAAAGCCGGACGCCACCTTCTCGGCCAGCAGCCGGACGAATTCCTCGGCCGTCGACCCGGTGCCGATGCCAAGCCGCATTCCACTTTCGACATAGTCAAGCGCCGCCTGGGCGGCCTTGATCTTCATCTGGCGGGCGTCCATGCGCCACTCGCTCCCTTGTCACTATCCGGCCGGCGAGCGGCCAATCACCGGCTCCCGCCCAATTTCCGCTGAGACACTTACACGGCGATCGCAGCAAACAAAAGCCAAAATGCGAGCGACGCGGCGGATTCCGGCAACGCCCACGGCCCCGGCTGCCGTTGCATTCTGCGCGCACTTCGCCTAGGCGAACAGGACGTTTTCCTTGCGAGGTTCCCCTTGTCTCAGCCCCTTGTCGTCTTCGATCTCGACGGTACTCTCGTCGACACCGCCCCCGACCTCGTCGCCAGCCTCAACCACGCGGTGACCAAAGCAGGTATCGAACCGGTTACTTACGCAGATCTAACGCATCTTGTCGGCCACGGCGCCCGTGCGATGATCGAGCGGACCTTCGCGCTGCGCGGCAAAGCGCTGAGCGAGGAGGAACTGACCTGGCAGATGAAGGAGTTCGTGGACTTCTATCATGGCTCGATGCCGGGCGGATCGCTGCCCTATCCCGGGCTGGTCTCGGCGCTCGATCGCCTGCAGGACGCCGGCCTGCGACTGGCCGTCTGCACCAACAAGCCGGAAATGCTGGCGAGGCGCCTGCTCGAAGGTCTCGGCCTCCTTGACCGCTTTGCCGCCATTTCCGGCGGCGACACGTTCTCCGTCCGCAAGCCGCATGCCGAGCACCTCCTCTCGACGGTCGCCCATGCCGGCTCTGCCGCGGAACACACGGTCATGGTCGGCGACAGCCTCAACGACATTCTCGTCGCCCGCAATGCCTCCGTTCCATCGATCGCCGTACCGTTCGGTTACTCCGATGTGCCGATCGCGAGCCTCGCGCCCGACCGGATCATCGAGCATTTCGACGAACTGACGCCGGAGCTCGTCAGGACGGTTCTCAGGCGGGAAAAGAAGAAGTAAAGCACCACCTCTGCGCTCGAGGTGCCGACCGGCTTTAAGGCGGACGGCGTCATAGTGGCTGGCTCTCCGGGGAGGTTCTCGGCCCGCGCGTGCTCTCCGTGCGACGCAAAACGCAAAAGCCCCGCCAGTAGCGGGGCCTTCCATGTCAATAAGACTACCCCTCGACCGCTTAGTCAGCCCTCGCCTTGCTGCCGCGCCTTCCGGGTCGCGTCGAAGGCACGGTTCATGTACATGTCGCGCTCATAGACGTCGTTGAAATACTCCACCTTGCCGTCCCTGTTCGGCCAGGCAGTGAAGTAGGAAACATAGACCGGCACCTTCTGCGGCACCGGCAGCGCCCGGTTGTGCCCCGCGGCGATTTCCTTGCCGACGTCTTCCATGCTGATTCCGAGGACGGCCGCTGCCATGCGGCGCGGCTCGGCGAGGCGGACGCAACCGTGGCTCAACGCCCGCTGGTCGCGCTTGAAGAAGCTCTTCGACGGCGTGTCGTGCATGTAGATCGCATGAGAGTTCGGGAAGAGGATCTTCAATTCGCCAAGCGCGTTGTCGCTGCTCGGCGGTTGGCGCACGGCAATCGAGTTCGTCGATCCGTACCAGTCGACCGCATAGGACGGAACGACCCGGCCGCCGACCTCGACCTGATAGCCCATGCGGTCGAGATAGCTCGGATCGCTGCGCAGCTTCGGCAGCATCTCGTTGACGATGATCGACTGGGGCACGCCCCAATAGGGATTGACCTCGACGGTCTGGATCTCGTCATGGAAGAAATAGGTCTGGTTCGCCTTCGAGCCGACCACGACGCGCATCGAAAATTGTTCCGCGCGGTGGTCGGTATAGTAAGCCATGAAAGCCGGCTGGTTGATGAAGACGTAACGATTACCGAGATCGTTCGGCAGCCAGCGTGCCTGCTCCATCGCGATCTCGAGCTTGTTGATCTTGCTGGCGGTCGTGTCGCCACCAGTCAATACCCGGATCGAGGCCTGGCCGACGACGCCGTCCGCCTTCAGCCCCTGCTCCTTCTGAAAGGCTTGGACCAGCGAAACCAGTTCGGGGGTGTATTCGGGCGTACCCTGATAGCCGGCGAGCACAACGGCATGCTCGGCCTTCAGCCCCTCGGAAGCTTTCAGCTTGATCCCGGCCACGATATTGGCCAGCTCCGGATTGTTGTCGCCCGGCTTCAGCAGCGTCCCCGGCGCGATCTCGACGCGCGGAGCAGCATCCGTTTCGGCTCGCAACCTTTCGAGCTCCTGTTTCAACGCCAGGAACTGCGGGTTCTTCGGGTTGCGTTCTTCGATCAGGGCTGCAACGTCGGCGCTCGTGGCGGCCTTGTCGAGGAAGGCGACGAGATCGACGCTCTTGCGCTTGAAATCGTGGTAGCCGGAAATCTTGTTCGGGTCGATGCGGCCCCGAACCGTATCCTGGACATAGGTGAGCACCGCCGCCGACATGGCAATCTCGAATTGCACCAGGTCCTTTTCCCGCACGACCATATCGGCGCGGTCGAAGTCATCGGCCGGAACCGTGACGGCGTAGTCCTTGGGGTCGAGTCCAACCTTGGAGGCATCGCCAAGAACAGCGAGGGCAGCACGGGCCCGCCCGTTGATGCCGTCGCCTCCGATCCAGACGAAATCGGTACGGCCCGCATAAAAGGCTTCGACCGCCTTTGCCACCTCGGCCGGGGCGCGCACCTCGACCTGCGGCAGAAACTTGCGGGCATCGGCAAGCGGAATCCGCAGCATGGGGGGAAAGCCATAGCTCTGCACCGAACCGGTCACAACCGGATCGACCAGGCGATCAGTCGCAATCCTGCGCATCTGCTCAGGCTTGTAGGTGTAATAGCGCGGGCTGGAAACACGGGGTGGCTTTACCGCGGTTCTATCTTCAAGGCGCTGCGGCGCCATCATGTCGTACCCGGGCTGAACCGGGTAGGCCTGCTCCGGCGTGCGTTTCCTGCCGCCGCGGATAAAATCCATCAGCGTGAGAGCTGAGACTGGCCGCACATCCATGGTTGCAATCGCACAGCCGCCCATAAGCGCCACAATCGCTACCGACTTGATCATTTTCATAAGAATAAACGTCCCCGTATCGCGTTGCCGCCGAATTCGGCCGCTGCCAGATTCTCGCCACGCCCTCGTGCCTGAAGACTTATAGAAAAGGATGGTGAATGAAAAGGAAACGACCGCCTTCGATTTCGATCAGCTGCCCTGAAGCTGTTGGCTTGTCTCGCGCGCGAAGGCCGGCAAGCCTCTGATTTGCATCTATTTTGCACCAAGCGATTGCGCTTGGATGTTCCCGGCGGCACCGGCAGCGTCGAAAATGAAGACGCCCCTCTGTGACGGAAAGGCCACAAGGAATGCAGGCGACGCGCACGTATTGTGCAACGCCTCCCACGCGCCTGAGAAAACGACCGCATTGCAACAATTTTCAACCGATTGTAGCTCGCCGCCGGTCCCTGCGGCCCTTTACAAGCCGGCATCGCCGGGGCAGAGAGATGCCCGGCTCCGGGGAGGATACCGGCCGACACCGGCATATTCGCCTCGGCTTGATGAAGCGCATCACGAAGGCAGGTATCACGATGACATCGACGCGCACGGAAACAGATACGTTCGGCCCCATCGAAGTGGCGAACGACCGCTACTGGGGTGCCCAGGCCCAACGCTCGCTCGGCAACTTCAAGATCGGCTGGGAAAAGCAGCCGCTGGCGATCGTCCGGGCGCTCGGCATCGTCAAGCAGGCGGCAGCACGCGCCAACATGGCGCTTGACCGCCTCGATCCGAATATCGGCGACGCCATCGTAAAGGCCGCCCAGGAGGTGATCGACGGCAAGCTCAACGATCATTTCCCGCTCGTCGTCTGGCAGACCGGCTCCGGCACGCAGTCGAACATGAATGCCAACGAGGTCATTTCCAACCGTGCGATCGAGCTGCTCGGCGGCATCATGGGATCGAAGAAGCCCGTTCATCCGAACGACCACGTCAATATGAGCCAGTCGTCGAACGACACCTACCCGACGGCGATGCACATCGCCTGCGCCGAGCGGGTGATCCATGATCTGCTGCCCGCGCTCAAGCACCTGCACAAGGCGCTAGAAGAAAAGGTCAAGGCTTTCGACCACATCATCAAGATCGGCCGCACCCATACGCAGGATGCGACGCCGCTGACCCTCGGCCAGGAATTCTCCGGCTATGCGGCACAGGTCGCCTCTTCGATCAGGCGAATCGAGATGACGCTCCCCGGACTCTGCGAGCTCGCCCAGGGCGGCACCGCCGTCGGCACCGGCCTCAACGCCCCGATCGGCTTCGCCGAGAAGGTGGCGGAGGAAATCGCCGCAATCACCGGCATCGCCTTCACCTCGGCGCCGAACAAGTTCGAGGCGCTCGCCGCGCATGATTCGATGGTGTTCAGCCACGGCGCGATCAACGCGACGGCCGCCGCCCTCTTCAAGATCGCCAACGACATCCGTTTCCTCGGCTCGGGCCCCCGTTCCGGCCTCGGCGAACTGTCATTGCCGGAAAACGAACCGGGCTCCTCGATCATGCCCGGCAAGGTCAACCCGACCCAGTGCGAAGCGCTGACGCAGGTCTGCGCCCAGGTGTTCGGCAACCACGCCTCCCTCACCTTCGCCGGCAGCCAGGGCCACTTCGAGCTCAACGTCTTCAACCCGCTGATGGCCTACAACTTCCTGCAGTCGGTCCAGCTTCTCGCCGACGCGGCGGTTTCCTTCACCGACAATTGCGTCGTCGGCATCGAGGCCCGCGAAGACAACATCAAGGCTGCGCTCGACCGGTCGCTGATGCTCGTCACGGCGCTGGCGCCGAAGATCGGCTACGACAATGCCGCCAAGATCGCCAAGACGGCCCACAAGAACGGCACGACCCTGCGCGAAGAGGCTGTCGGAGGCGGCTATGTGACGAACGAGGAATTCGACGCGATCGTTCGCCCCGAGACGATGATCAGCCCCGCTTGACAGATCAAAGGCCGCGGTCGCCCGCCGGCGCCGCGGCCTCCTCATGCAAATCATTCGAACTGCATCGACGCACCCAAGCAAACATTAAGATTTCACAAAGCTTTTACTCCTAGAAAATAGCTGACTATTTGAATTTTATTTTAAAGGTTGGCAGATGCAGACGGTAACTTCGAACAGGACGCCGACGCCGGATATCGCTGCGCAAATTACCCACGCAATGCGCATGATGGGCGTTGCGCCGATTCCGCGCAATTATGAGCTCTACTACGAGGCCTATCTCGGCTCGAACCCGCAATTGTCGAAGGATCTTGCAGCGCTCGGCAGCCGCGCCACGCAGGAAGAGCTCGATGCGATCGGTGCGCGCTATTTCAGCAACATCCACCATTCGCGCGGGATCGAGCGCGCCCATAGCACGCTGGCGGCAAAGCTTGGCGAACTGGTCACGCTCCTGCGCGACGAACAATACGCGCTCGAGAGCTACAACAAGGTCCTCGACGAGGCCTATCTGAACATCACCAGCAAGAGTGCGGCGAGCGCCGACCTCCTCCGCCACGCGATCGACATTCTGAGCGAAGCGACCGCGGATACGATGAATCAGGGCAAGGAGCGCGTTCAGACCGTCGTTCAGAAATCCTTCGAGATGGAAGCGATCCGCCAGGAACTCGATGAGTACAAGCGCATCGCCAACACCGATTCGCTGACGCGGCTCGGCAACCGGCGTGCCTTCGACGAGACTCTCGCGGCGGTCTACAACAACGAGCAAATGCGCAACTATACGGGCTTGCTCGTCGTCGACATCGACCATTTCAAAAAGGTCAATGACAGTTTCGGCCACCCGGTCGGCGACAAGATCCTCTCCACCGTCGGCACCGTCATTCGCGCCAATCTCCGCCGGGACGCCTTCGTTGCCAGGACCGGGGGCGAGGAATTCGCCGTCATCCTGAACGACAGCACGCAGGAGGAATGCCTGCAGGCCGCCGACCGCATCCGCGCCATTCTGGCAAGCACGCCGCTCAAGAACTCCAAGACCGGCGTCAACTACGGCCCGATCACGCTCTCCGTCGGCGTGTGCATGGCAACGGCGGCGGACGATCCGCTCGACCTCTACCACAAGGCCGATATCGCGCTCTACGCAGCCAAGAGTTCAGGGCGCAACAGGACGGCTCTCTTCGAGGAAGGCATGCGCAAGGATTCCGGTCGCAACTGGCTGATCTATCGTCGCTGACAGCCCGAAGCTCCGGGGCTAACCCGGGGCTACCACATCGTCATTGCGGCGCGGCCGGGCCATTCCCGGTCATAGCTATCCTTGTCGAAATCGGCTTTTGCCGCCCTCAACAAAGCGCCGGGCGTGGGCAGCGAGGCCGGATCGACGAAGCGTTCCGGGTTCCAGAGCTGCGAACGCAGCAATGCCCTCGCGCACTGGAAGTAAACTTCAGCGATCGTGATGACGACGACGGTGCGCGGATGTTTGCCGTTGACTTCGAAGGAACTGATCAAGGCCGGATCGATACTGACGACCGCCGTCCCGTTGATCCGCATAGTGGTGTTCGAGCCGGGAACGAGGAAGAGGAGCGCGACGCGCGGGTCGCGGACGATATTCACAAGCGAGTCGATGCGATTATTGCCCCGCCAATCCGGCATCAACAGGGTTTGGTCGTCGGCAATCCGGACGACCGACAGATCGTCGCCTCGGGGCGAGCAATCGAGACCCTCAGGTCCAACGGTCGCCATTGCCGCAAACGGCGAGACCTCGATCATCTGACGGTATTCTGCAGTGAGCGTCTGCGTAACCTTGACGATCGATGCCTCGCCCGCTTCGCCGTAAAGCGCCTTCAGTTCCTCAACCGTCCTGATGATCGTCATTCTTCGTCCTCCGATCCGGCGATGCACTCCTGCGCAGAAGCGCCGTCCCTTGCCGGAATAGCATGACGTCCCGATGACGGCATCATGCGATCTTCCTGAGATGCCCCGTTTGCTGACCTTCGCCAAGGAAAGCGATGATCTTCTCGATGACGGGCGATGCGGAAACGATGCGGCGGTGGCCAAGGCCGTTCGCCCAATGCAGTTCGACATGCGGGCCGCTCGCGCCGTATCGGCGGGCATGGTCGGCGGAGACCTCCTTGTCGTCTTCGGCGTGGACGACAAGAACCGGCTTGTTGAGCGCAGCCGTGACGCCTGCGGCGTCAAAATCCTCGACGCGGCGGCCGGACAGGCGCTCGACCATGCCTTCGAACGCCGCCTGCGCCGCCGGTACAAGCGCCATCATCTTGCCGAAGCCCTGGAAGAGCCAAGCCATCTCGCTGGGCGCGCCGATGAGCACCAGCTTCCCCGGCACACGCGCAGGAAGATCGCAAACCACGCCCCCCGCCGCACAGGCCAGGCTGGCGCCGCCGAAGGAATGGCCGATGCAGACATCGAAACCCTCGAAGTGCCGCCATGCGGCATCGATCGCCCGCACCGCCTGCGGCATTGTCAGGGAGCGGCCCGGCGAACCGCCGTGCCCCGGCCAGTCGAGCGCGACAACTTCGGCGCCCGCCGCCAGCAGGCCATCGATCAGCGCGGCCAGGTAGTCGCTGCGCGATCCCCAGCCATGTGTGAGCAGCACGCGTGGTCCCCTGCCGCTTCCGTGGCGCGGGAAGTGTCGGACGAACACCCAGCCGCCGGCAAAAGACAGCGTGATTTTTCGCGATTGCTCCATCAACGGCGCCGCAGCGCTCAGCAACGCCCGTTCCTTGCCATTCTTCGGCTTGCGGTTTGGGGTAAGGCAGAATATCCGAAATGCCATTTCGCCGGCGGCCGCGGGAGAGACCGCCGACACGGCCTTGAGCGAGAGGCGGATGACCTTGGTCGCAAAGGATGCCATAGTGAATCGAGCCCTTAATGTTCAATCATGAACATATTTGTCCAAGGATGAACAAAAATCAAGTGACGACCGAAGATCACCATTTTCCCTGGGAGCATCCCCGCTTTCGCAGCTGGATCGCAGTCGGACGTGCCTGCCAGCTGATGCAGCAGACATTGACCCGCCGACTGGTCCATCTGGAAATCAAGCCGCCGCATCTCGACATCCTGATCAATCTTTACCGCTTCGATGGCATTTCGCAGCAGGAACTCGCGCGCAAGCTGCTCGTCGGCCGTTCCAACATGAGCATGCTGCTGCCGCAGCTCGAGAGGCGCGGCCTGATCGAGCGCCGTGGCGATGCCAAGGACAAACGGGTGCTGCGGCTGTCACTGACCGCAGCTGGCCAGGCACTCACCGAAGAGGCGATGGAAATCCAGACGGCGCTGATCGAAAGCTCTCACGCCGGCTCTCCGATCGAGGATTGCATGAAGGTCGCGGAATCAATGGAGCGGATCATCTCGACCCTGCTCAAGGAAGATAGCGAACTTCCAGATCGCGAAAGCTAAAGCGCCATGCGTTCAAACGTATTCACGCGGCGCGCTTTAAGCTTTTGATTTGTGCATGTCGTCATCCCAAAACCGCTGCACACTTTTGAGCGACATGCACAAGGCTGATCAGCGCGGCTTCTCGGATTTGTCGCGCGACATGCCTTTGTCGGCAAGCTCCTGCTCATAGGCCCTGAAGAGCTCCTCGCCCGTCTCGCCGAGTTCGCGCAGATAGGTCCAGGTGTAGATACCCGTGTCGTGGAAATCGTCGAAACCGATCCTTACCGCATAGTTGCCGGTCGGCTGGACCGAGATGATCTGGACGTTGCGCTTGCCCGGAACTGTCACGCGCTGGCCCGGTCCGTGGCCCTGCACTTCCGCCGATGGGGAAAGCACGCGCAACAGTTCCGCCGAAAGATCGAAGGTGGCGCCGTCGTCGAAGCTCACCGTCAGCCGGTGGCGATCCTTCGATACACGCAGTTCGGTCGGCCAGAATTCACTCATCGTCATGCTCCGTTTCTCGGCCCTCGTTGAGTAAAGCAGAATTGAACCGGCGAAAATCTCCCGAAGGCGACTTTCCCGATATTTGAAAAACACTTTGCGACGTTATGCGCCTTGACGCGACCTCTTTCGGTCACGACATTGGGGGCGCAGGGAGAACAGACTTGAACACGGCCGCCATAGACCAGACCAACGCACGACCGCTCGACAGAATGACCGCGCCGATGATCGACTCCTTCGGCCGCATGGTCACCTATTTGCGCGTCTCGGTCACCGACCGCTGCGATTTCCGCTGCACCTATTGCATGGCGGAGCACATGACCTTCCTGCCGAAGAAGGATCTTCTGACGCTGGAAGAGCTGCACCGGCTCTGTTCCGCCTTCATCGCCAAGGGCGTACGCAAGCTGAGGCTCACCGGCGGCGAGCCGCTGGTGCGCAAGAACATCATGTTCCTCGTGCGCGAACTCGGCAAGGAAATCGAAGCAGGTCGGCTCGACGAACTGACGCTGACCACCAATGGCTCACAGCTCTCGAAATTCGCCGCCGAACTGGCTGATTGCGGCGTGCGGCGGATCAACGTCTCGCTCGACACGCGCGATCCGGACAAGTTCCGCGAGATCACCCGCTGGGGCGAGCTTGCGAAGGTCCTCGAAGGCGTCGATGCAGCACAGGGGGCCGGGCTGAAGGTCAAGATCAACGCGGTGGCGCTCAAGGGCTTCAACGATGCCGAGATCCCCGAGCTGATCCGCTGGACGCATGGCCGCGGCATGGACCTGACGCTGATCGAGACCATGCCGATGGGCGAGATCGACGAGGATCGCACCGATCACTACCTGCCGCTCTCGGAGATGCGCGAGCGGCTCGAGAGGGAGTTCACGCTCAAGGACATCCCCTACCGTACCGGCGGCCCCGCCCGTTACGTGGAGGTGGCGGAAACCGGCGGCCGCCTCGGCCTCATCACGCCGATGACCCATAATTTCTGCGAAAGCTGCAACCGCGTCCGTCTCACCTGTACCGGTACGCTCTATATGTGCCTCGGCCAGAACGACGCCGCAGATCTGCGCGCCGCCCTGCGCGCCACCGATGACGACGCCTATCTCTACCAGGTGATCGACGAAGCGATCGGGCGCAAGCCGAAGGGCCATGATTTCATCATCGACCGCGAGCACAACCGCCCGGCGGTCGCCCGCCACATGAGCGTAACCGGCGGCTGACATTAAAGCGACGTCGGCGCGAGAATATTGCCCCTCATCCGCCTGCCGGCACCTTCTCCAAGCGAGCGGGGCGAAGGGGTATGCCGCCGCCTTGTCCCCTCTCCCCGCCTGCGGGGAGAGGGCTAGGGTGAGGGGCAAATTCCCAACTACGCGGCGTAGGTCGACCGATATTGGCCCTGCACATCCTGGCCGCCCGTTCCGGTCTTGAACCGCTCGATCTTTTCGTTCAGCACCTCCACCTGCCGCCGCAGGCCGTGAATCTCCGCGGTATTCTCTTCGACCATGGCGGCGTTCTGCTGGGTGATCAGTTCGACCTCGTGAACGGCCGCGTTGACCTCGTTGAGGCCGGTATACTGTTCGGCGGCGGCGGCTTCGATATTGGCGACCAGTTGGTGGATGGTTCCGATATGGTCGTTGATCACCGACAGGGCATCGCCAGTCTCCTGGACCAGTGCCACGCCGCTGCGCACCTGGGCGGAGCTTGCCGAGATCAGTCCCTTGATCTCCCGTGCTGCGCCGGCGCAGCGCTGGGCCAGTTCGCGGACTTCCTGCGCCACCACGGCAAAGCCGCGGCCCGCCTCGCCGGCGCGCGCAGCCTCGACGCCGGCATTGAGCGCCAGGAGGTTGGTCTGGAAGGCGATCTCGTCGATGACGCCGATGATCGTGCCGATCTTTTCCGACGAGCGGTTGATTTCCGCCATGGCGTCGATCGCCTTGGCGACGACCTGACCGGAATGCTGGGCGTAGGAGTTCGTCTCGTCGACCGAAACGGTGGTCTTGCGAGCGCTCTCGGCGGTGGTGCGGACGATTTCGGTGAGCTGCCGCAGGGCGCGTGAGCTTTCCTCGAGTGCTGCCGCCTGCTGCTCGGTGCGGCGCGCCAGATCGTCGGCCGAGGCCGAGAGATTGCCGGTGCCGCCGGTGATCTCCTCGGTGACGAGGCGGACATCGGTCAGCGTCGCGCGGAGCGCGTCGACGGCATTGTTGTAGGTCCGCGCCATCATCACGTAGTCGGCCGGCAGATCCTCCGCCATACCCTCTTCCAGGTTGCCGGCGGCGAGCTGCGCAAGGACGTCCGACAGCGCATTGAGCGCTTGCATCTGCTCGGCCTCGATGCGGGCGCGTTCGGCGGTTCGCCGCGCCTCCTCCTCGGCCGACAGGGTACGGGCCGCCTGGGCTTCGCGCTCAAGCCGGATATTTTCCAAGGCATTGTCGCGGAAGACGGCGACGGAACGCACCATGTCGCCGATCTCGTCGCCGCGATTGCGGCCTTCGATCGCCACTTCAAGGTCGCCCTTGGCAAGCCGGGTCATGGTTTCGGTGACCCGTTTCAGCGGACCACGCAGCGTCTCGACGAGCATCAGCCCACCGATGATCGCAAGCAGCGTGCCGGCAACCATGGCGACGATCGAGACTGTCGCCGAACGCTGGCTATCCTGTTTGCCCGCTTCCTGAGCGCTGCTGACGAAACTCTCGAGCGTGCCGCTCGCCTTCGCAACAAGGCTCGAAGCTTCCGCCTTGGCGGCCTGCCACCGGGCGCCCACATCGATCAAGGCGGCGCTGCCCTTGTCGATATCGTCCAGCGACGGCCCGAGCTTGGCCGGCAGGTCGCGCAATGCGGCGTTCTTGCCACCGAGGTCTGACAGCTTGCCGGCCGTCTCGCGAACGGCGTTGATGTCGGCGACGATCGGCGTGCGACTCGCCGCGTCGAGCTTGCGGTGCAGTTCGCTGATGTGCAGCCGGGTGCTGGCGAGGCCCTTGAACGTGTCGTCCATCAGCGCGATCAGCGTCTTCAACGTGGAAATTTCCCCGTCCATGCTGACGAAGCGCTTGGCGGCCGTATCGGAATTCTTCGCAGCCTCCTTGGCGAAGTCGGCTTCATATTTGGAGAACTTGCTGAGGATCGGCACGAAGGCGTTTTTCTTCGCTTCGTTATCCTGTACTCCGGCCAGAATCGCCTGGATCTTCTGCGCCTGCTCCTTGATCTCGGCGATCGGCTTCTTGACCTGGTCGGAGGCGATCCGCTCGGATTCGCCAATCTGCTTCATCAGGTGCGGCAGCAGCTTGGTGGCCTGTTCGATCTTCGCGTCGGGATTGACGGCCATCGTCACCGGCAGGCGGAACTTCTTGATTCGCTCAGCGAGCCCCTGATAGGCGGCCGCATCGAAGAGCAGCGCCTTGGCGAAGGCTTCCTTCTCGCCTGATTCCTCCTGAAGGATGTCGATCTGCTTATAGGCGCCGTTGCCGTTCTTGGTCATTTCGGCGAGCGCCGCTTCCAGCGATTTCGTCACCGTCTCGCGTTCGACCTGAACGGCCCAGAGCTTGTCGGTCTGGCTGCGCATCGCTTCGCCGAGAGCGACGACAGAGGCGATCTGCGCCCGGTCCTCTTCCCGTGTCAGCAAGGATTCGAGCGACCTGACCCCCTCCTCCTGCTCGTCGATCATCATCGCGAGCCGGCCGCGGCTTTCCTCGCCCGGATCGTCCAGGAAGTCCTGCAGCGCAGTGCGCAGGGCCTGGAAATCCGACAGATTGTTGATGGTTTCGCGGGTCACTGTCATGTGGCCGTTGAGCGTACGGGCCGTAAAGAAGCCGACAAGCCCGATACCGGCGATCAAGGCCACCAGCGGAACGACGAAAAGGAGGACTTTCGTGACGATGCGCAGGCGCTGCAGAAGACGATCGATGACAGACATTGCGAACCCCGATTTTGTTATGAGGAACATGTCCGCGCGGTTGGAGTGCTTGGCGGCCGCTGGCGGCAGCACAGGCATCAACGACTGCCGGCGGAAGCACCTCCCTGGCTTCGGCTGGCAGTCCTGGGATCGACGGCTGCTGCGTTTCCGGGCCGTCGCCACCGATCGCATCATGCGATTGGACTGCGGAATCATCGGGACGATAGGCAGCGAAACTTAAGATTCCGCGAATGGACAGCACCTGCGCCCGCACCGCGTGCGTCCTTGAGAGCCGCGCAGCGAGTTTGCCGCGCGTCAAAACGCTTCCGACGCAAACACGTCCTTGAGTTTGCGCGCTTTGGACGTCAAAGCTCTACCACAGGGCGCCTCGACGGATTCGCCCGGTCCCGCCCAGAACGCCCTCAGCCAAGGTCATCGGGAATGCATTCCTCAGCCAATATCCGCGGCATCGCCTTCATGACGCTTGCCATGGCCGGTTTCTCCTGCAACGACGCCCTCGTCAAATCCGTCACGGGCGTCATGAACACGGGTCAGATCATATTCGTGCGCGGCTTGATGACGACGCTGATGATACTGCTAATCGCCCACCGCTTCGGCGCGCTACGCCCGGTTCGCACAGTCTTCAGGCCGGTGATCATGCTCCGCATCGCCATGGAGGCATTGGCCTCGCTGACCTACATCTCCGCTCTCGGTCACATCCCGCTCGCCAATGCCTCGGCGATCATGCAGGCCCTGCCGCTGGCGGTCACGCTCGGCGCCGCGCTGTTTCTCAGCGAGCCGGTAGGATGGCGGCGCTGGAGCGCAATCGTGATCGGCTTCGTCGGCGTGCTGATCGTGCTCCGGCCCGGGCCTGAAGGTTTTACGCCGGCCGCACTGACGGTCGTAGCCTGCGTCTTCTTCACCGCGACACGCGATCTCTGCACCCGCCGCATCGGCGCCGACGTGCCGTCGCTCTTCATCTCCGTCACGACTTCACTCGTGACGACGCTGATGGGTGCCGCGCTGATCGTCCCTTTCGGCGGCTGGCAGCCGGTATCCGCAAGTTCTCTGACCCATCTCGCCGGCGCCAGCGTGCTCCTCATGCTCGGCTATCAGACCATCGTGCTCGCCATGCGCGACGGCGATATCTCGGTGGTTGCCCCTTTCCGCTATACGAGCCTTCTCTGGGCGATCACCATCGGCATCGCCTTCTTCTCGGAGACGCCGGACCGCTGGATGCTGGCCGGCGTTGCCGTTATCGTCGGCTCGGGCCTCTACACTTTCTATCGCGAGAGCCTGCGCGGACCCCGACCGGTGGCGCAGCGCTCTCCCGGCGGGCCGCTCGAATAGAGGACGCTGAAGGATGGCCGGAAACACCGCGATGACGAGCCCCCGCCCGCCCGCAGTCATTCTCGCCGGCGGACGGTCGTCGCGCATGGGCAAACAGAAGGCGGCGGTCATGCTCGGCGGGCAATCCATGCTCGCCCGCGTCGTCGAGCGACTGTCGCCGCAAGCGGCCAGCATTGCAATCAACCTCAATGCCGATCCGGGCATCGCCTTGCCCGGCGATTATCCCGTCCTTGCGGACACGATGCCCGGTTTGCCCGGCCCGCTCGCCGGCGTGCTAACCGCCCTACGACACGCCGGCGAGATCGCGCCCGCGGCAAGCCATGTTCTGACGGTGCCGATCGATGCACCCTTCTTCCCGGCCACGCTTGCTGCTCGGCTTCAGGGGTCGCTGGTCACCGGAAACGAAATTGCCGTCGCCTGGTCTCTCGGAGAGATGCATCCGCTCTTCGCCCTTTGGCCCATCGCGATCGCCGACGATCTCGATGCCTGGATCCGCACCGATGAGAAACGCCGCGTCCGAGCGTTCATCGCCCGTCATCCATCGGTCGCGGTAGACTTCCCGCTCGCCGCGACGAAAGCGGGGCCGCTCGACCCGTTCTTCAACGTCAACACCCCGCAGCAGCTTGAAGAAGCTGAACAATGGCTGAACCGCCTCGAGGATTCCGAACCATGACCGCATCCAAGATTTTCGGCATCGCCGGCTGGAAGAACTCCGGCAAGACCGGCCTCATGGTCCGGCTTGTCAGCGAAATGACCCGGCGCGGCCATGTGGTGTCGACCGTCAAGCATGCCCACCACGACTTCGACATCGACAAGGTCGGAGCCGACAGCTATCGCCATCGCGAGGCCGGTGCTCACGAAGTGACGATCGTCTCATCGACCCGCTTTGCGATCATGCATGAATTGCGCGGCGCACCGGAGCCCAGCTTCGAGGAAATCCTGGCGCGGCTGGCGCCCTGCGATCTGGTGCTGATCGAGGGTTACAAGCGCGAACCGATCCCGAAGATCGAGGCTCGCCGGCTGGAATCGGCGAACCGTGAGCCGCTCGCGCCAACCGACCCGCATATCGTCGCGATCGCCGCCGACCACCCGGTCGCCGAGACCGAGCTTCCCGTCTTCGACCTTGACGACACGGCAGCGATTGCCGACTTCGTCGAGAGGACGACCGGGCTGCGGCGCTCGTCTTGGTCTAGATAGCCACCGCCATTTTGCCCCTCGTTCCTGAGCCTTGAAAAGTCTGGCTGCAGATTTCCGGGCGTTCAGCTAACTTGCTTTGCCGCCACTATTTTGCCCGGACGGATTTGGCGTGAGCTTACCAACGGCCCTAAATGGGTGGAGAGCGGTATTAGGCGCTCAGTGTTTCACAATAAAAGAAACTGCCGCTGTGTCGCAGGCGCGGCGACAGGTGGCGCAAGGGGCGGGCAGGTCCGCTGGTTCGCGGCGAATTTTTGAGATTATCTGCTAGACCGACGCTCTATTTGGCAAAGCAAACTCCTGCATCGACCTATTCTGGGTGACGCCCGAGCCAGCTCAGAGGCACATCGCTGGCTCAACCGCGAGGGCAGCATCGTCATTCAAAACATCTGGCGCCCCGCGCCGGGAAAGAATGCAATCGCCCTCGTCGATCCGGCCACCCGCGAACCAAATAAGGAACATGACATGTCACTGTTGATTACTATCGATACCGATCCGGACTTCACACCAAAGGACGCGGTCCCCGCACCGGAACGGCTCATTTCGGGGAATCCATTCTTCAAGACCTGGGCACAGGATGCCTCGAAAGGCGAGAAGGTGCTGACTGGCGTCTGGGAGGCGACGCCTGGCGAGCATCATTCGATCAAGGGGACCACCTATGAATTCTGCCATATCATATCGGGTCTCGTGGAAATCGAGGAGAAGGGCGGCGAGACGAAGACCTATCGCGCTGGTGACAGCTTCGTCATGAAGCCTGGTTTCGTCGGTGTTTGGCGCACGATCGAGACTGTACGCAAGATCTACGTTTGTGTTTACGAGTGACAGCAAAACTCAGGTGCGCCCGACTGTAGGCGCACCTGAGACTTCCAGATGAGGCGACTTCAGAAAACTCGACGCGGTTCGGCGCGCAGTGAGTGCTCGAAAGACGGCGTTCCCGGTGCTGTCATGCCGGCCGTGTAGCCGCCGTGGCTCGCGTGCATCTCCTGCTTATGCGGGGCCAATATCAGGCGCGATGTGCGCCAGGCATCCGGACCGGGCACACCATTCACTCGTTCAGGAAGCCGACGATGCCCTTGATTTCGGTAAACTCGTGCAGTCCGAACTTGCCGTATTCCCGACCGTTGCCGGATTGCTTGTAGCCACCAAACGGCGCGGCGCTGTCCCACGCGGAGCTGTTGAGGCGAACGGTGCCGCTCCGCAGCCTGCCTGCGAGCGTCCGCGCTTCCTTCGGATCGCCCTGAATATAGGCTGCGAGGCCGTAGGGCGTATCGTTGGCGATCGCGATCGCTTCCTCTTCGGTGTCATAACCGATGATCGACAGCACAGGGCCGAAAATTTCCTCCCGTGCAATCGCCATCTGATTGGTGACGCGGGCAAACACCGTCGGGCGCACGTAATAACCCGCATTGAGATGCGCAGGGCGGCCAGGGCCACCCGCGACGAGCTCCGCTCCTTCCGCGATGCCGCGTTCGATCAGCGCCTGGATCTTGTCGAACTGGGCGGCGCTTGCCACCGGTCCAAGGTCGGTGCGCGGATCCGAAGGCGGACCGACAACGAGCGCAGCCGCTTCCCTCGCGGCGATCGAGCTTGCTTCATCCATCCGCTCCGCCGGCACCAGCATCCGTGTTGGCGCAGTACAGGTCTGGCCGGAATTGCCGAAGCACCGGCGAATGCCGGCGGCGACCGCGGCTGCGAAGTCGGCACTGCGCAGGATGATGTTCGGCGACTTGCCGCCGAGCTCCTGATGCACTCGCTTGACCGTCGGTGCCGCGGCCTGCGCCACGGCAATGCCGGCGCGGGTCGAGCCGGTGAAGGACACCATGTCGACGTCCGGATGGCTGGCGAGCATCGCGCCAACCGTCGGACCGTCGCCCTGGACGAGGTTAAAGACCCCCTTGGGCACGCCGGCCTCATCCATGATCTCGGCAAAGATCACGGCGTTGAACGGAGCGATCTCCGAGGGTTTGAGCACCATAGTGCAGCCGGTCGCGAGTGCCGGAGCGACCTTGCAGGCGATCTGGTTGATCGGCCAGTTCCACGGCGTGATCATGCCTACGACCCCGACCGGCTCGTGCACGATGCGGGTCGAGCCCTGCATGTATTCGAAAGCGAAGGTCTCGAAGGCCTTGATCGTTTGCTCGAAATGGGCAGCGCCGATGGCGGCCTGCTCGGCCCGGGCCATGGCGAGCGGCGCGCCCATTTCCCGCGAGATGATGTCGCCGAGCTCGTCATTGCGGCGCTTCAGGATCGTTACAATGCGCTTCAGCAGTTCGGCGCGCTCTTCCTTGGACGTCTGCGAGAACGAGGCAAAGGCCTGCCGCGCGGCCGCGACCGCTTTCTGGGCGTCGGCGGCACTGCCGATCGCGATCGTTCCGATTGGCTGCTCGGTGGACGGGTCGATGACCTCGCGGGACCTCGACACCGTGGGTTCGACCCATTCACCGTCGATATAGAACTTGTGGGCATGTTTCATTGGCGGCTCCCATGTATGGCGTCCTGCGTGCCATCGGCGGCGCGTTCCACGAATCCGGCGACAGCAACGATGGCTGCCTCCGTGTGCGGCAAAGCGGCCAGCTCGCCCAATGTTACCGGCTTAATGGGTGGGCGTAGCCGATAGTAACCGAGCTCTCCGGGCGCAACGCCACGGCATTGCGCCAGCAGCTCAACCGCGGTCAGTCCGCATAGCCGACCCTGGCATGGTCCCATTCCGCATCGTGTGAACGCCTTCATTTGGTTAGGGCCCGGCACGCCGAGCGCCGCAACTTTACGCAGCTTGCCGGCTGTGATTTCTTCGCAGCGGCAGACGATGGTGCCGTCGTCCTCGGGCACGCGAAACGTTTTGCCGGGCCGGAACCGATGCTCGATGAAAGTCCTGCCCCTGAAGGCTCGCGCGAGCCTCCGCGTGAGTTCGTTCCGGCGCTGTTCGTAGGCACCCTGGCCAATGCGATCCAGGTCGAGCGCTGCGGTCAAGCCCGCGAGCTCTCCTTGGTGAGCCGAGGCAACCGCTCCGACAATTCCCGCCGCATCACCGGCGATCGAAACCCCCGGAACCGAACTCGCGCCGCGAATGTCGACGGCTGGGCGGAAGGCTGCCAGGCGCTCGTCCCAGACGTAGTCGCACCCGGCTGCGAGCGCGAGATTGAGGTTCGGCGCGATCCCCTGGTGCAGAAGGAGCAGGTCGCCTTCAATGTGCAGGGACTTATCGCCGCGATGGACCCGCAGGGCGCTGAATTGTCCGGAACCGACCGCCTCGAGCGCGGTCACCCCGCGAATGACGCGGGTTCGTCGGTGAACGTCCAAGAGGAGCTTCAGGCCCTTGAGGGCATAGGGCGATGCGGCAAAACCAAGCAGATGAGGCAGGGCCGAGCGCCAGTTCCCGGCCGGCGTGGTATCGACGACCGCTATCACGGACACGCCTGCCCGCAGAAGTTGGCTTGCCAGTAAGTACAGCAACGGCCCGGTCCCGGCGAGGATGGTCCGCCCGGAGGGCACCAGGCCTGACGATTTCATCAAGATTTGCGCCGCTCCCGCCGCCATGACGCCGGGCATGGTCCACCCCGGGAAAGGGAACGGACGCTCGAGCGCGCCGGTTGCGAGAATCACCCGATGGGCGGCGATCGGCCGAGCGATGCCGCCGAGCGAGATCCCGACCTCGAGCGCATGCGCGCCGTCGCCAGTTTCCTCGTCAGCCGGCCCGACGCTCCACACCGTCGCCCGGCGGGCATAGTTCAAGTCTGCGCCCCGGAACCGCTCGATGAGCATCCGACCGGCAGCGTAGTCCGGCCCCATGCGCGCGAGATCGCCGTCCGAAGCCCGGTCGACCGACCGATAGATCTGGCCGCCAGGCGATTCATTTTCGTCGGCCAGCAATACGGCGAGGCCATGGGTCGACGCTTCGATCGCTGCCGAGAGGCCGGCGGGCCCTGCGCCAACGACGACGAGGTCATAGGCAGGCGCGAGATCGGCGGCCGACTGAATGTTCTGAATCATTCTTCCTGCCCCGGCATGGCCGCGCCATTCTGTGTTTCAACCCTCATGCCCTCCACCACGGTGGTCAGGCAGGCCTGCCGGTTCGGCCGGCCATCGATCTTGACCAGGCATTCGAAGCACACACCCATCATGCAGTAAGGACCACGGGCGGCGCCGGACACCGGGGTGCGCCGAGTGCTGCAATGTCCTGCGGCCAAGAGGGCAGCGGCGACGCTATCGCCCTGGCTGGCCATGGTCGGCACGCCGTTGAATGTGAATGAGACCGAGCTCTCTTTTCTGTCAGACAGCCGCCGGAACATGGAACCTCCGGGAATGAAATACGGAAAGATCCTCAGAAAGCGCCCCGGCCGAAATTTGCCGCGGCAGGACCAGCGCATGGTTCGCCGCCAGCGTCACGCCGGAATGGCAGGCGACTGCAAACGCACCTGGGAACCGCTCCGATTGCTCGTAAATGGGGTAGCCGTCGGGCGTCACCACACGGAATGCGGCCCAGATCCGCACCGCCCTGGCGTCCCTGAGCAGTGGGAAGGTGCGTAGCGCGCGTTCGGCCAGAACTGCGGTGATTGGTCCTCGCGGTCGCTGGTGATCGATTGTCGCCTCCTTGCTCTCACCGATCAGCACAGAGCCCTCGTCTGTCTGCCGCAGATAGCCGGTGGCATGGCTGAGGAAGGGCTTCAGCCGCTCAGTGACGATGATCTGGCCGCGGCTGGGCGAGAGCGGAACGCTCAGCCCAACCATCGGGGCCAGCGCGGTATTGCCGATGCCGGCCGCAAGCACGATCTTGCCGGCACCGAGCCTCCAGCCTTCCCCGGCCACTTCGAAGCCGCCGGCGCGATGGCGGATCGCAGTCGTCTTGCGATGCGGAAAATAGTGAACGCCACGCTGCTGCAGCGCCTTGTGAAAGCCAGCGAACAGCCGCAGCGGGTTTGCGTGTCCATCGAGCGGGCTGAAAATCGCGCCTGCCACTGTCTCGCCGATGAGGGGCAAGCGGCGGCGCGTCTCCGCCTGGTCGAGTATCTCATATTCGAGCGGCGGCGTTCCTTCCGCGTCCATTCCTTGTTGGTCGGCGAGCCTCGCCATCGATGCGATCCCGCGTTCCAGTTCCGTTGGCGTGAGCCGAATTGAGAAGCCGCCCGACTGGACAAAGCCGGTATCGATACCGGTTTCGGCTTTGAGTTCGGCTGCCAGCCGGTGCCAGTTCGCCGTCGAGGTTCGCGACCACCGCGAATAGGCGGCGTTGCCGAGGCCCTTGCTAGAGCTCCATACGAGACCGAAATTCGCCCGGGCGGCCCGGTTTGCCACATCGCCCTCGTCGAGGATTGCAACCCTTTGTCCGCATCTCGACAGACCCCAGGCTATCGATACCCCTACCAGCCCACCGCCGATGACGATTACGTCGTAATCCATTCCGCTTGCTTCCCTCGGCGCGTCACCCCAACGGCTTTCTCCTGTTCTGCCCCTCAGATCGCGCCGACTTTGACTTTCGAACCATCAAGGAGGCGCGACAGGCGGAAAGGGGTGGGGTCGACACAGGGTGTATCATTGGCAACCAGGTCGGCCGCCAGGCGGCCGATACCGGGGCCCAGGCCGAAGCCATGGCCGGAGGCGCCCGCTGCCAGGTAGAGACCTCTCACACCGTCGGCCGGCGAGATGACCGGCACCGCGTCCGGCGTGAAATCCACGTAGGCTCCCCAACTGTCGGCGACTTCGAGTCCCGCCAATGCAGGAAACTGCTCGGTGACCCGTTTCAAAATAGCCGCGATGGTGCGGCGGCTCGGCGGCGGGTCGAGAACGCGCATCCGCTCGAAGGCCGTCGGTTTGCTCTTGTTCAAGCTTCCGATTGCCTCCGGACCCTGGAGGAAGGATTTGCCGATGCCGAACTGCACCGCTTTCAGACGCTTCATGAACATCGGCATGAACCAGCGGGCGTAGCGAATGCCTTGTGGCGTGATATCGAGCATCGCCCTGCCGCTGATCGCAAGCGTGTAACTGCCATCCAACCGGCGGGTCAACGCACACTCCGGCGTATAGATCGCTTCGCCCAGATCCGCTGTCGGCCGCGTACGAAGCGCTGTCTGGCGCACGCTCGCCTGCGGAAACAGAACTCCGTGCTGACGACAAAACATGGACGTCCAGGCACCGCCGGCGCAGAGAACAGCTTGTGTCCGGATGATCCCCTTTTCGGTGATCACCCCCGTGACCGCTCCATTTACCAGATCGAGGCCGCGGGCAGCGCATTCCTGGTGGATCGTCGCGCCGAACCTGCGCGCGCCGTTCGCGATCGTCGGCGCGGCGATAGCAGGCTCGCCCTTGCCGTCATCGATCGAATGCACTCCGCCGAGCCATCGGCGGCCGTTCGCCGGAATTGCGGCAGCCGCTTCCTTGGCGCTCAGCATCTTCGTATTGACGTTGAACTGGCGGGCCGTATCGCGCCATGCTTCCCATTCCGCAAGCTGCCGGGGATTGTCTGTCGCGTAAAGCAGGCCGCATCGACGGAAGCCGACGTCCTCTCCGATTTTGGATTCAAACTCACCCCATAGCCGCAGCGCGACACCCGAAAGCGGCAGCTCGCGCTCATCCCGGTTCTGTTGGCGGCACCAACCCCAGTTGCGGCTCGACTGCTCGCAGCCGACATGGCCCTTTTCGACCAGAGCGACGGAGAGCCCCCGCTCCGCCAGAAAGAAAGCTGCCGTTGCACCAATGATGCCGCCGCCGATGACTACAACGTCGGCCTTGGCGGGAAGCTCTTGATCGTTCTGTATGCGTTTGACAATTGGAGACATGGGGCTGACCTGAACTGATTTTGACGGCCGATCTATACGGCACTGTTTCCTGCCCCTCCGGCAGGAAACATCTGAGGCAACGACGAAGCTACCGAAGGAAGGCGATCAGCATGCATCGAATAGAAATGCAGGCACGGCAGAAAATTTCGTTTTCGGCCGAGCGACAGTCACGTATTCGACGGCCGAATGGCTAAGTTACAGAGCATCGTCTGACGACAGTGGTTTTGAATCGACTTCCGGTCGAGTACGACAGCTGCCGCGATCGGCTTCATGTCGCCCCTGCTGTTACAGGCCCAAATTGAAGAGCGTGCGCAATCAAAAACAGAGATGAAGCCATGACTGCAGACACTCATGAGTCCCCTGCGCTCGCGATGATCCATACTGTCCCCGGGATCATCCCCGCGTTTAATGAACTCGTTGGCCTCCATCTGCCCGGTTGGCGGCCGTTCAACATGTTGGATGAGAGCCTGCTGGGGAACACGATCCGCGAAGGCACGCTTTCACTTCAGACCATGCGAAGGCTTGCGACTCACATTTGGTCGGCGGTGGATGCGGGGGCTTCGGCTGTCCTCGTCACCTGTTCCTCGCTCGGCCCTGCAGTGGATGCGGCAATGCCGCTCTGCCCCGTACCCCTCTTCCGTATAGATGACGGGATGGCGATTGAGGCGATCCAGCGCGGCAATCGAATTGGCGTCCTTGCAACTCTGGCTACAACAATGATCCCCACAACCCAGTTGATTGAACGCCATGCTCATAGGATGGATCGTAACGTTTCCGTCACCAGTCGTCTTTGTGAAGGAGCCTTTGACAAATTGCGTAGCGGTGACAGGGCGGCGCATGATGCGATGATACGTGAAGGCCTCGGTTCGCTCGTGGGTAGTGTCGACGTGGTTGTTCTTGCTCAAGCATCAATGGCAAATGCCCTAACTGAGATGAGCGAGACGTCGGTGCCAGTACTTACGAGCCCTGAACTCGGTGTGCTGCACATGTCCTCCGCACTAAATGCGCGCTCCCGCGTCCAGGAAAGTGCGCAAAGTTAGGCAGGCGTTGGCCGGATTTCAGCAGTCCCGAACAGCCCGCCTTGAAACTGCGCGATCTGATCGCAAAGCAGGCGACGGTTATAGTGGTGTCGTGTCATCTTTCGAGTCAGAACCGCGTTTAACGAGATGGAAGGTGATCTCGGCCAATTGACCTCCTGATCAACAACGCGAGCAGCGCAGCTTCACCGACGTGGGAACTCTCCGGGAAGCGTCCATCCAGCAGCCGCCTCATTGTCCGCTTTTTGGAACCGCACTGCACATTCCCATCGGTATTGGTGAACGCCAGCTTAGGGTCGACTTTGGCCCTCAGCAAGGCGATACAGGGGCGCGAAGCCGCCATCCGGCATCTTGCGCATTCGACTTCCGCTCCCTCGAACCTCAGCGCCTGGGTGCTCGCTTACTTTTCAGCGGCCTTCAAAACTCGCTATCACGCGGTAGTTTCTAGCAATCCAATCAAGTTACCTCGCGCGTAGCGCCTATTGTCGACATCAGACCGGCAGCCCGGCCTGTTTGCGCAAGCTCTTGTCGAACGCCGATTCGGGGACCAAACGGCGCAGCAAGCCAACTTGGCCGGCCAGCTTTCCCGCGGTGTAACGTCTTCTAGGCGCCTTGGCCGTTGCCGCTTTGACAACGGTCTCTGCCACGACCTCGGGGTCGTCGCCCCTTTCCACGCTCTTCCGCATCTGCACTTCCATGTCAGCGCGCACCGCGTCGTAGACAGCAAGCGAGCGATCAGGCTTGGTCAGGTTTTCCTCGAACGCCGTGCGGGTAAAGCCTGGCTCGACCAGCGCCACTCGAATTCCGAACGTGCGCAGTTCGTGATCGAGCGATTCGGAATAGCCCTCGACGGCATGCTTGGTCGATGCATAGAGAGCATTGTAGGGCGACGGGATCAGCCCCAGAATGGAGCTTATGTTGATGATCCTGCCCTTTCCTTGGCTCCGCATGATTGGCAACACCGCGTTGGTCACCCGGAGAACTCCGAAGACGTTCACGTCGAACAGCGCTTGTGCCTGCGCGATTGAGGACTCCTCTGCGCCGCCGAGCAAGCCGATGCCGGCATTGTTGACAAGCAGGTCTATGCGTCCGGCCTCGGCGAGCACCTCATCAATCAGCTTCGCCACAGACTCATCGTCCGTTACGTCACAGGTGAGCATGGTGATGCCGTCAGTCCCTCCGGCGGCCGCACGACGGCTGGTCCCGAAGACTCGAAAACCCGCCCGCTGAAGGGCTTTGGCGGTAGCGTGCCCGATGCCGGTCGATGCCCCAGTGACCAGGGCGACACCAAGATTGGCTTTGTTCATGGAGATCTATTTCCTTCTTTGTGCTGAATTTCGTTTCGTTGTCGTTGAGGAGACGAGACTTCAATTGCGGCGCGATCCGACGCCCGCCAGCGTGTCCGTCCAGCGTCGGAACAAGGCGCTGGCGTTAACTCCGCCGAAGCCGAAGCCGTTGGAGATCGCGTAGTCCATCTCTATTGGCCGAGCCTGGTTCGCAACGATGTCGATCCCGTCGCCGGCCGGATCGGGAGCGTTCAGGTTGAGAGTCGGCGGGGCCACCTGGTCCTTAAGCGCCAGGATTGTGAAGATGGCCTCAAGCCCGCCGGCAGCTCCGAGCAGGTGCCCGGTCGCCGACTTCGTTCCGCTGACAGCGACGCTGAAATCGGTGCCGAAGACCCTCTTGATCGCGGCGATTTCTCCCAGGTCGCCAATTGGCGTCGAGGTCGCGTGCGCATTGAGGTGGCGAATCTCGCGCGGTGAAATTCCGGCCTGGGTAATCGCGATCTCCATGGCGCGGCGCGCGCCGTCGCCGTCCTCGGGACCGGACGTGACGTGGTGGGCATCCGCTGTCGTGCCGTAGCCGACGAGCTCGGCGAGCGGTTTCGCACCGCGCGCAAGCGCGTGACTCAGTGCCTCGATGACCAGGATGCCGGCGCCTTCGCCCATGACGAAGCCGTCACGCAACATGTCGAAGGGGCGTGAGGCCCGATCAGGCGTTTCATTAAAGCCGGTCGAAAGAGAGCGTGCCGCGGCAAAACCACCGAGGCTGACGATATTCATGCACGCTTCCGTTCCGCCGCACACGGCGATGTCGGCCTCATTGGCGCGGATAAGACGAGCCGCATCGCCGATCGCCTGAATGCCGGCCGCGCACGCGGTCACCGGCGCGCCGATCGGCCCTTTGAAACCGTAACGGATGGAAATCTGTCCAGCTGCCAGGTTCACCAGGAATGACGGCACGGTGAACGGTGAAAGACGCCGGACACCGCGCTGATCGACCGTTCGCACCGCCTCAGTTATGGCCGGAAACCCGCCGATGCCCGACGCGATGATCGTCGCGGTCCGGGTCCGGTCATCTTCCGAACCCGGCTTCCATCCCGCCTGCGCAAGCGCCTCTTCTGCCGCCGCCAATGCGAAGAGAATGAACCGGTCTACCTTGCGCTGATCCTTTGGAGCAAAGACGGTATTCGGATCGAAGCCTGCATCGGGGTCTTCTTCCAGGGAGGGCACCGTTCCACCGACCTTCGCCGGCAGGTCTCTCACGATATCATCCGCAAGCCGCCGGATGCCCGAACGGCCAGACAAGAGCCGAGACCAGGAAGTCGTCACGTTGGCTCCGAGGGGGCTGACGGCTCCCATCCCTGTGATAACGATACGACGCATGTGATCTCCAACTGTCATTGTGTTTCATCCGTCTGCATGCCGAGCAGACGCTCGATCGGCATCCATTTCGGCAACCGTGTTCTCCGGATGGTCTCGGAACGTGCTTCAGGCCCGAGCGGGCAAGAATCCGTGAACTCATCGTGCGAACGCCGTTGGCGGGAAGTGGATATCTCACGTGTTTCTTGCGGAGACGGCGATCCGACGAACTTCGTCCGCGGCTGCCGCAAGAAAGCGCTGCGACATCTCTTCCTCGTTCAAGATACGAGAGATCGTCACGGCACCCACCATCAGCGACAGCATTGCCATGGCTTTTTCAGAGGATTTGGGACTTTTCGTCTCCTCCATCAGTTCGTTGAGGATCTGCAGATGCGCTTGAATTCCATCCTGGAACGGGGCTCTCACCTCCTCGGTTTGGCGCGCCGCATCGGCGCCAAGCGCCACCAAGGGGCAGCCGTCGCCCTTTTCTTCGCGATGGCCGGTCGACAGGTAGAGCTCGATAACGGCCTCAAGGGGATCAGGGCTTGCCGCAGCAACAGACGACCATCTGCGGGTCGCGTGCTCCATCGCCCGCCTTGAGGCCTGTGCCGCAAGATCGTCCTTGGATTCGAACTGCTTGTAGAATCCGCCCTGCGTGAGGCCGGCCCCCTTCATCAGATCCTTAAGTCCGATGCCATCAAAGCCGTGCTCTCGAAAAAGCCGGCTCGCCACGTTGATGACCGCTTCGCGATTTGCCTCCGCCTGGGCTCGGCTAACTCTCATTGATCGACCCCCAAATAGATTTCACTTGACATCTATATCATATTTAGATTTAGATCGCAATCTAATTCAACGCGGCGCCCGTTAACAAGGGTCATCTGACATGAAGCGCAAATTTCTTCTCACATCGATCGGCCTTGTGGCTGCAGCCGGGGGCGCGGCATATGCGTTCATCGTCGAACCATCGGGAGTCGAGGCGGCAGCCGCAGATCCTCGCGTCGCGCCGCCGCTCGTGAGCCTGGTGGAAGCGAAAAGGCCGGAGACGGCCCAGCGCAGTTTTACAGGCACGATCGCGGCCCGGGTCGAGAGCAACCTCGGCTTTCGTGTACCCGGCAAGATCATCCAACGCTATGTGGACGTCGGCGAGCAGATCAGGGCCGGTCAACCCCTGATGCGCATCGATGAGACCGATCTCCGTCTTGCGCTTACGGCAAAACGCAATGCAGTCGTCGCAGCTCGGGCTGTCGTGGTCCAGGCGGAAGCGGACGAAAGGCGTTACGCCGCGCTGGTGAAAGGCGGATTGGCCGCGACGCCCCAGCGCTATGAGCAAGCAAAGTCTGCACTCGACACTGCTACCGCCCAACTTGCTGCGGCGGAAGCGGAAGCGAAAGTCGCAGAAAACGAGGCAACCTACTCTCTGCTGGTTGCCGACAGCGATGGAACCGTTGTGGAGACGCTCGGGGAGCCGGGGCAGGTCGTCGCAGCCGGACAGACCGTGATCAGGCTTGCCCAAGCTGGACCTCGTGAGGCGCTTGTTTGGCTCCCGGAATCTCTCCGCCCGCAGATCGGCGAAATAGCCGGGGCCAGTATCTACGGAAATGAAAGCCGGCAAGACAAGGCACGGCTTCGTCAGATCTCTGATGCGGCTGACCCTCGAACCCGGACCTATGAGGCGCGCTGGGTGTTGGACGGCGCCGCAGCGTCAGCCCCGCTTGGCGCGACAGTTACGATCAAAATCTCCAATGGCAGTGGGCAAACGCATGCAGCGGTGCCCGTAGGCGCCGTTTTGGATGACGGCAGCCGAACCGGCGTCTGGATCTTCGATGAAAAATCTTCGACCGTCCACTTCCGGCAGGTGGAAATCGAACACATCGGCGAAGAGATCGCAGTGGTTTCCAGTCTGAAGGCAGGCGAGCCCGTCGTCGCTCTGGGAGCGCATCTGCTGCAGGACGGCGCGGGTGTGCGTACAGGCGTGCAAAAGGCAGAGGCGGCAAACTGATGACCTTCAATCTTTCCGCACTCGCCGTCCGCGAGCGAGCCGTCACCCTGTTCTTCATCGTCCTTTTGGCTGCCGCCGGCGCCTATGCCTTCGTCAAGCTGGGACGAGCTGAAGATCCTTCGTTCACCATCAAGACACTTACCGTCACGTCCGTCTGGCCGGGCGCGACCGCGCGTGAGATGCAGGATCTTGTCGCTGAGAAGCTCGAGAAACGCATTCAGGAACTCACCTGGTACGACCGGGTCGAGACAACAACCCGGCCGGGATACGCGTTCTTGACCGTCACGTTGAAGGACAGCACGCCGCCCAGTGCAGTTGAGGAAGAGTTCTACCAGGCACGAAAGAAGCTCGGAGACGAAGCCCGCAACCTTCCCCAAGGCGTGTTCGGCCCGTTTGTGAATGACGAATATTCGGACGTCAGCTTCGCGCTTTACGCGCTCAAGGCCAAGGGTATGCCGATGCGTGACCTTGTGCGGCAGGCCGAAACCATTCGCCAGGATCTCCTTCATGTACCCGGCGTCAAAAAGATCAACATACTGGGCGAACGGCCGGAGCAGATTTTTGTCGAGTTCTCCTATGCCAAGCTGGCTACTCTCGGGATCTCGGCACAAGACATCGCAGCCGCTTTGCAGCGACGCAATACCGTGACCCCGGCAGGATCGATCGACACGCGCGGGCCGCAGGTTTTCATTCGGTTCGACGGTGCCTATGACAGCATCCAGTCGATAGCCGACACGCCGATCGTTGCAGCCGGACGCACGCTGAAGCTCTCAGATTTTGCAGAAGTGCGCCGCGGCTATGAGGATCCGGCCACCTATCTCATTCGGCATGACGGCGAGCCCGCCATTATGCTTGGGGTTGTGATGCAGCAAGGCTGGAACGGCCTCGAACTCGGAAAAGCGTTGGAAGAACGATCTTCCGCGATCGCCCAAACCCTGCCGCTCGGCATGACGCTTGCGAAAGTCAGTGATCAGGCAGTCAACATCCATGAAGCCGTCGGCGAGTTCATGCTGAAATTCGCAATGGCACTCGGCGTCGTGCTGTTTGTCAGCCTCGTCAGCCTCGGTTGGCGCGTCGGTATCGTCGTCGCTCTCGCAGTTCCGCTGACGCTCGGTGTCGTCTTCCTCATCATGCTGGAAACCGGGCGCTTTTTCGACCGCATTACACTCGGCGCGTTGATCCTGGCGCTCGGTCTGCTCGTTGACGATGCCATCATCGCCATTGAGGTCATGGTGGTAAAGATGGAAGAAGGCATGGACCGCATCAAGGCGGCCGCCTATGCCTGGAGCCATACGGCAGCGCCCATGCTATCCGGCACACTCGTGACGATCATTGGGCTGATGCCGGTGGGATTCGCCCGATCCACCGCCGGCGAATATGCAGGCAACATCTTCTGGATCGTCGGATTCGCTTTGATCGTCTCATGGTTCGTCGCGGTCATTTTCACGCCCTACCTCGGCGTCAAGATGCTGCCCGCAATCAAGCCAGTGGAAGGCGGCCATCACGCCATCTACAACACTCCCAATTACCGGCGCCTTCGCAGTCTCATCGAGTTCGCAGTCCGTCACAAATTCTTGACCTGCGGTCTCGTCGGCGTTGTCATGGCCGTCTCCGTCCTCGGCATGGGGTCCGTAAAGCAGCAGTTCTTCCCGACCTCGGACCGTCCCGAGGTTCTTGTGGAAGTTCGGCTGCCTGAAGGCACGAGCATCGAGACGACCACGGCCACCGTCAAGAAACTCGAACGCTGGCTGCAGGACCAGCCCGAGGCGAAGATCGCGACCAGCTACATCGGTCAGGGTGCGCCGCGATTCTTCTTCGCCATGGCACCGGAATTGCCGGATCCCGCATTCGCCAAGATCGTGGTGCTGACGCCCGATGCCCATGCACGCGAGGCTTTGAAGCATCGCCTGCGGGCAGCCGTCTCCAGTGGCCTCGCTCCCGAAGCCTCCGTGCGTGTCACACAGTTGGTGTTCGGTCCCTACACACCGTTCCCGGTTGAGTTCCGAATCATGGGCCCGGATCCAGATCAGTTGTACAGGATTTCCGAGCAGGCCCTCGCCATCATGAAGAGTGTGCCGGATGTTCGCCAGGCGAACCGCGACTGGGGCAATCGCACGCCCGTTCTGCGCTTCATTCCTGATCAAGAGCGATTAAACCTGATCGGCCTTTCTCCTGCAGAGGCTGCTCAGCAGATGCAATTGCTGCTGAGCGGGGTACCCATCACGCAGGTCCGCGAGAATATCCGCAACGTGCCTGTCATCGCACGGAGTGCTGGCGAAAACCGCCTTGATCCGTCGAGATTGGCAGATTTCTCGCTGATGAGCAGGGATGGCCGACCAATTCCGCTCGACCAGATTGGCCACTCCGAGGTCCGCTTCGAGGAGCCGATCATGAAGCGCCGTGACCGCACTCCGGTCGTCACCATCCGCTCTGACATCAACGAGGCGACCCAGCCACCGGAAGTATCGCAGGAAATTCTCAAAGCTCTTCAGCCATTGATCGCCACGCTTCCTGTCGGGTATCGGATCGAAATGGGCGGAAATATCGAAGAGTCCCTCAAGGCAAATGTCGCACTCGTCCAGATTTTCCCTGCCATGATTGCCGCCATGCTGATCGTCATCATCCTCCAGGTTCGGAGCCTGTCGACGATGACGATGGTGATGCTGACGGGGCCGCTCGGTCTTGCCGGGGTGGTTCCGGTGCTGCTCCTCTTCAATCAGCCGTTTGGCTTCAATGCCATTCTCGGGTTGATAGGACTGGCCGGCATCCTGATGCGGAACACCCTGATATTGACGGAGCAGATCAAGGAGAACCAGGCGGCCGGTCTCGATGACTATCATGCGGTTATCGAAGCGACTGTGCAGAGGACGAGGCCCGTCATCCTGACAGCCCTCGCTGCAGTCCTCGCCTTCATCCCGCTGACCCACTCGGTGTTCTGGGGATCCATGGCCTATACCCTGATCGGCGGCACGGCGGTCGGCACGGTGCTGATCCTGCTGTTCCTGCCGGCGCTCTACGCGGCGTGGTTCCGGATCAAGCCGACTGCAGATGAGATCCATGAGGTGTCGACGGAGGAGCCGAAAGTACGCATAGCGCTGGCGGCCGAGTAGTGCCCGGCCGCGGCTGAGACCGGTCAGCCGCGCGCCGGCCTTGACTGAACACGACACACGGCCGGCCCGCGATCATAGCGCTTACAGGATGATCGTCCGGCTGGGTCCGGCAGATCCGTTCATCCGCTCTGGAGACATTCATGAATTATCCGGACCGACCGGGAACTTATACCGACAGTTTGCGGGCGCGCATCCTGGACGTGGCGGAAGAGCACTTCCACCGCATCGGTCATCAGAAGACATCGATGGCCGACATCGCCATCGAACTCGGCATGAGTCGAGCCAATATCTACCGCTTCTTCCCTTCCAAAGATGCGATCAGCGAGTCCGTCTGCGGCGGATTTTGAGCCGGGCCGCCGACGTGGCCGTTGCGATCGCGAGCAGGAACGTGCCGGCCTTGGAGAAGCTCGAGCAGATCCTGAGCGCGGTTCACCACCACAATAAGATGCAGTTGACCGGGGAAAAGCGCATGCATGCCCTTGTTGCGACGGCCGCGCGGGAAGACTGGCCGGTCATCAAGGCGCATGAGGAGCGGATGATGACGATCCTGGAGGCGATCGTCCGCGAAGGCAAAGAGGCGGACGAGTTCGAGGTCGAAGATCCCGCTGAAACGGCGTGTGCGGTCAACACCGCGTTCACGCCGTTCTTCCACCCGATTCTGATCGAGCACTCTGTTCGACGCGGCGAAGACACCGAAGCGGCCCTGCGCGAGCAGTTCCGCCTTATCCAGAAGGCTCTCGGCCAGAGGTTGAAGGGATCGGGACTATTTGAGGAATGCACGAACCTCTCCGTTTATGTCGCTCGCGGCGAAGCGTGGCCCGCATACAAGCGTGCTTTCGACGCCCAGTTGGCGGTTTTCACCGCCGCATCGAGCGGCTGACCAAGGTTCGCTCTGGGGCGTGTAAGCAGCGGCTTCAAACGTACGCACCCTCGACGACAGCAACGGGTCGACAGCCGAGTTCTGCCACTCCGAGGCTCGTTGAAACTTCACGGCGCACCTCAAATTGCTGCGGCTCAGATGTCTTGCGGCAATCCCCGGGGAGATGAAAATTGATTCTCTGATGCGCCACCAACAAAACGGGGCCGGCAAACCGGCCCCGATCAAAAACATGGCATTCGTCCGCGCTGTTAACGCTGCGCGACCGGCCGCACCAGCGGAGTGACGCGGCGGATCGTGACGCGGCGGTTCTCCTGCTCGGCCTCCGGGGTACGGATCTTGAGGAACCGCTCGCCATAGCCCTGTGTCACCAGGTTTTCCGCCGGGACGCCGTAGACCTCGGTCAACAGCACCGCGACCGACTCGGCACGCTCGTCGGAGAGCACCAGGTTCGACCGGTCGGATCCGACGGCATCCGTGTGACCCTCGATGAAGAAGGTTTCACCCGGATCCTTCTCGAGGACCTTGTTCATTGCATCCGCGACACCTCGCAGCGTCTTTGCCTGCGTCATCGACACTTCGGCACTTCCAGTTGCGAAATGGATCGTGTCGAGATCGATACGACGCACCTTGTCGCGCAGGCGGGCGGAGTTGCGGACCTCATCGATGGTGTAGACGCGCTCGACCTGCTCGACCGGCGGCTCGGACAGGAACTCGTAGTAATCCCGGTCCGGATCCTCGGCCACATCGACGATGTACTCGTCGACCGGAATACTGAGCCGCATCGGCGGCAGTTCGTAGCCGACATCGACGATCGCCGGCCGATCCTCTTCATACTCCGGCGTATACATCATCACATATTCATTGCCGTCCCGATCGACGCGCGTGCGCGTCAGGATATCGCCGTAGCGATTATAGACGGTAACGATCTGGTAGCCGCCGGGACGAACGATCGTTTCGCGGACACGGCCACCCGACAGATTGTCGTAGTAGGACTCCTCCGAGTTCAGCCGCAGACGCGGCCGGTCGTCGCCGCGCACGAAGATGCGATCTCCGACGCCGAGGATCACCCGGTCGTCCACCTGTTCGACCACCTGCACTTCCGTCACGTTGTTTTCGGTCGTGTTGTTGACGGTGGTATTGTTGATGACCGTGTTATTGACGACGGTATTGTTGACGATGTTTGTCGTCTCCGGAACGGCAAAGGCCGGGGCTTCTTCGACCCGCTCGCCTTCCTCCTTCAGCACAGCCTCGATCCGTTGCGAAAGTTCCTCCTTAGACTCCACTGGGATCGCCGCCTGCGCCTGCGCGGAAGCATCGTCGGTTGGAGGAGCTATGCTTTCCTGCTTCGCGCGCAGTTCCTCGCGCTGCTTGCGCCGGGCTTCGCGCGACTGGTTGCCGCCGGAAGTGTCAGCGTCCTTATCGCTATCGAGAACGGCAGCGCCCTTTTCCACTGGAAGCACGACCGTATCGTCGGAAGCCGCCGGATCCTCGGCGATCTTCTGCTTCTCTTCCACGGTGCGCTCATCGACCACCTCGGGAGCAGGCTGACCCTGGGGCTGCTCGCCCTGAAGCTGCTCTGCCGTTGCGGGTTGTTCCGTACCGGGGACGGGCTGCTGCTCGCCTTCGCCCGTCTGTTGGGCCGGAGCCTCGGTCGCCGGCTGCTCGGCGGTCGTTCCACCGTCAGGCACGACAATCGGCTGCTCGGCGGCTTTTTGCTCCTCCGTTTGACGCTGCTCTTCAGCCTGCTGCTGGCGCTTCTTGCGGGTGGGCGCCTGTTCTTCGGCCTGTTGCGGAGCACCCTCCTCGGCGGCTGGCTGCTGCTCTTCAGCCTGCTGCTGGCGCTTCTTGCCACTTGGCGTTTCCTGCTCCTCGGCCTGCTGCGGAGCGGCCTCCTCAGCGGCGGGCTGCTGCTCTTCGGCCTGCTGCTGGCGCTTCTTGCGCCTCGGCGTTTCCTGCTCCTCGGCCTGCTGCGGAGCGGCCTCCCCGGCCGCGGGCTGCTGCTCTTCGGCCTGCTGCTGGCGCTTCTTGCGCCTTGGCGTTTCCTGCTCCTCGGCCTGCTGCGGGGCAGCCTCCCCGGCCGCGGGCTGCTGCTCTTCGGCCTGTTGCTGGCGCTTCTTGCGCCTTGGCGTTTCCTGCTCCTCGGCCTGCTGCGGAGCGGCCTCCTCAGCGGCGGGCTGCTGCTCTTCGGCCTGCTGCTGGCGCTTCTTGCGCCTTGGCGTTTCCTGCTCCTCGGCCTGCTGCGGAGCGGCCTCCTCAGCGGCGGGCTGCTGCTCTTCGGCCTGTTGCTGGCGCTTCTTGCGCCTTGGCGTTTCCTGTTCTTCCGCCTGCGGCTGCTGTTCTTCCGCCTGCCCCTGGGACTCCTCCTCAGCGGCGCGCTGCTTGCGCTTCTTCAGCAGCAGCAAATCCTCCGGTGACGGCTGTTCGGCACCTTCCTGCGCAACTTCGAACGGTGCCATCAGGCTGTCGGCAAGCGCGGGCTGGACCGCAAGAGAAGCCGCAAATACGGGCAAGGCGACCGTTGCGAAAAGTTTGGATCGAATGGACATTGTCTTCCTTCCTCTTGTGGCTCGGCGGCCTCGCCCGCCGCGCCACAGTTCAAGCCGCATCGCATCGGCATAGGGCCATGACCCGCGGTTCCGACATTTTTGTGTCGGTCAAAAAATCCGTAGTCGAACTCCTCAGCCACGGATCGGTTCCGCCCCCAGGGCTATCGAAGCCGACATTAACCGTTCATGAACGGTTCGATCTTCCGCCTCCTCAACCTCAGCGACCGCAAGAAGGGGACATCTCCGCGGTGGGCGACGCCGCTTTCCTGTTGATTTTTACAGGAAAAGCGTACGAATATCGCCGCAACCGGCGGGCAGCTCCTGCCGGCGCTATTTGGCATCCGCGCACAAGAACAGACCGGATGCCGGCCAACAGAGAGGATAATCATGCGTATTTCCAGACGGATGGTAGCTGCCGCATCGGCTGCCGTTTTCGTGCTCATGGCGAGCTCCGCCATGGCGGAAGGCGAAAAGGTCGTGATCGGCACCGAAGGCGCTTACCCGCCCTTCAACAATCTCGAGGCGGACGGCTCGCTGACGGGCTTCGATATCGACATCGCCAAGGCCCTTTGCGAAGAAATGAAGGCCGAATGCACCTTTGTGACCCAGGATTGGGAGGGGATCATCCCGGCGCTGATCGCCAAGAAGTTCGACGCGATCATCGCCTCCATGTCGATTACCGAGGAACGCAAGCAAAAGGTCGACTTCACCCACAAATACTACAACACGCCGCCGGCCATCGTCGTGCCGAAGGATTCGCCGATTACCGAGGCCACCGGGGCAGCGCTCGAAGGCAAGGCGCTCGGAGCGCAGGGCTCGACCACCCATTCAAACTATGCCGAAGCGCATATGAAGGGTGCGGATATCAAGCTCTACCCGACTGCGGACGAATACAAGCTTGACCTGATCAACGGCCGCATCGATGCCGCCATCGATGATGTCGTCGTGATCTCCGAATGGCTGAAGACCGAAGACGGCGCCTGCTGCAAGCTGCTCGGCACGCTGCCGGTCGACCCGGCCATCAACGGCGAAGGCGCCGGCATTGCGGTCCGCAAGGGCGACGACGCGCTCCGCGAGAAGTTCAACAAGGCTATCGAAGCCATCCGGGCCAACGGCAAGTACAAGGAAATCAACGAAAAGTACTTCCCGTTCGACGTTTACGGCAGCTGATCGCCGCGCATTCTGAGAAGATCCGGCAGTGATGTCGGCTAAGTCTCGGTTGATGAAAAAATGCACCGGTGGATGGGCTTGCCCTTCCACCGTTTTTGTTTGACAACAAATCGAAAAATATGCGCCTCAGCGCCAATAAGAACGGATAAGGGGAATATAGAGGCATGAGCGGATTGTTTGCCGCCTTGTTCTCCGGCCTTGCCTGGGTCGTGTCGATGATCGACCCATTCTGCGGGCCGGCCGGGGTCTTTCGTTGGTTCGGTTCCGGCACACTCCTGGCGTGCGGCGATACCGGCTGGGGCGACGAGATCGCCTATGGATTCCTCGTGACCGTGAGCCTCGCAATGGCCACCCTGCCCCTCGGGCTGGTGATGGGCTTCTTCATCGCCCTCGCAAAGCAATCGAATGAACGGACCCTGCGGCTTTCGGCCAATATCTACACCACGATCTTCCGGGGCCTTCCGGAACTCCTGACGCTCTTCATTATCTATTACGGCCTCCAGATTCTCGTCCAGCAATTCCTGGCGACGCTGGGTTATGACGAGCCCGTTCAAATCAACGCCTTTGCCGCCGGCATGGTCGCGCTTGGCGTCGTTTTCTCCGCCTACTGCTCGGAGGTGTTGCTTTCCGCCTTCAAGGCCATTCCGCAGGGTCAGTACGAAGCGGGCGATGCGCTCGGTTTTCACCGTGGCAAAACGATGCTGTTGATCATTCTGCCGCAACTCGTGCGTATCGCCCTTCCGGGTCTCGGCAATCTCTGGATGGTACTGCTCAAGGACACTGCGCTCGTTTCGGTCGTCGGCCTCCCCGATATTCTCCGCCAAACCGGCATTGCCGCGCGCGTCACCAAGGAAGCATTCCAGTTCTACGGCATCGCCTGCATCCTGTTCCTCATTTTGGCAATGGTCTCTTCCATCGCCTTCGCGGCGCTCGAGCGGCGGACCAAACGCGCGGAGATGCAACGATGAGCATTGCCGAAACCCTGATTCCACCTCAGGCCCCGCCCCCGGCTCCGCCGAAAGCCTACACCCTGTCGCGCTTCGTCGGCAGCGTGACGCTTGGTATCTGGCTGGCCCTCGCTGTCGGCATCTTCTTCTCCGTCGTCGAGGGTTGGGACCCGGACAAATTCTCGCGCTACGGATCTAGCTTCCTGTCCGGCCTCGGGGTGACGCTGATGCTCGTCACCTCGTCGATCCTGATGGGCGCCCTCCTGTCGCTGCCGGTGGCGCTCGGGCGGATGTCGAAGCACAGGCTCTGGTCCTGGCTCGCCTATGCCTATGTCTATTTCTTCCGCGGCACGCCGCTGATCACGCAGCTCTTCCTCGTCTATTACGGGCTCGGCAGCTTCCGCCCGCAACTCGACGCGATCGGCCTGTGGTGGTTCTTCCGCGACGCCTGGAATTGCGCACTCTTCACCTTCACGCTGAATACCGCCGCCTACCAGGCCGAGATCCTTCGCGGTGCCATCGAAAGCGTCCCGCGCGGCCAGCATGAAGGTGCCGCGGCCCTTGGCCTGCCGCAGCGCGTCGCCTTCTTCAAGGTCATCCTGCCGCAGGCGATGATCGTGGCGTTGCGCCCCTACGGCAATGAGATCATCCTGATGATCAAGGGTTCGGCGATCGTCGCGATCGTCACGGTCTTCGACCTGATGGGAGAGACCCGGCGCGCCTTTTCCCGTACATTCGACTACCAGATGTATGTGTGGGCGGCAGCGCTGTATCTCCTGATCGTGGAGGTTCTGCGCAATATCTGGGGCTGGCTCGAAGCTCGCTTGACGCGCCATCTGAAGCGTTGAGTCCCAGCGGTGCGTAGCAAACCGGCTTGGCAGCACTCGTTTATCTTTGCTGACAAGCCTTTGTTTTTTCGATGTTAATTGCGCCACTACGCCGATATTAGGTATTGATTAACAAACTAAGCGCTTCATCATAGTGACCAACCTTTGTCAGAAGCGAGGTCCTTGATGACAAACGACATGGAACTGCAGCTGAAGGGTTATGGCCTGACGACGGCCCAGATCCTCTACCGGATGCCCGACCACCCCGCCCTGTTGCAGGCCTATATCTGGCAGCATTACGATATCGCCCCGGACTTTCCGGAAATGCGCGGCTTTCTCAAGTTCTGGCAGGAGAAGCTGGATGGGCCGCTGCATTCGGTCCGCTATGTTCATCGCAAGCTGATATCGGCGACGGAATGGCGGGCACTCAAGGGCGAGCTCATCCTGCACTGATAATCTTGCCCGCCGTCGCGGCGGTCAGACGTGCACCTCGCCATGGGCAAGTTCGCCCTCGTGTTCCTCCTTGCGGAGCGAGCCGTAGGCCACCACGGCGTAGAAGAGCGAAACGCCGACCATGACGCTCCAGCCCGGCAAGAGACCGAGCGCAGCATTCTCCGTAAAGTCGGTCCATGACCGCACATGGCCGAAGGGTTCGCCGGTCGAGGAGATCTTCGGCGAGGATATCTTCAGCGCCCAGGCAAGCAGCAGGATCAGGTACATCCAGCAGTAATTGCGTTGCAGCCGGCGGCAAACCGCTTCCTTGTAGGTCATTAGGAAGGCCGGCCTGCGCAGGCTCTTGGCAATTGCCGCCGACCATTTGAAACTCTGCGTGCCTTCCGGGGCAAGGATCTGCGCGAAATAGCCGCGTTCGAGCTGCCGCACACGCGCGCGATACACATCGAAGAATCGGTAGCGCCTCGCTTCGATCAGCAACAGCAAGGTAATCAGCAGCATCGCAAAGAGCAGCACGCCATGATGCGACGACGGCGTCGACAGCGACACGGAAAGCATTGCCGCCACGACGGTGATTGCCCAGTTCGATGTCCGGTCGATGCGATCCCGCCAGCCGGCCATGCGCCCCATTTCCCCGCGATAATAATGCACGATCGTGTTGATCGTCTCCTGCGATGACTGCGGCAGAGGTGGACCCTGCCTCTCCGGCATCTCCGTTTCCAATGTCAGCGGGCTCAGTTCGGCGGACATCAGCATCCTCCCGATTTCTCATGCTTTTCATGATCATGACTCCAATCGCTTTCGGGATAAACCCGCCAGGCGGCGCGCCGGCGAATTCTTGAGCAGATGCTAAACGGGGCCCGCATGGATGAACGGGATGTCGAGCAAGGGGCGATGGCGGGCGATTGCCAAAGCTCTCCGGCAGTCGTAAGAAGCGGCCATGACCCAGAAGAGCAAAAAGATCGACGAGGAAGCGCTGGCGGAGGCCTATAACCGCGCGCTTGCCCTTGAAAAGTCCGGCAATTTCGACGCCGCCGCGGCCGCCTACCGCGAAGTGCTGGAGCTCGATCCCGAAGATCACGGCGGAGCTTCGGTCAGGCTTGCGTCCATGGGACGGGGCGAGACGCCGCTCAAGGCTCCGGATGCCTATGTCGCGACCCTATTCGACCAGCATGCGGACGTCTTTGACAACGTGCTTGTCGAGCAACTCGGCTATTGCGTGCCGCTCCTCGTCCGCCAGCGCGTCCAGGCCCTGGAACTCGGGCCGTTCAAGCGGGTGCTCGATCTCGGCTGCGGCACGGGGCTGACCGGCGGCGCGTTGCGCGACCTGGCGGAGGACATCACCGGCATCGATCTCGCCGAGAACATGGTCGAGATCGCCCATGAGAAGGACCTCTACGAGACGCTCTATGTCGCCGAAGCGGTCGATTTCCTCGACGACAACGAAGAGGCGCCGTTCGACCTGATCGTCGCCACGGATGTGCTGCCCTATGTGGGCGCACTGGAGGCCCTCTTCTTCGGCGCCGTCGACAATCTCGTACCGGGCGGCCTGCTGATCTTCTCCAGCGAAACCCTTCCCGATCAGACATTCGCCGGCAGTCCCTTCATGGTCGGCCCGCATCAGCGCTTCGCCCATTCCGAAGCCTATCTGCGCGACCGGCTCACCGCGACCGGATTCGAGATCGTCGAGGTGACCGACATCACCGTACGCATGGAAGAAGGTCAGCCCATTGCCGGGCAATTGGTGATCGCCCGCTTTCTCTGACCCGGTCGGTCGGCAAGAGACGACACTCGGCCTTCCGCCTTCCGCTCAATTCCGCTAAATCTTCGGCCAAATCGAAACGGGAGCATTCGCAATGGCCAAAGTCGCATTCATCGGTCTCGGCGTCATGGGTTATCCTATGGCCGGCCACCTCAAGGTTCGCGGTGGGCATGAGGTGACCGTCTACAACCGCACCGCCGCCAAGGCGGAGCGTTGGGCAGCCGAGTTTGGCGGGCGCGCGGCGGCAACGCCGGCAGAGGCGGCAAGGGGCCAGGATTTCGTTTTTGCCTGCGTCGGCAATGACGACGACCTGCGTTCCGTCACCACCGGAGAGGACGGAGCTTTCGAGGCCATCGGCTCCGGCGCAGTCTTCATCGACAACACGACCGCCTCCGCCGCGGTGGCCCGGGAGCTATATGCCGCCGCCCGCGAAAAGGGGGCGCATTTCATCGACGCTCCGGTCTCCGGCGGCCAGGCGGGTGCCGAAAACGGTGTCCTGACGGTGATGTGCGGCGGCGATGCCGAGGTCTTCGATCGGGCCAAGCCCGTCATCGACGCCTATGCGCGCATGGTCGGGCTGATGGGGCCGGCGGGAGCCGGCCAGCTTACCAAGATGATCAACCAGATCTGCATTGCCGGCCTCGTTCAGGGCCTCGCCGAAGGCATCCATTTCGGCAAGAAGGCGGGACTCGACATCGAGAAGGTGATCGAGGTCATCTCCAAGGGCGCGGCTGGCTCCTGGCAGATGGAAAACCGCCACAAGACGATGAATGCCGGAAAATACGACTTCGGCTTTGCCGTCGACTGGATGCGCAAGGACCTCGACATCGTCCTCGCCGAAGCACGGCGGAACGGCGCCAAGCTGCCCGTCACCGCGTTGGTCGACCAGTTCTATGCCGAGGTCCAGGCCCTTGGCGGTAGCCGCTGGGACACGTCCTCCCTGCTCGCCCGGCTGGAGAAATGACGCCTGCGCCGGCCTCATCGGCGGAAGAGCTCATCGATCATCTGCGTGGCCATGCTTCGGCGGAGAACCGTGCAGGCATGGCGCGCTTCGGCATTGCAACCGAAACGGCGCTCGGCATTTCCAATGTCGAGCTTCGCCGTGTCGCCCGGCTGGCGAAGACCAATCAATTCCGCGCGCTGGCGCTGTGGCGCTCCGGCATCCGTGAGGCGCGCATCCTGGCGGCCTATACCGCCGATCCCAAGGTATTGACGCTCGACGAGGCACGGCTTTGGGCGGCCGACTGCAACTCCTGGGAAATTGTCGACACGGTAGCCGACCTGTTCGTCGCCGCGCGCTTCGAGCAGGTGCTGATCCCGGAATTCGCCCGCGACAACCGCGAATTCGTCCGCCGCCTCGCCTTCGCAATGATCGCCACCTGCGCCGTGCATCTGAAGCGGGAGCCTGATGCGGCGCTGCTCGCCTGGCTGCCTCTGATCGAGGTCCACGCCGAAGACGAACGCAACTTTGTGAAGAAGGCGGTAAACTGGGCCCTGAGACAGATAGGCAAGCGCAACGCCGCCTGCCACGGACCTTCCCTGGCGCTTGCGGAAAAGCTTGCCGCCAGCGGCAATCGCGCGGCGCGATGGACGGGCAAGGACGCCGTTCGAGAATTGACCGGCGCAAACGTGCGAGGCAGGCTCGGCCTCACGAGCGGAGAACGGTTGTCGGTAGGAAAGTCAGACGGATAGAAGCAAAAGTTTCACTTTTGCCTCAACTGCGAACGGACCTAGTCGTCGTTCGATTTCGCCTGATCGATGACCATGTAATCGAGCGGCAATTGCGTCGTATATTTGATCTGCTCCATGGCGAAGGCCGAGGAAACGTCGCGGATTTCGATCTTGGCGATCAGCCGTTTGTAGAAGGCGTCATAGGCGGCAATATCCGGCACGACGACGCGCAGCAGATAATCCACGTCGCCGCTCATGCGGTAGAACTCGACCACCTCCGGAAAATCGGCGACCACTTCGGAGAAGCGGCGCAGCCATTCCATCGAGTGGGCGTTGGTGCGAACCGAGACGAACACCGTCACCTTGGTATTGACCTTGACGGGATCGAGAAGCGCGACGCGGCGACGGATGACGCCGTCCTCTTCCATCTTCTGGATGCGCCGCCAGCAAGGGGTCGTCGAAAGCCCGACCTTCTTGGCGAGGTCGGCAACGGCCAAAGTCGAGTCTTCCTGCAAGAGGCGCAGGATCTTGCGGTCCAGACGGTCCATAGCAAATCCTCTCGAATATTTTTCCCTCTATAGCGCGGAATTCATGAAGATAAAGAAAATTGTTTCAGCGGATCAAAGCCTCGACGCGGCCGCGCAGGAACGGAAGCAGTTCCGCCTCGAACCACGGGTTCTTCCGCAACCAGCCGGTGTTGCGCCAGCTGGGATGGGGCATGGGCAATACAGCCGTGCCGGAATTGCGCGCCGCATAGCGGCGCCAGTCGCGCACGGTCTCGGTCATGGATTTCGGACAATCCGCGCCGAGATGCCAGCGCTGCGCATAGTGGCCGACCGCCAAAACCAGCTCGATCTGCGGCATGGCATTCATCACCCTGTGCCGCCAACGCGGCGCGCATTCGGCCCTCGGCGGCAGGTCGCTGCCATGTCTGTCGTAGCCGGGGAAGCAGAATCCCATCGGCACAATTGCAAAGTTGGACGGGTCGTAAAAGGTTTCCCGATCGACCGCCAGCCACTGCCGCAGCCGGTCACCCGAAGCATCGTTGAAGGGAAGCCCGCTCTCATGCACCCGCAAGCCCGGTGCCTGGCCGGCGATCAGGATCCGGGCATTGGCGGAGAGGACTGCCACGGGCCGCGGCTCATGCGGCAGCCGATGGCCCTCGCCGCGCGCCGGATCGTCGCGACAGAGGCGGCAGGCCGCGATCGCGGCACGCAGATCCACCAGCCGTTCCTCGGCATTAGGCACCGACGATCTCCCTCGCGAACCTCCAAACCTGGTCTTCGAGCCACTGCAGGATAAGTTCGAGCCAGTCGCCGGCCTGGTGCGGCGCCTCCTCGGCCTCGCCTTGGGATCGGCGCCATTCCTGCGGCCGGGCGAACGCCCCCGCCCACAGGCCGGCACGGCGATTTCGCGCCTGTTCCTCCTCGTCACGATAGAGCCCATAGCTGACCGCAAGACCGGAGAGAACCATCTCGCGGCCGATGTCGCGCCCGCCGGCTTCGCAGAGGCCGAGCTCGCGGCCGTACCGGTCGCGGCCATGCAGGCGACAGCGCGTCGTCCTCCCTTCGACGAGTTCGGCCAGGCGCCGCCTTGCTTCCGCACCGCAGTCCCAGCTCGTCGTGCCACGCCGGCACGTCTGGTCGATCTCGGCAGCATCGATGCCCTCGATCCTGACGCGACGGCCGGCGAGCCGCAGGCTGTCTCCGTCGCTCGCGACGGCGGCGCCGAGCAGTTCCCCGGTAAGGGCCTTTTCCGGCGGCGGCAGACTAGAGGCAACATAGGCGCCAAAACTCAACAGAAGCAGGAACACCCAGCCGCCGATCAGGCTGCCGCGTCCCTCCGAGCGATTGCTCCGCTGCGCAACGCTTCCCGGACGCCCAAAAACGAAGCGCCGTCCGGGAGCCGCCGGCTTTCCGCCACCGACGATACGGAATTTGCGGTGCCCTGGTTTCAAACGGCGACCTCTCTGTCTGGCATCAGGCAAAAACGCAATCGCGCCACAATGGTTGTCGAATCCTTCCAGCGGGCAGCAACTTCTTAAGGATTGCATCCTAGACTTCAAAGCCAAACGCAATCCCCGACCCACGAAGCATGAGCATCGCCGTCAGCACATCGACTGATAAGATCATCGTCGACAAGTCGCGAAACCATCGAAACAAGGCCGTTTCGAAGGCGGTGCGCGCGACTCGCCAGCGCCTGCAGACCGGCTCCTCCGCCCCTTCCGGCTTCGACCGGGAAATGCTCCTCCTCCACGTCGATGCCGTATTGCACGGCGCTATCGCCGTCCCCCTGCTCGTCGGCCTGATTTCGGCTATCGGGCTCTACCTTTCCGAGCAGCCGAGCATCCTCTTTTGGGGCTTGGCGACGCTCTCGGCCCACGCGGCCACCGTTTACCTTGCCCGCAAGGCGAAGCGCCAGAACATCGGCACGGAGAAGGTGGCCATTTGGCGCCGCCGCTTTCTCGCCGGTCAATTGCTGATGGGGCTTTGCTGGGCCATCTTTGCCCTGCAGGACTGCAGTGCCTGTGGCGACATCCAGTTCGCGCTCTTCGAAGGAACCGGGCTGTTCATTGCGCTTGCCGCCACCGCCATGGGCACGTTTCTGCTGCGCAACGCCCTGGTCTACACTTTTCTCCCCGTGGTCGCCGCGCTCGGTTTCACGTCATTGGCGGGCGGTGACCCTATCCATGTCGGCATGACCGGCATCCTGTCGCTTTCGCTCGTTTTCCTCGCCTTCATGACCGAGAGGATGAACAAGGCCAATGTGCATATCCTCTCCATGCAATCGGAAAAGGACGACCTGATCGCCGAACTCGAAGTGGCGAAGTCCATGTCGGACGAGGCGCGCCGGCGCGCCGAAGAGGCGAACCTTGCCAAGTCCCGCTTCCTTGCATCGATGTCGCACGAGCTGCGCACGCCACTCAATGCCATTCTCGGCTTCTCGGAAGTGATGTCGACGGAAGTGCTGGGTCCGCTGAACAACCCGACCTACAAGGAATACACGGTCGACATTCACCGCTCCGGCGAGCATCTCCTGAACCTCATCAACGAGATCCTCGACCTTTCCCGCATTGAAGCCGGTCGCTACGAACTCAACGAAGAGGCCGTCAATCTCGTTGAGATCGCCGAGGATTGCATCGGCATGGTGCAGCTGCGCGCCCGCGGCAAGAACATAACCATCGAGCCGCAGTTCGAACAGGCGATGCCCTCCGTCTGGGTCGACGAGAAGGCGTTGCGCCAGGTCGCTCTCAATCTCCTGTCGAATGCAGTGAAGTTCACGCCGTCCGGCGGAGAAATCACTGTCAAGGTCGGCTGGACCGCCGGCGGCGGGCAATACATCTCCATCAAAGACAATGGCCCAGGCATTCCCGAGGAGGAAATTCCGATCGTGCTGTCCGCCTTCGGCCAGGGCTCGATCGCCATCAAGAGCGCCGAACAGGGCACCGGCCTTGGCCTGCCGATCGTCCAGGCGATCCTCGCCAAGCACAATGGCCAATTCATCCTGCGCTCGAAGCTTCGCGAAGGCACCGAGGCGATCGCCATCCTGCCGCCCCGCCGCGTCCTTCAGAGCCTTCCTCCGGTCGAGGACGCCCCCTCGCCGGCGCGCCGCCGCAAGAGCTTCGCCTAATCGAGCGCCGCCGGCGGCTGCGCTCAGCCAAGATAGCGGGCTAGAAATACCACGTAAAAGGCGTAGGTGGCGTTCGCCAGGATGAGGCACAAGCACGCGAAGGATCCAAGATCCTTGGCGTGCTTGCCCATTTCCGAGATTTCCGGCGAGACACGGTCGACGATCTCTTCGATCGCCGTGTTGATCGCTTCGAACGCCATCATCAGCAGGAACAGGATGGCCATCGCCACATATTGAAAGAAGCTGGCGCCGGCGATCACGAAGGCGACCATTGCCACCGCGAAGGCGATCAGTTCGTGGCGAAAGGCCGCCTCGCCGACAAGCCGCTTCGCGCCGCCAAGCGAATAGCTCGCGGCCGCAAAGAGATGGCGGATGCCCTTATGCTTGGTGAACGGGGCGGTTCGACCGTTTGGGGTGGTGTTCTTGGCGTCCATTTCGTCTCGACATGCTTCAAACTGCGAGCTTCGACATTGCGATTGCGGCGAATGCGAGGCCGACTTCAATTGAAGAGCGCGCGCCCCGTGTCTGCGGATAGGCGAGAAGACGCCCGGCATCAAGACCGCAGCCGCCAAGCATACCATGGCAGACAGTCGGCCGACAGGAAGCGGCGAAGCCGCGGCTTCAGTCCTTGTTGCTGACGCCGGCCTGGGCGAAGGTCGCCATTCCGCCATGGCAGGCGGCGGCCGCCTTGACGATGCCGGCGGCAAGTGCGGCGCCGGTGCCCTCGCCGAGCCGCATGCCGAGCGCCAGGAGCGGCGTCTTGCCGAGCTTTTCGATGGCGCGGATATGCCCTGGCTCTCCCGAGACATGACCGATCAGGCAATGGTCGAGTGCCGCCGGATTGGCGGCCTTGAGGATCGACGCGGCCGCCGTTGCCACGTAGCCGTCGATGATCACCGGCACCTTCTGCATGCGTGCCGCGAGAATGGCGCCCGCCATGGCCGCGATCTCGCGGCCGCCGAGCCGGCGCATCAGTTCAAGCGGATCGGACAGGTGATCGCGATGCAAGGCGACCGCCTTCTCGACGGCGGCGATCTTGCGCTTCAGCACCTCGCCCTCGGAGCCGGTCCCCGGCCCTACCCATTCCTCGGCCGTCCCGCCATAGAGGCCGAGGTTGATTGCGGCGGCAATCGTGGTGTTGCCGATGCCCATCTCGCCGATGCAGAGCAGGTCCGTGCCGCCGGCGATCGCCTCCATGCCGAAGGCCATCGTCGCCGCGCAGTCGCGTTCGGAAAGCGCCGCTTCCTCAGTGATGTCGCCGGTCGGATAATCGAGGGCGAGGTCGAAGACCTTGAGCCCGAGGTCGTGGGTGAGGCAGATCTGATTGATGGCCGCCCCGCCGGCGGCGAAATTCTCCACCATCTGCGCCGTGACCGACGATGGGAAGGGGGTAACGCCCTGCCGGGTCACGCCGTGATTGCCGGCAAAAATCGCGACCAGCGGCCGGTTGACGGCAGGCGGACGGCCCGTCCAGGCGGCGAGCCAGAAGGCGATTTCCTCAAGACGGCCGAGCGCGCCCGGCGGCTTCGTCAGTTGCCCATCGCGCTCGCGCGCCGCAACGAGCGCCGCGGCATCTGGACCCGGCAGGTTACGCAACAACTCGCGGAAATCATCAAACGGCAGGCCGCTGGCACTCATTGGGAATCCTTGCATGTCCGAAGGGGCGTTCGATGCCCTCATAGAGGCTGCCACCGCTTCCGGCAACGGCATTTGCGTCAAATGCTGTCCACGGAGCATGATCCGGCAAAGGGCCGGCGATTCGAGTGGATCCGGCCCGGGAGAAACAATGCGCTTTGTCGGCGATTTCTGTGATGATCTGATGCGGTCGATTGCGTTCCTGAGCCGCATCCCCATGCCTGAGCGGCACTTCACGGGCCATGACGGCCGATTGAGCCGCGCCGTGCGCGCTTTCCCTCTCGCAGGCATCCTGATTGCCTTCCCTGCCGCGCTGCTCGCCGCGCTCTTGGACGTGCTTCAGGCGAGTTCGCTGTTCACCGCCTTCCTGATCGTCGGCGTGCAGGCGCTCGTCACCGGCGCGTTGCACGAGGACGGCCTCGGCGACACTGCCGATGGCCTCGGCGGCGGCCGTGATCGCGAGAGAGCGCTGGCGATCATGAAGGATAGCCGCATCGGCACCTATGCAGCGGTGGCCCTCATCCTCTCCTTCGGACTTCGCGTTTCGGCACTCGCGGCCTTCCTGCCGCTACTCTCCCCCATCGGGGCCGCCTTTGCGCTTCTCGGGACCGCCGCCCTCAGCCGCACGGCCATGGTCTGGCACTGGTCGCGCCTGCCGCCGGCCCGCCGCGACGGAGTTGCAGCCGCGGCCGGCGTTCCAGAGCCACGCGCCGCATCGCAAGCGCTTGGTTCAGGGGCGATCCTCTCGCTTCTGCTGTTTTACGCTGCCGGCGTTTCTCTGATTGCAGCCCTGCTCGCTTTCGTTGCCCTGGCCTTCACCGTGTTGGGTTTTGGGCGGACCGTCTCCCGCAAGCTCGGTGGCCATACGGGCGACACGATCGGCGCCGCGCAGCAGCTGACGGAGATCGCCGTCCTCGGCGCTCTTGCGCTGGCCATCTGAAAGGCCGATATAAATCGACGAAGCCAATAGAGCACGCCAAGCCGATGGAATCTCCCTGCATTCTTGTCTGCGCGATCGATGACCGGACAGGCTACTGTTTCGGCTGCGGGCGTACGCGGAATGAAATCGGCTCCTGGACGCTCTACACCGACCAAGAGCGGCAGAGCATCATGCAGGCGCTGCCGGCCCGGCTCGAGACCGTCGAGCGCAAGCCGCGGCGGGAAACCCGCCGGGCACGCTTGGCGCGGGAACGAAGCGGCGCATGAACCGTCTGATCCTTCTGCTGGCAATCCTCGCCATCGGCCTCGCGCTCCTCGTTTTCAATCACGACAGCGGTCAGACTCTCGGCATGAACAATGACCACTTCGGCCAGCTTGTCTCGCTCGCCGCCATTGCGACGCTGCTTGCGGCCGGCATTCTGCGCAGCCGACGCCATTTCGGCGAGAGTCTGCGCCAGATCGCCGTATGGCTGCTGATCGCCGTCGGGCTTGTCTCCGGCTATGCCTATCGCGTCGAGCTTCGGGCCTTCGGCGACCGGGTGCTCTCGGAACTCGTGCCCGGCCGGACGATGGTCGTCACCGACAGCGAGGGGCAGCCGGAAGTCGTGCTGCGCAAGCGCCTCGACGGCCACTTCCAGGCCGACGCGACGATCAATGGCCAGGAGGTCAGCATGCTCGTCGACACCGGAGCGAGCAGCATCGCCCTGACCTACGAGGACGCCGAGCGGGTCGGCCTCGATCCGTCCGGCCTCGGCTATACCCTGACAGTGATGACGGCGAACGGCCCGGCGCTCGCTGCGCCGGTGACGCTGGAGGAGTTTGCGATCGGCCCGATCGAGCGCCGCAATATCCGCGCGACCGTCGCCGCCGAAGGCAAGCTCGACCGCAGCCTGCTCGGCATGAGCTTCCTCTCGACCCTCGACACCCTGCAGATGCGCACCGATGAGCTGCGTCTGAGGGACTGACGCTTATCGTCGGGTCGTCAGTTCCGCAGCCTGTACCCGGTGCGGAAAATCCAGGTCAGGACGGCCATGCAGATCGCCAGGAAAGCGACAATGATCACGGCGCTCGCGAGCGGGTTGACGTCGGAGATCTCGAAGAAACTCCAGCGGAAACCGCTGATCAGATAGAGCACCGGATTGAAGTGGCTGACGGCCCGCCAGAAGGGCGGCAGCATGTCGACCGAGTAGAAGCTTCCGCCCAGGAAGACGAGCGGCGGAACGACCAGCATCGGGATCAGGTTCAGTTGCTCGAAGTCTTTCGCCCAGATGCCGATGATGAAGCCGAACAGGCTGAAGGTCACCGCGGTCAGCACGAAGAAGAAGATCATCGCGAAGGGATGGGCGATGCTGAGATCGACGAAGAGCGAGGCGGTGATCAGGATGATCGTGCCGATCATCAGCCCCTTGGTCGCCGCCGCGCCGACATAGCCGAGAACGATTTCCAGCATCGAGATCGGCGACGACAGCACTTCGTAGATCGTCCCCGTGAACTTCGGGAAATAGATGCCGAAGGAGCCGTTGCCGATGCATTGCGTCAGCAGCGTCAGCATCATCAGCCCGGGCGTGATGAAGGCGCCATAGGAGACGCCGTCGATCTGCTGGATGCGCTCGCCGATCGCCGCACCGAAGACGATGAAATAGAGCGATGTCGAAATGACCGGCGACACTACGCTTTGCAACAGGGTGCGTCGCGTACGCGCCATCTCGAAGAAATAGATGGACTTGATTGCCTCGATGTTCATCGCCCCGCCTCCACAATCTCCACGAAAATGTCCTCGAGCGAACTCTGCTGGGTCGAGAGGTCCCGAAGCCTGACGCCGGTCTCGGCGAGCGCTGCGAGCAGCGCGGTGATGCCGGTGCGTTCGGCGCTCGTGTCGTAGTCGTAGATCAAGCTCTGGCCATTGTCCTCGAGTGTCAGATTGTAGGACGACAAGGAATCCGGGATACGCTCCAACGGCTGGGCGAGATCGACGCGCAACTGCTTACGGCCGAGCTTGGTCATCAGCGCATTCTTGTCCTCGACCAGAAGAATTTCACCGCCGTTGATGACGGCGATCCGGTCGGCGATCTCTTCCGCTTCCTCGATGTAATGCGTCGTCAGGATGATCGTCACGCCCGAGGCGCGCAGCCGCTCGACGACCTCCCACATGCTCTTGCGCAGGCTGACGTCGACGCCGGCGGTCGGCTCGTCAAGAAAGAGTACGCGCGGCTCGTGCGACAGCGCTTTGGCGATCAACACGCGCCGCTTCATGCCGCCGGAAAGCTCGCGGAGCATGTTGTCCTTCTTGTTCCAGAGCGACAGGTCCTTCAGCACCTTCTCGATGTGGGCGGGGTCCGGCTTCTTGCCGTGCAGGCCGCGCGAGAAGGAAACGGTGTTCCACACCGTCTCGAAGGCATCGGTCGTCAGTTCCTGCGGCACCAGCCCGATCATCGCCCGCGTCTGCCGAAAGTCGCGCACGACGTCATGGCCATTGACCGTGACCTCTCCGTCGCTCGGATTGACGATGCCGCAGATGATCGAGATCAGCGTGGTCTTGCCGGCGCCATTCGGCCCGAGCAGGGCGAGAATCTCCCCCTCCTCGATCTCGAGGCTGACGCCCTTCAGCGCCTTGAAGCCTGAGGCATAGGTTTTCGACAGGTTCGAAACGGAAACAATAGGAGCCATGAAAAACGAATCCGGAAAGCGGGGCAAATATCGGCGGGTTGCCGCTCTATATGGGCCAATTCGCGCTGTTTTGCAGCCCGTCCCAGACAAATTTCCGGTGACGCACCGTTCACGGACGCCGATAGATGGTCATCGCTTCGTCCCCTCCCGGCAGAAGATGTCTTGGAGGGCGGTGATCAATCGCACAGCCCTTTCTTCGGCAAGGCGATAGAAGATCTGCTTGGCGTCGCGCCGCGTCGCAACGATGCCCGTCTCCCGCAGCACGGTCAGCTGTTGCGACAAGGTCGGCTGGTGAATGCCGAGCATCTCTTCCAACTGGCCCACCGAACGCTCGCCGTCGGCGAGCGTAGCGACGATCATCAGCCGGTTCTGGTTTGCAAGCGTCTTGAGAAGCGCCGCCGCTTCGCCCGCCTGCCCGCCCATGTCCCGACCGCGGTTTTGACATTTGGTGACCGTTCGCATCTCCATTCAGCCCCATGCCGCTCCCTTCAGCGCATTGAGCGGAAACTTCAAATAGCGCGCGCCGTTGGCCTCCGGGTCCGGCAAGCGGCCGCCACGAATATTGACCTGCAATGCGTGCAGGATCAGCTTCGGCATCGGCAGCGTCTTGTCGCGTGCCTCGCGCAACTGAACGAACTGATCCTCGCTCACGCCGGCGATATGGTGATTGCAGCGCTTCTCCTCGCCGACCGTGCTTTCCCAGCGCGGCTCGCGACCTTCCGGGCGGTAATCGTGCCCGGTGAAAACCCGGGTTTCGTCCGGCAGCGCCAGGATCTCGCCGATCGAATGCCACAGCTGACGCGCGTCACCCCCGGGGAAATCCGCCCTTGCCGTGCCGCTGTCGGGCATGAACATCGTGTCGTGGACGAAGGCTGCGTCGCCGACGACATAGGTGATGGAGGCAAGGGTGTGGCCCGGCGAATAGAGCACCCGGGCTTCGATCGATCCAAGGGAGAAGCGCTCGCCCTCGTCGAAGAGATGGTCCCACTGCGACCCGTCCGCCTCGAGCTCCGGCCAATTGTAAATATCCTTCCAGAGCTTCTGCACCCGCACGATCCCGGATCCGATGCCGGTCGGCGCACAGGTCCGTTCCTTCAGATAGGCCGCGGCCGAAAAATGATCCGCATGCGGATGGGTGTCGAGGATCCATTCGACCGTCAGGCCGTTCTCCGCGACATAGTCGAGGATCAGATCCGCCTGCACGGTCGCCGTCGCACCCGACTTTTCATCGAAATCGAGAACCGGGTCGATGATGGCGCAACGCTTCGTGGCCGGATCGGAGACGACGTATTGGATGCTGCATGTGCGACACTCGTAAAAGCCTTTGACTTCCGGTTTTGCAGTTGCAGCTGCCGGCATGGGTCCCCTCCATATCATCACTATATATTTAAATATAATATATAGTGAAAGATCACGCCAAGTGACCCGTGCGAGTCCTGCGGTGCGTGTTCAAGAACTTGGATAGCGATTATCGCACAGCCGCAGGGGCAAGACTCAGCCATTTTGGGTGGCTGGCGAGACGACTGTCCGGCTCGGGCTTCGCCTAGCCGTAAAGGCTGTAGAGAAAGCGCAAGGCAATCAAGGTCATGAAGATGCCGAAACCGACCTCCAGCTGCCGCCTGTCCATCGCATGGGCAAGCCGCACGCCAAGCGGCGCCACCAGCAGCGAGACCGGGATGATCAAGGCGACGGCGATCCAGTTGATGAAGCCGGTCGAAAGCGGCGGCAGGCCGGGGTCGCCCCAGCCCGCCCAGATATAGCCGAACAATCCGGGGATGGAGATCAACACGCCAACGCCGGAGGACGTCGCGATCGCCTGGTGAATCGGCCGGTTGTACAGCGTCATGAATGTGTTGTTGAGAACGCCGCCGCCGACACCCATAAGGGCGGATAGAACGCCGATCACCACTCCGACGAGCCACTTGGCCGGATTTTTCGGAAGCTCCGTGCCAAGACGCCAGGAGGCACGGTTGAGGATCATCCTCGACGCCACCAGGAGCGCGACGACGGCGAAGATCAGCCGCAAGGTCTCGCTGCTGACATAGGCAGCGATCACCGTGGCAAGGAGGGCGCCGAGCGGAATGGCGAGGATCCAATTGCGCAACACGGCCACGTCGACCATGCCCCGCCTATAGTGCGCCAGGAAGGAGCGCACCGATGTCGGTACGATGATCGCGGTAGAGGTGCCGACAGACAAGTGCATCCGCACGGCGTCGTCGACACCGAGAAGCCCGAAGACCTGGAAGAAGACCGGCACCAGGATCGCACCGCCGCCCACGCCGAAAAGGCCGGCAAGCACGCCCGATACGACACCGGCCGCGGCCAGCGCCAGGGCAAACATCATCAGTTCCGACAGCGGCGGCATGAGAACCCGATCTTTCGAAGGCCGGCGGCCGATGCCGCCGATGGGAAAGGGCCTTCCCTGTCATGAATCGGTGATGCTTTTCAATCACCTTCAGTGCGCGACGAGCAACCCCGCTCTCGTGACTTGCACGCCGGAGCCTCCCCTATCCTCCGGGCGTTTTTGGCCGGCCCCCCGCCGGCCTCTTTCAGGGCGCATCATGCGACGCGCTTTAGGGTCTTTGTTTTGCGCCTGTCTTTGTCCCAAAACCGCTGCACACTTTTGGGCGACATGCGCTAATCGCAATGCCGGTAGCCGGACTTCCGGGTTCTGAGGTCGAAGTGGAAATGATCCTTGTGGAAGGGGTCGCTGCCGGGACCGAGCACGGTGTTGAAATACTTGCAGCTGTCGGCGCGCACCGCCTTCAGCAGCCCACGTTCGCGGAAGGCGAAGAAGCCCTTCCGGCGCACATCGATCTCCTTGCCGTTCTTCAGCACGAACTTGCCGACGTCGATCGCATTGCCGCGCGCATGTTCCGACATCGGATTGCCGCGCCGCGAGTTCATCGTCCGGCAGGAATAGCCGCCGAGCGGCTTGATCGTCTTGACACCCGACCAGTAGCGGTAGCGCGAGGACGGCGCGAGCTCGTATTTCACCCATTTGGCGAAGGCTTCGGTCACCTGGCAATTGAGCTTGACCGCCGGCCTGACGGCAATATTGCCGGAAAGGCCGCTGATCTCGACCGGATAGTCGATGCCGCAGGACGGACCGTCATGGATGCGCGGCACGTCGCGGAAAACGACGCCGAGCTTCTTCAGGCGCTGGCGGCAGGCGATCTCCGACCGCGGCATCTCACCGGTATATTCGGGCGCCGACAGAGGACTGCGGACGCGCGGCAGGAAGGCGACCTGCTGCGGCTCCTCGGTGCGCCGCACGATTCGTTGCGGCATGACGGAGCGCGCCCTCTTCGCCTCTTCTGCGGAGATCTGCTCCGGCGTAAGCGGCGGCAGATCGGGGTCGTAACCCGGCGCAGGGTCGATGGCTGGCGGCGGCTCGGCGAGGCCGCCGAGCTGACGCACGTTCTCCTCGCCGATGCCGCCGACGACCGGCTGAGCGGTGTTGCCTTCGGCAATATCACCGGCTTGCTCCTGCGCCAGGCCGACAACCGGCTCGACGCCGAGCATCGCATCCATGTTGACGCCTTCGGGAGGAACCGTCATCGGGCCGGCGCTCGCGACTTGCGTGTCAGCCATTTCCGGCTCGCTGTCGATCATCGGCAGGCGGCCCTGCGGCTTGGCCACGCCGGCGCTCCTGTCGCTGAAGGTCGATACCGGCTCCGGAGAGGGATAGGCAGCCGCCTGCCGTTCCGGATGGGCAATGACGCGGCTCGGCCGGATGGCGCCGACGCGCGACGCCTCGTCGATCCGGGCGGGCGGCGACAGCACGTCCGTGCTGCAGGCCACAAGCGGAAGAGACAGCAGCAGCGCCGTCAACGGCCGATGGAGAAGAGAAACATACGCCATACACTCGCCGCCTTCGTCCGTGGCAAAGCCTTGACTTTGCCGGTCCACCGCCCCGCCCGCGATCGAAACTGAAGGTCCGCTATGTCGCCACGCGGGCAAGCGGCCAAAAAAACGGGCTGAGGCGGCAGTCTATGCAAACGTGGTAAACGAAGCGTTTGCCCGGCACCGCAAATGGGACGAGGGCTCGCTTAGCGCGGCTAGTTCCTCAGCCGCACTCGCCGCCATGGACGATGCGGAAACCGGCGGCGCCGGCCTCGCAGGCATTCGGGAAGGTTCTGAGCCGCCCGCCGCGCTGGCCGCAAACCGGGGCATATTCCCGCGTGCAGAACTGCTGTGGCGCCGGTTCATCGCTGCGACGGCATTCGCCCGCCCCGATCACCCGGAATCCGTCGGCCCGTGCCACGCAGGCATTTGCAAATGTCCGCCTCAGCCTACCGCGCTCGCCGCAGACCGGTGCGTATTCCCGGGTGCAGGCCTGCTCAACCGGTGGACGGAAATCGGGGCGGCATTCGCCGCGGTGCAGGACGCGAAATCCGTCGGCACGCGCGTTGCAGGCATTGGGGAAGGTTCTGAGGCGGTTGCCGCGTTCGCCGCAGACCGGCGCGAATTCCATGGTGCACATCTGCGGCGGCCGGATCGGCGGCCCGTGACGCGGTTCGTCGACGACAACCGTGCAGGCGGAGAGCAGGCCCATGACCGTCAAGATTGCCGCGGTTGGCCGCGAAATGAGAAGCCTGAGAAGCGCCATGAAGTCCTCCGCGAGGGTGCTGTGCCTCGAGCGAATTGAACAGCCGCTCGTTCCCGGCCCGATCTCACCCCGAACGGAGAACGCCGTCAATATCCGCGAACCGCTCCGGCTGCATGCAACCGAGGATAGGAACGGCAAAAGCGCCGAAAAGAAGAACCCGCGCTCTTTCGAACGCGGGCCAGCAAAATCCGTCTTTTCTTATGTGTCAGGCGGCCCGGCCGTAGGCCGCTTGCCCGTCCCGCAGGCGGAACCTGTCTAGCAAGGTTTTCAATTCACGGCTTTCCTGCGCCAAGACCTGGCTGGCGGCGGTCGTTTCCTCGACCATCGCCGCATTCTGCTGGGTCATCTGATCCATGCTGTTGACGGCGGTATTGACCTCCTGCAGGCCGGTCGCCTGTTCCCGCGCCGCGGTGGCGATCGAGGCGACCTGCTCGTTCACCTGGTTGACGAGAGCCTCGATCTCCATCAGCGCGTCGCCCGTGGAGCGGACGAGCTCGACACCCGCACCGACTTCCTTGACCGACGTGCCGATCAGATCCTTGATCTCCTTTGCGGCGCCGGCCGAACGTTGGGCGAGCTCGCGAACTTCCTGGGCGACGACCGCGAAGCCGCGTCCCGCCTCGCCCGCCCGCGCCGCTTCGACGCCGGCATTTAACGCCAACAGGTTGGTCTGGAAGGCGATCTCGTCGATGACGCCGATGATCTGGCTGATGCGGCTCGAGGAATCCTCGATCCGGCCCATGGCATCGATCGCGTTGCGGACGATGCCGCCAGATTTCGCCGCGCTTGCCTTGGTCTCGTTGACCATGTCACGGGCCTCGACGGCGCGGTCCGAGGCATGGCGTACGGTCGAGGTGATCTCGTCGAGCGCGGCTGCCGTTTCCTCCAAGGCGGCCGCCTGCTGTTCAGTCCGCCGCGCCAGGTTGTTCGCCGCTTCGGAAATGTCGCCGGCGCTGCCGTGCACGATCTCGGTCGAATGCGAGATTGCCCCGATGACATCGCGAAGCGCGGCAACGGCGGTGTTGAAGTCGTGCTTGAGCTTGCCGTATTCCGGCGCGATCCGCCCGACCTCGGCCGTCAGATCGCCACTTGCCAGCCGCTCAAGAGCTGCGCCGAGCGCTTCCATCGCCTCGGCCTGGGCCGCGGCGGTCGAGCGCTGCAGTTCCTCGTTGCCGCGCCGTTCGGCGTTCAGACGGTCCTGCTGCTCGACTTCGCGCGAGCGCAGCTCCAGGCGCTCCTTGACGGAATCCCGCAGCACCAGCAGCACCTTGGCCATCTGGCCGATCTCGTCGCCACGGTCCGTTTCGGGCACGTCCGATGAAATATCTTCGTCGGCGATCGCCTGCATGGCGACTTTCAGCTTTTCGACCGGCCTCACGACGCTGCGGACGATCGCCAGCGCCGCCAGCAGGATCGCCAGCGCCGCCGCCGCCAGAATGCCGCCAACCTGCCAGGCACGCTCGCGGAACATCGCCGCCAGGTCGTCGGCATAGACGCCGGTGCCTACAACCCAGCCCCAGGGCTTGAAGCCGGCCACATGCGAATATTTCAGCACCGGCTCCTCGGCGCCGGGCTTCGGCCAGTAATAGTCGACGAAGCCCCGGCCCTCCGCCTGCACCGTCTTGACGAATTCGACGAACAGGAACTTGCCGTTCGGATCCTTGTTCTGGGAGAGATCCTTGCCGTCCAGTTCCGGCTTGATCGGGTGCATCACCATGGTCGGATGCATGTCATTGACCCAGAAATAGCCGCTGTCCTGGTAGCGCATCGCCTTGATGGCTTCCAGGGCGCGCTTCTGCGCCTCCTCGCGCGAAAGCGTCCCGGCCTCTTCCTGCTTGTGATAGGCCTCGAACACCGTCACGGCGTTCTCGTTCATTGCCGAAAGCATCGCCTTGCGTTCGGCGACGAGTTTGTCCTGCGCCTGGATCAGGCCAAAGGTCAGCGCCGCTGCCATGGCGAGCAACGCAAATGCCACGAGCGCGTAAAGCCGCGCCGAAATCCGAAATCGTCTCATCCCAGCCTCCCTCAAAGTGGGTGCAGGATACAGGCAGGAATTTGCGAAGCTCCTAACAAAGGTTTTGCTAGATTTTAGGATGGACAATTAACCTTTCGACAACCAACACGAGCACCGGCCCCCTCCCCGATCGTCGCAGAGCCCCTTTTTCGGATTGGCGTCATGCGCTAAAGCTTGCCTGAATGAGGGAGACGGGCCGCATGAATGTCGTGATCAAGCCGAACGGCGAGCTAACCTTGCGCACGCTGGCGATGCCCGGCGACGCCAACGCGGCCGGCGACATCTTCGGCGGCTGGGTGATGGCGCAGATGGACCTTTCCTGCGGCATCCGCGCCGCCGAACGCGCCCGGGGCCGCGTCGTCACCGCCGCCGTCAAGGAAATGGCCTTCGCCCTGCCGGTTAAGATCGGTGACACGCTTTGCATCTATACGGACATCGTCAGCGTTGGCCGTACTTCGATGACGCTCAAGGTCGAGGCCTGGGCGCAGCGCTACCTGTCGCATGTTATGGAAAAGGTTACCGACGCGATTTTCGTGATGGTGGCGCTCGACAGCAGCGGGAAGCCGACGCCCGTACCGGCGGAATAGCGGTAGCGCCATGGACGCACCCGCGCCGGATTCGGCGATTTTCTCCCATATCCGGGTGGTGATGGGCATGATCATCAGCCTCAGCCTGGCGCGGCCGCTGAGCGGCGTGGCGCTCTTCATACAGCACCCCGGCAAGACCAGGGTGTTCTGGATCCACCTCGGCTGGGTGTTGTTCCTGTTCATCTTCCTCGTGCATTTCTGGTGGTGGGAATATCACCTGCATGCGCTACCGGCGATCGACGTCACCGTCTATCTGTTCGTCATCCTCTATGCCTGCGTCTTCTTTCTTCCTGAGCGTGCTGCTGTTTCCCGCGTCGCTGGAGGACTAAAGCGGATACGAACATTATTTCATGTCGCGCCGCGCCTGGTTCTTCGGCTTTCTGGCCCTCGCCTTCCTCGTCGATTTGGTCGGCACCGCGGTGAAGGGAAAAGCCTACTTCGAATCCTTCGGCATGGAATATCCGCTGCGCAACGCGGCTTACATTGCGCTCTGCATCATCGCTGCGATGACACCGAACCGCCGGTTCCACGCCGTCTTTTTTGGTGGCTGGCGTGCTCTATCAACTGACCTGGATGTATGGAGCCTTCGATCTCTTGGAATGATTCAGGGCTCACCCCTTGAAGATAAACGACGCTCCCAGCGCGATGAACGCGAAGCCGACGAGTTGATGCCAACCGATCGACTCCTTTAGCCAGAAGACCGAGAAGAGGACGAAAATGCTGAGTGTGATCACTTCCTGCATCGTCTTCAGCTGCGCCGCCGAATAGACGGAATGGCCGATGCGGTTGGCCGGTACTGCCAGCCAGTATTCGAAGAAGGCGATGCCCCAGCTGGCGACGATGACGATATAGAGCGGCGAGGACGTAAACTTCAGGTGGCCGTACCAGGCGAAGGTCATGAAAACATTCGAGGCGATGAGCAGCAGCACCGGCCAGACATAGGCGGGATTGATGGCAAAGGACATGAAGACCTCGGGAGGACGCGAATCGGTGCACGAGGATGATCTGGACGCAGCCGTCGGTTCAAGTTTTTCTGATCCGCGCTGAACCAGTACCGTCCAACATGAATCTGTCCCTGTCATCGGAAAGCAACGTCCGGTCTTACCGGAGCCCTCGACCGGTTCGCCAAGGCAGGAAATTCCGCGCCGGCCGTTTCCCTTTTGTACTCATTCCCCCTTTTCTTTCGCGCTGACTCTCTCCATATTCCCGGCCATGGCTCAAAATCCGAAGAATCCCCCGAAGAAATCGGCAGCGCCCGGCGGTTTCGAAGAAGCCCCGCAGGCGCCGCTTTCCGGTGCGCCGCTCTCCGGCAACGTCTCCGACTGGGTGAAGCAGCTCGAGGCGGAAGCGGAAACCTCCGCTTTCGAAAGCCAGCGGGAGATCGCCTCCAAGGCCGGCAAGCACCGCAAGAAGGTCGAGATTGCCGCCTCGAAAGCGGCCGCGGATGCGGAAGAGAAATCGGCCGAAGGCCCCAAGCCCGAACGGGCGTCCGAGCTGACGCAAGGCCCCCGCGGAGCGAAGGCGCTGCGCGCCGACAGTACGAGCGGAAAAACTTTCAGCGGCAAGACCGCACGCGGCACTTCCATGGGCGGCAGCCACGACCCGAAGACGCGCGCCGCCGCCGGGCTCAACCCGGTCGCCGGTCTCGACGTTGCACTCGAGGATGTCGACAAGCTGACGACGGGCTCCGGCGTCACCGCCACGGTCGAGGCGCTCGCCAAGCTGATCGAGAGCGGCAACCCGCTGTTCAAGGACGGCAAGCTCTGGACCCCGCACCGCCCTGCCCGGCCGGACAAGTCGGAAGGCGGCATATCGCTGAAGATGGTGACCGACTACCAGCCCTCCGGTGACCAGCCGACGGCGATTGCCGATCTGGTCGACGGCCTCTCTTCGGGCGAGCGCAACCAGGTGCTGCTCGGCGTCACCGGCTCCGGTAAGACCTTCACTATGGCCAAGGTGATTGAGGCGACGCAGCGCCCGGCCGTCATCCTGGCGCCGAACAAGACGCTCGCCGCCCAGCTCTATTCCGAATTCAAGAACTTCTTTCCGGAAAACGCGGTCGAGTATTTCGTCTCCTACTACGACTACTACCAGCCGGAGGCCTACGTTCCGCGTTCCGACACCTATATCGAGAAGGAATCCTCGATCAACGAGCAGATCGACCGCATGCGCCACTCGGCGACGCGCTCGCTGCTCGAGCGCGACGACGTCGTCATCGTCGCCTCGGTCTCCTGTATCTACGGTATCGGCTCGGTCGAAACCTATACGGCGATGACCTTCCAGATGAATGTCGGCGACCGACTCGACCAGCGGCAGCTCCTCGCCGACCTGGTGGCGCAGCAGTACAAGCGCCGCGACATGGATTTCCAGCGCGGCTCCTTCCGGGTGCGCGGCGACACGATCGAGATCTTCCCGGCCCACCTGGAGGATGCCGCCTGGCGCATCTCCATGTTCGGCGACGAGATCGACTCCATCACCGAGTTCGATCCGCTTACCGGCCAGAAGACCGGCGACCTGAAATCGGTGAAGATCTACGCCAACTCACACTATGTGACGCCGCGCCCGACCCTGAACGCCGCCATCAAGGCGATCAAAGAGGAGCTGACGCATCGCCTTGCCGAGCTTGAACGGGCCGGCCGCCTGCTCGAGGCGCAGCGGCTGGAGCAGCGCACCCGCTACGACCTCGAAATGCTGGAAGCCACCGGCTCCTGCCAGGGTATCGAGAACTATTCGCGCTACCTGACCGGCCGCAGGCCGGGCGAGCCGCCGCCGACGCTGTTCGAATATATTCCCGACAACGCGCTGATCTTCATCGACGAGAGTCATGTCACCATTCCGCAGATCGGCGGCATGTATCGCGGCGACTTCCGCCGCAAGGCGACGCTCGCCGAATACGGCTTCCGCCTGCCCTCCTGCATGGACAACCGACCGCTGCGCTTCGAGGAATGGGACGCGATGCGCCCGGACACGATCGCCGTCTCGGCGACGCCCGGCAGCTGGGAACTGGAGCAGTCCGGCGGCGTCTTCGCGGAGCAGGTGATCCGCCCGACCGGCCTGATCGACCCGCCGGTCGAAGTACGCTCCGCCAAGACCCAGGTCGACGACGTGCTCGGAGAAATCCGCGAGACCGCTGCCGCCGGCTACCGCACGCTCGTCACGGTGCTGACGAAACGCATGGCCGAGGACCTCACCGAATACCTGCACGAGCAGGGCGTGCGGGTGCGCTACATGCATTCCGACATCGACACGCTGGAGCGCATCGAGATTATCCGCGATCTTCGTTTAGGTGCTTTCGACGTGCTGGTCGGCATCAACCTGCTGCGCGAGGGCCTGGATATTCCCGAGTGCGGCTTCGTCGCCATTCTCGACGCCGACAAGGAAGGTTTCCTGCGTTCGGAAACCTCGCTGATCCAGACGATCGGCCGCGCCGCCCGCAACGTCGACGGCAAGGTCATCCTCTACGCCGACACCATCACCGGCTCGATGAGTCGGGCGATGGAGGAGACAGCCCGCCGCCGCGAGAAGCAGATGGCCTATAACCTCGAAAACGGCATCACGCCGGAATCGGTGAAGGCGAAGATCTCCGACATTCTCGACTCGGTCTACGAGCGCGACCACGTCCGCGCCGACATCTCCGGCGTCGCCGGCAAGGGCTTTGCCGAGGCCGGCCACCTCGTCGGCAACAATCTGCAGGCGCATCTCAATGCGCTGGAAAAACAGATGCGCGACGCCGCCGCCGACCTCGACTTCGAAACCGCCGCGCGGCTGCGCGACGAGATCAAGCGCCTCAAGGCGGCCGAGTTGGCCGTGCTGGACGACCCGATGGCAAGGGAAGAGGCGAGGAGCGCTGAGGGCGGCAAGCGGGGCAGCAAGGCCGCGCCCAGCCCGATCTCCCCCCCTGCGGGGGAAATGCCCGGCAGGACAGAGGGGGGGGCTTCCACGAGCTATTTCGCCAATCCCTCGCTCGACGACATGGGCCCGGGTACCGATACCGAGCGCCCCCTCTTCCGCAAACCGGACCTCGACGAAATGGGCCGTGATGTGGCTATCCCCGCGGGCAAGGGTCAGTCGCTGTTCCGCAAGAATACCCTCGACGAGATGACCGTCGGCCGCACCGAAAAGCCGGTCGCTGGCCACGTTCCGGAAAAGCCTACCCTCACCCGCGCCAAACCGGGCATTGGCTCCTATGAGGACCAAGCGGACGAGAAGCGGCAGAAGGGCCGAACGAAAGGAAAAACGGGGCGGCCGGGGCGGTAATGGATCGAGGAACTCGATTTTAGAGAACCCATTTTTCGCTACTCCGCCGGCCGACCGCTCGATCGGCCCGTAAGGGTGACGTGAGAAGACGTGTATTCACGCGCCGCACCCTATCTTTTTTACGGGCCAGTTCACGCGCCCATCCCCGTTTTCCCCATCCTCACGCAACCAAAAACCCTAACTTTATAGGGAACATTCCCGCAGATTGCGAATTTCAGTTCAAACTAATTTAGGGAGAACGAAGATGCGCATCCTGGAAACATTTTTGACGAGCACCGGTCTGGCGCTGATTTCGGCCGGATTTATTGCATCGGCCCCGGTTCCGGCACAAAGCCAGGATCGGCCCATCCTTATGGCTCAGCAGTGCAGCCCGCTGACAGACACGAACTTCGCGGCTTGCTGTGCGGCGGAAAACCGAGCCGACATCCTCACGTCCGCGCAAATCGCGCAATGCCCGCCTTTGTCTACGGCAGTGATTGCGCCCACCAATCCCTTCTCAACGACTAATGCCGGCGGCGGCGGCCTCGGCGGAGGCGGGGGTAACGGCGGTGGTTCCGGTGGCGGCGGTGGTCCCGGTGGCGGCGGTGGTCCCGGTGGCGGAGGCGGCAACGGCGGCGGTGGCGGCGGCGGCGGCAACGACGGCGGTGGCGGCGGCAATGACGGCGGTGGCGGTGGCAACGACGGTGGCGGCGGTGGCCACGACGGTGGCGGCGGTGGCCACGACGACGGCAATGGTGGCGGTCATGACAATGGCAATGGCGGCGGTCATGACGACGGCAATGGCGGCGGCCACGACAACGGCAATGGCGGCGGTCATGACAATGGTGATAAGGATCGCGGCAACAACGGTTGGGGCAACGGACGGGATTCGACAAATCCCGGCAGCGCTCATGGTAAGGGCGTTTCGAAAGGTGGCCCGGGCGCCGGACATTCGCAAAGCGGCTCGAAGACGGGCGGGGCCAGATAACACGCAGCGTCGATGATCGTCCCAATCCGCCGATCGATGGACAATCAATGCTCTATAGGCGGCGCCAGCGTTTGGCGCCGCCTATGGATTTTTGTACTTCCGCAGAAATACGGGCTGCTTGTGGTGCAGTCCACGGGAGACCGTGATCTGGATCATTTCACGATTCGTTGCACGCAATTCCTGAAATAGTATTGAATCGCGTTGCGACGGCACGCTCCACACTGAAGCTTACTCCGCCGCCCGCGCCTCGATCTCCAGCGGCTCCATCTCATAGGAATAGCCTTCCAGCATCTGGTACGCCTCCTCGATCACCTCGATCTGCGCTTCGGCGTTCTTAATGGCCTCGCCGATCGACTGGCTGCGGGCGCGCAGCATCGAGCCGAGCACGTCCGTGTCCGGCCGCCGGCCGAGGCGGTCCATGTGCTTGCGGACCCGTGAGCGGTGACGCTCCAGTTCGAGGATATGGAAGCGGGTCTTGACGATGTCGTCGGAGAGTTTGCGCCGCATGGCCGCGACCGGATCGAAACTTCCGGGCTCGCGAAGGTCGAGAATGAAGTCGTTGACGAGCGTCTCCAGCATCATCAGGCCCTTGAGCTGCTTGGGATCGACGAGCTGCGGATCGTAGCCGGTGTCGTCATAGACCTTGCGGCGCACCGGATCTTTCAAAAGATCATAGGCCGCCTGCAGCTTGCCGAACTCTTCGGCATCGCCGCCGCGGTCCGGATGCGCGGTTTTCACCGCCCGCCGGTAGGCCGCGCGGATCGCCCGCTCGTCGGCGTCGCGCTCAAGTCCAAGGAGGGCATAGGGATCGATCACGCGGGCCACCTGCTTTTCGTCGACTTGCAATGTTTCCTGTCCGGTCCAGACCTACCGGTTCGCCGCGCCAGCAGCAAGGCCAGTGACGAATGCCCGAGGCGCGCCACGCTCAACGCAGCGTCGGGACGAAATTGTGGTCGAAACGAGGCAATCCACGACATTTATCCTCGCCTCGGGCTGCATTAAACTCAGGGAAAGGTCGACCTCACAAGGCATTGACCGGATACCGCCACGGCTAGAACTCTCTACTTGCCTTTTCCCCCGAATACTGCCACTCCTAGCGCCGTTCGGGCGATTTCAATCCCGGAGACTGGACTTTCGTATGAGCCCGGCCACTGCCGGGACTGCCGCAAGCGGCATCGTAGACGTCTTTTCCCCGATATCGTGACCACTCGACGCTTTCAGCATATCGCTGAAGACGACCGGTTCGTTTCCTCCTGAGGGGGCACGAACACACTACCTCAAGCAGCCAAGCCGTGCTATTGAAGCGCTGGGTTGCGGCAAATGACAGACTGAAGGAAAAGGACTTCTTCCATGGCCACCAAGGGCATCGTAAAATTCTTCAACCAGGACAAGGGTTTTGGTTTCATCACGCCGGACGGCGGCGCGAAGGACGTTTTCGTCCACATCTCCGCCGTTCAGGCCGCCGGTCTCGCGACGCTCAAGGATGGCCAGCAGGTCAGCTTCGACACCGAGCCGGACCGCATGGGCAAGGGCCCGAAGGCCGTCAACCTCCAGGCGCTCTAAGCCGGACGTTGCGATCAGATCGTGAAGGGCGGCGCCTCGCAAGAGGCGCCGTTTTTCGTTGGGGTTGCCCCACTGGAACTCCCTCAATCCTGTGCTTGTCACAGGAATCCAGTGCGCCAAGTCCCTGGCGCCGTGAGGTGCTTTGAAGCTCTCGGTACAGCTTTAGTCATTCGCACCGCAGACGCGCTGTGGCTGAATTCCTGTGACAAGGACAGGAATGAGGGGAACCGGCGCGGCCCCCTACTCCGCCGCCTCACGCGCGGTGACCGCCTCGAACACAGCCTCGAAGGCGGCATGGATGACGTCCGGACCGGCGCCCTTGCGGGTGGCGTCGGCGGAAAGCATCTGGCGGAAGCGCCGCGCCCCGGGCCAACCCTGGAACAATCCCACCATGTGGCGCGTGATATGGATCAGCCGGCCGCCATCTTCGATATGGGCGGCAGCATAGGCTGCCATGGCATCGCGCACATTTACCCAGAAAGCGAGCGACAGGCGATGATGGCGGCCGGAGAAGGCCTCCGGCTCGATCGGCGCCGGTGGGACGCCGGTCAGCGGGTGGTTGAAATAGCCGTCCGCGGCTGTCAGCAGGCCGCTGTCGTGGTAGGCGGCGCGGCCGAGCATGACGCCGTCCAGCGGCGCTCCATTTCCCGCCTCGCCCCCGGCAAGCCTCGGCGATGGAGCCGGAAACGGCCGCGCGTCGAGATGCGCCAGCGCCTGATCCAGAGTCTGAAGACCGCCATTGAGGCCGATGAAAAGATTTTGGTTCTCGGCCTTCAGCCGATGCACAAGACCATAGTCGAGCGGCGGGATTTCGCGGTTCTCCCGCGGCGACAGGCCCTTAAGCCAGGCCTTGCGGGCATGCACCCAGACGGCATCCGTGCCGGCATCCTTGACGCGCTCGACGAGCGTGCGAAGCGCCACCTCCGGATCCTGGTCGTCGACGCCGATGCGGCACTTGACCGTGACCGGAACCTTCACGGCCGCCTTCATCGCCGCCACGCATTTGGAGACCAGCTCCGGCTCCTGCATCAGGCAGGCGCCGAAGGTGCCGGACTGCACCCGGTCGGAGGGGCAGCCGACATTCATGTTGATCTCGTCATAGCCGGAGGCTTCGGCGATCCGCGCCGCCTCCGCCATCTTGACCGGATCGTTGCCGCCGAGCTGCAGCGCGACCGGGTGCTCCGTGGCGTGATGGCCAAGCAGCCTATCCCTGTCGCCGCGCAGGATCGCGTCGGCGACGATCATCTCCGTATAAAGCAGCGCATGACGCGAGAGCTGCCGCGCGAAGAAACGGTAGTGACGGTCCGTCCAATCGATCATAGGCGCCACGGCAAAAACCGGGGCATTGAAGTACCGGCCCTTTCCCGGTTTTTCAGTCGGTTGCGCCGTTTCTTTCATATCCGGTTCGCTCTTGTTTGATCCCTTTTTAGACCCGTTTCGCTGTGCTATTGCTACAACTGAGGGGCGTGTAGAAAAATCATGAGCACCATTGGCGAGCAAAAGCCTCGCAATGGGCAGAAATCATATACTGCGCAGATCCGAATAATGCGAGATGGCGCCACAGTCCAGGCGCAGACGTTCGAACGTCGGCTGGCCGCCGCGGCTTGGCTGAAGAAGCGGGAAACCGCATTGGCGGAACCAGGCGCGCTCGAGAAGCTGAAAGAGCGAGATCGCCAAGACGTCCTGCAACGACATTGCAGCGCCGAGATTGCCGAATTCGCGAAAAGCTTTCGCAGGGTCGTCGGCCGGCGTCAAATACATCTCACACCTGTCGAGTATTTTCGCGATCGCCCGCCCCGCCTGGAAGATCGATCTCGACCACCCGGCCATGGAGGACGCCCAGGTCGTATTGAAGCGCCTCGGCCTGGTTGCGAAGTCGTCGCACGCGATCGCCGGCCGACGCTCGAGGAGCTCCCACAAGCTCATGGAGCACTACAGCGATCGAGCCTCGAATTTCGTGGAGGAAAGATGAGCCCGATTGTTTGCGGCGGACCAACGAGCTCATTCAGTCGAGACGGGTATTTTTTCCTATGGGCTCATTTTAACAGGCGGGGCCGGCTTGTCGATTAAGCCTTGGATCCATGTGGCGCTTCGGGAATATTCCCTTCGTCGCTGTCGAGTAGTGCTTTCAGAAGCTGCCTTCTATTCTTTATATCGAACTCTCGCATAAAATATAGAACTCTCAGACCTTCCATTACCGCCGTGTGGCTCTTCGGATCGACCCGGTGCACGTCGCACCAATCGGTGACGACCTGCTCCACAAGCTCGGCTTCGCTCTCCAGCGTCGGTGCGATCTGGATCTTCTTTGTTGAATGAGCCATCGAGCCTCCTCCCAGGTTGCCGAAGGGGAAAATCCCAGAGCATTGCGGAAGGGGCGGAAGCGCCGCTCTGGGACTCGCACCATCAGGCTTCAGCATTTGTTTAGCGAGTGCGCATGGTCGCATATGGATCAGGAAAAACCCTCGGCAATGGGGGTAAGACCTTTGTCCAGATCTGCTCGGACTAAAGTCCCTTACGGCAGTCCGGCGGGAACTGGTGAAAGCCTTTTCCGTTCTTCCCTCAGTCTTCCGTGGGAGTGCGATTATGTTTGTCCAGGATAACAACAAGCCGGAACGGAGCGCCTCGCCGGGCCTTCCCATCGGCCTTCTCTTGCTCTCTGTTGGCGCTCTCCTAGCCTATCTTACAATCGGTGGAGCGTGGTCGGAGAACAGCACTGAGACAGTCGTGTACGCGCCGCAAATCACAGACGTCCCGACGACGCGCTGAATTTCTTTGCGCGCTAGTTGTTCGCCGACAACGCAATCAGCAGCAAGCAGGCAAAAACATGTCCGTGATTCGAGTCGGCAGAGCGCGCTTGGCGATGGCTCTGCCGCAACATCGAAAGCAACTGCTCTCCATAAAGAGCGCTGAACTCGACGACCTTTTCGAAGCCTACGCCCTCTCGGCGGCAGCACTGGAAAGACTGAGTACACAAACGCCGATACAGCCGGAGCTCGTGGCAGAATACAGGGACATTTGCGCAAGCATTCAAACTGAAGTCTTGCGGTTGCTGGCGGGAAGCGGCGCCGCCGGAAATGCCTGAAGATTTCGGATTCTTTGCTTTTGGGCCGTAGCTTTCGAAGCGCTAACTCGCAATTAAAAACCCTCTGCAGGATTTGGCCGACTATCTGGACCAGCGGCGCGACGCCGCGTTGAAAGAGTTCCGCCAACTGCACAGATGAACATGCGGATTCATGATCATCTGCGGCGTGAGCGATGCGGGTCGGGGCCTTGTACTGCGCCGACGCAAAGAAGGCGAGATGGCAAGACCGCTCGGTGTGCATCGCAGAGCCACGACATCGTTGCGCCGCGCGCCCCGCCGGCCGACTTGATGTGCAGCGGCGACGCGGCGGCCATGGCTGGTCGGCTACCGAAATCCAGCCTGCCGGAACCACTCCTGGACGCCGGCCAGCACCGCCGACTTGGCGCCCTCAAGCGTCGGCGCATAATGAAAGCCGGTATTGTTGGTGCCGTTGCAATGCGAAATGCGCCAGGCCCAGTCGCTCATCGTCTCGCGCTTCATGACGAAGGCGACTTCGTGCCGGCCCAGCATGGCACAATAGGTTCCGTTGCGCAGCGGCAACCATGTCAAGCGGATCTCTGCAACCTCTATCATTTCAGCCTCCAGCCGAAAATATAGTAGGCTGGCAATCAAGTGCTTGAAACCCCAGCAATTGAGGGGCTTGCGGCCAGAGGCGGGGAAGAACGGTTATCGCGAACGGAACAACCTTGGAGGGAAGCGGCGGGCCGGCCGAAATGCGCGGCCGGGCACTGTCGGCCGCTTGCACGGACGCAAAAAGGCCAGCCTCTCGAAAATGCGGACAAACGAAAAAACCTGCGCTAGATTGAAGAGCCTGACTGCGGACGCGCCCAGAGCCTGCGCGGAACCGGGCCATGGCCGACGACGTTTTTGCATTCGAAACTCGAATAGGCGGGAGGAGCCGCGCTCGAGGGCCCTCCACCCGACTGTCGGAACCGAAATTCGCCGGTCCCGGACTTGTCCGGGACGTCGCACCTCAGGAGGAGAAGCATGCATCAGGTGTTGTGGAACCGTCCTATCGAGCTTGGACTGACCGCCGGCGATATCCGCATGGTCAAGGGGCCGTCCGATGCGCTCGCATGCCTGGCAGGTCAATGGCCGCACCGCGGTCCCTATTACGTCGCAGCGCGCAGCGCCTGCCGTGCGGCGATTGCCGGCCGTCGGACTCCCGACGAGGCGCGCAGGCTGTTCATTTTTGCCGTCGAGGAAGCGCATCTGAGAGCTCATTGAGCCGGAGAGACGCTATTTCGACCGATCCAGTGTTCAGCGTCTGTGTACGCCCGCACCTGTATTGTCTGCTATTTGCGCGCCAAAACCACGTCGGGAGGCCGAAATCATAATATTTATAGGTAGATCGCGGGGCGCATAAATAGTATTAATATCGTCAGCCAACGGCTTTGCTTGAAGATCAAGGTCGTTTCCAATATAAGCAAGGGCGCAAACTTTAAGTCATCAGCATGCCTTCGGGCGAGGCCGAATTTGCGGCCAATCTTGAAATGACACGGAAATTTCCGCGAAACCGCCGGATTTCTGTCGTGAAGCGTTCATCTAAAGCCCTTATATTCTGAGGTGCCTCATAAAGAACAAGTTCGGAGTGTTTAACTCCGGACAAAAAGGGAAAAGAAAATACTACGGGAGAGACATCATGATGAGAGAGAGCAATCTCCGACGTATCGTCGAAGTCAGCATGAAGCGTGAAACCGGCCGCAAGGACATCGGCATCATGACCGTTCGCCAGGCCCTTGAGCTTCCCGAAGTGCCGAGCCTCGAATACAGCCACCCGGAACTCAACTCGCGCTCGGACGGTCGCTTTCTGACCCGCGACCAGCTTGAAGCCTATGCCCGCTGCTGCGCCTGACCGCAGGCCCTGCGAGCCCTATAAATCACTCTCGGCATAAGTTTGCCTATTGCCGCAGCCCTTCCGGCTGCTAACGTCCCACCAAAGAATCGCTACAGCACCACCGTCCAGCCGGCACGGTAGGTCGCTGTAGCGTTTCGCCTCCCGCATATTCATTTGCTCGGCGCCAAGCCTGGCCGATGCGAGAACCGGACGACAGGAAACCGCCATTTTGGAAACCGTCATACCGCCCTCACCTCCTGTGCTTTTGCCGATTTCCGGGAGTGCCGTCGGCTTTCCGGTGCGCCGCGTCTATTGCGTCGGCCGCAACTATGCGGCCCATGCGCGCGAGATGGGACATGACCCCGAGCGCGAGCCGCCGTTCTTTTTCCAGAAGAATGCCGACAACCTGCTGCCGACCGGCCAGGATTTCCCCTATCCGCCGCTCTCCTCGGACGTGCACCACGAGGTGGAACTGGTCGTTGCCCTTCGCCACGGCGGTGCGGATATCCCGGTCGAAGAAGCGACCGCGCATGTCTACGGCTATGGCGTCGGCATCGATTTCACCCGCCGCGACCTGCAGGCCCAGGCGAAAGAGTCCGGCCGGCCCTGGACCGCGGCCAAGGCCTTCGAGCATTCCGCGCCGATTTCGGCAATCGCGCCGGCGACGGCCGTCGGCCATCCGGCAAACGGCAATATCTGGCTGAAGGTCAACGGCGAGACGCGCCAGCAGGGCGACCTCGCCCAGATGATCTGGACGGTGCCGGAGATCATCGCCGAACTCTCACGCCTCTTCACATTGGCACCCGGCGACATCATCATGACCGGAACGCCCGCCGGCGTGGGTGCCGTCGAGCGCGGCGACGTCATCACCTGCGGCATCGACGGTATCGCGGCGCTCTCCGTAAAGGTCGTCTGACGCGCCGCGTGGAAGGCTGCCCGCGCCTTGCCGCTCAGCAGAAGGAACGCACCATGCCACTTTATGCATTGGGACCGCTGCAGCCGAACACGCCGCCGCAAGGCAGCTACTGGATGGCGCCGGACGCCCATGTCATCGGCCAGGTGGAGATCGGCGAAGACGTCGGCATCTGGTTCGGCGCGACCTTGCGCGGCGACAACGAGCCGATCCGCATCGGTGCACGCACCAACATCCAGGAGGCGGTGATCGTCCATGTCGATCCGGGCTTCCCGGTGACGATCGGCGAAGGCTGCACCATCGGCCACAGAGCCATCGTTCACGGCTGCAGCATCGGTGACAACTCGCTGATCGGCATGGGCGCCACCGTCCTGAACGGCGCCAGGATCGGCCGCAACTGCCTGGTCGGCGCCAATGCGCTGGTCACCGAAGGCAAAGAATTTCCAGACAACTCATTGATCGTCGGCGCCCCGGCCAAGGTGATCCGGACGCTCGACGACGCGGCCGTCGAAGGTCTGAAGCGCTCGGCCGAGCATTATGTAAAGAATTGGCAGCGTTACGCCGCGCAGCTTAGCCGGCTGGACTGAGCCTTCGACAGCATCGGTAGGCGCGGCTATCGCCTTGCGCTATGCTCTGCCAGCATTTTCAGAGGTCAGGGCGATGAGGCGTGGAATTCTCGTCGGTGCCGCAATTGGTCTCTCCGTCCTCCTCGGCGGCGCCTATGTCTTGCGCCCAGCCGAGGTTTCGCCGGCTGCGATCCGCGCCTCGGTCGAGCAATCGCCTGACCTGCTGGACCGCGCCTGGAGTCTCCCGGTCGCCCTGAGCTATGGGCGGACACTGACGTGGCAGGCGAACGGCTCCTTCTGCGGCCCGGCCAGCGTCGCCAACCTCTTCCGCTCCATAGGCGAAGAGGAGACCACCGAAACCGAGGTGCTCGAGGGCACCGGCTGGTGCCGGCTCGGCTTCTGCTGGATGGGGCTGACGCTCGACGAGCTTGCCGAGGTAGCGGGCGCCCAGACGGATCGCAATGTCAGCGTGTTGCGGGACCTGACGCCGGAGGAGTTTCGGCGGCATTTGCGGGCGAGCAACGATCCGGCCAAGCGCTATATCGTCAACTTTTCACGAGAGGCGATCTTCGGCGCCGGCGTCGGCCATCACTCGCCGATCGGCGGCTATCTCGAGGCGGAAGATTTGGTTTTCGTCCTGGACGTAAACGAGCGCTTCAAGCCCTGGCTCGTTTCGCGCGAAAAGCTCTATTCGGCGGTGAACACCTTGGACGGCGACCGCAAGCGCGGCTTGTTGCTGATCGAATAGATGGACGGCTTCAGGCGCAGCTCTTGCAGTGCCCGCGGATTTCGATCGTGGTCTTCTCGGTCTTGAAGCTCTGGGCGCGAACGAGCGTCGACAGCCGCTGTTCGATCGCCTCGTCGTGGAACTCGGTCACCTGCCCGCAGCCCTCGCAGATCGTGAAGGCAGTCACGCCGTGGTCATGCTCGTGCTCATGCGGGCACGTGCAGGCCACGAAGGCGTTGAGGCTTTCCAGCCGGTGGACGAGGCCGTATTCCAGCAGCTTGTCGAGGGCGCGATAGACCTGGAGCGGCGCCCGGAAGCCGTGGTCCCTGAGCTTGTCGAGGATCGTGTAGGCGCTCATCGGTCCGTCCGAATGAGAGAGCGCGCCCATCACCAGCGACTGGTTTTTCGTCAATTGGGGCGTACCCATCAATGTCCTCCCTGCGAAGAATGCGACGCGCGCCCTGGTCGGCCGACCGGCAGCAGACTGAGCACGAAAAGCGCCAGCGCGGCAACCACGATCGATGGTCCGGAGGGTGTATCCCAGTGCAGCGAGCCAAAAAGCCCGCCGGCGACGGCAAGAGCGCCGATCAGCGAGGCGAGGACCGCCATCACCTCCGGCGAGGTGGCGAAGCGGCGCGCGGTCGCCGCCGGGATGATCAGCAGCGAGGTGATGAGGAGAATGCCGACGATCTTCATGGCAATGGCGATCACCAGCGCCATCAGCAGCATGAAGACGAGCCGCGCCCGTCCCGGCTTCAGTCCCTCGGCCTCTGCAAGCTCCGGATTGACCGTCGAGGCGAGCAAGGGCCGCCAGAGATAGACGAGCGCCAGGATCACCAGGATGCCGCCGCCCCAGATAATGTCGATATCGGCCTCCGAAACGGCGAGGATATCGCCGAAGAGGAAGCCGACGAGGTCTATGCGGACCCAGGTCATGAAGGCGACGATGACCAAGCCGATCGACAGCGCCGAATGCGACAGGATGCCGAGCAGCGCATCCGTCGACAGGGCGCCGCGCCTCTGCAGAAAGAGAAGCAGCAGGGAAACGGCCGAGGCGACGATGAAGACGCTGATCATCAGATTGAGGTCGAGAAGCAGCGATAGCGCCACGCCAAGCAGCGCCGAATGGGCCATCGTGTCGCCGAAATAGGCCATGCGCCGCCAGATGACAAAGCAGCCGAGCGGTCCCGCGACCATGGCGATGCCGATGCCGGCGAGCAGCGCCCGGATGAAGAAATCGTCAAGCATCGCGCTTCTCCGCGGCGTCAAAGCCGTGCAGCCGTGTGTGATGGCCGCAGCCGCAGTCCGGCTCGTGGTCGTGGACGTTTTCGGCCTCGTCATGATGATGATGGCCATCGCCGGGGAAGCAGCTCTCGGTGATGCTGCCGTCGGCGTGCAGCACCCGCCCGTCCGGCAGATGCGTGTGGTCGTGATGATGGCTGTAGACGGCCAGTGCCCCGGCGGCCCTGCGCCCGAAGAGCTTCAGATATTCCGGGCTTTGGCTGACGGCCTGCGGCGTTCCGCGGCAGCAGACATGGCCGTTCAGGCAAACGACAGTATCGGTCTCCGCCATGACGATGTGCAGATCATGCGAGATCAGCAGGATGCCGCAGCCGGTGCGGTTGCGGATCTGCTTGATCAATTCGTAAAGCGCGATCTCGCCGGAAAAGTCGACGCCCTGCACCGGCTCGTCGAGAACGAGAAGATCCGGCTTGCGGGCGATGGCGCGCGCCAGCAGCGCCCGCTGGAATTCGCCCCCCGAAAGATGCTGCACCTCGGCCTTGGCCATATGCAGCATGCCCGTTGCGGCCAGCGCCTCCTCGATCTCCCTGCCCTTCAATGGACCGGTCAGTGTCATCAACCGCTCGACCGTCAGCGGCAGAGTCCAATCGACGGCTAGCTTTTGCGGTACGTAGCCGACCTTGAGACCGGCAAGCCGCGCGACATTCCCTTCGTCGGGCCTCAGCACGCCGATGGCGGTCTTCGCGGTCGTCGATTTCCCCGATCCGTTCGGACCGATGAGCGTGACGATCTCCCCGCGGCTGATCGAGAATTCGACGCCGCGCACCAGCCAGCGCCCATTGCGGCGTACGCCCGCATTGGTAAGGCTGACAAGCGGCGCAATGTCTGGCGATCGGAAATTCAGCATCGAAAAATTCCGTCTTTTCACGGTTGCCTCTGGCTATCGCACACGTTATAGCATAACGCAATGGATGTAATAACATTACATGGCGATGCCGCGCAGTTTTGGAAGCGCGGATTCGCCGGTGCGATTTTAACTTTGAACTGCAAGCTCGGAGAATCCGATGAAATCGACGCCTGCCCTCCTCCTGCTCTCCACCCTCCTTCTGTCGTCGCCCGCCTGGGCGGAAGCTCCCAACGTGGTGGTCTCGATCAAGCCGATCCACTCTCTCGTCGCCTCGATCATGCAGGGCGTAGGCGAGCCGTCGTTGATCGTCGAAGGCGCAGCCTCGCCCCATACCTACAATATGAAGCCTTCGAACGCCGCAGCACTGCAGGCGGCAAATCTGGTGTTCTGGGTCGGCCCCGGCCTCGAAATCTTCCTTGAAAAGCCGCTCGAAGCCCTCGGTGGCGGCGCAAAAGTGGTCGAACTCAGCGAGGCGCCCGGCATGGAGAAGCTCAAGTTTCGCGAGGGCGGCGCCTTCGAACCGCACGACGATGGCGACGAGCATGGCGAGGAAGGGCACGGGCACGGCGCCGAGGAAGCCAGCCATGAGGGGCACGATGCCGACGCTCATGGCGCCGCAGCGCAGGAAGCCGAGCACCATCACGGTCACGGCGAAGGCGAATTCGACATGCATCTGTGGCTCGACCCGATGAATGCCAAGGCCATGGCCGCCGAGATCGAGAAGACGATCGCCGACACCGATCCCGCCAATGCCGCGGCCTATAAGGCCAATCTGGAAAAACTGAACCAGAGGCTCGATGGCCTGGATAAGAGCCTCGCCGAGACGGTTGCGCCGATCAAGGACAAGCCCTTCATCGTTTTCCATGATGCCTATCAATATTTTGAGCACCGCTACAAAGTGCGCGTCGCAGGCTCGATCACCGTCAGCCCGGAGGTATTACCGGGCGCGGAGCGGCTTTCCGAGATCCACGCCAAGATCGAGGATCTCGGAGCCACCTGTGTCTTTGCCGAACCGCAATTCGAGCCGAAGCTGGTCAATGTCGTCCTAGAGGGCACGCCGGCCAAGTCCGGCACGCTCGACCCGGAGGCGGCCACTCTTGAGGCAGGCCCGGATCTTTACTTCCAGCTGATGGAGAATGTCGGAACGTCGCTCAAAGACTGCCTTTCTTCGGCCAGCTGACGTCGCCCTCCCGCGGTAGCGAGGGCGGGTTCGCAGGAGCCCGCCTTCTTCATGACGGCGTCGAGCGCCGAATTCCTCTCGCCCCTCGCATTCACATACTAATGGACCGAGGCCAAGCCGACGATGACACCCGTAGCAAGGCTGATCAGCAGGAAGTCGTTGTCGACGCGCACCCATTGCTGGCCGCGCGGTGGAGTCCGCAGCCGATAGCGCCGGTAATCCCGGACATAGTCCATATGCCGCCGCTCGGACGGGCTCAGCCTATGGCCGCGCGCCCAACGGTATTTCTTGATGATGACGCGTTTTTCGATGGTCTTTTCGACGCGCTTATCGACATGGCGATCGACCGGCCGGTAGCGATAGCGATCATGCGCCTGTGCAAGCTCGAACGAGGCGCCGGCCGACTGAGCGAACGCCATCGGCGTGGCGAGGAATGAACTGGCGACAAGCGCGATCAAGAGGCGTTTCATAGGGTTTCCTTTCTTTGTCTGCCCTGGAAACTAGTCCCCGCCTCCTGAACCGAATATGAAGTCGAGATTACATTTATGTAATGATAATCGATTCTTATAAGTACTTTCTTACAAACAAATATCAGATCATAGAACCAAGCGCCTGATAGCGGAACCGGTCGAAATCCGCCGGCATGCCGCTGCCGGACGTGTCGAAGGCGAACATGCCGGCAAAGGCGCCGGTGAAAGAGCCGTGCTCGCCGCGGCCGCCCTCGTCCGAGACGACGCTCGCATCCAGCACAGGGCCGATGGAGGCCCAATCCTCCTCAGCGGTGGTCCGCCAGAAGAATTGGAGTTCGTTTTCCCTCACCTCCATTGCCAGGTGAACCGCGCCGTCCGGCACCGTCACGCCGCTACCGGCCGGATACTGCAGACGCCCATGCGGAAAATCGCCCGGGCATGAGAGGATGGTGACCACACGGCCGAGCGTCTCGTGCCAGGTGACGCCGAGCGCGTGGAACTTGTGGCGGTTATAATAGTGCGTCAGGCCGGCGACCTGCTGGTAGGTATGGGGTGCAAAGTCGACGACAGTCTCGGCTCGGAACGAATGATGCTCCTGGCGCCTCGCCACGAGCGCCTGCTCGAACCAACTGCCGATGCTTTCGCGGCCGAACAGGCGCAAATGCCCTTCGCGCCTTTCCAGCGAGTAGATTCGCTCCGGCAGCGGCGTGCGCAGCCATTGAAACTCCGGCGCAAGGATCGTCTCGTCGAAATCCGTCTCGATGACGGCGGGCTGCGAAAGAACGCTCGTCTCGGCCGGAGCCGGGACGCTCAGCTCCGGCACGATGCCGCCGCTTTCCAGATAGAGCCAACCGTCTTCCCGCCAGACGCACTTCTGCAGGGCCGTCTCGCGACCGAGCGTGCAGCGGCGCTGCGGCGGCAGCGGCCGGCCGCAAAGGTGGGTGTGATAGGCCTGCCCATCGGGCGTCTCGACATACTGACCGTGGCCGGCCCGCTGCAGCGGCGCTTCCGGATGATCCTTCGATGTGATGAGATGGACCTGCGGGTGCATCTCGTACGGCCCGTCGATCGTCCGCGAGCGCGCCATGGTCACCGCATGGTCGTAGCCCGTCCCCCCTTCCGCCGTGGTCAGGTAATACCATCCGTCGCGCTTGAAGAGATGCGGCCCCTCGACGAGCCCGAGCGGACTGCCGGCGAAGATGTTTTTGACGGGACCGACGAGCTTGCGCGTCCGCTCGTCCCATTCCTGCAGCAAGATTCCGTCGAAAGCCGGATGCTTCGGCGCACCGCCAAAACTCTCCGTGCGATGGTTCCACTGCATGTTCAGGAACCACTTGCGGCCGTCGTCATCATGGAAGAGCGACGGATCGAATCCCGAGGAATTGACATAGACGGGATCCGACCAGGTCGCCTCCACCGCTTCCGCGGTGACGATGTAGTTGTGCGCATCCTTGAAGTTGCCGTCGAAGCGCTTCACGTCCGTATAGACCAGCCAGAACAGCCCGTCGCAATAGGAAAGGCACGGGGCCCATATGCCGCAGCTGTCGGGATTGCCGCGCATGTCGAGCTGACTAGCCCGCTCCAGCGGCCGGCGGACGAGGCGCCAGTTCACGAGGTCGCGCGAGTGGTGGATCTGCACGCCCGGAAACCACTCGAAGGTGGACGTCGCGATGTAATAGTCGTCACCGACCCGGCAGATCGACGGGTCGGGATTGAAGCCCGGCAGGATCGGATTGCGGATCATCGCGGTCATGTCTTGCTCCTCCATCTTTGCGCAGCATCCAGCCCCAAACTCGGCGCCGTTTCAAGGCCTTTCCTGTCCATCCAGCGCAGGCGCGGAGGGCGACCGAATCGCCTCCACGAGGGGAGCCGCACGCCAATACAAGGCGGTATATCGAGCCTAGCGCCGGAGCTTGAGGCACTCCGAGGGCCTCCCCATGATACTTTCGTACATACGCCGGCCGCGAAACGGAAAAATGGCCGCCCAGACTTGAAAGCAAGCTTGAAATCGGCACTGTGACTGTGCTTGGCAGAACACCAAAAACCAGCCAATGCGGGGAGGTATTCAATGAATCCGTTACTCGGCTTCAGCCGATTGATCGATGCCATTACCGAGAGAATCGGCAAGGCAGTTTCCTGGCTCATACTCGTCGCCGTTCTCGTCAGCGCCGGCAACGCGGTCATCAGAAAAGCTTTCAACGTGTCGTCCAACGCCTGGCTCGAGGCGCAATGGTACCTCTTCGGCGCCGCCTTCATGTTCGCCGCCGCCTATACGCTCAGCCAGAACGAGCACATCCGGATCGATGTCGTCTACGGAATGTTCTCGCGGCGCGTCCAGCATTGGATCGATCTCTTCGGGCACGTCTTCTTCCTGATGCCCTTCGTGGTCCTGATGCTCTACTACCTCGTGCCTTACGTCCAAATGTCCTATGTCTCGGGCGAGGTATCGTCGAGCGCCGGCGGGCTGATCATCTGGCCGGCCAAGGCCATCCTGTTGTTCGGCTTCATTCTCCTCGCCTTGCAGGGCGTCTCGGAAATCATCAAGAAGATTGCCATCATGACCGGCAACATGGACGATCCGACCCCCTACGTACCGACCCACGCGCCGCTTGAAGACCCCGTCGCTCCGGAGGTACGCCCGTGATCGAGCTCATCGCTGAAAACCTGGCGCCGATCATGTTCGCCTCATTGATCGTGTTCCTGCTGCTGGGGTACCCGGTCGCCTTCTCGCTTGCCGCCAACGGCCTGCTGTTCTTCATCATCGGCGTGGAACTGGCGCCGCTTTCGGATTCGATCAATCTCTCCTGGCCGCTGCTCAACGCCCTGCCGGAGCGCTTCTGGGGGGTGATGTCGAACGACACATTGCTTGCCATCCCCTTCTTCACCTTCATGGGGATCGTGCTCGAACGCTCCGGCATGGCCGAGGACCTTCTCGACACGATCGGCCAGCTCTTCGGCCCCGTCCGCGGCGGCCTCGCCTATGCGGTGATCTTCGTCGGCGCGCTGCTTGCGGCAACCACCGGTGTGGTGGCGGCCTCGGTCATCGCCATGGGCCTGATCTCGCTGCCGATCATGCTGCGCTACGGCTATGACCGGCGCATCGCGTCGGGCGTCATCGCCGCCTCCGGCACGCTTGCCCAGATCATCCCGCCGTCGCTTGTGCTGATCGTTCTTGCCGACCAGCTCGGCCGCTCCGTCGGCGACATGTATGCCGGCGCCCTGATCCCGGGTCTCGTGCTGACAGGCCTCTACATGGGCTACATCCTGCTTATGACCTTCCTGAAGCGCGATTCCATGCCGGCGCTGCCGCTGGAAGCGCGTACGCTCGGATCGGGCGTGGCGTCGCTCATCGTCGCGCTGCTCGTAGCAGCCGGCATCGCCTATGCGGCGCATGTCTACCTGTCGCCAACCCAGGGCGAAAACGCCGACATTCTCGGCGCGACCGTCGGCGTCGCGATCATCTATGTCGTTGCGCTCGTCGATCGGGCCATGAAGCTCAATGCCCTGTCGCGCCTCGCCCAACAGGTCATCATCGTGCTGATCCCGCCGCTGGCGCTGATCTTTCTCGTGCTCGGCACGATCTTCCTCGGAATCGCGACGCCGACGGAAGGCGGGGCGATGGGTGCAGTCGGCGCGCTGATCATGGCTGCGGCGAAAGGCCGCCTCAACATGGAGGTTATCCGGGCTGCGCTCGCGTCGACCACCCGCCTTTCGGCTTTCGTGCTGTTCATCCTGATCGGCGCTCGCGTCTTCTCGCTAACCTTCTACGGCGTCAACGGGCACCTTTGGGTCGAGCACCTGTTGGTCGGGCTGCCGGGCGGCGAGATCGGCTTCCTGATCGCCGTCAACCTGCTCGTCTTCTTCCTGGCTTTCTTCCTCGACTTCTTCGAGCTCGCCTTCATCATCGTGCCGCTGCTCGCACCGGCGGCGGACAAGCTCGGCATCGATCTGATCTGGTTCGGTGTGCTGCTCGGCATCAACATGCAGACGAGCTTCATGCATCCGCCCTTCGGCTTCGCGCTCTTTTACCTGCGTTCGGTCGCCGCGAGGGTGCCCTATCTCGACAAGGTGACCGGCAAGATGACGCAGCCGGTGACAACCGGCCAAATCTATTGGGGTGCGGTGCCCTTCGTCGGCATCCAGATCGTGATGGTGGCGTTGACGATCCTCTTCCCGCAGATGGTCATGCACTACAAGGGAAGCGGCGCCACGGTCGATCCGTCGACCATCAAGATCGAGGTGCCCGGTTTCGGGACGGGAGGCGGCGGACTGACCCTGCCCGACAACGGCGGCGGCCTCGGCCTTCCGGGCGGCCTGCAACTCCCCGGTGGCAGCCCGCTCGACCAGAAGCCCGCTGATCAGAACGGCGGCGCACAGCCGCAGCCGCAGACCGCGCCTTCGAACGATCTCAGTCAGCCGCCGTCGTTCAAATAGAGCAAGAATCGGCTCGAAATGCATCGGGCGGCCCCGACCACGGCCGCCCGTTTTCTTTGTGGCTTACGCTCCCGACAAGAAAACCCGGTTCCTAATCCAGCCGCTTTGCCGGATTGTCGCGATACCAGTCGACGATCATGGGCATCATCTCTTCGAAGGGGCCACCCACGAAAACGTTGAGCAGGCCTATGCGGGCCGCGCTCTCGTTCTTGAAATCATGCATCGTTCCACGCGGGATGACGCAAAGCGACCCCTTCGCCATCTGGTGCCAGGTGTCGCCCACTAGGATGCTGGCCGTGCCCTCGATCACATAGAAGATCTCGTCGTTGTCATCGTGCTTGTGGGCACCCGGCCCTTCATGTCGTGCGTCTAGCCACCATTCCGAGACCGAAAAGCGGTCCTGGGTCTCCGGTCCATCGGCTTTGAAGACGGCCTGTATCGCACCCATGTCGTAGCGCCGCCCCTCGTCGGGGCCGAGATTGGCTCTCACTCGGCATTGCGCCTCCTCCTTGCGCGTTGAGGCGGCAACCCTACCACGAAACCACTACAATCGCCGGTCGACGTCCGGCAATAAAAAAGCCGCCCGCGACCAAGGTTGCGAGCGGCTGGTTGCAGTCAGGAACAGGGGTCGAGCTCAGACCTTGCCGTTGCGCTGCTGGATCATCATGAAGGTGTCGTAGTTGTATTCGGCGATCTGGGCGTTCAGGTAGTATTCAGCGCGGAACGCCTTGATCGAATCCCAGATCTTCTTGAAGGTCGGATTCGACGCTTCCATCTCCGCATAGACCTTGTTCGCCTCGTCGAAGCAGGCCGACAGGATTTCCGGGCTGAATGGACTCAGCTTGGCGCCGGCCGCAACCAGGCGCTTGATCGCCGACGGGTTCAGGAAATCGTACTTCTGCAGCATGTTCGCGTCTGTCGCCTGGCAGGCGGTGCGCAGAAGCGACTGATAGGCCTTAGGCAGACCGTCATAGGCCGCCTTGTTGAACATGGCGTGCACCGTCGGACCACCTTCCCACCAACCGGGATAGTAGTAATACGGCGCCACCTTGTAGAAACCGAGCTTCTCGTCGTCATAAGGGCCGACCCACTCGGCGGCATCGATCGTGCCCTTCTCGAGGGCCGGGTAGATGTCGCCGCCGGCGAGCTGCTGCGGCACCACGCCGAGGCGCTCCATGACCTTGCCGGCGAAGCCGCCGACGCGCATCTTCAGGCCCTTCATGTCGGCGACGGTCTTGATTTCCTTGCGGAACCAGCCGCCCATCTGGACGCCGGTATTGCCGTTCGGGAAGCCGACCAGGCCTTGCCCGCCGAGGAATTCGTTGAACAGGTCAATGCCGCCGCCATGATAGTGCCAGGCGTTCATGCCGCGCGCGTTGAGCGCGAAGGGCACGGCAGCGCCGAGCGCCCAGGTCGGGTCCTTGCCCCAGTAATAGTATGCGACGGTGTGGCACGCTTCCACGGTGCCGGCCGCGGCCGCATCGGCGGCCTGCAGCCCCGGGACGATTTCGCCCGCTGCGAAGACCTGGATCTGGAAGTTGCCGTCGGTCGCCTCGGACACGTATTTCGACAGGACTTCCCCGCCGCCATAGATCGTATCCAGCGACTTCGGGAACGACGACGTCAAACGCCAGGTCACTTTCGGATTGCTTTGCGCGATGGCCGGCGATGCGAGCGCTGACGCGGCAGCCGCACCGAGGCCGCCCAAGCTCGCGTTTTTAATGAATGAACGGCGATCCATAGTTCCTCCCTGGTTCCCGCCTGGCGATCGACGCTGTCGACTGTCAACGCCCCCGCCTATCGAGGCTTCCTCGATCCATTTCGGGTGATCGAAAGCGCCTTGTTTCTCCTCGTTTGCCGCCCGGCACGCGTTGCAAAAAGCACTGCGCAAACCGGACAACAGCAACGCACCTTACATAAACGCAATCCCATGTCCAGCGGCGGCATCGAGCCGCCGCCCCCTACTTTTGTACAGGCTTGGGAAACTATGTCCGATGGCCGTAAATTCAAGGCAAATCAAGGCATTCCGGTGCAATCAGCGTTCGGCTGACGAAGCCCAGAGATTGATGTCGGCTTCACGGGCGTAGAGGTCGATCTCCGCCAGTTCCTCGGCCGTGAAGGCGTCGTTATCGAGCGCCCTGACGCAATCGACGATCTGCTCGGAGCGGCTCGCGCCGATCAGCGCCGAGGTGATGCGCCCGCCGCGCAACACCCAGGCAAGCGCCATCTGCGCCAGCGTCTGGCCGCGCCCTTCGGCGATCGCGTTCAACTTGCGAATGTTGTCGGTGATCGCCGGACGAATGAAGTCCTTCTTGAGGAAGTGGTTCTGGGCGGCGCGGCTGTCCTGCGGAATTCCGCTCAGATATTTCGTCGTCAGCATCCCTTGGGCGAGCGGTGAGAAGACGATTGAGCCGATGCCGAGCTCTTCAAGCGTGTCGACAAGCCCGTCGTCTTCGACCCAGCGGTTTAGCATGGAATAGCTCGGCTGGTGGATGAGGCATGGCGTGCCGAGTTCCTTGAGGATCGCTGCCGCCTCGCGGGTGCGCTGCGAATTGTAGGAGGATATGCCGACATAAAGCGCCCTGCCCGAGCGGACGATGTGGTCGAGCGCGCCGCAGGTCTCCTCGAGCGGCGTGTCCGGATCGAAGCGGTGGGAATAGAAGATGTCGACATAGTCGAGCCCCAAGCGCTTCAGGCTCTGGTCGCAGGAGGCGATCAGATATTTGCGGCTGCCCCATTCGCCATAGGGACCCGGCCACATGTCGTATCCTGCCTTGGAGGAGATGATCAGCTCGTCGCGCAGACCGGCGAAATCGGTCCTGAGGATTTCGCCGAAGGCCGTCTCGGCCGAACCGGCCGGCGGACCGTAATTATTGGCGAGATCGAAATGGGTGATGCCGAGGTCGAAAGCCGTCCGGCACATGTCGATCTTGCGCTCATGCGGCGTGTCGCCGCCGAAATTGTGCCACAGCCCCAGTGAAATCGCCGGCAGCTTCAGCCCGCTCCGGCCGCAGCGGTTGTACTTCATCTTCTCGTATCGGTTTTCCGCCGGTTGCCAGGCCATGGCTATGCTCCTCAATTGCGTCGGGTGCTTTGAATACCCCTCCCCAACCCCTCGCCACAAGGGGGAGGGGCAAGCCGTGCCCGCTGCGATCACGTGCGATTTCCAATTGCGTGACTTGCGTAGAGGTCGAGAGGGCGGTCGAAACGGTCCGGCCGAGAAGCCCCTCCCCGTTGTGGGGAGGGGTTGGGGAGGGGTTTGTTCGGCCTCACCGCAGCAACGCCTGCGCCTCCCCGATGCCGAGCGCTGCGGGCTGGGTGCAGGTCGTGGACAGAGTCACGAAGCGGCCCTCCTCGCCCGATTTCAAAATTGACACCATGACGTCGACGGCGTGAAGGGCACGATCGAGCGAGCAACGGGCATCACGGCCGGTCAGAATGGCGTCTGCCAGGTCGGCGAGGCCGGCCGTGCGATAGTTGGCGATCGGGCCGAGCGGATGCTCCCAGTTGTCGACGGCGAACGGGTGCTCCCACATCGTGAGCGGCTGGATCTCCTTGTCCTGGCCGCTGGCCTCGACAGTGCCGCCGAAGAAATTCGGATCCGGTACGAACAACGAGCCTTCGGTGCCGTAGAGCTCCATATTGGCGTGGCGGTGCGACCAGACGTCCCAGCTTGCTGAAAGAGTGATTGTCGCGCCGTTGTGGAATTCGAGCAGCGCGTGGATGTTGGTCGGCGTCTTGACCGGGATCACCTCGCCCTTCCGAGGCTCGCTGGTGATCGTGCGGGTCTGGCTCGCCATCGAGGAAAGTGCTGCGACGCGCTTCACCGGTCCGATGAGATTGACGAGATTGGCGATGTAATAGGGCCCGAGGTCGAGCACCGGCCCGCCGCCCGGCAGGAAGAAGAAGTCCGGATTCGGATGCCACATCTCCATGCCCGGGCTCATCACATGGCAGGTCCCCGATGTGACCCGACCGATCTTGCCCGCGTCGATATGGGCACGGGCGAGCTGGTGCGCGCCGCCGAGGAAGGTGTCCGGCGCCGAGCCGACCATCAGCCCCTTCGCTTTTGCGATTGCCCGCAGTTCCTCGCCCTGCTCGAGCGTGAGCACCAGCGGCTTCTCCGAATAGACGTGCTTGCCGGATTCGAGGATTGCCTTCGAAACCGGGAAATGCGCGTCCGGGATCGTCAGGTTGACGACGATGTCTATCTCCGGATTGACAAGCATCGCCTCGATGCTTTGCGCCGTCACGTCGAATTCAGCGGCACGCGACTCGGCGGCGGCCGGATTGATATCGGCGCAGGAGATGACCCTGATGCCCTTGAAGAGCGGCGCGAGCTTGAAATAGGTGGTTGAAATATTGCCGCATCCGATGATGCCGACGCCCAGTTCTTTTGACATGGAAATATCCGCTTCTCAGTAGGATTGAATGGAAGCCAGCGAGCGGTTGGCGAAGCGCCGGAAGTCGCTGGGATTGTCGTGTTCGGCGATGAAGTATTTGGCCGAGGTCCTGGAGAGCGCCTGGATGAGCGCCTTCCAGTCGAGCGTGCCCTGCCCGACATCCGCCCAGCCGTCTTCGCTTGCATTCTCGCCCTTCGGCGCGATGTCCTTGACGTGGACGGCGGTGATGCGGCTGCCGTATTTCGAGATCCAGGCAAAGGGATCGGCATCGCCGCGCACGATCCAGGCGATGTCGGCCTCCCAGGAGAGTTCCGGTCCGCCGGCAAAAATCAGGTCGAGCGGCACCGAACCGTCCGCAAGCGGATGGAACTCGAAGTCGTGATTGTGCCAGCCGAAGTCGAGCCCCGCCTCGCGGAACGGCTTGCCCGCAGTTTGCAGCCGCGCTCCGAAGGCGCGCCAGCCGGCCGCATCGGTCGGGCGCTGGTCGGGCATCAGATAGGGGCAATAGACGGCGCGGATGCCGAGCGCCTTGGCGATCTTCAGGACCCGCTCCGGATCCGACTCGAGCATGTCGAGCCCGAAATGGGCGGTCGGCATGGAGAGGCCGTGGCGATCGAGACCGCTCTTGAAGCCGGCAATCTCGCCGTCGCTAAGCGACGCGTAGAGCGCACCGTAGCCCTCGACCTGCGTGTAGCCGGCATCACCGAGAGCGGAGAGCACCTCGGCAAGCGGCGGGAAGTTGCGGGCGCTATAGAGCTGGAAGCTGACGTCTTTCATTGAGAATCTCCTCGTGGGACTTGCGGGAAGGATTGCTGAAAAAAAGAGATAACGACCGCCCATACGTCGGACGCGGAGCCGCGGGCCATTTGCCGGAATACGCCTCACTCACTCACCCTTTTCCCTGGCAGGATTCGAGATCGCAGGCGGCGAAGCGCGGCAGAGCGCCCTCGGCGAGCCGGGTTCTTGGTGTAAAGCGAATGGTCTTGGATTGGCCCGCCGTCAGGTCGAAGGCATTATCGGAATAGCGGCCCTCGACATCGGCCTCGAGCATGACATGCAGCGCGAGACCGGTCGCGGTCGCAGTGACGTCGAACCTGCTGTCCGGCCGCGATGCCGCTTCGAGCGACAGCCCGGACGGCGCGAGTTCGAGCGCCTTGTAGGTGCCGTGGACGTAGTGCCCCTCCCCGCGCATGCCGTTGGAGGCCTCGAAGGACCAGAAGAGCAGCGTATCCCGGGGAATGTCGGTTGCGGCGATGCTCACGAGCGTCGCCGCGCGGTCCGACGAGCAGGATCCCATGGCGGCCATCAATGGACGGCGGCTGCCGTCGAGCGCAACGAGGAAAGCCTCGAGCTCGATCGTCACCGGCTCGGGTGTATCGTTCACCACTGAGAAGGCGATCTCCCGGCCATCCACCGAAGGAATGGCTGCGACGGCGACCGGCTGGAAGAAGCGGCGTGCCATGTAATGCATGGCCTTCCAATGGCCGCCATAGTCGAGGCTCGACCAGGAGGCGACCGGCCAGGTGTCGTTGAGCTGCCAGTAAAGCGTTCCCATGCAATGGGGCTTCAGCGAGCGCCAGTAGTCGACGGCCGTGCGGATCGCCAGGCCCTGCTGGATCTGGCTCAGATAGACGAAGCTTGGAAAATCCTTTGGAAAGCGGAAATAGCGGAACATGGTCCCGGCGATCCGCTCGTTGCCGCCGGCATTCTTCTGATGTGCCTCAATGACCGGCGAGGCGATGTTGAGGTCGCCCGCCTCGGCGAACTGCCGGATCACCGGCATCGACGTATAGGACTGGAAGCCAAATTCCGAGCAGAAGCGCGGCCGCACGGTGCGATAATTGTCGAAGGACTTGTTCTCGTGCCAGACGGACCAGTAGTGCATGTCGCCGGCGCCATCCGCATGCCAGGCATCGCCGAAATTGAGATATCCGACCGACGGACTCGACGGCCACCAGATCGCCTCCGGCGAGGCGGCCTTGAGCGCAGTCTCCACCGTCCGGTTCAGCCGGTCATAGGAAACCAGGTAGCGGTCGCGATCCCAGCGGCTTTCCTTGAACCAGGTCAGCGCTCCGACCAGTTCGTTGTCTCCGCACCAGAGCGCAATCGACGGATGGGACTGAAGCCTTTTGACCTGATACTCGACTTCCGCGGCAACGTTTTCGAGAAAGTCAGCCGTCGAGGGATAGAGATTGCAGGCGAACATGAAGTCCTGCCAGACGAGCAGGCCGAAGCGGTCGCAGCGATCGTAGAACCAATCCGGCTCGTAGAAGCCGCCGCCCCAGACGCGGATCATGTTCATGTTGGCTTCGACTGCAGAGCGCAACAGGTCCTCGACACCCTGCGGCGTCACGCGGGACGTCAGCGCATCCGCCGGTATCCAGTTGGCGCCGCGGCAGAAAATCTCGCGGCCGTTGACGCGGAACGCAAAGCGGCTGCCGGCTTCGTCCTGGTCGGTGACAAGTTCGAGCGTCCGAAAGCCGATCTGCCGCGTGACGCTCTCCTCGGGCGTTTCCACCTTGAGGATGGAGAGCACCTGCTCGCCGCTGCCGGCCGGCCACCAGCGCCTGGGTTCCGCCACGTTGAAGACATGGGTGATGCGGGTTTCGCCTGCGGCAACGCTGCAGTCCAGGCGCTCGCGCAGGCCGTCGAGTTCGAAATGGATCGGCAGGATGCCCGGATCGCCGGCATAGAGCTCCACGGTCACCTGCAGGTCGACAGACCCATCATCGAGCCAGACCTGGCGTGTCGTCACATGTTCGATGCGCGCCGTCTCAAGCCGGCAGAGCGCCGGCGAGCCGTAGACGCCGAGCGGCGCGATGGCGATGTTCCAATCCCAGCCGAAATGGCATTGCGGCTTGCGCAGCATGTTGCCGTTGGCGATCGGCGAGTTGCCGTCGTGATAGGGCACGTAAAACGGCTGCTCCGCCTGGCGCCGGGCACCTTCGGCGATCGAGGAATGCAGCACGAGGCGGATCCGGTTCTCTCCGGCGACAAGTGCCTGCGACACATCGGGGCGATGGCGGCGGAAGCAATTGTCCGCCTGCAAGACGAGGCGATCGTTGACGAAGACCGAGGCGACCGTGTCGATGCTCTCGAAATCGAGATACCAGTGTCCCTCGAGATCGCTCGCGTCGATGGCGACCGTGCGCTCGAGCACCCAGTCCTTGTACGCCACCCATTGGACGTCCGCCTCGTTCCGGCCGTGATAGGGGTCGGCAATGATGCCGGCGCGCTGCAGCGCGCTGTGCACGTCGCCCGGCAGCGCGATCGTCAGGGCATGGCTGTTGTCGGCCGAAGCGAGCAGCCAGTCGCCGGAAAGATCGATGCGGATCGGGTCACGGTTGTTGATCTCGGAAGGCATTCCCACAGTCCATTCATTGGCCGGTGATTTCGCGCCGGCTTTCATCCGATGAGACGTCACCGGCCTATCGGATGTTCGGTCAAAGTCGGTTTTCGCTGGCTGCGTCGAAAATCGAGGCGACGGCCATGTCGAAGGAGAGGCGCACCGTGCTGCCCGGTGGGTAGCGCCGCTGGCCGGCGATCCGCACCGACATGGATTGGCCGGCAAGCCTCAGCCAAAGGAGGTTGTCGGCGCCCATCGGCTCCTCGATGTCGACCGTCGCGGGGTGCACCTCGTGCCCTTCCGTCGCCTCGTCGACCTTGACGTGTTCGGGCCTCAGGCCGAGGACCACCTTCTGGCCAGGGTGAAGCCTCGTGCGTGCCGGATAGGCGGTGACGTCGAAGGCAACGCCGTCGACCCGAACGAAACTGCGGCCGTCCTTCGCCTCCAGCTCGCCGCGGAAGAAGTTCATCGACGGCGAGCCGATGAAGCCGGCAACGAAGAGGTTCTCTGGGGCGTTGTAGATGGTCATCGGATCGGCGAGCTGCTGGATGACCCCGCTCTTCATCACGGCGATGCGGTCGGCGAGCGTCAGCGCTTCGATCTGATCGTGCGTGACGTAGATCATCGTGTTCTTCAGCGACTGGTGCAGCCGCTTGATCTCGACCCGCAATTCGGAGCGCAGCTTGGCGTCCAGGTTCGACAGCGGCTCGTCGAAGAGGAAGACGTCGACGTCGCGCACCAGCGCCCGGCCGATCGCCACGCGCTGGCGCTGGCCGCCGGAGAGCTCCGAGGGTTTCCGCTTCAGCAGCGGCTGGATCTGCAGGATTTCCGCGGCGCGCTTCACGCGCTTGTCGATTTCCGCCTGCGGAATTTTGGCGACCTGCAAGCCGAAGGAAAGGTTCTTCTCGACGGACATCTGCGGATAGAGCGCATAGGACTGGAACACCATGCCGATGCCCCGATCCTTGGGCTCCTCCCAGGTCACATTGCGGTCCTTGATGAAGATCTGTCCATCGGACACGTCGAGCAGGCCGGCGATGCAGTTCAGCAGCGTCGACTTTCCGCAGCCTGACGAACCGAGCAGTACGAGGAACTCGCCATGGTCGATGTCGAGATTGAGCCTGTCGAGAACCGTGACGGCGCCGAAATTCAGTGACAGATCCCTGACGGAAACACTTGTCATCCTTGCTTATCCTTTCACTGCACCGGCCGCGATGCCGCGGACAAAGAGCCGACCGGAGACGAAATAGACGACGAGCGGAACGGCTCCCGTCAAAATCGTCGCTGCCATGTTGACGTTGTATTCCTTCACGCCCTGGACCGAATTGACGATGTTGTTGAGCTGGACGGTCATCGGGTAGTACTCGGGCCGCGTGAAAACGACGCCGAACAGGAAGTCGTTCCAGATGCCGGTGACCTGCAGGATCATCGCCACCACGAAGATCGGGAGCGACATCGGCAGCATGATCTTGAAGTAGATCGTCCAGAACCCGGCACCATCGACCCGCGCCGCCTTGAAGAGCTCTTCCGGCAGTCCCGCGAAGTAGTTGCGGAACAGGAGGGTCAGGATCGGCATGCCGAAGATCGTATGCACGATGACAAGTCCGGTCAGCGTGCCATAGACGCCCATTTCACGAAGCACGATCACGATCGGATAGATCATCACCTGGTATGGGATGAAGGCGCCGATGACCAGGATGGTGAAGAAGAGCTCCGCCCCCTTGAAGCGCCAGTTCGCCAGCGCATAGCCGTTCACCGAGGCAACCGCGATCGAGATGATCACCGAAGGCAGGGTGATGCGGACCGAATTCCAGAAGCCGCGGGAGAGCCCGTCGCAATTGAGCCCCGTGCAGGCCTCCGCCCAAGCCTTCACCCAGGGTTCGAAGGTGATTTCGAGCGGCGGCGCGAAGATGTTGCCGACGCGGATTTCCGGCATGCCTTTGAGCGACGTCACGATCATCACGTAGAGCGGCAGCAAGTAGTAGAGGGCCACGACGATCAAGGTGCCGTAGACGATGATGTTGCGCCGCGATAGCCGGCGGCGCGGCTTGCGGCCGCTCGGGCCCTTTTCGATCCGCCCGGTTGCCGTTTCATGGGCAGTGAGCGTGCTGTTGCTGGCAATGTTATCCACGCTTGCGGCCTCCTCCGAATTCCAGATACGCCCACGGCACGATGATGATGGCGACGGTGATCAGCATCATGGTGGAGGCGGCGAAGCCCTGGCCGAGGTTCTGGGCCTGGAACATGTAGTCGTAGACGTATTTGGCCGGCACCTCCGACGCGATGCCGGGGCCGCCGCTCGTTTGCGCCACGACGAGGTCGTAGACCTTGACGATGCCGCTCGCGATGATCACCAGGGTGGTGATGAAAACGCCGCGCATCATCGGGATGATGATCAGCACATAGGTCTTCCACATCGGGATGCCGTCGACCCGCGCGGCCTTCCAGATGTCCTCGTCGATGCCGCGTAAGCCCGCAAGCATCAGACACATGACGAGACCCGTGCCCTGCCAGAGCGCGGCGATCAGGATGCCGTAGATGACGATATCGGCATCGTAGAGCGGGTCGAAGGAGAAGCTTGTCCAGCCGAGCGACCGAACGATCGACTGGATGCCGAATTGTGGATTGAGAAGCCACTGCCAGACCAGCCCGGTCACGATGAAGGACAGGGCGAAGGGATAGAGCATGATCGTTCGGAAGGTATTCTCGAAGCGGATTTTCTGGTCCATCAGCGCCGCGAGCACGAAGCCGATCACCAGACTGAAGACCAGCGAGAAGAAGCCGTAGACCGCAAGGTTCTGGATGGAGATGATCCAGCGCGGCGCCGCCCACAGCCGCTCGTATTGGTCGAGGCCGACGAAGGAGAGACGCGGCAGCAATTTCGAGTTGGTGAACGAGTAGACGACAGTCCAGATCGTGCCGCCGAGGAAGATGACCACGGCTGTCAGGATCATCGGAATCGAGGCGATCTTCGCATTCAGGTTGCGCAGCCACTGGTTCGGTCTGCCCGAACCACGTGTTAGAGCCGTCATGTTTCCTCCTCCGGAACTGCGACAATGTCTGGCGGCGGGCGGCACCGGCGACCACCAAGCCGCCGAACTTCAACGCCGGCCACGGGACGTGGCCCCCTGTCCTTGTCTGCCATGCGCGCTCCGCCTCAGCGGCATTCGGGCACGGCGGCGGGCCGAGCGACGGCCTCGCGCAGCAGCGAGGCCGTCTGGAAGCCGCGATCAGTCCGCTGCGGCGATGATTTCCGCGAAGCGCTTCTGCGCGTCTTCCGGCGTCATCGACGGGTTTGCGAAGAACTCGGAGAAGAGATCTTCCTTCTGCTTCTGACTGTCGGCCGACAGCAGCTGGTCGGTGCCCTGGATCACATTGCCCTTGGCGAGGATTTCCAGTCCCTTCTTCATGCAGTCGTTGGCGGTTGCGAGGTCCACGTCGCCGCGCACGGGCAGCGAGCCCTTCTTCAGATTGAAGGCGACCTGTGTTTTCGGATTGAGGAGCGTCGAGGCCAGCACTTCCTGCGCCTTCGACTTTTCCTCGTCCTCGAGCAGCGGGAAGTAGAAGGCATCGCCGCCGGTCGAGATCACTTCATTCACGCCGAGACCAGGAAGGCAGGTATAGTCGACACCGGCCTTCTGGCCCGCCACCTGGAACTCGCCCTGGGCCCAGTCGCCCATGATCTGGCCGCCGGCCTTGCCGGTGATCACCAGGTTCGTCGCCTGGTTCCAGTCCTGAACATTGGTGCCCTTCGACAGGCGGCGTGCATCGTCGGCCGCCTTGAAGACCTTGGCGATCTCCGGTCCGGCTGCGACTTCCTCATCCTTCTTGGCAAAGACTTGCTCGAACACGTCCTTGCCGGCAATCGCCACCATCAGCACGTCGAACGCACCGGCCGCCTGCCACGGCTGACCGCCGACGGCAAGCGGTATGATGCCGGCCTTTTCAAGCGCCGGCCCGGCCGCAACGAATTCGTCCCAGTTCTTCGGCACCGGCACACCGGCCTGCTTGAAGGCAGCATTCGAAAGCCACAGCCATTGCCAGGAATGGATGTTGACGGGCGCGCAATAGATCTTGCCTTCGATCGTGCAGGAGTCGAGCAGGCTGGCCGGCTTGACGATTTCCTTCCAGTTTTCGCGCGTAGCGACATCGGTCAGGTCGCGCATCAACCCGGCCTCGACCAGTTCCTCGGCCTGACGGCCATGGTTGAACTGAGTCGCGCCCATCGGGTCGCCGCCGGTGATGCGGCTGATCATGATCGGCCGCGCCGTGCCGCCGGAGCCGGCGATCGCACCGTCAACCCATTTGTTGCCGGTCGCGTCGAATGCCTTCGCAAGTTCGGCGACCGCGGCAGCTTCGCCGCCGGACGTCCACCAATGCGTGACCTCCAGATCGGTGGCCTGAGCCAGGCCGAACGGCAGGACCACGGTTGCGGCCAAAGCGCCGGCCAAAGAACGTAATTTCATGAGTCTCCTCCCTCACTGTAACGTTACCGTAAAAAAACTTAGTTCAATCCAATTGCCGACGCAACACCCACAACGGATAATTCAAACTTATTATTTTCATACTTCCTTTGGTTGTATTCTGCGGACCGGCAAATGGCTTCATTCGGCCATACCAAGCTGTCGCAGCGCTTCAGAAATCATCTCGTAAGTGCCTGCGACGCATAATTTAAATCGACGTGTTGCGATGCGCATCACCAATGGAGTGTTCGCGAACGCAGCATGACGCTGCACGCACTCCTAATTCAACTCACCGTTTACGCCCTTCGCAGCGCAACAACAAAAAGGCTCGACTTCGCTACTGTATCGTTACAGATTTCAAGGTACGATTTCGCCTCGCCCCGATATGGTGCGTTCGGGCAAATCGTATATAACGCCCCTACGGGGTAAGGAGACGGGCTATCGCGAGCGGCCACCGCGGGGTGCGGCTGGGAACGGCGATCTTGAAGGTCCGAACGAGCGGGCTTTGCGTGATGGGCATGGAAGACAGGACGAGAAACAGGCCAGCGGCAGCGCCGCCAACGGAGAGCGGCAGGCCGACATTGAAGACGATCGCCTTCATGACCGGGCTCGGCATCACAACCGTTTCCCGCGCGCTGAAGGACGCGCCCGACATCGGCGCCGAGACCAAGGAGCGGGTGCGCCTGGTCGCCAAGCAGATCGGCTATCAGCCGAACCGCGCAGGCGTCCGCCTCAGGACCGGCAAGACGAATGTCATCAGCCTGGTGCTGACGCTCGAGGAAGAGATCATGGGCATCACCAGCCCGATGGTCATCGGCATCACCGAGATCCTCGCCGGCACGCCGTATCATCTCGTCGTCACGCCCTATAGTTCCTCCAAGGATCCGCTCGGGCCGATCCGCTACATTCTCGATACCGGCGCTGCCGACGGCGTGATCATCTCTCGAATGGAGCCGAACGATCCACGCGTGACGCTGCTCACCGAGCGTCAATTTCCCTTCGCGACACATGGCCGGACCGAAATGGGGATCGCCCATCCCTATCACGACTTCGACAACGGACGCTTCGCGTATGAGGCGGTGCGCAGGCTTGTCGAGCGCGGCAGGCGCCGGCTGGTGCTCCTGGAACCGCCGCCGCACCTCACCTTCCATTCCCACATGCGCACCGGCTTCGAGCACGGTCTCAAGGATTTCGGCGCGGAGTCGGTGAGCTTCCATCAGGTCAACATCGACTACAGCCTCGTCGCCATCCGCGACGCTTTCGAGAAGCTGATGGGCTCTTCGGACGCCCCCGACGGGATCGTCTCCGGCAGCGGCTCGGGTGCCATTGCGCTGATTGCCGGCATCGAGGCGGCGCGCAAGAAGCTCGGCGAGGACGCAGACATGGTCTCCAAGGTCCCGAGCGACTTCCTGCGCTGGCTGCGCCCGGAAGTGATGACCATGTACGAGGATATCCGGGTCGCCGGACGCGAACTCGCCAAGGCGGTCATCGGCCGCATCGAGGGAAGCCCTCCCGAAACGCTTCAAAGCCTCAGCCAGCCCGAATTCCAGCCGCCGATGCAGAGATCGCCGGAAGTTTAGACTAGGTCGGTCGATCCGCGGGCTACCAGTTGCCCTGCCAGCCCGCTTTGCGGAGACTAATGCGTATTTGTTCGCGTTGCTCGGGATTGACGAAGCGCGATACGAACTCGCCGAGTTCCTCCTGTCCTTCAGACGAGTTCCGTTGCATTTCGGCGGCTGCCTGTTCGGCCTCACGCTGGCGCCCCAGTTCCACGAGACAACAGACGAGTGCGCAGTGCGTGGAGGGTAGATCCGGCCGCTTGGCCGCGGCATTGAGCGCCGGTTGAAGCGATTCTTCGTACTCCCCTGTGAGGAAATGCGCGAAGGCCAGGAAATGCAGCCATAGGAATGCAAGCGGATCGTGCGGACTGAGGCGCAGGCCTCTCTGAAATGGCTCAATCGCCTGGCCGGCCCGGCCGAGGAAGAGGCGCGACATACCGAGGAGCATATAGCCGAGCGCAAAGCTGGGACTGAGGTCAATCGATCTTTGGGCGGCCTCCATTGCCCGATGGAGCCTACCCATGACGACACTCATAATTCCCACCGCATAATGCGCATAGGGGTCGGTTTCGGCAAGTTGCGCGGCACGCAGCGCCGCCTGCCATCCCTCCGCCATGTCCCCCGCGGGGTTCTCGCTCCACCGGAAGAACAGCGTCCCCGCGTTGCACCTGCCAAGCCACGTGTATCCTTCGGCGATATCGGGCGCCGCAACGATCGCCTTGCGAAACAGCTCGCGCGCACAGCGATGCTCGGCCGGCGTGAACTGATAGAAGTGCCACATGCCGCGAAAGATCAGTTCCCAGGCGGTCAGGTTCTCCGGCGCTTTGCGCCGCACCCGTAGGGTCTCCATTCTCAGCATTTCCGGCTCGATCGCGCCGGCAACGCGGTCGACGATCTCGTCCTGCAGCGCGAAGAGCTCCGCCAGGTCACGGTCGTACCGTTCGGCCCAGACATGATGGCCGGTTTCCGCTTCCACCAACTGCGCCGTGACGCGAACCCTGTCGCTCGATTTGCGCGTGCTCCCCTCCAACACATAACGCACGCCGAGTTCACTGCCGATCTGCTGCACCGTGGCGGCGCGGTTCTTGTAGGTGAAGCTCGAATTGCGGGCGATGACGAAAAACCACCGGAACTTTGCGAGCGCCGTAATAAGATCCTCCGTCAGGCCGTCAGCAAAGTAATCCTGCTCGGCATCTCCGCTCATATTGACGAATGGCATCACCGCGATCGACGGCTTGTCCGGCAAGGCCAAAGAGCCGCTCTGGAGCTCGGTTATCGGCACAGGCGGCTCCATGCTGGAGCGGACGCGATAGGCGCGCACCGGTCGCGCGATATTTTTTAAGGTTTTTTCGCCGAGGCACTCACACGCAAAGCTTAGCTTTCCGACGATTTGATCATGCACGGAAGCAGAGATACAGATGTCGCCCGGTTCGTCGAGCGTCTGCAGCCGCGCCGCTATATTGACCCCGTCTCCGAAGAGATCACCGCCGCGGGCGATTACGTCGCCAAGATTGATGCCGATGCGGAACATCATGCGGCGGCGTTCGGGGAGATCGATATTGCGGCGGCCGAGGGCGCGCTGAATAGCGACGGCGCAACGCACCGCCTGCACGGCACTTGCGAACTCGACCATGACGCCATCGCCAGCCATGTTGAACACCCGACCGCGGTGTTCGGCGACAAGACCCGCAATGATCTCCTGATACTTAGTAAGTAGGCTGAGCGTCGCCTCTTCGTCTTCCGACATGAGACGGCTGTACCCAGCGACGTCGGCAGCCAGGACAACGGCCAGATGGCGTCCCTTTGCTTCATTCGTCGGCACTAGCCCCTCCCTCGCACCTCAATGGAGCAAGTCTACACCTTGCCGGACGCCTTCATCCAGAGGCGACACCGATGAGATGCACCGCCGCGGACGAACATTTCAGATTTCACAATGTTTCAAAGGACGCAGCCGCACCTCGCGGATCGGGCATAGGAGATGATCTCGGCCCGTTTGCTGCGCCCGTCGCCGAGGAATTCGTCGACGGCCGCGGCGACGTCGCTCGGCCGGTACCGTGCCCAATGGCCGAGGCCATGGAGGGCTGCTTCCTGGCACGCGATCGAGCTGAGGCCTAGCGTGCGGCGCATGACATCGATCGCTGCCTTCTGCATGCGGTCGCAAGAAGGATCGTCCGGGAGCGCCAAAGACGGGAACTCGTCCCACCACATGTAACAGACAGTGTTCAGGGGAGCCGCGCCGGGCTCGTCTATGTGGCCCAACACAGCAGCACAGCGAGGTGCGAATAGATCGGTGAAGACGTTCTCTATGGCCTCAATGCAGGAGAGCCGCGCCCCCGTCGGCGTTGAGGTGCTGTAGAACCACCCGTTGTCACCCGAGGCGCTGGTGCTCAGGAGATAGGTGAGTCCCTGGGCAATCTGCGCATCGGAGAAGCTGGCGAGTGAGTGCTCAGTTGTCGAAAAGAGCCTCGTGAAGTACTCGATGGCGACGGGCGGCTCTGGATTCCACCAAGGCGGATCTTCGTCGAAGAACCAGGGATAGCCGTGCGGCCTGATCGAGTGGCCAAAGGCGTGCTCGAGCCAGGCATCGTAGCTCAGGTTCGAAACCGCGGGCATGCGAGCCTCTTTCCGTTGGAGGTCACGTTATCCGGAACGCACAGGCATGCCGGGGCCAATCATCCACGTAACTTAACCATCTCACGAGCCCGTTGCGCACGCCAGTTGCGTTTACCGCGCCCCGCTTGTCGGTTCGCGTCGTAGGGTGAGGGCTGGAAGGCGACAGCGGCGCCTTGTAGGCTCGCCGATTCAGGAGCGATGATGTCACCGCCAGGAGGAAACTGACTGATGCCGCCCGTCAAGGTCGATCCCGACAAAGTGCATGAGTTCGAGGACCCCGCAGCCTTTTATGCCTGGCTCGGCGAGCACCACGACAAGCAGGACGAAGTCTGGATCAAGGTCCACAAAGTTGGGTCGGGGCTCAAGTCGATCACGCCCAAGCAGGCCATAGACGTGGTGCTCTGCTGGGGCTGGATCGACGGGGTGCGCAAGGGGCTCGATGAGAAAAGCTTTCTCCAACGCTACACGCCACGTGGCAGGAAGAGCACCTGGAGCCAGATCAATGTCGATAATGTCGCGCGACTGATCAAGGACGGCCGGATGACGGAGCACGGGCTTCGGCAGGTGGAGATGGCCAAGGCCGACGGCCGCTGGGACCGCGCCTATAAGAGCGGCAAGGACATGAAGATCCCCGACGACCTCCAGGCCGCAATCGAAGCCGAACCCAAGGCCAACGAGATGCTTAGCAAGCTTAGCGAACAGAACCGCTTCGCGCTGGCCTTCCGCACCCACAACATGAAAACCGAAGCCGGTCGAAAGAAGAAGATCGAGACCTTTGTCGAGATGCTGAAGCGCGGCGAGACGATCTATCCGCAGGGGAAGAAGTGAACCGATCGAGCCCGTGCTTATGCTTCATATGCTCACGGCTGGCCAGTACTTGTCGTCGGTAAAATCCGCCGGGATCGGATTGAGCTGTTCGAGTTTCTCGGCGACGAAATCGATCTGCATCTTCAGATAGCGGATGGAATGCGGCATCGGCGCACCCGTGGCCAGGCTGCGTACCCGCCATTGCTCGTAGCCCGACGCCCTTATGCGCCGCTCCGCCTCGCCGCGGATGCCTGCCGGCCCGGTTCCGGACCCAGTGTCGATCGCCTTGCCCCCTTCGATCACCCTGAATTTCATGCTGCCTTCCCGATTGCTCCCTTGCTTGAGATGTCGTGAGCTTGCCGCGGAAGGGCGACCGGCGCCACCCTTCCTTTGGTAGAAGCGATCTGAACTGATTCTAAACTAAGCGGTCAATCCGCTGCCCCACGGTCCGTGGTGGCTGTCGGCGCCGTCGACGCGGTCGAAACCGTGAGCGCCGAAGAAGTCGCGCTGCGCCTGGATGACGTTCGCCGTGCCGCGGCCGCGGCGGTAGCTGTCGAAATAGCCGAGCGCCGAGGCGAGCGCCGGCACCGGCAGGCCGCCGAGCACCGCCGCGGAAACGACCCGGCGGAGCGCCCCGTCGGTTTCCTTGACCATCGCCGCGAAGGCGGGCGTGACGATCAGGTTGGCCGCATCCGGCGCCTTGGTGAAGGCGGTGGTGATCTCGTCGAGGAATTGCGAGCGGATGATGCAGCCGGCCCGCCAGATCCGGGCGATCGTCGGCATCGGGAGGTTCCAGTCGAACTCCTTCGAGGCGGCCGACATCACCGCGAAGCCCTGCGCATAGGCGCCGATCTTGCCGGCGAGCAGCGCGCTTTCGAGGTCCTTGATGAAGGCTTGCTTGTCCGTCACCTTGAACTCGCCGACCGGCGGCAGCCCGAGGATCTTTTCGGCTGCCTCACGCTCCTCCTTCGCGGAGGAGATGCTGCGGGCGGCGACGGCCGCCTCGATGGCGGTCGCCGGCACGCCCATGTTCTGGGCCTCGATCACCGACCATTTGCCGGTGCCCTTCTGTCCGGCCTTGTCGAGGATCAGGTCGACCATGGGCTTGCCGGTCAAAGGATCGGCGGCCTTCAAAACCTTTTCGGTGATTTCGATCAGGTAGGAATTGAGCCGGCCCTTGTTCCAGGCACCGAAGACCTCGCCGATCTCCTGCGCCGTCATCTTCAGTCCGTCGCGCAGGATGCCGTAGATCTCGGCGATCATCTGCATGTCGGCATATTCGATGCCGTTATGGATCGTCTTGACGAAGTGGCCGGCGCCGTTTTCGCCGAGCCAAGCGACGCAGGGATCATTGTCGTATTTCGCGGCGACCGAGGTCAGCACCTTCTCGACGCGGCGATAGGATTCCTCCGTACCGCCGACCATGATCGACGGTCCATGGCGCGCCCCCTCCTCGCCGCCGGAAACTCCCATGCCGATGAAGGTGAGGCCGCTATCCTTCAACGCATCGAAGCGGCGCATCGTGTCGCGGAAATTGGCGTTACCCGCGTCGATCATGATGTCGCCGTTGTCGAGATGGGGCTTCAGCGCCTGCATCTGCTGGTCGACGGGGTCGCCGGCCTTGATCATGATAATGATCGGGCGCGGCGGACGGATAGCGGCGACGAATTCCTTTATCGTTTCGCAGGGCACGATCTGTTCCTTGAGCGCGCCCGCCTCCGCGTGGAATTTCCGCGTCGCGTCAACCGAACGGTTGAAAACGGCGATCTTGTTGCCTTTTTCCGCGATATTGAGTGCCAGGTTCGATCCCATGACGCCGAGACCGATGAGGCCGATTTCCGCCTGTGACACGTGCTTCCCTCCATTGGGCAGGAGAGCCATGCACGGGCCGCGAAGTCGCGTCGGTGCCGGCTCCTTCGAATTGAACTGCGCACGTCCCGGTGGCCCGCGAAGGGGGTGCCGGCAACATGCGGCGGAGGAGGCTGTTTTGGCACTCAAATCGATTTACGACAAGCCATTCCTGAGAAAATCACTGCTTCTCCGGCTTGCCGTCGCCGTCGTCGAGCACGCGCCGTCCAGCGGAATGCAGCGAGGCTGAGACCGACCCAGATCCTTGATCTGCGTCAAGTTCTGGAGTCGAATGCGCGCGGTGCGTCGCCCCCGGCAACAATCAGCTCCTTTCGGCCCACTTCCGGCTGTAAGATGGCTGCCGTGTCGCCGTAGTAGCGCCGACATCGAGGAGAGCCGGGCATGCCGAACATCACACCGCCCCGACTTGCGCAAAGCACGGGCATTTACCGGGAGCGGCCCGCCGCCGGCGCGCTTGCTGCCTATTTCAAATGCCTGTGGCTGCATCGACTCCCCGTTGGCGAAGCGCCAAGCATGGCCGTCGTACCGGACGGCTGCGCCGACGTCATCTGGACGTCCGGCGGCCCGGCAATCGTTGGACCCGACCGTGTCGCCGCCTTCCCCAAGCTCGCCGCAGGCGAAACCATCTTCGGTGCCCGGTTCAGAATTGGTGCAGCGGCCGCCTGGCTGCGCACGCCGTTGAGCGGGTTGACCGGCCGGACGGTCCCACTCGATCTCCTTTGGGGGCGAGCGGCCAACGAAATGGACGAGCGGATGGCGCTGGCACGGGACGCCACCGAGCGGCTCGCGATATTGGCAGGCGCATTTAAAGGCCGCCTCTCGACCGCGCACCCCCCGCCACCGAACATCGCTTCGTTGGTGAAGCATCTCCACGAGGCTCGCCCAGCCGCGGCCGATCCCATCCGAAACCTGGCGCGAACAACCGGCTCTAGCGAGCGAAGTCTCCGCCGTCTCTGCCTCGAGCATTTCGGCTATGGCGCCAAGACCCTAGATCGCGTGCTGCGCCTGCAGCGCTTCCTGGCTGCCGGCCGCGGCCGGCCGCAGGACAAATTGGCGGCCCTGGCCGCCGATGCCGGCTATGCCGACCAGGCACACCTTACCCGGGAAACGAGGGAGCTCACCTCGCTGACGCCCGGCGAAATCCTGCGGCAGTTCGCTCCAGACCCATCAGAGAAATCGAAGGGGTGATTTCAGCAGCACGATTGGCCGTTTCGTTCAAGACCATTGCACACCGAGGTGCTATCCGAACTCAAAACGGAGACGCGCATGACCACGATGGCCGCCAGAATTATCCACGTTTCGATCGAGCGAGACTGGCGCGATGTCTACGCCTTCATGGCCGATCACCAAAAGATGCCGCTTTGGGCCTCCGGGCTCTCGACGGGGCTTGCGCGTGACGGCGACGAATGGATCGCGCCGGGCCCGCTCGGCAATGCCCGTGTTCGTTTCGCTCCCGCCAATGAGTTCGGCGTCGTGGACCATTTGGTGAAGCTCGAGAACGGCGCGAAGATCCACAACGCGCTCCGGGTGGTGCCGAATGGGGACGGCGCGGAAGTGATGTTCACCCTGCTGAGACAGTTCGACATGAGTGACGAACAATTAGCGGCGGATGCCGCCTGCGTTCAAAAGGATCTCGACACCTTGAAGACCATTCTGGAAGAATCAAAAGACGGCAAAGGACATCGCCATGACCGGTAGCGACCGACGGATCGACTATATCGAATTCAACGTGGCGGACATCGCGGCGAGCAAGGCCTTCTACGGCAGCGCGTTCGGCTGGACCTTTACCGATTACGGTCCGGAATATTGCGAGTTCGCCGACGGCCGGCTGACCGGCGGCTTCACGACGCTCGGTCCGGTCCGCAGCGGAGGGCCGCTCGTCATCATCTATGCCGATGAACTGGAAGGCGCGCTCGCCCGCGTCGAGGGCGCCGGCGGCAGGATCGTCAAACCGATCTTCATCTTCCCCGGCGGCAGGCGCTTTCACTTTGCCGATCCGGACGGTTACGAGCTGGCGGTCTGGTCCAAGCAATAGCGGCAGTTCGAAATGTTCGACGGGCGGAGTGGACGGCGAAGGGCTATTCGCCGAAGCGGATGAAAAGCGCGCTGACGAGGCCGAAGACGACGATGCACTGGAGGATGAACATGGGCCATTCCTGTGACATCCGCTTCTCCTCCCGCGTGACCACCGCCACAATGGATAGCTGTAAGGAGCGGCGCCGCGGCACAGGCCCCTCGCGGCAACTGCCAATTTCCATTGGCATCCCGCCGCCGGCAAAGTTTAGCATCTCCTGTTGAACTGCGCACGAAAAGCCGCGCGCCCAGAAGGACGCGCGGCTCGCAGCGCGCTTTCTCGGGTTGCTTTGCTACTCGCCGCCGCCGAGGGAGTGGACGAAGACCGCGAGTTGCTTGACTGTCGTATCGCCCATGCGAGGCAGCCAGGCCGGCATGACGCCATGCTTCGGTGCCTTCATCCGGTTGACGATCGCCCGCTCGCCCTCCCCGTTCAACCAGATCGCGTCCGCCAGATTGGCTGCCCCCATCTCGCGATTGCCCTTCGCCGGCGCGCAGCCTGGCGGCCCGGAACCGCGGAGAACGCCCCGCAAATCGAATGAGATTGCTTCAGAGACTGCGCTTGATACGCCACCGGTCGTGATACCAGAGCCACTGGCCCGGATATTCGCGAACCCAGCTCTCGACCTTGTCGTTCAGCATCTGCGCCGTCGCCGTGACATCGACGCTGCCATCGGCCCTGCGCGGAATTTCGACGGCCGGCTCGAGTTCCAGCCGGAATCGGCCGCCGGGGAGGCGGATGCAACGGGCCGGATAGACCTCGCAATTGAACTGGCGAACAAGTTTCGCGAGCAGCGGATTGGTCTGGACGTCCTGGCCGAAGAACTTCGTCTTCAGGCCCTTGCGGAATTTCTGGTCGACCAGCACGCCGACGCCGCCGCCGCGTTCGAGCTGGCGGGCGAGCGCAAAGGAGGAGCCCGCATGGGAGGGCACGAGATTGCCCATCCGCTCCTGGCGGAACTGGAAGACCTTGTCGGCCATGTAAGGATTGTTCGGCGGCCGGAAGAGAACGGTGACGTCCAGCCCGAAGGCGGAGCCCGCCACAGGCAGCATCTCGAAATTGCCGCTATGCGCCGTGAAGACGATGAAGGGCCGCGGATTGTCTCGCAGCTCCAGGAAGAGCGGAATGCCCGAGACCTCCACCCTGCCCGGCTCGGCGCGGTGCGGATCGAAGTCGAAGAGCCGGTCGAGGAAGACATATTCGGCCGCGAGCCGGCCCATATTGCCCCAGCTTTCGAGCGCAGTCTCCTTTATCCAGGCGTCGCTCTTCTCAGGATAGGCATTGCGCAGATTGGTAAGCGTCAGCTTATGGCGGCGGGTCTTCGGACCGATCCAGCGCGCGACGCGATCCATGAAATTGATCGCCGCATCCGCCGGAAAGAGCTTCAAAACATTGAGAAGCAGGAAGACGAGCTGTGCGATCAGCCATTGCCGGAAGCGATCGGCAGCGAGCACCAGCCGTGTGATCAGCATCCGCACCGGGATTAATCCATCCGCAGAATAATCTTGCCGAAGATCTGCCGAGACTCCATCCGCTCGAGCGCACGATCGATGTCGGCGAGGCCGACTTCGGTATCGATCACCGGATGAACGAGGCCGCGCGCCATCTTCTGCATGGCGTTCGCCATGTTTTCCATGCGGCAGCCAAAGGAGCCGAGCAGCTTCAACTGCTGCTGGAAGAGCATCATCAGATTCATGTCGGTCGAGACGCCCGAGGTCGAGCCGCAGGTGACGAGCCGGCCGCCGCGCTTCATCGACAGCATCGAGCCCGCCCAGGTGTCCTTGCCGACATGCTCGAAGACGACATCGACGCCCTTCTTCTTGGTGAGCTTGCGTACCACGCCCTCGAAACGGTCGGTGCGGTAGTTGATGACGTGATCGGCGCCGAGCGCCCTCGCCTTCTCGATCTTGTCGTCGGAACCGACCGTGGTAATGACCGTGCAGCCGATCTTCTTGGCGAGCTGGATCGCCGCCGAGCCGATGCCGGAGCCGCCGGCATGGACAAGGATCGTTTCGCCCGGCTCGAGCTTGGCATTATCGAACAGCATGTGCTCGACCGTACCAAACGTGACCGGTGCGAGCGCCGCACCGACCGCGTCGACACCGGGCGGCGCCGGGACCAGCAGGCGAGCCGGCAGATTGATCTTCTCCTGGGCGAAGCCGTCGAGGTGGAAACCGTGCACGCCGCCGACATGTTCGCAGAGGTTGTCGCGCCCTTCCTTGCAGGGGCGGCAGAGGCCGCAGGTGCGCGCACCGTAGATCGAAACGAGCTGGCCCGGCAGGACATTTGCCACACCCGGTCCGATGCTCTCGACAGCGCCGGACGCTTCCGCGCCGATGACCAGCGGCATCTTGCGCTTGGCAAAGGCCATGCCGCGCCAGCCCCAGACGTCGATATGGTTGAGCGCGACGGCCTTGACCCGCAGCGTCACCTCGCCCGGACCGGGCGTCTCCGGTTCCGGCAGGTCGGTAATTTCGAGCTTGCGGTCATCGAGCAGTTGCAGGGCGCGCATGGTCTTTCCTTTGCGGAAGGCAGGTATTCGATCGTCGAGCGGCTTAGGCCGGCTCGGCGGTCATGACAAGGCTGGCATTCTGGCCGCCGAAACCGAAGGAATTCGACAGGACCGCGGTGACCTGCTGGCTGCGCTTCGCGTTCGGCACGACGTCGAGAACGATCGCCGGGTCCGGGTTCTGGTAGTTGATGGTCGGCGGCAGCGTGCCGGTGAGCATCGTCTGGATCGAGAAAACCGCCTCGACCGCACCGGCGGCGGTCAGCGTGTGGCCGATCATCGACTTGTTGGACGAAACCGGTATCGACGGCAGGCGCTCACCGAAGACGGCCGACATCGACAGATATTCCATCTTGTCGTTCTCCGGCGTCGAGGTGCCGTGGGCATTGATGTAGCCGATGCCGGTTTCATCGATGCCGGCATCCGCAAGCGCCGCGCGGATCGTCGCAATCGCCGGCCCACCATCGGGCGAGGAGCGCGTGCGGTGGAAGAGATCCGCCTTTTCGCCGCAGCCCTTGAGAATGCCGTAGATGCGGGCGCCGCGGGCGAGTGCCGCTTCGAGCGATTCCAGCACCAGGGTGGCCGCGCCTTCGGCAATGACGAAGCCGTCGCGATCCTTGGTGAAGGGTTTCGACGCCTTTTCCGGCGGATCGTTCTGGGTCGAGAGCGCCGAAAGCAGCGAGAAGCGGATCAGCGCCTCGGCGCTGACCGAACCGTCGGTCGCGACCGTCAGCGCCCGGTCGGTACGGCCCTGGCGGATCGCCTCGACGCCAAGCTGGATCGCCGTGGCGCCCGAGGCACAAGCCGTCGACAGCGTGACCGGCAGGCCGCGCGTGCCGAAACGATCGGCAAGCCGCTCGGAAATCGACCCGAAGAGCACGGCCTCGTGGAAGACCGGATCGGCCTTCTGGCGCATCGCGGCGAGGAAGCGGTTATAGGCGTCGCCCGGCCGTTCCGAGGCCGGCGCCCGGTCCGCGAGCTCGAAGCGCGCGTTCCACTCCGGTTCGATCGGCGGCGCTGCGAGGAAGAGCGGGCCGTTGAAATCGCCGGAAAGACCGGCCTGCGCGAGCGCTTCCAAGGTCGTCTCGCGCGCCATCGCATAGGAACGTTCGACGGCGTTGTCGGCCGGAATTTCGATGAAATCGACTGTGCCGCTGATGCGGGTCGAAAGGCCCTCCGTCGGGAAGCGGGTAATCTTGTGAATGCCGGAAACGCCGCCGCTGAGCGCCGCCCAGTTGTCCTCCAGCCCCTGGCCGAGCGAGGTGATGACGCCCATGCCGGTAATGGCGACGATCGGGCGGCCGAGGTGATCGGTGTAAGCCTTGCTCATGCTTGAGCTCCTTATTCCGCGGAAAGCACGGCGACGCCTTCGCCGCGGGAATGGCCGATGGTGGTGACGATCGCCGCCTTGGCGGACGCCGTCATCGGCGCCTCGGCAGGATCGAAGGGCGGCACCTTCGCCGCATGCCCGAGCGAGAGCGCGGCAAAAGCCATGCCGACCGGGAACTGCGCCTCGATGCCGTGACCGACGAGACCGCCATAGGCGCGGACCGGCCGTCCAGCGAACTCCGTGTCGAGGAATGCCTTCTCGCGGCGCGCCAGGTCGTGGAAGCCGCTGGTGCCGGAAAACACCACGGTCGACTGCGGCTCAAGTTCTGCGGCAGGTCGTGCCAGATCCCTAAGCCGAGCTTCGAGCCGGCGGTCCTCTCGGCTGCCGCGATCACCTTCGATCGCATCGATCGTGGCATAGATGCGGGCGCCGCGGGCTTCGGCGTATTCGCGCGATTCCAGAACGAGGAATGCGCCGACGGACCCCAGGATCATGCCGCCGCCGTTCTCGGGATCGCGCGACCAGATCGGCTGCCACTCGCCAAGCGCATGTCCCTGGATGGCTTCGATCAACAGGATGATGTCGAGGCGTTCGGCCGAGAAGGCGCCGCCGACGAGCGTATGCGTCGACTGCCCGGCCTTGATGCGGGCAAAGGCGGTTTCGATTGCCGAAATGCCCGCCGCCTCCTCGCCCATGAAGGTGCGAGACGAGCCCGTCACCTTGTGGACGATCGAGATGTTGCCGGCCAGAAGATTGGAGAGCTGGGCAAGAAAGAGCGTCGGGCGGAGCTCCGTCGTCAGCTTCTCGTTCAGGAGTTGTTCGCGATCATTGCGCTTCAGGCCCTCATCGACGATCAGCGAGTCGACATTGATATCGCGTTCGCCGCCGCCGGCAGCGACGATCATGTCCATGCTGCCGCAGGCTTCGAGATTGTCCTTGAGCCCCGCGTCGTCCAGCGCGAGCCCGGCTGCGAAGACGCCGAGGCGCTGCCAGTTCTCCATCTGCCGCTGATCGCCGCGCTTGGCGATCTGCGCCGACCAGTCGATCTCCGGCAGGGGATGGACCGGATAAGGCGCAAAGCGCTCGGTCTCGACCCGGGCCTTCGGCGGTTCGACGGAACTCAGCAGGGCAACATGCGGCTCGGCGCCGACGCCCTGGCTCGTCACAATGCCGACGCCGGTGATCACCACGTCGTTTGCGGATTTGGTCATCTTATTTCTCCGAAGCGGCCGCAGCGGCCATCAGTCCCACTTCCTCGGCACGCCTGCGGACGATCTCGCCAAGCGGCACCTGATCGAACGGCATCGTCCTCAACTTTAGCTGGGCATCGCAGATCTTCTTGCCGCCCGATGCGATTTTGGCCTTGGTCACCGCGAAACCCGAGCCCTCGTGCTCCAGGAATGCTTCGATCTCGAGCTCGGCGGAAGGCTCGACGAATGTGCGCATCTTGGCGCCGTCGACCGACATCAGGAAGGGCATCGCCACGAATTTGGTGACAGCAAGCACGAGAAAGCCGGAGGCCTGCGCCATGGTTTCGATCAGCAGCACGCCGGGAACCAGCGGATAGCCGGGAAAATGCCCCTCGAAGACCGGGCTCTTCTCCGGCACGATGGACCGCGCCGTCAGCCGGCCCGCCGCGAGATCGACGGTTTCGATCCGATCGATCATCTGGAAATATTCAAGGAGCATCAGGGCTCATCCCGTTCGTTTCGGGCTCAAGTAAAAATGCCGATGCCGCCTGTCAAGCGAAGGACGCAGCAGGCGGCATCGGTAAACGGATCGAACCGTGTCGGCGGCGAGGCGATCAGGCCTTGGCGGCGCGAAGCTCGTCGATCTTGGCGCAGAGGTTCTTCAGCACGAAGTATTCCTCGGTCGACACCTTGCCTTCGTTGACTTCCTGGGTCCACTGCTCAAGCGGAATCTTGATGCCGAATTCCTTGTCGATCGCAAAGACGATGTCGAGGAAGTCCAGGCTGTCGATGCCGAGATCATCGATCGTGTGGCTTTCCGGCTTGATCGTCTCGCGGTCGATCTCGCTCGTTTCCGCAATGATGTCGGCAACCTTGTCGAATGTAGCTGTCACGCGCTTACCTCTTGAAAATCGAGTCTTGGCGATCCCTATAGAAAAATGCACCGCAAAAGCCAATGCCTCGCGGAGTTTTGCGACCCAGATTTGAAAAACGGTGTTGCTAATCGGCGACCGAGTGCCGGTCGGCTGAGGTGTCGTGCCCGTTGACAGCTGATCCGCTTCCTCACGGCCTTATCCGAAATGACCTGCCGCCAGGCGCGGATCGTCCAAGAGGATGGCGTCAGGCCCAATCGCGCGCAGGCGCTCAAGTCCTTCTCCGTCGACCAGCCCGACCGGAAACGGCGGGTATTCCGGCATCGGAATCGAACGCGGCTGACCCACCATCACCGTGAGGAGCAGGCCGGCGTGGCGAACGATCGCCGCACGTTCGGGGCTCGCTGCGCCCTGCCATAGCCTGAACCAGTCTGCACCGGCATGCCGAGCCCGAGTGGCGGAGTCCGGCTCCTCCAAGAAAGCGAGAATGGCGATGTCCGCTCTGGCGGAGCGGACTGCAGCGATGAGGTCGAGGCTGCGCAGGCCAAGCATCGTTCGCTCGGTCGCACTCGCACCGGTGACCTCGTCGACGATGCGCTGGACGTGCTGCGGGTCGGAAAGCTTGACATCCAGGAGCACCCCTAGCGAGCCCGAGGCGGTCAGCGCCTCTCGAAGCGTCATCGTGGCCGGCAGCAGGCGCCTGAGCGTTTCCAAATCGACATCCGAAACAGTGCGTCCATCACCGCAGAGCCGTCGAAGATCGTCATCGTGCATGCAAATGAGAGCGCCGTCCTTCGTCAGGCGAATGTCCGTCTCGATGGCATCTGCGCCAGCGCCTGCGGCGGCATGCAGCGCCTCCGCGGTGTTTTCGGCAGCAAGCGCCGCGCCGCCGCGATGCGCGATGATGAGAGGTTTGCGGCCGGAGCGACGAAACCAGAACTCAGAGGGCATCATCGTCGCCTGCTGCTGGAGTTTCAGAAAAGCAGGAACGGCAGAACCAGGACGGCGGCGCTCAAGGTGAGCGCGCTGCAGGCACCGTAAAAGACGATCACCGCGTCGTCGATGTCGGCTGCCGTCGCGACTGCGCGGCCGGGGCGGTTGATCATAGGCTCCTCGACGCGCGCCCCGCCATAGACCCGTGGCCCGGCAAGCTGGATATCGAGCGCGCCGGCCATCGCCGCCTCGGGCCAGCCGGAGTTAGGCGAGCGGTGAAAAGCGTGATCGCTCTTGGCCACCTCGATTGCGGCCTTCGCCGCTTCGGCGCCGCGCTTCAAGCGAGCCCCTGCGGCGATGAGAAGAGCCGAAAGCCGTGCGGCCGGAAGATTGACCAGGTCGTCGAGCCGCGCCGAGGCCCAGCCGAAATGAAGGTATTTCTGACTCTTATGGCCGATCATCGAATCGGCCGTATTCAGCATCTTGTAAGCGAAAAGGCCGGGGAGCCCAGCAATCGCATACCAAAGGGCGGGAGCGACGACCCCATCGGAAAAATTCTCCGCAAGGCTCTCGATAGCCGCACGGCAGACGCCAGGCTCATCAAGCGTTTTCGGGTCCCGGCCGACGATCATCGACACGGCCTTCCGGCCCCCTTCCAGGCCGTCACGGCGCAATCCGTCGGCGACGCGGCGGACGTGATCGGCGAGGCTCTTCTGGGCCAGGAAAACCGCAACGGTCAGCGCCTCCAGGACGAAACCGAGCGCACCGAGAACATCGAACAGCCGATTGAGCACCACACCGAGCAGCATGCTTGCTGCGACAAGGATGACGATGGCCGCAACGCCCCGCATTTTTAGCCAGCCACCGTGCCCACCGCGATTGAGCGCCGCGTCGAAAACGCCGATGGCCTTGCCGAAGAGTACCACCGGATGCGTCAACCGCTCCCAAAGCCAATCTGGATCGCCAACGATGCGGTCGATGATCAGCGCGACGACGAGGATGAGGAAAATTTCAGCCGACATCTAAACTCCTGCTCGCTGCAAGGCTTCGGCAAGACGGCGGTCGCCATTCGCATCCGCGGCAAGGCCGATCCGCAGCCAGCGCCGGTCGTAGTCGAACTTGCGCGTCAGAATGTGCTCCCCGCAGAGCGCCGTATGAAGATCGTTTGCCCGTTCGTGGTCGACGAGCGCGAAGAGACCGGTACCACCGATGACGTCCATGCCGGCGCCACGAAGCACCGCATGGAGAGCCGCATTGCGTTCGAGAATACCTTCCCTGACCGCCTCCGTGTCGCCTTCCATCAGCCTCGCCGCAACGGCAAGTGCCGGGCCTGACACCGCCCAGGGGCCAAGCCATTCGCGGAAAGATTCCGTGACCGCGGCGTTTGCAACGACGAAGCCGAGCCTCAGGCCCGCAAGGCCGAAGAACTTGCCGAAGGAACGGAAGACGACGAGGTTGTGCTGTGCGTCGACATGCGGCGCAACACTTGTTTCCGGATCGAGGTCACCGAAGGCCTCGTCGACGACGAGCAGTCCGCCGCTCGCCTCCATCTCCCTTGCCATTGCAAGCACTTGGTCGGGCGGAAAAACCCGGCCCGTGGGGTTATTGGGATTTACCAGGACCGCGAGCCCGTGCGCCGCAGAGAGATCATCGGCACTCGCGACAGGGTCGACGGCAAAGCCGGCGCCGGTCAAGACGCGCTCATATTCGCCATAGGTCGGCCCGAATATAGCGGCGCGCCTTTTCAAGTCGGCAAGCCGCGGCAGCAACTGAATGACAGCCTGGGTTCCGGGAACCGGCAGAGGCATGAGGTCGCCGGTCCGATAGTAGCTGGATGCGGCTGCGCGGGCTGCCTCCTCCAGGTGGCGATCCGGCAGCCGATGCCAGACCCGCGCGTCGATCTTCGGCAGCGCGACCGGGCACGGATTGATGCCGGTTGAAAGGTCGAGCCAATCGTCTGGCGCGCCGCCGAAGCGGGCTGCGGCCTCGGTGATCCCGCCGCCATGGACGATCGGCGCGGTCATCGTCACTCCGAAAGATCGATGAGATGCACGAAGGAACCGGCAACATTGCCGCGGCGAAGGCCGGCATGGCCGAGGTCTACACCTGCCGCATCAGAAACGGCGAAGAGCGGCGCGGCCGCCCCTTCGGAAACGATGGTCGAATAGTGAAATTCGTGCGCCGTCATCGGTCCCTCGAAAAATTCATTGTCGAAAGGCGCCACGCGCCGGTAGCCGAGATGCCGCTTGCGTTCCGCGAAACTGGTGACCAGCGGCAACAGCCCGAGCATCTCGTAACGCTTGCCGTCCGCTGCGACAAGACCTTCGCCGAGCGTCATGTAGCCGCCGCATTCACCGAAGATGCGCGCACCGTGATCGGCCGCGGCATGGATCCCGGCTCGGAAACGAGTAGCCCTGGCAAGCCGGTCGGCGTGCAATTCCGGATAGCCGCCCGGCAGATAGATTGCGTCGGCGCCGGCATCGGGCGCTTCATCGGCCAGCGGCGAAAAGAACGAGATTTGCGCTCCCTGGCTCAACCAGCCGGCCAGCACATGCTCGTAACTGAAGGCAAAGGCGACGTCGCGGGCAACGGCAATCCGGTGGCCGATCGGCTTCAGCATCCGGGCGCATTGCGCCGGCTTCCCCCGCAAGGCAGACGCTGTTGCGAGAAGGGCTTCGACGTTACAGGCCGCAGTGACGCGCGCCGCGGCGTGCTCGATGAAATCTTCGAGCGACCCGTGCTCGCCGGCCTGGACAAGGCCCAGATGCCGTTCCGGCAGCTTCAACGCGGCATGCTGGCGCAGCACGCCGAAAATTGCCACGCCTGCGCGGTCGAGCGCATCGCGGAGCATCGCCTCATGGCGGTCGCTGCCCACGCGGTTCAGGATGACGCCGGCGACGCGCATATCGTCGCGATGATCCATATAGCCGCGCACCAGCGCCGCGACCGAGTGGGAGAGCCGGGCGCAATCGACGACCAGGACCACCGCCAGCCCCAGCGTCGCGGCGAGGTCCGCCGGCGATCCGGTCCCGTCCGCAGCGCCGTCATAGAGCCCCATCATCGCCTCGACGATCAGCGTCGAGCCATCCTTCGCCGCAGCCGCAGCGTTGGCGAGTAGCAGTTCCGGCCGCATCGCCCAGGGATCATAGTTGAGGCAGGCCTTGCCGCTTGCGGCCGTATGGAAGGCGGGATCGATATAATCTGGGCCTGCCTTGCCCGGCGCAATGGAGACGCCGCGCCGCGCCAGCGCCCGCAGAAGACCGAGCGTCACCGTCGTCTTGCCGGAGCCGGAGCTCGGGGCGGCAATCATCAGACCGCTCATGCCGGGTCCCGGCGGATTTGGCTCGCGAACGGATCGGCGACAAGTGTGCGGCCATCGAGTGCGCCGAGCCAATCAAGCGACGGACGCAGCCGAACGACCTCGCCGACGACGACGATTGCCGGCGGCTCCAGCCCGGATGCCGCCACATCGGCTTCGGCGCGGGAAAGCGTGGTCTCGAGCACCGCCTGCTCGGCCGTCGCCGCATTGCAGACGAAGGCAACCGGCTCGTCGGGCGTACGCCCGGCAGCGATGAGGTTCGCCGAAATCTGTCCGATATGCTTCATCGCCATGTACATGACGATGACCGGCGAGCCCTTGGCGATGCCTTCCCAGTTGATCCGGTCTGGCACAACGCCGGAGGAATCGTGGCCAGTGAGGAAGGTGACCGCGTGATTGACTTCGCGGTGGGTCACCGGGATGCCGGCATAGGCCAGTCCGCCGATCCCCGCAGTGATGCCGGGCACGATACGGAATGGAATACCGTGTTCGACAAGGGTCAATGCCTCCTCGCCACCGCGACCGAAGACGAAGGGATCGCCGCCCTTGAGGCGTAGTACCCGGAGCCCGGCGCGTGCGAGCTCGACCAGGCGCAGCGAGATATCACGCTGCTTCGGCGACGGCTTGCCGCCGCGTTTGCCGGCAAATTCAAGCTTGGCGTCCGGGCTGGCGAGCTTCAGGCAATCGGCATTGACCAGCGCATCGTGAACGATCACATCCGCCTGGCGAAGCGCATTGGCGGCATGGAGCGTCAAAAGACCGGGATCGCCGGGTCCGGCACCGACCAGCCAGACGGAACCGGGTTCGAGCTTCGGCAGGCCGGCAAAAAACATATCCGTCACCCCTTATTACTCCGGTCCTGGCGAAACATCTGAGCTTATTCTCTCTCGTAGGAAATGATGGCAGAACATTGAATCTGCATATGAAATGACAACACGTGTGTGCCCGCGCAAGGCATCAGCCGCCTCCCGTGGCGCCGGCTTCGGTTTCGCAGGTGAAGGCATGGTGCCGCGGTCCTGCGATCGCTGCCGTGGCCCGGGCCGAGCGGATCTTTGGAACGAGCAGCACTGCGTCACGCCCGACCCCCGCCAATGCAGCGCCCTCGGCAACGCCGTGGCAGCCGGTATGGGCAAAGACGATCTCGGACGGATTCTTAAGTCGCGCGGCTTCTGCCTCGAGCGTCGCAGCGTCGAAGAAGCGGACGGGCACGGAAAAATGCCGGCCTGCCGCGTGAATGGCCGGCTCTTCGGCGCGCGCGTCCAGCGAAGCCACGAATGCAATATCGCTCTTCGACGCGCCGGCGTCGGCGAGTGCCCGCTCGGCAAGCGCGATCACTTCCCCGGGCGCTGTATTTCGCTCGCAGCCGAGGCCGAGAACGAGTCGTGCGGCTGAAACTGGCCCCGTGACCAAAGACATCTGCAGTGCTGCTCCCCTGCAGCGCCACACGGCCCGGGGGCACAGAGCAGCTGCAAATCAGTGTAATTGCGCGATAGTCCCATGCCTTTGGGGTTGGGAGCCGCGCAGCGGTCGGCGTTCCACACGAAGCGCCGGCCTGGGCAGACAGCCGCACCGGTCAGGACAGCACCGGATCTGGCCCCCTGAATGGGTCGGCCGCACCGGACGCTCTTTCGATCCGCTCGCACGGACGCCGTCGCATGATCTTCATTTCTACCGAAGGGCATCCGGGCGGTCAAACCAGATTGCGCCATCACGGCGTCGTAAACACATAACCGAGCGCCGCCGCTCCGGCGGGCGAAGACAGGGAGCTTGCAGCAGCAGAATGGCATTTTCTGCGGAAATTGCCGACGACAAGCCTTTGCTTTTCACGCCCGGCTCTGACACAAGGCGGAAGCAATTCCGTTTCGTCTCGAGCTTTCCGTGACCGACCTCGCCATCCACCTGCTGCTCTTTCTGTTCGTAGCCGCCTTCATTGCCGGCTTCATCGATTCGATCGCCGGCGGCGGCGGGATGATCACCATTCCTGCCATGCTGATCGCCGGCATTCCGCCGCTCGAATCACTCGGCACGAACAAGCTGCAATCGCTCTTCGGTTCGGGCTCCGCCAGCATCGCCTATGCGCGACACGGCCATGTGAATTTGAAGGAGCAGCTGCCGATGGCGCTGATGTCGGCCGCGGGGTCGGTGCTCGGCGCCTTGGTCGCGACAGTCGTTCCAGCCGATGCGCTGAGGGGCGTGCTGCCCTTTCTGCTGATCGCGATTGCCGTCTATTTCGGCTGCAAACCGAATATCGGCGACGTCGAAAAGCACCGCCGCCTGTCGGCTTTTCTCTTCACCCTCACCTTCGTACCGCTGATCGGCTTCTATGACGGCATTTTCGGACCGGGCACGGGCTCGTTCTTCATGGTCGGCTTTGTTTCGCTTGCCGGCTACGGCATCCTCAAGGCGACGGCCCACACGAAGTTCCTGAACTTCGGTTCCAATCTCGGCGCCTTCATCGTTTTCGTTCTCTACGGCGTCGTGCTCTGGAAGGTTGGGCTGCTGATGGGAGCGGGCCAGTTTCTCGGCGCGCAGGTCGGCTCCCGCTATGCGATGGCAAAGGGCGCGAAGATCATCAAGCCGCTGCTCGTCATCGTCTCGATCGCGCTGGCAGTCCGGCTGCTAGCGGATCCAACGCATCCGCTCAGGATTTGGCTGGGCATCTGATCGCGCCGGCCTGCCTGTTCACGGCCGGCGCGTGAACAGGCCGGATTTGCACCGCTAGAACTCGACTCCCTTCTGCGCCTTGATGCCGGAGCGGAACGGATGCTTGACGAGTTCCATCTCCGTCACCAGATCGGCGATCTCGATGAGATCCTCCTTGGCGTTGCGGCCGGTCAGAACCACATGCGTCATGTGCGGCTTCTCCTCCTTGAGGAAGCGAACGACCTCGGCGACGTCGATATAGTCGTAGCGCAGCGCGATGTTGATCTCGTCGAGCAGCACCATGGAATTGCGCTCGTCACGGATCAGTTCCTTGGCCTTCTCCCAGGCCTTCTCGGCCATTGCCACGTCGCGGGCGCGGTCCTGCGTCTCCCAGGTGAAGCCCTCGCCCAGCGTGTAGAACTGGCAGAGGTCGCCGAAGTGCTTGTCGATCAAATCGCGCTCGCCGGTCTGCATGGCGCCCTTGATGAACTGCACGACGGCACAGGGCATGCCATGGGCGATATGGCGGAAGATCATGCCGAAGCCGGCGGTCGACTTGCCCTTGCCCTTGCCCGTATGGACGATGACCAGCCCCTTCTCGTCGGTCTTCGTCGCCATGATCTTGTCGCGCGCCGTCTTCTTCTTCGCCATCTTCATGGCGTGACGGGCTTCGTCCTTTTCGGCAACCGGTTCGCCGGTGTTTGCGGTTTCGTCGCTCATGGCATCCTCCCTATTCGTTGCCGGCGCGCGGGCGCTCGGGCTGAGCGCCCGACAGACTGTTCAGTTCAAATCGCGCCGAGTTGGAGCGCGGGTTCCAGAGACCTCGGTCGACCGCCTCCAGGAACCGCTCGGCGAGTTCGGCAAGTGCCACCGGGTTCTTGTCGCGCAGGAAATCGAGGACTTTCTCGTCGGCGATGAAGGCCTGGTAGGCCGCCTCGAAATGATGGTCGCGCACGGCCCCGGTCGTCGCGGCGAAGGCGAACATGTAATCGACAGTCGCGGCGATCTCGAAGGCGCCCTTGTAACCATGACGCATTACCCCGGCGATCCACTTCGGGTTGACGACGCGGGCGCGAACCACGCGGCCGATCTCCTCCTCCAGCGAGCGGATCACCGGCTTTTCCGGACGCGAATGGTCGTTATGGTAGATCGCGGGACGCTCTCCGCTGAGATATTCCGCCGCAGCGCTCATGCCGCCCTCGAACTGGTAGTAATCGTCGCTGTCGAGCAGGTCGTGCTCGCGATTGTCCTGGTTCTGGACGACCGCCTCAACGGTCCGCAGGCGCTCCTCGAAAAGCCCGCGTTCCGCCCTGCCGTCTTCGCCGGCACCATAGGCATAGCCGCCCCAGGTGAGATACGCTGCGGCGAGATCGCCGCGCTTTTCCCAGCCTTTCTCGTCGATCAGCGCCTGTAGACCAGCGCCATAGGCGCCCGGCTTGGCACCGAACACACGATAGGAGGCGCGTCTTGCCGCCTCCATCGGCTCGACGCCCTTTTCCTCGAGGCGTCGCGCTTCGGCACGCATGCGTGCCGCGATCATGTTGTCGGCATCGTCCTCCTCCAGCGCGCCGATCGCGCGGGTCGCCTTGTCGAACAGCGCGATCTGCTCCGGGAAGGCATCGCGGAAGAAGCCCGAAATCCTGAGTGTGACGTCGACGCGCGGTCGGCCGAGCACGGCGAGCGGCACGATTTCATAGCCGGTCACCCGACGCGACGCCATGTCCCAGATCGGCTTTGCACCGATCAGCGCCAGCGCTTGGGCAATGTCGTCGCCGCCGGTGCGCATATTAGAGGTGCCCCAAGCCGTAAGCCCGAAGGAGGACGGCCATTCGCCATGGTCCTGCAGATAGCGGCGGATGAGCAACTCGGCCGATTTCTTGCCGAGTTCGTAGGCCGCCGGTGTCGGCACGGCGCGGCTGTCGACGGAATAGAAATTGCGGCCGGTCGGCAGCACGTCCGGCCGCCCGCGTGTCGGCGCGCCGGATGGGCCAGGCGCGACGAAGCGGCCGTCGAGACCGGTGAGCAGGCCGGTGATCTCGGCAGCACCCGACCGTTCTATTGAAGGCTTCAGCCGTGCCTCGATCTCGTCGAGCACGGCTTGCGTGTTGGTCCAACCGTCGGGGCAAGCGATCTCGCCCGACACCAGCTTCGTGGCGAGAAGCTCGATGCGCTCAACCGTATCGCCGGCGGTGCGCCAGGAAGCATCCGAGAGGTTGGCGAGGAGATCGGGCTTTGAGCCGAGCCAGGGCGCGGATAGAACGCAGTCGAGGGGGTCGAAACGTTGTGCGGGAATACTCCCTTCTGTCCTGCCGGACATCTCCCCCACAAGAGGGGAGATCGGCGAGTGGCGCCCGTCCGTTTCTTCACTCCTGCCAGCGACAATGGCGACTGTAGCGGTATTCAGATTTCCCTCCGCTGCGACAGCGTTTGCGGGAGAAGCGCTCGCATCCCTGCTCTCCCCCCTTGTGGGGGAGATGTCCGGCAGGACAGACGGGGGTACTCGCCCGGCATCACCCAACCCCAGGTCCGCCGAGATCGCGCGCTGCAAACTCTGATCGCCACCCTCGCCCAAGCCACGCGGCACCCGGGCAAGCGCCACCGTCAGGTCGGTCAGCAGCCGCCCTTCCGGCGCCACGCCGAAGATGTGCAGCCCGTCGCGGATTTGCATCTCCTTGAGCTCGCAGAGATAGGCGTCGAGCTTTTCGAGCGCCGTGTCGTCGCTGTCGCCCTTGTCGATGCCGGCGTCGTGGTCGAGGCCGATGTCGCGCACGAGATCGAGGATCTGACGACTGAGCAGACGCAGCCGTCGCGGATCGCCGCCCGCCGCTTCGTAATATTCGTCGACCAGCGCTTCGAGATCCTTGAGCGGTCCGTAGGACTCGGCGCGTGTCAGAGGCGGCGTCAGGTGATCGATGATCACCGCGCTGGTGCGGCGTTTCGCTTGCGTCCCCTCGCCCGGGTCGTTGACGATAAAGGGATAGAGATGCGGCGTCGGGCCGAAGATCGCCTCTGGGTAGCAGGTCTCGGAAAGCGCCAGCGCCTTGCCCGGCAGCCATTCGAGATTGCCGTGCTTGCCCATATGGATGATCGCGTCAGCGCCGAAGGTTTGGCGCAGATAGGCATAGAAGGCGATATAGCCGTGCGGCGGCACGAGATCCGGCGCGTGATAGGTTTCCTTCGGATCGATGTTGTAACCGCGCGCCGGCTGGATACCGACGATGACCTCGCCGAACCGGGCAAGCGGCAGGGTGAAGGCGCCGTCGAGGAAGAAAGGATCGGCCTCCGGCGTCCCCCAGCGCACGCCCACTTCCGCCTGAATCTTTTCCGGAAGAGAGGAGAAGAAGTCCTTGTAGTGATTCAAGGAAATGGTTTCGCGAATTTCCCGGCCGCGGCTTGCGGCATTCGTCGGTCCGGCCATCAGGAAGCGGATCAGCGCCTCGCCGCCTTCGGGCAGATCGCCAGTCGAATAACCTTCCGCCGCCATCGCCTTCAGCACCTCGACAGTGCCGGCGGGTGTATCGAGGCCGACGCCGTTGCCGAGACGTCCGTCCCGGTTCGGGTAGTTCGCCATGACGATTGCGACGCGCCGCGCCTGCGGCTTCGCGCGCCGCAACCTTGCCCAATTACCGGCGAGCCGGGCGGCGAAGCGCACGCGGCCGGCAAGCGGCTCATGGCCGACGATGTTTGCCTCGACAAGCGGGTCGTAGACCGATGCCGCCTTGAAGGAGACGGCGCGCGAAAGGATCCGTCCGTCCACCTCCGGCAGCGCGACATTCATACCGAGGTCGCGCGCCATCAGCCCTTGCGGCGAGGCTTCCCAGGCTTCGCGGGAGGAGCCTGAAAAAATCACCTGCAGCACCGGCGCGCCGGTGGATTCCAGCACCGTCGGCTGCCGGTCGGCGCCGGGCGCCGAGACGGCAAAGCCGGTGGCATTCATCACCACGTCCGGCGCCGCCTCGGCAAAGATCGCTTCGAGAGTACCGACCGACACCTGATCCTTGAGGCTCGACACAAAGACCGGAAGCGGGCGCATGCCCTCCTCGGTCAGCGCCTCGATCAGGGCCTCGACCGGCTTGGTCTCGCCGCTCTGCACGAGGGCACGGTAGAAGCAGATGGCAACTGTGGGACGAGCTTCCTTCTTCCCTTCGGAAGTCTGCGCTCCCCCGACATCGCCGGCGATACGCACCCACTCGTCAACCCCGATCACGCCCCTGCCCGGCCACCAGATGCCGGCTTTCAGCAGCGGCCGCGCCGGTTGCGGCTTTTCGGCGCCATCGATCAGCGCCTCGGCATAGTCGAGGAACAGGCCGGCATTGTCCGCGCCGCCTTCGTTGAAATAGGCCCAGAGACGCTCACGGTCTTCCGCTGCAACGGTCGAGAAAGGGTCGAGACCCGGGTCCGGCTTGTCGTCCCCCGGCAGCACCGCAATCTTGAACTTGCCCGCCACCGCCGCGGCATAGAGCGCCTCCAGCACGTAGCGAAAATAGCTGGCGCCGCCGAGCGGCCGGACGACGATCAGCTTCGCATGTCGCGCGGTACGTTCGACGTAGGTGTCGACCGACATCGGATGCATGAGGTTCATGAGGCTGGCGATGCGCAGGCTATTCCCGCTCGCGCGCCGGCGATGCGCGGCGGCAATCGACGCAAGCTCGGTATCGGCCGCCGACAGGAACAGGATATCGGCCGGGCTTTGCCCGAGATCGATCGCTTCGTCGCCGTCGGCGATCGTGCCTTTCTGGGCTAGGAGGAGATGCATTGTTGCTTCCCGCTGGGCTCGTGAAGAGACCCCTCCCCAGCCCCTCCCCACAATGGGGAGGGGTTAGGTCGTGCCACACGCACTCTTTCCCCGAGTATCAGCCGTTCGTGCCATAACGCCGCCCCCCTTTGGGAACGAAAGCGCCGCCGCAAATGCCAGCCGAGCCCCTCCCCCTTGTGGGGAGGGGTTGGGGAGGGGCTCTTCTCACACGCGCTCAAAACAACCTCACGCCAGCGCCGAAATCGCCGCGCGCACGGCCGCCTCGTCCATGTCGTGCAGGCCGATGACGACGAGGCGCGTGTCGCGCGTCTCGCCGGGTGCCCAGGCACGGTCGTAATATTGATCGACCCGGCTGCCGACCGCCTGGATCAACAGACGCATTGGCTTGCCGGGTACGTCGGCAAAGCCCTTGAGGCGTAAAACGTCGTGCTCGGCGATGACGGCCTTGAGCCGGTCGATGAAGGCCGCCGGTTCGGCAATCGGGCCAAGTTCGACGACGAAGCTGTCGAATTCGTCGTGATCATGTTCCTCGCCGGCCTCATGCTCCATCTCGTGATGCGATTTGCGGTCGGCGATCTCGTCTTCCGTGCCGACGCCAAGCCCGAGCAGGATCGCGGCTGCCACCTCGCCGTTCTTGGCCTCGATCATCGCCGGCTTGCGGCTGATGCGCGAGGCGACTTCGTCACGCACGGACTTGAGGCCCGCAGCATCGATGAGATCGGTCTTGTTCAGAACGATGAGGTCGGCGGCGGTGAGTTGGTCCTCGAAGAGCTCTTCCAGCGGGCTCTCATGGTCAAGGTTGTCGTCATTGACGCGCAGCGCATCGACCTTGTCGTGATCGTCGGCAAAACGGCCGGCGGCAACGGCGGCGCTGTCGACGACGGTCACGACGCCATCGACCGTCACTTCGCTGCGGATGTCGGGCCAGTTGAAAGCGGCGACCAGCGGTTGCGGCAGCGCAAGGCCGGAGGTCTCGATGACAATATGATCCGGGCGGTTCTCTCGCTCGAGCAGCTTGGTCATGGTCGGAATGAAGTCGTCGGCGACGGTGCAGCAGATGCAGCCATTGGTGAGCTCGATGATGTCCTCTTCCGAGCAGGCTTCAGCGCCGCAGCCCTTCAGCACGTCGCCGTCGACGCCGAGATCGCCGAACTCGTTGATGATCAATGCGATCCGCTTGCCCTCGGCGTTCTGCAGCAGGTTGCGGATCATCGTCGTCTTGCCGGCGCCGAGGAAGCCGGTGATGACCGTGGCGGGGATCTTGCCCGACTGGGCCTTTGCAAGTGTCATGAATCAACCCTTCATTTTCAGCGGCAACCCAGCCGCGACGAAATAGACTTCGGCGGACTTCTCCGCGACGATTTGATGGAGGCGGCCGGCATGGTCGCGGAAGTCTCGCGCCATGCGGTTCTCCGGCACGATGCCGAGACCGACCTCATTGGAGACGATGATGACGCGCGCCTGCATGGCAGGCAGCAAGCCGGCAAGTGCCGCAAACTCGGCCGGCATGTCGCGCTCTTCCATCATCAGGTTCGTCACCCACAGCGTGAGGCAGTCGACAAGAATTACGCGCTCCGGTGCATCCAGTCGACGAAGCAGGCCGGAGAGATCGAGCGGTTCCTCGTGCGTTGCCCAGCCCTTGCCCTGCCGCGCGGCCTGGTGGCGGGCGATACGATCGCGCATTTCCTCGTCATAGGCGCGGCCGGTCGCAACATAGTGCATCCCGAGCCCCGAGGCTTCGGCGAGCTTCTCCGCGAAACTGGATTTCCCGGAGCGCGCGCCGCCGAGCACGAAGACCGGACCGGCATTGGAGAATGTCATCCGACCAGATCCCATGCGAGGAAACTGGTGGGGACAAAGCAACGATAGCAAGCGGACGCGTGACGGGCACGCGCGAAAGACGATAAATAAGCCACGACAACCTCCGTGCTGGCATTGGGGAGGACTCCCCCGGGCGATGCCCTGATGGACGGCAGGTCTCCTGGCTCTCGGCGTCACGGGCAAGCGCTGCGCACGCGGTGCCCAGCGCTATTGGGCCCGAACGGGTCCGCCTCGCCTTCCCGGCGTCTGCTGGCTCGTGAAGGCGGACGATTCGTAGAAAGAGAGGCGTCCAGCCCGGCTGCTCACGATGCCACGCCAGTGGCTTTTCCGGCGTGCCTCCAATTCCGCGACAACTGCCCCATGCAGTTTCACCGGAAGAGGTGCGGCATGCCCGATGGCGAACCCTGACCGTTCTACAGTCGCGGGGTCGGCTGCGATAAGGGCGCCCGGTGTGGGTCCGCCCGTCACATTCCCATTTACTCTCCCGCGCCGCTTCGGTGCGGGGGAACCATCCAATGCGTTAATTATGAAGCGGATGCGTCAAAGTCAATCGACGGTCTGCGACGCGAGGTCGGCAAGTTGCGGCAGCGCGAGGTGCGTCGCCAACTCGGCGCCTTTCTCCTAATCCGAACGGGTAGGCAGACGCCCGTCCCAAGCGCGTGATAAAACGGGCATTCGAACCCGAGGCGGCTCCGATGCTTCGCCACGATGTTCGATTATGTCCACGGCACTGAATTTGTCAGTTCAGCCTGGAGGGGGTGCGATGGCATATCTGCGTCGTGCCGCATTTGTCGCGCTGAGTGTCGCGCTTTACGGCTCCATGCCAAGCAAGGCCGCCGAACCGATTGGTCAGGCGATCCGGATCAAGACTGAGGTCAGCGGAGCGAGCGGACCACTGGTCGTCACGGACCCGGTGCACCGCGACGAGCGGATTCGGACATCCAGATCCGGCCTTGGCCAGTTCGTCTTCCGAGATGGAAGCAAGCTTGCCGTCGGTGCCGGCTCGTCGGTCGTCATCGACAAATTCGTCTTCGACGACTCGAGATCGGTGCAGAAGCTGACCGTCGCGGCGGCGAAGGGAACGTTTCGCTGGATCAGCGGCAACTCGGGGCACTCGGCCTACCAGATCCTGACACCGGCCGGAACCATCGGCGTTCGAGGCACGGTCTTCGACTTTTACGTCGGCGGAGACGGCACGACGGCAGTGGTGCTCCTGAGCGGCGCTGCCGAATTTTGCGGCCGAGGCGGCTGTCAACAGCTGACGCGGCGCTGCGACTGCGTGGTCGCCCGTCCCAATGGCGATATGACCGATACGCGACGGGTCGACCGAAGCATCCTCAGGACACTCGGCAACCAGCAGGCCTTGCCGTTCCTCTCCGGCAGGCAGCAGCTGTCGCCCGGATGGAGCGGCACCGGCTGCGGCCTTTCAGCTGAGATCCAGATCCGTCCAGATCGGGTCCGGCCGCTCGTCGCACCGCCACCCGAACCGGCTCCGCCTGTCGAGACGCCGCCCCAACCCAAGCCACCCAAACCCGACAAGCCTCACAAACCCGACAAGCCTCACAAACCCGACAAGCCTCACAAACCGGACAAGCCCCAAAAACCAGAAAAGCCGGGCAAGCCGGACAAACACGACAAGAGCTGGCACGATAAACCGAACAAGTTCGACAGGTCGGACAGGCCGCGCAACCGTGATTACTCGCACGAGCGGAGCAAGGACCGTTCGTTCGGACGACGGTGACTGTAATTGAAGTGCCGGAAAAGCGGCGCCTTTTGCATCAGTCGGCGAAGCACCTATTCGCCAGCCGCATCCTTCGCCGTCGGCTCACCAATGAAATGTTCGCCGCGCCGCGAAATCCGCCGATAGAACTCCGACAAGCCGGGCGTCAGCGCGGACGCCTTGAGCTTTGCCACGCCCAGCATGCGCCGGCTCTCGGGGGACCGTGCGCGCAAAGCGTCGACCAGCCGCCGATGAACTTCGAAGAGCTCGGCGAATTCATCCGACTCGGCCAGTCGCTCGTCGCCAACGACTCCAAAGAGCCTCGTTCGCGTGCTCTTACCCTTGAGCCCCAATGCTCCGGCCTCCAGCAGGGCGCAGCCGCCAGCCAAATTTGCCGTCGCCTCCGACACGAGGATATCGTAGCCGATCTCCTTGCAGGCGGATTCGATGCGCGCCGCCACATTGACGGTGTCCCCGACCGCCGAATAGTTGAAATGCGTCTCGGCGCCCATGTTGCCGACGCAGGCAAGGCCGGTGTGGATTCCAATGCCGATGGCAACGCTTTGCCCCGCCCCGAAACCGAAGGCATCCTTGTCATTGAGACGAGCAAGCGTTTCTCGCATCGCCAAAGCCGCGCGAACGGCCCTGCGAGGATGATCTCTGACATCGACTGGGGCGTTCCAGAAGGCCATGATCGAGTCGCCGATGAACTTGTCGAGTGTGCCCTCGTTTTCGATGACGTGTCGGCTCAGCGCATCGAGAAGCGTATTCAGGAACCCGACAACCTCGGTCGGCGCCAAACGCTCGCTGATCTCGGTGAAGTTGCGCACGTCGACGAACATGATCGTCAGCTCACGATCGTCTCCCCCGAGCCTCAGTGCGTTCTGCGTGTGCTCGACGCGATAAAGCAGCGACGGCGACAAATATTGGCCGAAGGCGCGCCGGACGACGCGACGCTCCCGGTCGGTCACCAGGAAGCGATAGGCCGTCGCGGCGAAATGCGTGACCAATCCGGAAAAGATCGGAGCAAGCGGGTCGAAGAGCAGTCCCGCGTAGAGAAACGCAGTCCAGGAGGCCGCGAGAGCCAAGCCGGTGATCAGCAACCCGCAGGCGAGCGCCACGCCGGGGCTGACGAAGGTGGTCACCATGACGAGGAGGGTGCCTGCAATGGCGATCGACAGGATCTCGAGCCCTTCGGCCCAGTCCGGGCGCGAGAGGAAGCGACCGGACAGGATCTGCTCGACGGCCTGGGCATGAAGCGAGACTCCCGGGACATTATGGCCGAGAGCCGTGGTGCGGATATCGAGCAAACCGGCAGCCGAGGTGCCGACGAAGACGATGCTGCCTTCGACGGCCGCCCTGACATCGTCGGGAGCACCCGATGCGGCAAGCACGCGCCCGGCCGATACATATCTTTCCGCCCGGTCCTCACTGACATAAAGCCAGAGCTCGCCGGCCGCCGTGACCGGCACGGCGAAATCGCCGATCTTGATCCGGGTTATCGTATCGGGCACCTCCGTCGCGCCGGCCAGCAGATAGGTGGAAGCCCCCTGTGCGACACGCAGCGCCTCGAGCGCCAAATTCGGATAGAGCTGCGCGCCGTCGCTGAGAAGGAGCGGCACCGCCCGTACGACCGCCGACGGGCTGTCGGGATTGAGGCTGATATGCCCGATGCCGGCTGCATTGGCCTCGAGCGCCGGCCGAAGCGGGGTTGCGGCAGTCAGGCGCGGCGGCGCTCCGAAAGGGCTCTCGCCGGTGAAGGCGAAGCCGGACTTTACCGGCGGCCGGTAACTCCCCGCATTCGAAAGGCCGAAACCCAGCACCACCGGCTTGCCGGCAATCGCCCCGGCAAAGATCTCGTCATTGTCCGGCAGCCGCTCCAGCAAAGCCGGATCGATCCCGCTGACGTCGCGCAGAACGGTGCGCGGCGACAGTCGATCGGGCTCGGCGAACAGGATGTCGAAGGCGATGACGGCGGCGCCCATTTCCGAAAGCCTGTCGACCAGCGCAGCCAATCGATCCCTTGGCCAAGGCCACTGGCCGAACTCGCTCAGCGACGCCTCGTCGATATCGACGACCCGCACGGGCAGGTTTTCGAAGGGCCGCGGCGCCAGGCGCTGGTATTCGTCGAAGGTGATTTCGCGGGCGAATCTCAGCAGTTGTGGATCGCTTGCCCGCAGCACCGTCAGAGCCGCGACAATTGCCAGTCCGATAAGGACGCCGACCAGCTGGGCGCGTGTCATGACCGCCGACCTTTGTGCCGGGCGGCGGCAAGACTTGTATTTTTCTGGAAAACCGGTCTGCCGCCTCGCCCGCCATGCTGCATCCTTCGCAGCGGCCATGCAATATCGACCAAAGAGATGAGTGTCACCCGCCGGCGGCACGGCAGCTAGCCGAGCAGGCCGTTAAGCCAGGCGCGGTCGAGCACGTCTTCTAGCTCCGAGGCAATCTCGTCGAGCGCGCCGTCGACCGACTGGCGATAGTTGGCGCCTCCGCCTGCAATTCCAAGGCTCTTCAGCAGTGCGGCGCGATAAGCGTCGCTACCGAAGAGCCCATGCAGATAGGTTCCCATGACGCGGCGATCCGGCGACATGGCGCCATCGGGGCGATCGTCGATCGTCACCGGGGCCCGTTCGCAATCTGCCCCGACGGTCTTGCCGAGATGGATCTCATAGCCGTCAAGCGCCACGTCATGCTCCAGCGACCAGGCACGGCTGTTGCGCACGGTCTTTTCCGGCGCCATTTCGGTTTCGACAGAAAGCAGGCCGAGCCCGGCGATATCGCGGTCGCTTCCCTCGATGCCGAGCGGATCGGTGACGCGGAGGCCGAGCATCTGATAACCGCCGCAAATGCCGATCACCCGGCCGCCGCGGCGGACGTGACGCTCGAGATCGCGGTCCCAGCCCTGCGCCCGAAAATCCTTGAGATCCGAAATCGTCGATTTCGAACCGGGGATGACGACAAGCCCCGCGTCGTCGGGGAGCGGCATGCCCGGCCGAACGAAGACGAGTTCGACCTCCGGTTCTGCCGCAAGCGGATCTAGATCATCGAAATTGGCGATGCGTGACAGGACGGGCACGGCGACTTTCAAAGCCTTGCCACCGCCGCGCGCCAGCCTCTCGAGAACGACGGAATCCTCGGCCGGCAGCCGCCCGGCGCTTTTCAGCCAGGGCACGACACCGAAACAAGGCCAGCCGGTGAAGCGGCCGATCGCCGCGATGCCATCGTCGAAAAGCGTGACGTCGCCGCGAAACTTGTTGATGAGATAACCGGTGACCATCCGCCGGTCCTCCTCCGGCAGGATTGCATGGGTGCCGACCAGCGATGCGATGACGCCGCCGCGATCGATGTCGCCGACGAGAACCACCGGGACATCGGCGCGCGTGGCGAAACCCATATTGGCGATGTCGCCGGCCCGGAGGTTGATCTCGGCCGGCGAACCGGCGCCCTCGACAACGACGAGATCGGCGCCGGCCGAGATGTGCTCGAAACTCTCCATCACGGCGCCGAGCAGCTTAGGCTTCAGGGCCTGATATTCCCTGCCCTTGGCCTGCCCCGCGACCTTGCCCTGCAGAATGATCTGACTTCCGACATCGGATTGCGGCTTCAGGAGCACCGGATTCATGTGCACCGACGAGGGCACGCGGGCGGCGAGCGACTGCAGCCACTGCGCCCGGCCGATTTCGCCGCCGTCATCGGAGACGGCCGCATTGTTCGACATGTTTTGCGGCTTGAAAGGCCTCACCTTAAGACCGCGATTGGCGGCGAGCCGGCAGAGGCCTGCCACCAATACCGATTTTCCGACATCCGAGCCGGTCCCCTGGAGCATGATCGCGTGTGTCATCCGGTCTCCGTAGCATCGAAACACTCTGCCGCAAAGTCCTGTCTAGACGCTATTTCACGGCATTTGCGCTAGCCGCGATCACGGCCCGTGTCACCCGCTCATCAAGCGTGCGACGAACATTGGAGCCCTAGTCAAAATGCGACATGCGATGCCGAGTCCAGGATCGAAAAATACCTGTCCCACGCCTATATCGCCGCCATCGCAACTACCGGGAAATGAACCGGACTCTCGAAGGCAGGAAAAACCATGCTGTTCATCTTCAGCAAGCCGAATTTTGTTCAAATCGCCTGGAACGCACAGGCGCCGCGCAGCCAATCCCGCGTACGCAACATCCCGGCCGACGCGCCATTCGGCCCGCTCGGCTTCATCCGCACGTCGAACGTCGGGTAATCGGCCTTTCGTGCTCTGACTTTGGCGACGTTCTGCGTCTTTCAAATGGACCGCATACTATCGCGGCGATCGCTCGAAGGCGCGCCTTGCCCGCAAAGTGTCGAGCTGGTCAGGGAGGCAGGTCCGGTACGCAACACCTGAACCGGACCTGCGGCAGTCGCCCGCCGCAGCAAACAATTAGCCTGACATTCTTACCGGATGGTTAGTGAGAGCTTAACCAAACATGAATTCGCACTTTTTTCGAGTTCATCGCGCGATCCTCCGTTGAAAGAGCAACCGGCGCGGCCGCGCCTTACTGAATAGCAGTGCCTCGAACCGCACTCCATTCCAGATCATTTGAAGAGGTTGATTTCTCTTCGAAAACACCTAGGCTGATTGGTCGTGGGCCGCGTAAGGGCGGGAGGCCTGGGAACATGACGAAACTCCTCGCAATCACGTTCGCCGCCGCTGGCATCTGGGTCCTGGCCGGGCCGACGCGGGCCGCCGAGTGCGGCGAGATCAGCATTGCCGAAATGAATTGGGCTTCGGCAGGCATCGCCGCCCATGTCGACAGACTTGTTCTCGAGAACGGCTATGGCTGCACCGTCTCCCTGGTCGCCGGCGACACCATGCGGACCTTTGCATCGATGAACGAGAAGGCCGAGCCTGACATGGCACCGGAGCTCTGGATCCATTCCGTGCGCACCCAGCTCGAAGCGGCAGTCAAGGAAGGCCGCCTTATTCAGGCTGCCCCGATTCTCAGTGAAGGTGGCGTCGAAGGCTGGTGGATTCCAAGATTCCTCGCCAATGCCCATCCGGAGATCAAAACCGTCCAAGATGCCCTGAAGCATCCGGATCTGTTCCCCGCGTCCGACGATCCCGCCAAGGGAGCGATCCACAGTTGCCCCTCCGGCTGGAACTGTCGGATCTCGACAACCAATCTCTACAAGGCACTCGGTGCGGAGAAGGCGGGCTTCAAGCTTGTCGACCCCGCTTCGGCAGCCGAGCTTGACGGTTCCATTGCCGAAGCCTTCGAGAAGAAGACGGGTTGGCTCGGCTATTATTGGGCGCCGACGGCAATCCTCGGCAAATATGAAATGATCCGGCTCTCCTTCGGCGTCGACCACGACAGGGCGGAATGGGACTCCTGCTCGGCCGTGCCGAACTGTCCAAGTCCAAAGGTCAACTCCTATCCGGTTTCGGACGTGTTTACCGTGGTGACCAAATCCTTTGCCGAAAAGGCAGGCATCGCCATGGATTACGTGAATGCCCGCGGATGGGACAATGCGACGGTCAATAAAATTCTCGCCTGGATGGATCAGAACCGCGCGACAAACGAGGACGCCGCACGGTATTTTCTCGAACACTTTCCGGACATTTGGGCGAAATGGGTGAGCCCGGACGTCGCAGAAAAGGTGAAGGCGGCGCTTTGAGGCTGTCCTTGCTGTGGACCGAGACGGGACCTCTTGCACTCGGTCGCGCTGCGGATCGAATGTTTCGCGACGAAGCGGCCGCGCCCCGCGTCGCAAACAGCACAGCAGTGGACCTGTTCCGCTGTCACATTGCTCAAGGGGAACCTGGAAGCGGTTGCGCCCGTGCACGCGCCCAAAGAAGCGCAACGGCGGAACGCAGCTCCAGCGGTGTTGCACTAATCGGCAGCGCCATCATTTTCGATCGTGCAAGCCAAGCCTTCGGTAGGTGGCTGCAGAAGCATTCGGAGGTAGTTTATGGCTAGTCGCGCAATCGAGGTGAAGAACCTCTACAAGATCTTCGGTCCGCGCGGGCACGAATATATCGATCCTGTCAAGAACGGCATGAGCAAGGCCGAGCTCAACGAGAAATACGGTCATGTTCTCGGTTTGCAGGACATCAACATCTCGATGCCCGGCGGCTGCATAACGGTGGTTATGGGCCTTTCCGGTTCCGGCAAATCGACGCTCATCCGCCACATCAACCGGCTGATCGACCCGACCGCCGGTGAAGTGCTCTATGACGGCGTCGACGTCTGCAAGATGAACCAGAACGACCTTCGCCAGTTCCGTCGCCACAAGACAGCAATGGTGTTCCAGAAGTTCGCGCTGCTTCCACACCGCACGGTGCTCGAAAACACCGTTTACGGCCTGGAAATTCAGGGTATCGATCAGCGCGAGAGCGAGAAGCGGGCGCTTGGCTGGATCGACCGCGTAGGCCTCAAGGGCTTCGAGAAGCACTATCCGAACCAGCTTTCGGGCGGCATGCAGCAGCGCGTCGGACTGGCCCGGGCACTGACCAACGACGCCGAGATTCTGCTGATGGACGAGGCCTATTCGGCGCTCGACCCGCTGATCCGCGTGGACATGCAGACGGTGCTTCTCGAATTGCAAAAGGAATTGAAGAAGACCGTGGTGTTCATTACGCACGATCTCGACGAGGCCCTGCGCCTCGGCGACAAGATCGCCATCCTGCGCGACGGCCGTGTGGTGCAGCAGGGAACCGGCCAGGAAATCGTGCTTGCGCCGGCGGACGATTACATCACCGCCTTCGTCAAGGAGGTAAACCGCGGCCGGGTCGTTCATGTCGAGACGATCATGCGGCCGCTGTCCGGCAATCCGGAGGGCCTCGCGATCGCGGCAGATACGGTCCTCGAGGCGGCCGCCCGCACAATGACGAGTGCGCATATCAACACCGCCCACGTCGTCGACGCCAATGGCCGCCCGATCGGGGCCATCGACCTGCATACGATCATCGGTGCCATGGTGACGCCGACAAGTCACGGCGACCGAAAGGCGGCATGAGCGCCTTCACCGGCTTAGAGGGACGACCGAGGCGGTTGCCCCTCTCCCACTTCTAAGCGGCTGGCTGCAAATTGCCGCTGATGAAGCGAAACTCCTGCGTCTTGCCGCCAAAGCCGTAAGCTGCGGCCGCTACCTCGTGAACAAGCACGTAGCTTTCGGGATGAATCGTTCCGAGCAGGCCCTCGAACCCGGCATAGACTGCCTCGATATAGCTTGCGAGCTCCTGTTTCGTATTGGTGCCGTCGACAACCTTGATATCGAGCCAGAAACTCGAGGTCTGCTGTGATGCGATCGACCTCCCCCCCGCAAACCAATGGTGCGGATCGATATAGCTGATCGTAACGGCCGTCACGGTCGGATCCTTGCGCAGGTGCAGGCGCGTCAATTCGCTGACGGATGCCGCGATCTGCGCGGAGAGGCTTGAGTTCGGCGAAGCCGCAACGGCGATGCTGATGATCGGCATGAGAGTTCCTTTCTCGGGATGAATGCGGTGACGAAGTAAGCCTGTCATCATCATTGCATCCATAAAATCGAATTGTGCGGCATCTACAATTCTGTATTATTGAACCATGAGGATGATCGACCCGGAACTCTTGCGCACTTTTCTTGCCTTCGCGGAGGGCGGTTCGCTCGCCCGGGCCGCGGACGTCGTCAGCCGTTCGCCGTCGGCCGTGACGGCGCAGATGCAGCGGCTGGAAGCGCTGGTCGGCGAGGCGCTTCTCGCACCGGCCGGGCGCGGACGCTCCTTGACACCTGTGGGTGAGGAATTCGTCGGTCATGCCCGTCGCATCCTCGACGCCCATCGTGACGCATGGTTGAGCCTCAAGGGCGCCCGCGCCGACGGCCGCGTGGCGATCGGGAGCACCCAGGATTTTGCAGACACGGCGCTTCCGGATCTGCTCGGCCGCTTCGCCCGCTCGCATTCGCGGGTTCGCCTCGACCTTCGGATCGGCCGCACGAAGGAACTGGCGGCCGCATACGAGCAAGGCCAGATCGACATCGTCCTGGCGATGCGGCAAGGGCCTTCGGCAGACGAACTGCTTGTCTTGCGCGATCCGATGATCTGGTTGTGTGCCGAGAGGGGCCTGACTTTGCCCGACGCCGATCTCCCCATAGCTGTACTCGACCCGCCCTGCGGCTTCCGCGCTGCCGCGATTGCCGCGCTCGAGGCGATCAACCGCCCCTTCCGCTTGGCCGCAACGAGCCCGAGTCTTTCGGGTCTGCGGGCCGCGGTCCTCAGCGGCATCGCAGTGACGGCGCGCACCGATCGTTTCCTGGGCACCGGGATAACGGCCGCCCCGAAGCACCTCGATCTGCCGCCGCTGCCCGACTCGGAATTCAGCCTGCGCCTGCGCCCCAACGCAGAACCCGCCTCGACCGACCTCGCCCGTCTTCTGGCGGATGAACTGCCGCGGCTTTCGGCGGGCGCGTAGTCGCTAATGGTCAGCCGCGAGGTTCGATACACATTTAGCTTGCTTCCTCATGCGCAAACACATAAAGATATGTTTATATCTTGCTACAAGCCATTCAGCCGGGAAACGCCGATGTCGATCGCAGCCAGTGCCCTTTCCGACCTCCTCGCCCAGAAGGGCGTTCTGCTTGCCGACGGCGCGACCGGGACGTCGCTCTTCGCCATGGGTCTCGAGGCCGGCGAAGCGCCGGAACTCTGGAACGAGACCAGGCCGGAAAACATCACCAAGCTGCATCAGGATTTCGTCGAGGCCGGCGCCGACATCATCCTGACCAATTCCTTCGGCGGCACGCGCCACCGGCTGAAGCTCCACCAGGCGGAAGACCGGGTGCATGCGCTCAACAAGCGCGCCGCCGAGATCGCCCGTGCCGTCGCCGACAAGGCGCCGCGCAAGGTCATCACCGCCGGCTCCGTCGGCCCGACCGGCGAGTTGCTGGTGCCGCTCGGCGCCCTCTCCTATGAGGACGCGGTCGCAGCTTTTGTCGAGCAGATCGAGGGCCTCAAGGCCGGCGGCGCGGAAGTCGCCTGGATCGAGACGATGTCCTCGCCGGACGAGATCCGGGCAGCCGCCGAGGCCGCCACCAAGGTCGGCCTGCCCTTCGTCTACACCGGTTCCTTCGATACTGCCGGCAAGACGATGATGGGCTTGCACCCTAAGGACCTTCACACGGTCGCGGCAGACATCGGCGAAGGCCCGGTCGCGGTCGGCGCCAATTGCGGCGTCGGCGCATCCGACATTCTGTCCTCGCTCCTCGACATGACCGCCGCCAATCCCCAGGGCACCGTCGTCGTCAAGGGCAATTGCGGCATTCCCGAGTTCCGCGGATCGGAGATCCACTATTCCGGCACACCGCCGCTGATGGCCGAATATGCGCGCCTGGCCGTCGATGCCGGCGCCAAGATCATCGGCGGCTGCTGCGGCACGTCCTGCAATCACCTCGCCGCGATGCGTCTTGCCCTCGACAATCACACCAGGGGCGAGCGCCCGACGCTTGAGGTCATCGTCGAAAAGATCGGCCCCTTGCGCAACAAGACGGCCAATGAGGGCGCCGCCTCCCCGGTGCGCGAACGGAGAAGTCGCCGCGCATAGCCTGCCCCGGTCTTCAGAGCGTAACTCTTCTCGTGGAGGCGATAGCGGCCCCCGGTTGCGGGAAGTTTTCGCCTGACCGATCGATCACAGGGCTGCCGATGGGGGCGAAGGTTGCGCCGGTGAGACCTGTGCGGATACCGGATCGCTCTTCGCTGCATCGACAAAGGAGCGGTAGAAGTTGAGCGCGCGGCCCATCTGTCGCGATCCTTGCGCGGAGAAATGCCCATGGTCCTCGAAAAGCTCTACGCCCTGATCCTCGACCTTGCAGGCATCCGCATCGCAAAGATAATCCATGAAGCTGACAACGGGATACTCGTCGGCGATATCGGCGACGACCTGTAGTATGTCCTTGTCGTGGACGCGAACATTCTTGAGAGGCAACTCGCAGCGCTCAATCGGTTGATCCAAGAGTCTTGCCCGCGCAACGCAAAGGCCGGTGTCGCGGCCGTCATGCGGCGTCGGCGCGACGAACACGGCCTCAAAACCATTTGCCTTTAGCCAGGCAAGCGTCGAGCGCAGGCTGGTGGTGAGGGTCTTCACCTCGGTGGGGACTTCCCGCCTTCCTTCGACGAGCACCATCTCTTCCGTCAGGTACTGGCTAAGCTGCGATGACAGGACGACATAGCGGATCGACTTGTTCGCTACCAGGAAACGCCGCACATCATCATTATGCTGGGCGCATTCCTTCGGCCAGCTCGGGCCAAGCCGCGGCGCCATCGGGGACAGGTCGAGAAACGGCCCGCAATTGTTTTTGGTAAGTTGTAGCAACCGGACGTCAGGCTTCGAGGCAATGATGCCATCAACCAGATGTCGTGCAAAGGAATCGCCCCAAACGGCCATTTCGGGTGTGTGGCTTGTAGCGCATTTGAGATCGACCACCGCATCGCACCGCTTGCCGAGGCCGACACTCGAGCCGGTCAGCCGCGCCAAGTCCCGCTTTTGCGCAACCATCCCGTCCGTCCCATCAAGGCCCAGGCCCAAAAGGATTGCCACGGCACCAGAGGCGATCGTGAAACTAAAAACGGCGCGCCGTCCGAAACGGGCTCGTTTGCGGAACGGCTGCTCGACATAGCGCCAGCTGAAATAGGCCAATACGAAGCAAATCGCGATCAGCAGCAAGTAACCGAAACGTGGAATCTCGTCGATCCAACGCAAGCGCGCGAAGGCGAAGACCGGCTGATGCCAGAGATAGAGGCTATAGCTTAGAAGTCCGATCGCCACCAAGGGCCGCCACGAAAGCAGTTTGCCCACGACCGTGTCTCCGTGTGCAAAGGCGAGCACGAGAGTAGTTCCCAGCACCACCGGCAGCGTCGTCCAGCCGGGGTAGTAAGCCGTTCCTTGGAGGAGGATGTAACTGGCGGCGATGGCGCAAAGACCGAGCGCTGCCAGGATCTCACGCATTCGTTGGGGAAAATCGAATTGCCTCTCATTGGCAATCGCCAGCATTGCACCGATGCCGAGCTCCCAAAAGCGGCTCGGCAGCAGGTAGAAATTTGCGGCCGGATCGATGCGGGCAAGAATCTGCGTGGCTCCAAAGCTGAGGATAACGCCAGTCGCCAGAAGCTTCATCACCTTAGCCACCGAGTAGCGGCGAAGCGCGAGTAGAAGCAGGGGCAACGCAATGTAAAACTGCTCCTCGACGGCCAGTGACCAGGTGTGCAGAAGGGGCATCAAGTCCGTGTTCGGCGCGAAATACCCGGTCTGACCCCAAAACAGGAAATTCGACCCGAGAAGGCTCACCGCATAAAGGCTCTTGCCGAAATTGTTGAGCTCCTGCGGCAGCATCCAAAGAGCGGCGAAGGCGGTCGAAACGGTGCAGATGAAGAGCAAAGCTGGCGCAAGACGCCTCGCGCGGCGTTCGTAGAATCCGACAATGCTGAAGCTACCGTCGCGGATTTCGCGGTGGAGGATCGCCGTGATCAGATAACCACTGATGACGAAGAAAACGTCTACGCCAGCAAACCCGCCCCCGATGAAGCCAAAACCAGCATGGAAGAGAAGCACGGGCATGACCGCGAGCGCGCGCAGTCCATCAATTTCGGGTCTGTATTGTAGCAACTGTGGAGCACCTCGTTCAGAGCTTGCCGGTTAACATGGCCCTGCCGAAGCCGCCACTGCGCGGTCGGGTATATCCACATTGGTGTGATTTCTATGGCACGACCGACTTGATAAGCGGACTAGGCTGACGCAGCGCGCTGTCCGCGCGCTCCACTGGTAGAGGTTCGGGAGTTCGGCAAAGACGACCGCAAGCTATCAATTGCAGATGGAGGGAGAGTCGCCTATCCGAGGATGTGCGACCAACGGAGATAAATCCATGAGCACGCCAGCCGCCTTCCCCGACCGGGACACGACCGCCTCCAAGCTTTCGAGCTTCGGCGAAGCGGAGCAGGCTTTCGTCAAGCTGCTGATGGAAAATCAGGAACAGGATGAAAATCTGATGGAGGGGCTGCACCGCCACCTCGACCTTGCCGCCGAAGCGCGGTTCCTGAATACGCTGAAACTCGAAAGAGTCGGAGAATGGCTCGGCAACGAGGCGCCGCCGCGTCTTCAGATGCGCCTTATGGAGGTGGCCCGCTCCAGCCAGCATGCGGCCTATCAGGCGTTTCGGAACGGGCTGATCAAATCCGGTGGATTGCAGCGCGCCTTTCCAAAGGCTTGAGAAAAACAGCGTGGGCAGGCAGCAATCCGCAAAACTCCGGCGCGTCACGGTGGTGGACGGTGCCGCCCAGCCATTCCTGATGATCCTCGGCGCGCAGGAGTTGCCCGCCCTACAGCGCCGCGCGTCTTATCAGACGCGCAAAGGTCGCTGTCGCACTTTGAATTTGCTGCATGCCTTTGTCCTTAAATCGAGGTCGATAAGGAGACATGCAGTAGGCAGCTACTGCTTTGCGCCCGAAAGCCCTTTCGCCAGCCGCACCAGATTGACGAACTCGCCGCGGTAGCCGAACGGATCGGTGCCCTTGGCGGCGGCGGCGAGATCGGCGATCGCCGGATAGGAATAGTCGGCAAGGGCTGAATTTCCGGCAAGCTTCTGGCCGAACGCCGCGACGGCGATGGAGAAGCGGACGTCAGCCGACGCCTCGGCGAGGTTCGGCACCGCATTTTCCTCGGTGACCGGCGTGGTGATCAACTCACTCCTGTCGCCGTCCGGCTTCTTGTAGCGGATCTTCAGGAAGGCGAGTTCGCCGGCGTGAGCCGCAGCTGTTGCCGGCTTTTCGGCGGTCGCATAGCGGAGCTCGTCGTTGAGCACGGCCGGGCTGCCCTTGGGCGTCACCTCGTAGATCGCCGTCACGCTGTGGCCGGAGCCGATGTCGCCTGCATCGACCCTGTCGTTGTTGAAATCCTCGCGCTTCAGCGCCCGCGTCTCGTAGCCGATCAGCCGGTACTCGACGATCGCCGCCGGATTGAACTCCACCTGCAGCTTCACATCCTTGGCGATCGGGAAGAGCGACGACCCCGCCTCTTCGACGAGCGTTTTCTGCGCCTCCGCCAGCGTGTCGATGTAAGCAGCAACGCCGTTGCCGTTCTGGGCGAGCGTCTGCATCAGCGCGTCGTTGTAGTTGCCCCGACCGAAGCCGAGAACGGAGAGAAAGACGCCGCTTTTGCGCTTCGCTTCGACCACGCGTCTCAATTCCTCGTCGCTCGACGGCCCGACATTGAAGTCGCCGTCGGTCGCGAGCAGAATGCGATTGACGCCGTTCTGGACGAAGGCTTTCTCCGCCAGCCGATAGGCAGCGTCGATGCCCTCGGCACCGGCCGTCGAGCCGCCCGGTTGCAGCGTGTCGATCGCCGCCAGTATCTTCGCCTTGTCCTTGACCGCCGTGGGTTCAAGCACCGTGCCGGCATTGCCGGCATAGGTGACGATCGACACTGTATCGTCCGGTCTCAGCCGTTCGACCAGCAACCGGAAAGCATTCTTGAGAAGCGGCAGCTTGTCCGGTTCGTCCATGGAGCCGGAGACGTCGATCAGGAAGACGAGGTTGGCTCTCGGCGCCTCCTGCTGAACCACCTCATAGCCCTTGATCGCCACATGCATCAGCCGCGTTGCTGCGTTCCATGGCGTCGGCGTCACTGTGACGGTGGCCTTGAACGGCTCCGCAGCCGTCGTCGGGCGCGGCCAATCATAGGGGAAATAATTGATCATCTCCTCGACGCGTACGGCATCATGGTTCGGCATCTCGCCCTCCATCAGAGATCGGCGGACGAAGGCGTAAGAGGCCGTATCGACATCGACGGAGAAGGTCGAGACCGGCTCGGTCGCAACGCTTTTTACTGGATTGGCATCGGCGTTGCCGAAGCGCTCGCGGCTTTCTGTCGGCGGCGGAAGGATATCGCTTGGCACGGCCGGCGCCGGCATGAGTGCGGCGCGGCCACGCGCGGCAAAGCCCACCGTCCCGCCTTCGGCAGCGGGCGCTGCGGCCGTATCGGCCGCAGCGCTTGCCGTCGCCTCGTTTTCGGCGGCCTCGCGAGGCACCTCGCTGAGGTCCGAGCCGGACCCGGGGAAAAGCTCTCCCCGCTCGATGGTCGCGGGCGCAGTCGATTTCGGCTGCGGGCGCGGTACTGGCTTGGCGGCCACCTGCACCTCCGCGTCGCGTGAAAAATCGCTGCGAACCAGTTCCAGCGTCAGGAAAGCGGCGGCCGGGACGACGATCAGCATCGCCAGGGCCGATCCGGCAAGAAATTTCCGGTTCATGATAGGGCTCCATATCCGGTTGAGGATGGAGCTTTGACGCGCGGGCTTCGTTGATCCTTGGGCAGGCGACATATTTTCCGCCGCGTCATAGGACTGCATCGCGGCGGCGAGGGCCCGCGCCCGTGCCTCGTCCGTCGGCTTCGGCGGCGTCCGTCCGGACAGCATATCGAGTTCGTCGGTCATCACACAGCCTCCTTGCCGAGCAGCGTCCGCAAGCGTTTCCGCGCCTCATGGACGTGCCAGGAGATGGTCGCTTCCGAGCAGCCAAGCACGTCGGCGGCTGCCGCATGGCTCAGACCCTCGGCATAAACGAGCAGGACGGCATCGCATTGCTTTTCCGGCAGCGCCCGCACCGCCGCCCACAGCGCCTCGCGCCGCTCCTCGTCATCGCCATCGGACATTGCGGAGAGCGCCGAATCGGATGCATAGGCCTGCATCTTCCGCTCGTCGCGCGCCCGCCGGCGCCGGTGATCACGGGCCGCATTCAGCGTCAATGCATAGAGCCAGGTGCGGAACCGGCTGGTGCCGCGGAAGCCGCGAATCGCCGAGCCAAGCCTTATGCAGACCTCCTGGGCAATATCCTCCGCATCGGCCTCATTGCCCGACCACCGCCAGGCGACCGCATGAACGAAGTCATAGTGGCGCTCGATCAATCGGCCAAAGGCCTCGCGATCGCCGCTCACCGCCCGTTCAACGAGTTCCGCGTCCAAATCCCTGCCCGCCCAATCCCTGCACGCACAATCCCTGCCCGCTCTGTCCTATTTCAAGCTTAGACGGTCGCCGACCGCCATTCCTTGGGTGGAGCCGACAAATTCTTTTGCGGTGCGCTCAATGCGGAAACCTCGCGACGACGGCGATGATTGGCCCGAGCGGAAACAGCCGGTCGTGGCGGTTTATCTCCGGCGCATAAAGGCTCGAAATCGTGCCGTCGAGGAACAGCGCGTTGGGGCAGTCAAGCGCGTCCCGGAAGAGCGTCACGAAATCGTGGAAGCGCACCGGCCGCTTCGAGACCGCGAAAACCACCTGGCCTTCCGTCGTCACACCGACGCCGTTGCGGGTTTTGAAACTGTCGCTGTCCGGCAGGAAGCGCGGGTGAAGCTTGCCGTCGATCACCAGCATCGGCCCGGATTGCGTGGCAAAGCGCGGTGTGATGCCGGCGTCGCGGTAAGCCTCTGCCGCCATAACGCCTGCCTTGCCGTCCGTCACGTAGAAGACGCCGTTCGGCAGCAGGTGGAAATTGCCCCAACCCGGATTGGTGTTGAGCGGGGCCTGCTCTCCGCCTTCTTCAATGTGCAGGCCGACCGGAGAAAGGTCCTCGTGATACATGCCGCCATTCATGGCGAAGACGAGATATTCGTCGCGATGGCGCAATTCGAGCGACAGCGCCTTGAAGGATCTGAACGGAACGCCCGCATGGTCCTTGTTGTAGAGGCGAATGTCGCTTGCGGCGGGATCGAAGCTGCAGGCGATGTAGTCTTCGCCACGGTGGCTCACGTTGCGGCAGGAAGTGCCTGCAGCGTCGGCCGGCGCGGATTTGGCAAAGCCGCCCGTGAGAAGTGCGGCGCCGATGAGAAGGCCTTTTGGAAACAGTGGCATGGTTCGCGACTCGAAGCGGATCGTGACGTAACATCGCATGGATTGCGGCGGTTTGATGCGCGATTGCTGAGTGCTCCGGATTGGCAAGTCAATCACGGCGCAGGAGGGCATTTTCACGGTCCATCATGACCGACTGGGGCCGACTGAGAGCAACCAGTCTAAAGCCTCAGTGCCGCCATATGGAAACGGAGTTGCGCATCCGGGTAGCGAAAGTCTCGCCCTACCGGACAGACATCGCGCGAAAGGCAGCCAAGCGCGAGGCAGCCGCCAGGCTCCTCCTTTGACCTCAAATGCGTGCGGCAGCGAGCGACATCGAATGCGCGGGCGGCCAAGGCATCAGCCGGACAGGCCGAAATGCACGGCTTTCCCACACAAGCATCGCAAGGATGGCCAGTTGAAACTTTGTCCGTCTGCGGAAGTACCCGATCAAAGCCGAGCGCACCGCGATAGCCGTGCCAGAGACCATATTTGGGGTGGATGAGGATGCCGAGCGGCGATGGTTTCAAGCCCTCGGCGCGCATTGCCCATCGCTGGAATGGCTGCCAGGGCGGATCGGACGGGTAATAGGCGGTGGCGTCGAGCCGCTCCGCGACAGGTTGGATTATCTGCTTCGACCAATTGTCGAGTGGATCCATGCCGCCTTGATCCGGCTGGTCTGCTCGCCAACGGCTGAACGGCTCCCACAGTGAGCCACCGATATTGCCGACGAGCAGGACGCTCGCGGCAGGCGCGCCGCCCTTTAGCTGGGGAGCCGCCTCGCCGGCCACAAAATTCACAGTGCCACGCAAAAAAAGACCGTGCGGCTCGAGAGCCGCACGGAGCATTTGAACAAGATTGTCGTCACAAGCGGAGGCCGCCGTCATTTCGGTTTCGGCCCCTGGGTTTCGTAATGCGGGCGCCAGACCTCCTTCTGGATCATGTCGGCCACCTGCGCCGCGCCGCCTTGCTCCCTGGCTCGCTCGGGAGCCTTTCAGGTGAAGGCGTCCGGCATCGAATCCTTGCGCTTGGCGATATAGTCCTTGAGCGCATCGTCGATCGCCGGATCGAGATAGGGTGCCTCGTAGTGTTCGAGCCACGAGCGGGCGAGCGCGTTGGCGCGCTGCTCGATCCGCTTCTCGCCTTCGATTTCCCACTGTTCGAAGGAATTGTTGTCGGCGAGCGGCGAGCGGTAGAAGGCCGTCTGGAAATTGGCCTGGGTATGGGAGCAGCCGAGATAGTGGCTGCCGGGGCCAACTTCGCGGATCGCGTCGAGCGCCTGCGCATTCTCCGAAAGATCGACGCCTTCAGCCATCTTCTGCATCATGCCGAGCTGATCCTGGTCGATCATGAACTTCTCGTAGGACGAGACCAGACCGCCTTCGAGCCAGCCGGCCGCGTGCAGCACGAAGTTGGTGCCGGCGAGCAGTGTCATGTTGATCGTGTTCGCCGATTCGTGTGCCGCCTGGGCATCCGGAACCTTGGAGCCGCAGAGCGAACCGCCGGTACGGAACGGCAGGCCGAGGCGGCGGGCAAGCTGGGCGGCGCCATAGGAGACAAGCGACGGCTCCGGCGTGCCGAAGGTTGGGGCACCCGACTGCATCGAGATCGAGGCGGCGAAGGTGCCGAAAAGCACCGGCGCGCCCTTGCGGATCAGCTGGGTGAACGAGGCGCCGGCAAGAACCTCGGCCAGAATCTGCGTCAGCGTCCCGGCGACGGTCACCGGGCTCATCGCGCCGGAAAGAATGAAGGGCGACAGCACGCAGGCCTGATTATGGCGCGCGTAGACCTTGAGCGCGCCCACCATCGTCTCGTCGAAGACCATCGGCGAATTGGCGTTGATCAGGTTCAGCGTCACCGTGTTGTTCTCGACGAAATCGTCGCCGAAGACGATCTTCGCCATGGCGATCGTGTCTTCGGCCCGTTCCGGCGCCGTCACCGAGCCCATGAAGGGTTTGTCGGAATAGCGGATATGGCTGTAGACCATGTCCAGATGGCGCTTGTTGACCGGGATGTCGACCGGCTCGCAGACCGTGCCGCCCGAGGAATGGACGGACGGCGCCATGTAGGCAAGCTTCACGAAATTGCGGAAATCCTCGATCGTCGCATAGCGGCGGTTGCCGTCGAGATCGCGGACGAAGGGCGGGCCGTAGACCGGTGCGAAAACCGTCGCCTTGCCGCCGATATGGGCGTTGCGCTCCGGATTGCGCGCATGCCAGGTGAAGTTCGACGGCGCGGTCTTCAAAAGCTCGCGGCAGAGGCCCTTCGGGAAATGGACGCGCTCGCCGCGCACATCAGCTCCCGCCGCCTTCCAGAGCTCCAACGCTTCCGGATCGTCACGGAATTCGATGCCGATCTCTTCCAGAACGATGTCGGCATTGCGCTCGATGAGCTGCAACCCCTCCTCGTCGAGAACTTCGTACTCGCGAATCTTGCGCTGGATATAGGGCAGAGACGGTCCCGGACCGCCGCCGGTGCGGGAGGCCCGGCGGGCTGCCGCCCCACGTCCCTCGCCACGCGCGCGGCGTCCGCCGCCTTCGATCGCGCCTTGTTCTGTAACGTCGCTCATTCGCTCATTCCTCTCCCGCCACGTCTTCGCACGAAGGACGCTGCAACATTTCGGTAGGTGGGCGCATAGTCCTTTCCGCCGGTCGAATCCAGTAGCGGCACCATGCGCCCGGCATGGATTTGGCCTAATGCTACCAAGCCGCCGGATCGGTACGGGTCTCAATGCGCCAACAGGTGGCGCAACTTAGACACTCGACCGGCCCCGTCCACACGGTCCGTTGGTGCCGCGTGAAACCGTGGCTGTGGGCCGGCCATTACCTAAACGCTTGCTCAGCTGCCTAAACTAACACCTTGAACTGTTGCATAATTTTACCGGGCGGCGGATTCCGCATCGGTGAATTATGCGATACGACTGGCATGACAAACGATGGGAAGCAACGCGTCGTCGTTTTTCACCATATGCGACGTCGCTTTCGAAAAGAGATTTTTAGGCGCCGCCCGTTAAGGATGGGACAACGCGTCCGGAGTGTTATCGTGCCACTCCCGCGAAACGACTATGCCAGGAACCGAGGACCCTACTATGGCAGATGATGAAATCATTCTCGAGGACCTTTCCGACGAGGAACTCGTGCAGCAGATGCATGACGACCTTTATGACGGTCTCAAGGAGGAAATCGAGGATGGCACCCGCATCCTCCTCAAGCGCGGCTGGACGCCCTACGACATCCTGACCCAGGCGCTCGTCGAAGGCATGCGCATCGTCGGCATCGACTTCCGCGACGGCATTCTCTTCGTGCCGGAAGTTCTGCTTTCCGCAAACGCGATGAAGGCCGGCATGACCATCCTGCGGCCGCTGCTCGCCGAAACCGGCGCACCGAAGCTCGGCAAGATGGTAATCGGCACCGTCAAAGGCGACATTCACGACATCGGCAAGAACCTCGTCGGCATGATGATGGAAGGCGCCGGCTTCGACGTCGTCGACCTCGGCATCAACAATCCGGTCGAGAACTATCTGGAAGCGCTCGAGCGCGAGCAGCCCGACATCCTCGGCATGTCGGCGCTGTTGACGACGACGATGCCCTACATGAAGGTTGTCATCGACACCATGAAGGAGAAGGGCCTGCGCGACGATTACGTCGTTCTCGTCGGCGGCGCGCCGCTCAACGAGGAATTCGGCAAGGCCGTCGGCGCCGACGCCTATTGCCGCGACGCGGCGGTCGCCGTCGAAACCGCAAAGGATTATATGCGGCGCAAGCACAACCAGCTTGCCGCCGGCTGAGTCCAACTGATGCAGAAAAACGCCGGCTGTGCGGATGAAACCGACAGCCGGCGTCTTTGTTTATTATAAAGCGAGGCCGCTACGCCTCCCTACAGCCGCGTGGCGGTCAATTGGCCGCTCGGGCGACCCGGCGCCCGGCTCCCTCTGTGGCGTTCACGGTATTCGCAGTATCCTGCCCCATGCCGCGGATCGTATTGGCGCAGGAACTCAGGGTTGAGAGCGCTACCAGAAGAGCGCCGATCATCGCGATGGACCTTATTGTCATGACCGTGATTCCTTTGTGTTGATACAAGGCGGAATAAAGATGGAAAACGCACCGTCGGCAAGAGAACGTGCACAGCCAAAGAAAGTTCACGTCATTGGTTGCGGCGCCATCGCACGTGAAATTCTTGCGATCTGCGAGGCCAACAAGCTCGACCATATCGAGCTCAACTGTCTTCCCGCCATCTGGCACAACACGCCGGAAAAGATCGTGCCGGGCCTTCGCGACGCGATCGCCCGCGCCCGTTCCGACGGCTTCGAGCGCATCTTCATCGCCTATGCCGATTGCGGTACCGGCGGTCTCATCGATCGGCTCTGCGAGGAGGAAGGCGTCGAGCGGATTCCCGGCCCGCACTGCTATTCCTTCTTCGCCGGCAATGCGGATTTCGCCGCCCGTTGGGACGACGACCTCACGGCCTTCTTTCTCACCGACTTCCTCGCCCGCCAGTTCGAAGCATTCGTCGTCGAGCCGCTCGGCCTCGACCGGCATCCGGAACTGCGCGACATGTATTTCGGCCACTACCGCAAGCTCGTCTATCTATCGCAGGTGGAAGACGAGGCGCTCAAGGAGAAGGCCCGCCGCGCCGCCGACTATCTCGGCCTCGCCTATGAGTACCGCTTTACCGGCTACGGCGATCTCAGCCGGTCGTTGATTGAGGCGTAATGCTCGGGCAATCGACCCCGTGATATATTATTGGCTACCCGCTTAAGACCACGGTAACGCCTGTGTCGGCATATCTGTTTCTGCGCGCCACTGTGTCTGGACGCCGCAGATGATACTCAGACAACCCTTGCCGACCTATGTACCGATCGCAAAGCGCCCTCACGGAAAGTGAAACGTCAACGGCCGCCTCGACCGGCCGGCGCATCGTCGTCGTTACCGCAGGGGGCGACAATCCGAACATCCTGATCAATGCGCTTGCCGCCCGCTTTTCCGACATCGTCGTCCTGCAGGAGCAGCCGGAATCCAAGGCGCTCTTCGTCAGACGGCGGGCTCGGAAGCTCGGATGGGCGACGGCTTTGGGCCAGCTCGCCACGATGATCGCCTCGCGTTTCGGCAAACGGCTCACGCGCCGGCGGGCGGCCGAAATCCTGCGCAGCTACGGCGTGTCTGCCGACAAGCCCCCCTCCATCCCGGTGCACCAGATCGCTTCGATCAACGATGCCGAAGGCCGCGCACGGCTGACGGCGCTTCAGCCCGCCGTCGTCTTTCTCGTCAGTTGCCGGATGCTGAAGCCCGCAACGCTGGCAACAATCCCCTGCCCCGTCCTGAACTTCCATGCGGGCATCAATCCGCAGTATCGCGGACTGATGGGCGGCTACTGGGCGCTCGTCGGCAATGATTTGGAGAATTTCGGCGCGACCGTTCATCTCGTCGATGAGGGCGTCGATACCGGCGGCATTCTTTACCAGTCGCGGCAGATACCAAGCCGCGCCGATACGATCCATACCTATCCGCTGCTCCAGACAGCCGCCTCGACCGACATTGCGATCAGGGCGGTCGAGGACGCGCTCGCCGGATACCTCCGACCCTTCGATATCGCCGCTCCGTCGCGGCAATGGTATCATCCGCCGGTCTGGGCTTGGCTTTGGAATGGCCTGCGACGCGGGATCTGGTAAACGAGAGGAATCCGATGCAACAGGACCGCTACGAACTCATCCTCGACCCAACCGACCATTGGACCGTGTGGGACAACCTGACCGGTGTCCCGGCGGTATTTGCGGACCAGCTACTAGCCGGGTTCACCGAGGCTGAAGCGGAAGCAGCTCTCAGGGTGCTCATCGCAGTCGGGCGCAAGCCCCGACCGCAGCCGAGGATGCGGCGTAGTCGCCGGATGGCGAAGGCGCTGTCCTACTGAGCAGCCCCCAGGACGCGCTTGGTAGCACTATCCACAGCGTGGCCGGTCTGGGTGCTATCCTGCCTGAATCCGCGCGCCGTGTTCGCGCAGGAAGAAAGCGCGAGAAGCGCGAGGCACAACATTGCGATCACTGTTCTTGACATCAGGACTCTCCGGGGCATCTGCACATTCGATGGAAATGACGCGCTTTTGTACGAAATCAAGCGCACGCATGCACTTGCCTCCAACAGTCGACGGGAAGAACATGGCTGCGCAGTTCCAATCCGTGATTGGAGAAGAAAATGCCGCACGGACCATCGATACTCATCGCCTTGATCGCACTTTTGGCGATCGCCGGGTGCGTCAGCAACCAGACGAGCCAGCAGAACGCCGCCCCTCCTCCACCAAGTTCAACCGGCGCCTCCGGCGGTGGCGGCATGGGCGGCGGCAGCCAGGGCAGCGGAAGCTCCGGCTATTGAGGCCGTAGCCGAGGAGCCCGGTTTGGCGCGATCGCACGGTTGCGGCCAAGGTGTTTGCCAGGACCCTGCTTCCGCGTTCCGAATGCCAAGGGCCGCGTCAAGATACCCGCGGTGCATTCCGCTCTTCATGCGAACCGGGGGAGCGTCGTTTTTTGACATATCCGACGTCGTGCCAAGGTAAGCCACGGCGCATAGACATGCGCATTGTCGGCATAACAGCACCGCTCGTCAGAACAGACGCGCAAAGAACGCTGCAACACTTTGACTCGGCGTAGAAGCCTGTCCGAAGACCGATTTCGGCCTTCGGCATCATGCGCTCTGCATGTTCCTTGGATCGCGATCGACGTAAGGATAAAAACATGCAGCAATTCAAAGGGCTACAGCGACCTCTGCGCGTCTGACAAGAGGCGCGGGGCTGTGGAGGAGAACAGGAATCCCATGGCAGACCGCATCATCGTCTACTGGCGCGATATCCCCGCCCAGGTCATCATCAAACAGGGCCGCAAGAGTGCCAAGCGAGAGCTTTCGCTGCGCTTCACCGAGGCGATCGACATGTGCGCCATGCGGACCGGCGCTGCCGAGACCGACGACTACCTGGCCGAATGGCGCAAGGCCGATCCGATCCCGGTTTCAGACGATCTCGAGGCGGAGGCCGACAAGGCAGCAGCCGAACTGGAGGCCGCCTACGACAGGGAGCGGCTCGTTGCACTCGTCAAAGCCGGAGGGCGGGACAATGCCTGACCCCAAGGTCGTCACCGGCAACGCCGAATCCGCCAAGAAGGCGGCCACGGGCGCCTATACGCCGACAAATGTCTCGCCGAGCCGCCGCTCGCGCCACAAATACACGGTCCGGCTCTGGGCGGTCCGCCATTCGCGCTTTCTCGAATGGTTCTACAACCGCTTTGCCGACATGTTCCTGATGCTCCATCCGCTCTGGAACGCCATCGGCTACAACCGCGTCGAGCGGCCGGTGACCTTCGTCGAACGCCACGTCAAGGGTTTCCTCTTCGACTGTCGCATGTGCGGCCAGTGCGCGCTGTCCTCGACCGGCATGTCCTGCCCGATGAACTGTCCGAAGCAGCTCCGCAACGGCCCCTGCGGCGGCGTCCGTGCCAACGGCAACTGCGAGGTCGAACCGGATATGCCCTGTGTCTGGGTGCAAGCGTGGAAGGGTTCGCAGAACATGGTGAAGGGCAACGCGATCATGAATGTCCAGAAACCGGTCAACCAATCGCTGCGAGAAACCTCGTCGTGGTTGCGGGTGACGGCCGAGGCCGCGGCTCTCGAAGAGGCGAAGAAGGAAGGCCAGAGATGAGCCCGGATATCAACCCCTTCGACCCCGGTGCGCCGCTCGACCCCCTGCCCGGCCATTCTTCGCGCGGCCGGCTGGAGCGGGTGCTGCGCCGCGGCGAATTTGCCGTCACGGCCGAGCTTAATCCGCCAGACAGCGCCAATCCCCAGGACGTCTACGAACGGGCAGCGATCTTCGACGGCTGGGTGGACGGCATCAACGCCGTCGACGCCTCGGGCGCCAACTGCCACATGTCGTCGGTCGGTATTTGTGCGCTGCTGACGCGCATGGGCTATGCGCCGATCATGCAGATCGCCTGCCGCGACAAGAACCGCATCGCCATCCAGGGCGACGTGCTCGGCGCCTCGGCCATGGGCGTGCAGAACATCATGTGCCTGACAGGCGACGGTGTGCAGGCCGGCGACCAGCCGGGTGCCAAGCCCGTCTTCGACCTCGACTGCATGTCGCTGCTCGAGACCGTCAGGATCATGCGCGACAATTCGAAATTCCTCTCCGGCCGCAAGCTGACGACGCCGCCGCAGGTTTTCCTCGGCGCCGCGATCAACCCCTTTGCGCCGCCTTACGATTTCCGGCCCTACCGGCTGGCAAAGAAGATCGAAGCGGGCGCCCAATTCGTCCAGAGCCAGTACTGCTTCGACGTGCCGATGTTCCGCGAGTACATGAAGAAGGTGCGCGACCTCGGCCTGCACGAGAAATGCTTCATCCTCGTCGGCGTCGGCCCGATGGCCTCGGCCAAGACCGCACGCTGGATCCGCTCCAACGTGCCGGGCATCCATATTCCCGATTCGATCATCACGCGCCTTGAAGGCGCCCAGGACCAGAAGAAGGAAGGCAAGCAGCTCTGCATCGACATCATCAACGAGGTGAAGGAGATCGAGGGCGTTTCGGGCGTGCACGTGATGGCCTATCGCCAGGAGGAATATGTGGCGGAGATCGTCCACGAGTCCGGCGTCCTGAAGGGTCGCAAGCCATGGAAACACGAAGCGACGCCGACGGAAACGCTTGTGGCGGAGCGGCTCGAGCATCTTCGCGGGGGCATCGAGGAAAACCAGCAGCAGATGGCGGAGGCCGCCGCACACCATCCGCATTGAGAACAGGGCCGCGGCCAGCGGCTTTAACAGAGGAAAACCGGCGCTTCGGCTCGTCCCGCGCCTGACAAACACGAATGGGGTCTATTACATAGCCCCAGGCTCCAGGATCAGAGGATCTTATATGACCCGCACCATCGTCGCTTCCGCCACCCGCGAGATCGTCATCGGCTTCGACCAGCCCTTCTGCGTCATCGGCGAGCGCATCAATCCGACCGGCCGCAAGAAGCTCGCCGCCGAAATGATCGAGGGCAACTTCGAGACGGTCATCAAGGACGCGCTGGAGCAGGTTGCCGCGGGTGCGACCATGCTCGACGTCAATGCGGGCGTGACAGCTGTCAACCCGAACGAGACCGAACCGCCGCTGCTCGTCAAGACGCTGGAAATCGTCCAGGGCCTCGTCGATGTACCGCTGTCGATCGACAGCTCGGTAACGGCGGCGATCGAAGCCGGCCTGCGCGTTGCCAAGGGCCGCCCGCTCGTCAACTCGGTCACCGGCGAAGAGGAAAAGCTGGAAGCGATCCTTCCGCTCGTTAAGAAGTACGACGTTCCGGTTGTCGCGATCTCAAATGACGAGACCGGCATTTCCATGGATCCCGACGTCCGCTTTGCTGTCGCCAAGAAGATCGTCGAGCGCGCCATGGATCACGGCATCAAGCCGCACGACATCGTCGTCGATCCGCTCGTCATGCCGATCGGCGCCCTGGGCGATGCTGGCCGGCAGGTCTTCGCGCTGCTCCGCCGCCTGCGTGAAGAGCTCAAGGTCAACACCACCTGCGGCCTTTCCAACATCTCCTTCGGCCTGCCGCATCGCCACGGCATCAATGCCGGCTTCATTCCGATGGTAATCGGTGCCGGCATGACGTCGGCAATCATGAACCCCTGCCGCCCGCAGGAAATGGAAGCGGTGCGCGCCGCGAACGTCTTGAACGGTACCGACGCGAACTGCACCAACTGGATCATGACCTATCGCGACCACAAGCCGGCCGAAGGCGGACATGTGGCGGCCGCCGCGGCACCGGCTGCCGGCGGTGGACGTCGTGGCGGACGTGCGGCGCGGGCTGGCGCCGCAGCGGTGCGAGAGTAATATCCTGCTTCGACGCTGCACTGCCTATCAAGGGGAATTGCCTGGAGGAACCATCTTCGGTTCCTTGCGGTTTTCATCCCCTTGATCCTCTTCGCCAGATACATGCTGTTTGAGGATGCGGACGAGTTTCGAAGGTTCTACGGTGCACTCTGGAACTATGTTCTGCCGCTTGTGTTTCTAAACTTCGCGGTGCTTGCCGTTGTATTTGGCTTGGCTTTTACGAATAGAATCAATCTGCGATCTTAAGAACGGGTCATAAACCTGTGCTTTTGAGGTGGTTCGATGTTGTTGGCCACGGCAGTCGCCTATGCATTCGCAGTCGTGAAGCTAACTGTGGCACCATAGCGAAATCCGGAACTCGCATCCGGCCGAAGAGTGGAGATAACCAATGACACCGCGCCGCCTCCGCTTGGACACTGCCACGCTTTGGTTCGATGCTCCATTCGTCATCGCGCTTCGGCTGCAGCAGATGCAGCTTGCGGCAATGACCGGAAAGACGCACGACGTAGCCGAGCTCCAACGCATGGTTTCCGAAAAGGTCGCAGCGGCGGCCGAGAGCGGGATGGCCGTGAACCTGGCCCTCTGGAAGGCCGCTCTCGACAGCACGATGCGGCTGATGACCGGCAGCGGTTCCCACCATGGGACGGCTATTGCCGCGGCCGCCCTCAAGCCCTATGGCAAGCGGGTGCGCAGCAATGCCCGGCGGCTATCGCGCAGGAAACCGTAACCGTCCCGTTCGCCAGCGCACGGCAACCCTCCTGAAATGTGCTGACAGATCTTTTCATGTCGGGATCTGACAACTATCAGGCGTCATTCCGGTGCAGTCTGAAGCGGTCTACCCGCGCTTCGCTCCCCGGTTGAAGCGGACCTGACGAGAGACCGACCAGCATGCGCATCGAAAGCACTTCCGAAATCGAGACCAATATGACCGAAGCCGCGCAGAAGGATCCTCTGGTGCTTTTCATGCCTTCGGGCAAGCGCGGCCGCTTCCCGGTCGGCACCCCAGTGCTCGATGCTGCGCGCAAGCTTGGCGTTTATGTCGAAAGCGTCTGCGGCGGCCGCGCCACCTGCGGACGCTGTCAGGTGTCCGTGCAGGAAGGCAATTTCGCCAAGCACAAGATCGTTTCCTCGAACGAACACCTCTCCCCGATCGGCCCCAAGGAGCAGCGCTACGCCACGGTGCGCGAACTGCCCGATGGTCGTCGCCTCTCCTGCTCGGCGCAGATCCTCGGCGATCTCGTCATCGACGTGCCGCAGGACACCGTCATCAATGCCCAGGTGGTGCGCAAGGCCGCAACCGACCGGTTGATCGAGCGCAATGCCGCCGTCCAGCTCTGCTATGTCGAAGTGGACGAGCCGGACATGCACAAGCCGCTCGGCGATCTCGACCGGATGAAGGCGGTTCTGGAGAAAGACTGGGGCTGGAAGGATCTGCTGATCGCGCCGCACCTGATCCCGCAGGTTCAGGGCATCCTGCGCAAGGGCAACTGGGCGGTGACCGCCGCGATCCATCGGGACATGGATTCCTCCCGCCCCTTCATCGTCGGCCTTTGGCCGGGATTGAAGAACGAGGCCTATGGAATAGCCTGCGACATCGGCTCGACGACGATCGCCATGCACCTGGTGTCGCTGCTCTCCGGCCGAATCGTTGCCTCTTCGGGCGCATCGAACCCGCAGATCCGCTTCGGCGAGGATCTGATGAGCCGCGTCTCCTATGTGATGATGAACCCGGATGGCCGCGAGGCGATGACCAAGGCCGTGCGGGAAGCGGTGAACGGGCTGATCGGCAAGGTCTGCAGCGAAGGCGGCGTCGATCGGCACGACATCCTCGACATGGTGGTCGTCGGCAACCCGATCATGCATCACCTTTTCCTCGGCATTGACCCGACGGAACTCGGCCAAGCGCCCTTCGCACTCGCGGTTTCTGGCGCGCTGCAATATTGGGCGCATGAGATCGACATCGAGGTCAATCGCGGCGCGAGGCTCTATATGCTCCCCTGCATCGCCGGACATGTCGGGGCGGATGCGGCCGGCGCGACGCTTTCGGAGGGTCCGCATCGCCAGGACAAGATGATGCTGCTCGTCGATGTCGGTACCAATGCCGAAATCGTCCTCGGCAACCGCGCCCGCGTCGTCGCCGCCTCCTCGCCGACGGGCCCGGCGTTCGAGGGAGCTGAAATTTCCTCCGGCCAACGCGCCGCACCCGGCGCGATCGAGCGCGTCCGCATCGACCCGGAGACACTCGAGCCACGCTTCCGCGTCATCGGTGTTGACAAGTGGTCGGACGAGGAGGGCTTCGGCGAGGCCGCCGCAGCGGTGGGCGTTACCGGGATCTGCGGCTCGGCGATCATCGAGGTGGTCGCTGAAATGTATCTCACCGGCATCATCTCGCAGGACGGCGTCGTCGACGGTGCGATGGCTGCTAAAAGCTCGCGTATCGTTCCGAACGGCCGCACCTTCTCCTACCTGCTGCATGACGGCGAACCGCGCATCACCGTGACGCAGAACGACATCCGAGCGATCCAACTCGCCAAGGCTGCGCTCTATGCCGGCATCAAGCTCTTGATGGAAAAGCAGGGCGTCGAGCATGTCGACACGATCCGCTTTGCCGGCGCCTTCGGCTCCTTCATCGATCCGAAATACGCCATGGTGCTCGGCCTGATCCCGGATTGCGACCTCGCCGAGGTGAAGGCAGTCGGAAATGCCGCCGGCACCGGCGCCCTTATGGCCCTCCTCAACCGCGGTCACCGCCGCGAGATCGAGGAAACCGTGAGAAAGATCGAGAAGATAGAAACGGCTCTTGAATCGAAATTTCAGGAGCACTTCGTCAACGCCATGGCGATGCCGAACAAGGTCGACGCCTTTCCGAAGCTCTCCGAGGTCGTGGCGCTACCGGAGCGCAAGGCGCTGGCCGATGACGGCGAAGGCGGTGGGCGCAGAAGGCGCAGGAGCCGGGAGTAGCTGCAGAGCCGCTTATGCCACCTTCGCGGCAAACGACGCCAGCAACCCACCCCATCCTTTTGCAGAGTCGAGCACGCCGCGCAGATCCTCGGCCTTAACGCCATAATTGCCAAGATCGCGGTGCTCCAGCGTGACGATCGTCTCGCCTTCGCCCTTCGCCTCGAACCAGACTTCGACTTCCGTCTGGAATTTCGGCTCGAAGTCGAAATCGGCGTTGAGCTGCCAAGCGAGAAGAATGCGGTGCGGCGGATCGCAGGTGATGACGCGGCCCCATTCGCGCTCCTCGCCGGCATTCCCGACTTCGTACCATCTGCCGCCCGCTCTGGCCTCGACGATCACCGTCTTCTGTCCGGACTCCGTCAGGCTGTGCTCTTTGATCCACCAGCCACCCATGCCGTTCACGAAGAACTCGAAGGCCTTCTGCGGAGACGTGCGGACGGCAACCGATTTGCGGACCGGGACCGGTTCGATCCTGTGCATGAGGTTTCTCCCGGTTGTGTGCCTCTTTTAGATAGTCGTTCAGTCTTTATCCTGATCGGCCGCCGCTTCGACATTGGATTTGAAGGCGGCGAGTTGGTCAGTCCAGAAGCGGTCCAGCCACTGCCGCAAGGGTCCCAACCCAACGGGATCGATGGAGTAGATCCGCCGCGCCCCCGCGGGTTCCTCACGAATGAGCCGTGCTTCCTTCAAGACCTTCAGGTGCTGCGAGATCGCCGGTTGCGATACGGGCATGGTGCGCGACAGTTCGGAAACGGACTGCCCACGCGCTGCAAGGCGCTCGAAAATCGCCCTTCGTGTCGGATCGGCCAGCGCAGCAAAGACTCTAGCTTCATAAGTCATGGCTTATTATAAGCTGCTACTTATGTCCGTCAAGCCAGGACGAGGCCTCGTCGCAGGCCGCAAGAGCCTCGGCTAAACGGCCTCGGCCATCCTGCCCGTATGCAGTTGGAGTTCGGCGAAAGCCTCACGGACGTGTTCGGCAACCGCCAGTACCGGTGCCGGTGCATCCTCAACCACCTTCAGCCCGATATCGTAATGGCCGAGATCGGGCAGCCCGTCTCGCTCGCCGAGCTGCACCATCTCCCCTTGGACTAGATAGCGCGGCAGCGGCGCGATCGCGAGGCCGGCGCGCACCGCAGCACGTTGTCCCGTCGTATAGGCGCTCAGGAACGCCACGCGGAATTTGCGCCCGGCCCGCGACAGCTTCTCGACCGCATCGGCGCGCCATACGCATCCGTCCTCCCACATCGACACCGGCAGGGGATCGCGCAGATGCGCGTTGCCGCACTTGGCCCCGGCCCAAACCAGCTTTTCCTGCATCAGGATTTCGCCGTCCTTGGACGCCTCGTCGGAAAGGCTGTTATAAATGGCAATGTCGAGCCGGTGCTCGTCGACCCGCTTGCGCATGGCGTTGCTCATCCCGATCGACACGTCGACCGTGACATTCGGGTAGGTCTCGGCAAAACGCTTCAGCACATCCGGAAGGATGCGCTCGCCCACATCTTCCGGCGCGCCGACGCGGACGACGCCGTTCATGTCGGGCAGCAGGAAGCGAGACACGGTCTCGTTGTTGAGCGACAGGAGCCGGCGGGCGAAGCCGAGCAGCAACTCGCCCTTCGGCGTCAATGAGACAGACCGCGCGTCGCGCAGGAAAAGCGTGCAGCCCAGCGTCTCTTCGAGCTTCTTGATCTGCATCGAGACCGCGGAGGGTGTGCGGTACACGGCTTCGGCCGCAGTCGTGAAATTGCCGGTTTCGGCAATGGCGACGAAGGTCTTCAACACATCCATTTCGAGAAGCGGAAGCGCGTGGCGCAGGATCATGTTCATGGCGGCCTCCTCATTCAGAAAAACTGAAAGATAGCTTAACTCCATTTCGTTTGATTGAATATTACATCGGGGCGATAGTCAAGCTCGCAAGGAAGCGGGGAAGCACCCGCAAAACACAAAGGAGCAAGGTCATGACCGCCCTATCTTTGGCGATCGACAACGTCGCCGCAACCGCACGACGGATCAGTGGCACTCCTTCATTCGGGAAGGACCCGATCGGCGGATCTGCGCCGCAACACAATCACGTCGTCCGGCATGCAGGCGACGACGGCGATCTCGTTCTCGCAATGCTGTCGCGAGCCCAGGTCTTCATCGAGCGGATCGCGGAGAGAAGGCGCGCGACCAAGCTCGCCAGAAACCGAGTGGAAACCCGGCGCCAATTGGCGAAACTGCCGGCAAGGGTCAGAAATGACCTGTTACAAGCGGAACAGAAGGTGATCAGGAGCCCTGATACAAGCTGTTACGTGCAGCAGTAAGAGATCACCATGTTTGATGGAAAACATCAAACATATTCGTTTGATTGATCAATCAGGTTGCGCCATAACCAAGACATGGTCGCGACCTTTTGAGAAGCTCAGAAGGAACCAGCAATGTCTATGAACCAACATTCTTCATCGTCGAGCCAGAGCCTTGCGGCTTTGCCCGGTCTTTTCAGCCTGCGCGCCCGCGCCTGGGCCGCCTGGAAGCGGCACCGTAACGAGCGCATCTTGGAGAACCTCTCCTACGACACGCTGAAGGATATCGGCTTCCCTTCCGTCGACGACGCGGTGCACAAGACGGAACAATGAACAGCGACACGACCTGTCGAAAGCCCCGCGCCTGGCAGGGGCTGATGAAATGAAGAAGGGCATTCCCGACCGGAGTGCCCTTCTTGCGTTGCGCCACCTTCCGAGGCAATCCGATCATGCTGGATCGGAGGTGTGGTCCCGCACATGACCCTCGCTAAGGCAGCCCCGGCTCGGCTCTTGTCAGATACCGACATCGTCTCCCCCTCCCCGAGAAAGTCGTAATTTACAAAATGTGCAACCAACGTCATGAGCGGTACACATCGGACGCTTGGCGGCGTTTCTTGTCGAAATGCGTCACTTCAGCCAAGACGTCTGTCGCTTTCGTGCAATCAGCAACTCCTCCCGCCTGAGAAGAGCCCGCGGCTCGATGTCGCAATGCGAAATTTCTTCCCGGTCGCGGCTTTCCATGCCAATGTCGTAAACAGACAAGCCGGATGACATATTACAAGCGACGAATAGACACCCTCGTCCAGCATGGGAAGCCTCATGAACAAGCCTCTGACCAAAAAGCGCTCGCTCGTCTTCTTTCTGGTGCCGAACTTTTCAATGCTGCCCTTCTCCGCGGCGATAGAAACGCTTCGCATCGCCAACCGCATGCTCGGCTACGAGGCTTACACCTGGCGCCTCGCCTCAACCGACGGTCAGAAGGTCTTTTCCTCGGCCGGCATTGCCCTCGAGGTCAACACCTCGCTTGCGGACGAGCGCAAGTTCCTGGCAGGCGAAAACCGCCCTTCCATGGTGCTTGTCTGTTCGGGCGTCTATGTCGAGGAGTTCCAGAACAAATCGGTCAATGCCTGGCTGCGCGAGGTCTACAATCGCGGCATCGCCGTCGGCAGCCTCTGTACGGGCGCCCATGTGCTGGCCTCCGCGGGCCTGCTCACGGGCAAGCGCTGCGCCATCCACTGGGAAAACTTGCCCGGCTTTTCCGAGAGCTTCCCGCAGGCGGAGGTATATGCCGACCTGTACGAGATCGACAGCAACATCTACACCTGCGCGGGCGGCACCGCTTCGCTTGACATGATGCTGAACCTGATCGACCAGGATTTTGGCGAAAGCCTCGTCAACCGGGTCTGCGAGCAGGCCTTGACCGATCGCGTGCGCGGTCCGCATGACCGCCAGCGGCTTCCACTGCGCGCCCGCCTGGGGGTCCAGAACGCCAAGGTCCTCTCGATCATCGAACTGATGGAAGCGAACCTCTCAGAGCCGCTCTCGCTCCTCGAAATCGCCGAAAGCGCCGACCTGTCGCGCCGCCAAATCGAGCGGCTGTTCCGACAGGAGATGGGCCGCTCGCCGGCGCGCTATTACCTGGAGATTCGCCTTGACCGCGCCCGGCATCTGCTGATCCAGTCGTCGATGCCGGTGGTCGAGGTGGCCGTCGCCTGCGGTTTCGTGTCCGCCTCGCACTTCTCCAAGTGTTATCGCGAACTTTACAACCGCTCGCCGCAACAGGAGCGCGCCGAGCGCAAGCTGACGCTGCAGATGGCGCGCTGAGGCCGACTGAAGCAAGGCATCGCAGGCGGACCGCGAGCCGGCCCGTCAACCCTCACGACGCCAGCGCATCGAGCAGCGTCAGCTCGGAAATGACGCGGTTTCGCCCGGCGTGTTTCGCCATATAGAGAAACTGGTCGGCGGCGTGCAGGTAGTTCTCGAAGGCTTCCGGCGCCTCGATCGTCGCAAGACCGATCGAGACGGTGATCGCCAGCTCCTCATCGTCGGCGACGATCTTCGTCTTCGCCAGTTCCGCCCGCAGTTTTTCACAAAAGGCGAATGCGTCGCGCACGCCGAGGCCATCGAACAGGATGCCGAACTCCTCGCCGCCGAGCCGCGCCAGGAGATGCTCCTCTCCAACGAGAGTCTTTAATTGCCGGGCGACATGCTTCAATACGAGATCGCCGATCTCGTGGCCGTAGGTGTCGTTCAAGCGCTTGAAATGGTCGATGTCGAGGACGGCGATCGAGGTCCCTTCGCCGCGTCGTAAATATTGATCAACCAGGCGCGGGCCGGTCATGAAGAAATGGCGGCGGTTGAAGATTCCCGTCAGGTAGTCGCTGGCCGCTGCGAGTTTCAGGGCCTGAATGCGCTTCTGAAGCATGGCTGCGTGCCGAACGCGGCCGCTGAACTCAGCCTCGAGGAAAGGCTTGCGGATGAAATCCGCGCCGCCGGCCTCGAAGAAGCGCGCAGCGAGTCGTGCATCGCCCTGTTCCGAGAGACCGATGATCGGTACGGCATCCTCGCCCTGGCGCTTGCGCACTTCTTCAAGCAGGGCGAGACCGGCAAGGTCGGCAAGACCCGTATCGGTGACGACCACGTCGACTGCCCCGCCCTGGTCCAGGACCTGCAATGCTTCCCACGCTTCCGACGTCTCGATCACCGCAAATAGCCCCCGCCGCAGGACGCCGGCCATCTGCTCCCGTGAGGCCGCACAGGAATCCACCAGCAGCACATTGGTTCGCCCCTTGGTGAGGACCCGGTCGACCGCGGCGATCAGCCGCTCGATCGACTCTGGCTCGTTCTTGACAATGCAATCGGCAACGCCCCGGTTGAGGATCTGATCGCGGGTGCTGTCGTTGAAGGCGGCGGTGAAGACGATTGCCGGGACATTGTTCGCCAGAATGAAGTCCAAGGCCTCGCAATTCGGGGCGTCGGGCAGGTTGAGATCGAGGACCGCGAGCGAAAACACCCACTCCTCCGCCGCAGCAACCTCGGCCTTCACCGCGGCGAGCGAGGCGCAATGGGCGACATTTATTCCGTGCGTAAGCTCCAGCCCGTGTTTGAGAGCGGCCGCGAACATCCGTGAATCCTCGACGAGCAGCAGACGCTTGTCGCGGTGCTTCTGAATATGGTTCGCCCGTCCCGACGCGCGGCGCAATCTCACGACCCCTGCAACCCCATCCCCTGCGGCAGCTCGTCCCCGGTCGCAGCGACGCCAAGGTTTTGCCTCTGCGCGATCCGATCCGTGCGGCGGAGCCCCGTGACCCAATATGCAATTGCGCCGATTCACACCGTCACCGAAGCCCCCGGTGAGATGCGCCTATCTGGGAATCCCCAGTTCATCTGCCGCGATTGAACGGGCTGCCGGTTGCAATTTCGTTAACGCAGCAACCACCAGCATGGAATTTCAACTGCTTGCTTGAAAATTCGCGAGCGTCAGGCGGGAATTTTCACCCTTTCGCTCAAAGTCTTGATTTTCGTCAAAGTGTCGAGGTTCTGGTTGACGCGGCAATAGAACTCCTCGTTGACGAAGGGACGCACGACGAAATCATTGCCGCCAGCCTTGAGGAAGCGCGCGGAAAGCAAGCGGTTGGTCGACGATGAGACGCCGATGATGCGCAACTGATGCGGTCCGTGGGCCGAGCGGATCCGGCGCGTCAGCTCGAAGCCGTCGATATCCGGCATGTTGTAATCGGTGATGACCAGCGCAATATCCGGATTGTTCTTCAGGATCTCAAGCGCCGCCGCACCGCTTTCGGCCGAGCTGGTGCGAAAATTGTAGCGCTTCAGCTGCGTTGTCAGCAGCGCCCGAGCGGTCGGGCTGTCGTCGACGATCAGCACGTGATGCTTCTGGTTGGTGAGGAACCGGCAGACCGATTCCGCCAGCATGTCGACAGCAAAGACGCTGTCCTTGATCACATAGTCGACGATGTCCTTGGCGAGAATCGCCTCACGCGTCTTCTCCTGAAAGGAACCGGTGAAGACGACCGTCGGCACGCTCATGTCGATCAGATAGTTGAGCGCCTCGCCGTTCTCCGCACCCGGCAGGTTGATGTTCGAAATGGCAAGCGAGGCCGGAAAGGACGCATTCTCCACGGCAAACTGCAAATCCTCGTAGTCGCGGCAGACGATCACGTCGATATCGAACAACTCCTTCAGTCGTTTCGAAACCATCGATGAGAACAGGTTGGAGTCCTCGGCAAGCACAATGCGGTGCTCGCCAAGGGATTCGCCGGAATAATACATTCCGGAAACGCCGAAGAATGACATTGATCGCCTATGTGAAAGAGTGTCCCCGAAAGCATCGTAAGGGAAGAGACTTTATCGGGTGTTAATGGGAGGAATCGCGGGGTGAAGCGCCGCAGTAAAGCTTGCGAATGGATTACCCTCATCCTGGCCGGCGAAAGCAGGAGCGCCCCTCTTTCTCTAAGCGGCCGCTCGCCTTCGTTAGACAAGACAAATCGCCTGACCACGCGTCAGTTTCCGTATAGAATGCCGGCATGGGTGAAGCTCAGACGCTATTCGAAGTGCTGCGCCAGTCTGTGAAGCCGAAGGTCGCTAATGCCTTCGAGCGGCTGGTTCGCGATGCGCCCGACCGCAAGCTCTGCCGCATCAATGCGCTCGGCTTTGCTAGCGCCGAGGGGCTCGACGAGGAAGAAACGATCGCGGGCTTCCTGCACGCCTCCCGGCTCGGCATTTTCGAGCTTTCCTGGAATGTCCTCTGCCCCGGCTGCGGCGGCGTGCTCGATGCCAATACGTCGTTGAAGACGGTGCAGAGCACCGAATATACCTGTGCGCTCTGTGCTGCAGGCTACGAGCCGACCCTCGACGAGATGGTCGAGGTGACCTTCACGGTGAGCCCGCGGGTGCGCCACGTCGAGGCACACAATCCGCACGAGTTGCCGCCGATCGAATATTTCCGCCAGATGTATTGGGGCTCCGGCATCGATCTGCCCGAGGACGACTACGAGGAGAAATTCGACGAGTTCATTATCGAGACGCTGGAACTGCCGCCGGGCGAAAAGGCGGTCATCTCGCTGCAGCTGCCGGCGGAATTCGTCATCGTCTTCGAACCGGTGACGCATGCGGCGCAGTTCCTGGATGTCAGCGGCGAGCCGACCAGGGAACGACGCAATCTTTCCCTCGTCTTCGACCGCGCGCACCGGCATGCCGAAACGCTGAAGATGCAGCCCGGCCCGCTTCGCATTCAGGTGGAAAACCATGCGGAGGTCCGCACCCTCCCCTCGGTCTGCATGGCCAACGAGACGCTGCACGGCATGCTCGGCCGCCGGCGGCCGTTCCTCACCGCCAAGCGGCTGCTCTCCAACCAGACCTTCCGCGACATTTACCGCACGGACATGCTCGACGTCGACCAACGGCTGAAGATCACTAGCCTGACCTTCCTTTTTACCGACCTGCGCGGTTCGACCGAGCTCTACGAGCGCGTCGGCGACCTGGCCGCATTCGATCTGGTGCGGGCGCATTTCCGGGTCCTGAACGAGATCGTTGCGGCCGAGGCCGGCGCCGTCGTCAAGACGATCGGCGACGCCGTGATGGCGACCTTTCCGACACCGGACCGGGCGGTCGCCGCGGCCATGCGGATGCGCGACGCCATGCGCAAGCTCAATGACGAACGCGGCAGCGAGGACCTGCTCCTGAAAATCGGCATCCACGAAGGACCGTGCATCGCCGTCAATTTGAACGAGCGGCAGGACTATTTCGGCCAGACCGTCAACATCGCCTCGCGCGTCCAGCATCTGGCCACGTCGCGCGAGATCTTCGCGACCGGCTCTGTGCTCGAAGACCCGCGAGCCTCCAACCTGCTTTCGGATCGGGGTCTGAGCCCGATGTCACACAATGTCACGCTGCGCGGCATTGCCACCGAGATCAGCATCTTCGCCATTCCGTGAGGCCGCGACTGAGAAAGGTGCCGCACTCCTGGAGTCCATCGTTCAGTGGACGTTCAGGCTCGGAGGCCCACTCTGGCGGGAGTGAAGGAGGAAGCCATACGTATCCTGCCGTTTCTATTTGTCGCCGCAGCGATGACAACCGGAAAGGCCGAGGCCGGCAGTCAATCGTCGAACACGAGCTCGAACAGTTCATCCAACAACGGAGTCGTCAACGAGCGGATCGTCGACACCTACTGCGAGGACGGCTATTGCGAACGCCGCGTCTGGCGCCGGACCTATCGCGAGGGACGCCGTGGTGGCGAAGGAGAATGGCGCCGCTATTTTTATCATGAGGACTGACCTGATCGATTTTGGAAGTTAGGCCGAAATTGTCGCTGGCGGCTGTCGGAATCAGCCCCCGCCATCCGTCTTAGTCGATATCAGGAGGCGACTAAGGAGAGCGATAATGAGAAAGATCATCGTTGGCGCATTCGTAAGTCTGGACGGAATCATGCAGGCGCCGGGGGGACCGCACGAAGATCCCGTCGGCGGCTTCAAATATGGCGGCTGGGCCTTCCCCTATTTCGACGAGGCCATGGGACAAGCGGTGGACGAGATGTTCGCCAAGCCGTTTGACCTCCTGCTTGGCCGGAAGACCTATGAGATCTTCGCGGCGCATTGGCCCTATGCCGGCGCGGACGACCCGATCGGCTCATTGTTCGACCGCATCACCAAATACGTCGCGACGCGCAATCCGGACCTGAAGCTCGACTGGAAGAACAGTCAGACATTGGGCAACGACGTGCTTGCTACACTGCAAGAACTGAAAGCTGAGCAAGGACCGGACCTGCTGACGCAGGGCTCGACCGATTTCCTCCAGACCCTTTTCCGCCATGACCTGGTGGACGAGATGTATATCTCGTACTTTCCCGTCATTCTCGGAAAGGGCAAGCGACTGTTCGGCGAAGGCACAGCGCCAATGGCGCTGAAACTGGTAAGTTCGAAGCTTTCCGGAACCGGCGTCACGGTCAACAAATATATCCGCGGAGGACCGGTCGTCACCGGTTCATTCGAATTCGATCAGCCATCCGAAGCGGAACTCGAACGGCGACGAAAATTGACGTGAGCGATTTTCGCGACTGTGGACCGCATCTTTTCCACGAACGTGTAAAGTTCGTGCCGAATTCGCATCGAAACACCGGATTCCAACGATTGGCCATGTTTCAGGCGTGTAATGCGGCTGAGTATAGCAAGGGAGGATATGATGAGAACCGAAGAAGCGATGCATTCCGGTGTTCGTTGGATCGGCCCGGACGCGGATCTGCGAACCATCGCGCGGATCATGAAGGAGGAAGACATCGGCGCGCTGCCGGTCGGCGAGAACGATCGCTTGATCGGAATGGTAACCGATCGCGATCTCACTCTGCGTGCATTGGCGAACGGCCGCGACGTCTCCTCGCTGACGGCTCGCGACGTTATGACCAGGGAGATCGTCTATTGCCGCACCAATGAATCCGTCGAAGACGCCATTCACCTGATGGAGTCGAAGAAGATCCGGCGGCTGCCGGTGATCAACGATGACAAGCGCATGGTCGGCATGCTGTCGCTGGGCGACATTTCCCACTGCACCAGCCAGCAATTGGCAGGCGAATTGGTCAAGGCAGTCAGCGCTCACCACGCCTGAGCCATTGGACACAATTGTCCAGCATTAAGGAGCGGCGGGGCACCACGTCCCGCCGCCTTCACGCGACCGGCTGTTCAGTTACTTCACCACAACGGAGCCGTTGACGATTTCGATGGTCTCGTCGCCTTGAAGGCCAATATGGTCGCCACTCGGCGCGGTCACGAAGCAGCCGCTCGGGCAAATCATTTCCGTAGCGCCGGAATCGACGACCACCTCTATCCGGCCTTCTCCCTCGACGATCACCAATATGGCGGATTCGCCATCCTTGTTGGTCACCATTGCAGCGTTCGCGACGCCAGCGGCAAACATGCCGCAAAGCAAGGCAGCAACAACTGTCTTCATCGCCATCGGCGCGCTACCCGCGCGCCGCCCCCCTTTGGCCGGTCACCCTTTCGCCCCGTGGCAAAAACTACCGGCCCCCCCTTCAGCCGACGCCAACCTAGACAATGGCCGGTTGAATTGCATGCTTTTTATGAGAGAACTGCTGAATAGGCGCTGAATGGCGCGTTGAGCTGTCGTTCAGAAGCACGAAGGCGGGCACTTGTTATCGTGTTCTTCGACACGGGGAAGCGAAGCCCGAGGCGGGGCAATTTGCCGATCTCCGCAATATCTTTGGACGAGATCTCCAGCTGCCCCTTGATCCGGCGATTGTTGACGGTCTATGCGTTTGCGACGCCGGCCCGGCGTTTCGGGGATCAGGGTATACAAGGATTATAGCTTATGGAGATTTTCACGTCCGCCGGACTATTGGCGCTTATGCAAGTTATCGTCATCGACCTCGTGCTTGCCGGGGACAACGCCGTCGTGATCGGCCTCGCGGCAGCGGGCCTGCCGATCGAGCAGCGCAAAAAGGCCATTCTCGTCGGCATTATCGCGGCGACCGTGCTTCGCATCGTGCTTGCGGCCTTCACGGTCCAGCTTCTGGCCATCATCGGCCTTCTCCTCGCCGGCGGCATTCTCCTGCTTTGGGTCTGCTGGAAAATGTGGCGGGAGATTCGTTCAGGCGGCCATGAAGAGCTTGGATTGGACGACGCCAACGCACCGAAGAAGACATTCAGGCAGGCCGCGACCCAGATCGTCGTGGCAGACGTGTCGATGTCGCTCGACAACGTGCTTGCGGTCGCAGGCGCCGCACGCGAGCATCCGACCGTCCTCGTCTTCGGGCTCATGCTCTCCATCGCCTTGATGGGCGTTGCGGCAACCTTCATTGCCAAGCTGCTCGCCCGCTACCATTGGATCGCCTATGTCGGCCTGGCGATCATTCTCTACGTCGCTCTCGATATGATCTATCGCGGCGCCTTGGAGGTATGGCCACACGTCGCGCCGGTCGCCCAGGCCATGGCCGGGCTCTGACAGCATGTTCCGGAACCGGCGCGTGGACGCGCCGGTTCCGGCACTGCGGCGATAACCTTGCGGCGCCGAAGAGCATCTGCAAGTCGCCTACACGGCGCCGTGCATCCTCAGACGCCACAGTGCACGACAGCAGCATGAATACGCCTTGTCGTCTACCGTACGCACTGCTCTTCTCCCTCATTCCTGTGCTTGTCACAGGAATCCAGCAGTTAAAAATCTTCTGCGCTGCCGACGCGCCGTCGCTGTGACAAGCACATGAGGGCGTGCCACCGTCGTTTACTGCGGGGCGCTGTAGCACTTCGAATTGCTACCGAAGCTTCGAAATTCATTCGCGTTAGCGGCTGCTGCTGCGCGCACCGAAGGACCGGCGGCGCGTCTCGCTCTCCTCCGCCTGAATCTCGGTTTTGTCTTCCTCAGCCGCTGGTAGCTCGATGTCGGATGGCGTCGCCTCCTCCGGCGTCGTGTCCTCTACCCTCACAGGGAATGGGGCGCCGATCTCCTCGTCGCGGAAACGCTCGTAAATCGAGACACGGATGTCGTTGCGGACGTTGCCCGCCGTCAGCACGTCGGCGACATAGATGCGCAATTCGAAAGTCATGCGCTCGTCGCCGAAGGCCGTGAAGCCGACATTCGGCGCCGGATTCTTGAGGACCATCGGATGGGCGGCGGCGATTTCGTGCAGCAGCTCGATGACCCGGCGCGGATCGCTGGCATAGCTGAGCGTGATGGTAATTTCGGAGCGACCAAGCTTGTTTCGGTGCGTCCAGTTGCCGACCGATGCGTTGATGAGCAGCGAGTTCGGCATCATGATCGACTGGTGCTGGAAGGTTTCGATCTCGGTCGCGCGGACGGAAATGCGCCGGACGAAGCCCTCGGTCGTGCCGCTGACGATCCAGTCGCCGACCTTGAAGGGCCGCTCGACGAGCAGGATCAAGCCCGAGACGAAATTCGAGACGATGTTCTGCAGGCCGAAACCGACGCCGAGCGAGAGAGCACCGGCGACGAGAGCGAGGCTTGAAAGATCGATGCCCGCCGCCGACAGGCCGATGAGGCCGGCAAGGCCGACGCCGATATAGCCGATGCCGGTGCGGATGGAATTGCGCACGCCGGCATCGACACGGCTACGCGCCATGACGTTGCCGTCGATCCAGCGCTGCACCCAACGGGTGACGACAAAGCCGATCGCGAAGAAGAGCACGCCCGCAAGAAGGCCGACCAGCGAGATCGTAATCGTTCCGATCCGGATCTCGGTAACGAACCGATAGACCCAGGATTCGATATCCGCGATTTGGAAGCCCCATTGCAGCAGGATCAGCGGGATGAAAAACAGCGCGACGAGCGCATATATGCCGAGGCCGGCGACAAGGCCGATCTGGTCGAGCCCCACCTGTTCCAGTTTGAAGCGACGTTCGAGATAGCGTCCCCCGACCGTTTCCGCGAAGGCGCCCTGTTTGGAGACCGATCGACCGGTGAGAATGCCGATATACATCGTCACCAGGATGGCGCCGGTAACGATGATCTGCGTGGCAATGAACCGCGCCAGGCCGACATACCCGGCAAGGGCTATTGCAATCAGCCCTGCTCCCAACAACAGCAGCGACACGGAAATGAACCGCGGCCACGGACGACCGGGTGCGTCAAACGGCTCGTCCTGCCTGAGCGTCGGGCGGATCCATGCCATCGACATCAATATCAGCCCGATGATGATCGATGCGAGAAAGCTCTTGGCGACGGTCAGCAGGACCGGCGAACCAAGGGAATCGCTGATGCTTCCGAGCAAGTAGTCGAGGCCGTTGACCAGCGCCATGGCAAAGATCGGCGCCATCAGCATGCGCGCACCGCGATCCGAAACGCGCACGAGACGCCAGCTCGAGCGCGCTGGCGACAGCACGGCACTCGCCAGCCTGGTGACGAAGAAGACGGCAACACCCATGCCAAGCGTAACCGCAATGATCGGTGCTATGTCCGGCCGCAAGACATTGAAGCTGCTCAGGAAGAAATAGCTCGAGGTTGCGAAGGCGATGAGCGCCATGGTCGGAATAAGCGTGGACCAGAAGGCCAGCGAAAGCTGCCGGAAATAAGTGGGCTCGTCCTGCTCCTCGTGCTGCAAAATGAACGGCGAGAAAAACCTATAGCCCCCGACGAGAAAAATCATCGCCCCGCAGAGCGAAAGAAAGATCGCGGTCAAGAAGGGAATGCGCTTGTAGTTCCACGCAAACGTCAGCCAGCTGCTGACGCTGCGCCACAATGCCCTGCTCTCGTCAGCGGTGGTCGTGATCGCCTCGCTCAACATCGCCACGGAAACCTCGGTGCGCTTCAGCAGGGTGTTGGAGAACAGCGCGCGGCGGGTGGCAGTGATGCCGTTGGCGAGCTTCCTGGCCTCAACGGAAAGATTTTCCGCTCTCCCGGTCAGAGCGTTGATGGCGCCGCGCTCGGCCAGCAGGCGCTTTCGCTCCTCGGTGACGATTGCCGCCTCGGGCGGCTGGCCCTCGCCCGGCGGATCGCCCAACTCGGCAAGCCGCGCCTTGATTTCGTCGAGACGCGACCGCGTCGCCACCGATGCCGAGATGATCTGCTTCGACAGCTCGTCGACCTGGACCTTGAGTTCGGCAAGCAACGTATCGTCATCGGCAGCGGCGCCGACACGATCGGCCAGCCGCTTGAGCTCTCGGTCAGCCTGGTCGAGCTGGTCTTCCGCCTGCTGCAGCAAGGGTGAAGCATTTGCCGGGGCCTCGTCGGCTTCGCCTTGGGCCGCCGGAGCGGGTGGCGCGGACTGCGCTTCCGGACTCGGTTGGGGCGGCTGCGCAGGCGTCGGCGTCGAAGGCGCGGCCTGTTGCGGTTGCGCCGCCTGCTGGGCCGTCGCCGTGCCGCCCCCGGCGAGCGTCAGCACGACGAACGAAATGGCAATCGAGAGAACGGTCAATTTCGCAGCGGAATGCAATTCGATATCCTTCGAAATCCGGGAGCCACACAGACGAAATCGCCTGAGCGATCAGCTCGTCTCCTGTGCATAGGCAAGACGGCGAAAAGATGCAAAAGCCGCCCCGGAGCGATGAATTTCTACGTGAATCGGCGCCAATTCACAATTGTTTCACAGCACCCAAGTCCGAGACGAGGCGTTCTTCCGCAGACAAAGCGACGTTCTACGAGTCGGGCTTCCCGGCCCATTCCGCATATCCTTGCAGCAGGCCCTCATACTCCTCCATCGCCGGAATGGTTTCGTAGCTATGGACGGCGGACGTGGCCGCCCATGGCAATTTCTCGCTTGTCCAGGTCTCGATGAAAGGCGCGAACCAGCTGGCGTCGTCGAGCATCGTCGCACGAAGGTTCACGAACCAATCCATCCCTTCGGGGCGGGTGAACATCCAGCTCATGCAGTGCGGGCAAAAATAGTGGCGCGTCGCGCCGTGCAGTCCGCCGATCACCGGGTCTCCCTTGGTTACCGCGAAGCCCTCGCTCGGGACCGCGACGCTTAATGAGTAAGCGCTCGCCGTCATGCGCTGGCACCCCGTGCAATGGCAGGCCATGGTGACAAGCGGCGGAGCGCTGACCTCGATGCGCACCCGTCCGCAGCGGCACCCGCCCTCCCACGGCAGCCTTTTCATGCTCATGGCGTTTCTCCCTTGCGTGATGTCCGCTGTCCTTGCGTCTGTTGAGACCACAAGCGGCGCAGTTGACCTGTATTAGCACGATTGGTCTAGAAGCCCGCCCCCGGCTGCGCGAGATACTCCTCTTCGGCCGGCGTCGAAGTGCGCCCCAAGATCGCGTTGCGATGCGGAAAGCGCCCGAACCGTTCGATCACCTCCCGGTGGCGAATGGCATAGTCGAGATAGCCGGGGTCGCCGAGCGCGGTAAACAGCTTCACCGACATCGTCTGATCGGTGAGGTTCTCGGAGTGTTCGAACGGCATGTAGAAAAACGGACGCCATTCCGCCGGCACCGCAATATCGGCACTGGCCCCTATGGCGAGCTTTGCCTCGCGCAACGCGAGGCAGTCGGTCGCATAGGCGAGTGGCGAGCCTCGATACATGTTGCGCGGCAACTGATCGAACAGGATGATCGCGGCGAGCCGATTGCCCGGCGTCTGGCGCCAGCCATCGTCGAGGTTCCGTGAAAGTGCCAGATGCGATGCCTGAAAGCGCTGCACGCACTGACGATCGAGTTCGGTGCTCGGCGTGAACCAGTGGTCATAGGAAAGCTCCGTGAACCAGAACTCCAGCACCTCTTCCGGCGTGCAAATTTCCGCCCCATCGTTCATGTGACCGCCTCTCGTGACTCGCTCTTCAGATAGGAGCCGATCTTGCGGTTTCCACCGTCGATCTTCAATGCCGCCCATTCACTCTTCAGCGCCGCCTCTGCTAGCGGACCTCCAACAGGCCCGAAGGCGAGCGGTCGCCGGACAGAGGCAACAAGATCAGCGAGGATCTTTCCTTATCTAAGCGGCCAGACCCACATCAGCATCGGCACGGCGACGAGGATGATGACGATGGAGAGCGGCAGGCCGAGCCGCGGATAGTCGCCGAAGCGATAGCCGCCTGGCCCCATCACCAGCGTGTTGCACTGGTGGCCGATCGGCGTCAGGAAGTCGGAACCGGCGCCGATCGCCACCGCCATCAGGAAGGCATCAGGCCTGTAGTCCAGCGCCGATGCGAAGCTCGCGGCGATCGGCGCCATGACGAGCACCGTCGCGGCATTGTTGAGAAACGGAGTCACAGCCATGGCCGCCACGAGGATGAGCATGAGCGCGCCGGCCGGAGGCAGGTTGACCGCTATGCCGCTCAACCAGCTCGCTATCAGGTCTGAGCCGCCGGTCGTGCGCAACGTGTCGCTGACCGGGATCAGCGCCGCTAGCATGACGAGGATCGGCCCGTCGACGGCCCGATAAACCTCCCGCAGCGGAATGACGCGAAAGACCACCATGGCAAGCGCTGCGGCAAAGAAAGCAACCTGCACCGGCAGAATGCCGACCGCCGTCGCGCCCATGGCCGTCGCCAACACGATCAGCGGCACGGGGGCACGTCGGGTGGTCCCGAGCAGGATGTCCCGCTGGGCGAGCGGCAAGCAACTGAAATCCTGAAGGAACGCCGGCAGTTCCGCACGCCGGCCCTGCAAGACGACGATGTCGCCGGCCCGCAGCCTTATGCTACCGAGGCGCTGCTTCAGCCGTTCGCCTTGGCGGCTCACGGCAAGCAGGTTGATATTGTGATTGTGAAACAGGGCGAGCCGCTCCGCAGACATTCCGACCAGCGGCGAGCCGCTGGCAATCACCGCTTCGATCGCCTCAATCTCCGCCCTCGCCGTCTCGGTGGACGTTGGCGATCGATCGCCAGAGATTTTCAGTTTCGCCTGGGAAACGATGCGGTCCAGCGCAGCAGGGCCGCCTTCAAGCAGCAGAATGTCATCGGCCTCGATGACCACGTCGGGGAGCGGCGCCAGGTGAGTGCCGCGACGGAAGATGGCGATGACGACGGCGCCGCCGTCGCCGAGCTTCACGAGGTTGCTGAGCGACTTGCCGATCGCCGGGGAACCGGGGGCCGCCATAGCCTCGGACGTATAATCGGTGATTTCGATCGCGTGCTGCACCGAGACCTGCTGGCTTTTTCGCTCCGGAACAAGCCGATAGGCAAAGAGCAGAAAAATCGCCCCGACCAACGCCAGCGAGGCGCCGACAGGCGTGAAATCGAACATGCTGAAGCTTTCGCCGGTCAGTTCCTGCCGCATACGCGATACGACAACGTTCGGTGAGGTGCCCACCTGCGTCATGAGCCCGCCGATCAGCGCGCCGAAGGCCATGGGCATCAGGAAGACCGAAGGCTGCACGTTCGAGCGCCGGGCGAATTGGAAGGCGACCGGCATCATGATGGCAAGCGCGCCGATGTTCTTGATGAAGGACGAAAGGACCGTAACGGTTACCACCAGCAGCGCGAGCTGTGCCCTCACCGAATTGAGCTCCGGAAGGAAGCGCTGGATCGCCGCATCGACGATGCCGGATCGCGCGACGCCGGCGCTGACGATCAGCGCGCTGCCGACGATGATCACGATATCGTCGCTGAAGCCGTCGAAGGCGTGGTCGTAGGGTACGATGCCGACGGCGACCGCGAGCATCAGCGCCGAACAGGCTACGACGTCATAGCGGAAGCGGTCCCAGATGAAGAAGACCATCATCGTGCCAATGACGAGAAACGAAAGAGACTGCTCGACAGTCATGCAAAACACCTGCGGCGGACTGGTCGCGACATGCCAACAAGGACGCCCGCAGGGCGGCAACGCGTCATCGCCTGAAAAGGTCCACGCTCCCCCCGGGACGTCGCTGATTGCGTATCCGGCTGCCCTAAATCATTCAATCCTCCCGTTCTGCGCAACCGAAATGTTCGAGAATTTGAACTGAAATATTGTGTTTCACCAGAAATCCGCAGAAACGCGTTCCGCTCTTTGATCGTTGCGGCTTCGGGAATACAATGATGCACCAGTTAAACGTGCAGGAAGCTCCTGCAGATGCCGGCCTTGCAGCGGCGTCGCGCCCGAGCGGAGAACATCGCCATGCGGAGTGCCCTTTCCGCGATTTTCGCAGCTTTGATGCTCGGCGCTTGCAGTACGACACAGACCGTCGGCTATGGGCCCAATCTGGAGCCGATCCCCGGCAGCATCACCTATGGCGGCCAGCCGCGCACAAAGCTCACCAAGGCGCCGGTCGGCAGCACCGTGCCGCACCGCTTCTTCGACGATTTTGGGCGCCGCGTCTCGGAAACCTATATAATTGAACCGGATCGCTCGCTGCGGCTGACGAGCCGGCGCATCGACTACGATATCTTCGACTGACTCGGCAGGAACTCTGCAATTCGGAGATTGCCATGAAACACACACTTCCCACGCTCTGCACGGCCCTCTTGCTTGCCGGCTGCGAGATGACGACATCCTCGGTCGGCTACTCGCCCTACCTTGAACCCATTCCCGGCAGCATCACTTACGGCGGCCAGCCGCGCACGAAACTCACCAAGGCGCCGGTCGGCAGCATCGTGCCGCACCAGTTCATTGGTCCGTTCGGTCGTCGCGTTTACGAGACCTATGTGATCGAGCCGGATCGGTCGCTGCGGCTGGTCAGCCGGCGCTATCGGGATTTCCTGCTTTTCGACGACGACTGACGCGAAAGAGCCGTTCGAACCGGGCGACGAGGGCCAGCTTCCCGAAGGCGCCGGGGGTTTGCGCACCGCACATAAGCTACGCTGCCCTGATCAGCATGATCGCCCGCCGGGCCGCATCCGCGAAGGTGACGCCGAGTGCCGCGCCACCGATGCCGATGACGCCAAGCGCCCCCATGCCTATCAGCTTCCATTTGCGGACGTCCTCGGTCACCGGCTTCATCTCGACGATGTCGTCCTTGACGAGCGTCATCGACGTCTCGAGCGTTCCAACCCGTTCGACGAGTTCGTCCATGCGCCGATCCATGGAGTTTCGCCCGGCGTCGGACCTGTCCTCCGCACGGCGGAAATCCTCCCGCAGGTTTTTCACCTCGGCAATCAATGTCCCAAGCTGTTGGTGGACCGTGGCGTCAACCATCGCGGAGCTCCCCGTGTCTCGTGCATTCGCTCTTTACCCAGACCGAAGCGGCACAAAGGCCGACCACCGTCCTGTCAATCCTGCGCTGGTCTGCCGCCGTCGCGCCGCGAGCACCGACGAGGTCAGTGCCGACCACGCCGCGCAGGCCGCTCACATTTGCCGGCGCCGAAGTTCCACAACCCGCCAGAATGAGAGCAGGCATCATAGTCAAGGCGCTTTGTATCAGCGCTATTCGCCGCTTCATTGTTTTGCCTTTCGACGGAGTTTCTGACGCCGTCGCCGCCCTGCCGGTAGATCCAGACAAGAACACCGGCGACGACAGCCAGCGTGGCCGCAGCCGCGACCATGCGCGCACTCGAGAGCATTACCCCGCCTCCCGCACACGCCGCACGAAATACCAGAGCCCGAGGCCGGCACTGGCAACCATGATCGCGGCTAGCGCCCACTGCACTGGACCGTTGCCAGCGATGATCGCACCTCCGGCAGTGAGAATGCTGCCGATCGGCCCCCATGCCTCAGGCTTCTTCAGGATCTCGCGGAGGCCCGTATCGCGGCTATCGGCCTTGGCGGCAGCCTCCGGCGGCGTTTGCGGCTTCTCCACGGTCTGGCCGCCGGCGTCAGCCGCCAGGCTCGCGGCATTTCCAACCACACCCAGCTGATCAGCCCATTCACCCTTCGGGTCCTTGCCGGTGATGCGAATGGTCCAGCCGCGACCGTTGACCGGAAAGCCAGTCTTGGCATTCGTGAGCGATCGCAGGAAACGCATGTAGGCGTCGCAATAGGCATGGACCAACGTGCTTACGCCGCCTGGATACTTGCGCACAGCCCCGAGCGTCTGCTCGCCTACATGCCCGTCCTCGCGCACGCCGAGGACGCTCTGCAGGATCTTCACGGCTCTCGAAGGACCGGACATCCCACCGCTATTGAACACGGCATAGTCAAGCCCCGGCGGAAGGAGATCGCCGCCGCACTGCGGCCAGAACGATCGCCGGTAAATGTCGACAGCCTCTTCGCGGCTCATTGCCCTGACCTGGTCCGCAGTGACCGATTTCACGCCACGGTGCGCCGCAAGCGTGGCGCCCGTGACGCCGTATTTCGTGCCGACGAGCGCACCATGCAGCCAGTTGCCGCGATCCGAGCTGCGATTCGAATAGCCGCCCTCATCCCCGAACATGAGTTCGAGGGCGACGGGAAGAGTTTCCCGAGCCATGCATCACCATCTTTTGTGAGAGGAAGTGTCTACCCATAGGCAATAAAAAACCCCGCCGGAGCGGGGTTCCCTGTGCAGTTGCGGTGAGCGCGATCAGAGGATGAAATAGTCCTTCGTCAGCGTCACGGCGTCATCCAGGTGGATCTTGAGGTCAGCAATTTTGTCGCCGTTCACGTCCCCGTAGATGTAGGTGTCGGAGGCTTGCTTCACGTATCGAACCTGCCCGGCCGTGCCCGTGAAAGTGGCAGTGCCGATAAACGCGAATGCCTGATTGCCGGCGGCCAGGGTGCTCGCATCGATCGAGGAAAGGTCAAGCCTGTCCTGCTCGCTGGTCATGAAGTCGAAGATCGAATCGAACGTCGATCCTGCAGACTCCGAAAGTGCCTTGAACACGAACCTGTCAGCGCCCGTGCCGCCGACCAGCCGATCGGCCCCGGCTCCCCCATAGACCAGGTCATTGCCCCAGCCTGCGCCGATGATGTCGTTGCCGGCGCCGCCGGAGATGCTGTTGGCGCCGGCCGTGCCATAGAGTTCGTCGGCGTACTTGGAGCCGATCAGGTGCTCGATTGACGAATAGCTATCCCCTTTCGCGTCTCCGGTGTTGGAGCTCGTCATGCCGAGGTTAGCGATGATCCCGGCCGCTGCGTTGGCATAAGAGGCGGTGTCGGATCCATTACCCCCATAGAGCTTGTCGCCGCCGGCGCCGCCGATCAGGGCGTCGTTGCCGTCTCCACCAGTGAGGATGTTGATCCCTGAGTTGCCGACAAGCAGGTCGTTGAAGCGCGAGCCAAGGAGGTTCTCGATAAAATAGTAGGTGTCACCCTTGGCATCGTTCGTGTTGCTCGCAGGTGCAATCAGGCTCGCCGTAATCCCGACCGAAGCGGTGGCATAGGAGGCGGTGTCACTGCCGGCCCCACCATCGATCCTGTCACTGCCTGTTCCGCCAATGATGGTGTCGTTGCCAGCATAGCCATAAAGGAAGTCGTTGCCGCCATTGCCGTTAACGACATCATTCCCGTCGAAGGCGTAAAGGACATCGGCAAGATTGCCACCCGAAATGGTGTCATTGCCTTTCAAAACTTCGATAATGACACCAAGATCATCACTGGTACCGACGGTCTGCGCGGCTGCGACAATCTTGGTAGCAGCGACCGACCCCTGCACGTTGAAGAGCTGCTGCCCGCTGTACCAGGCCGCATAGCTTGTGATCGTGCCGGTTATTGGCTCACCATAGGCGTTGTAAGTGAGGCCAGTGCCGCGGAAATCTTCAATGACACCGTTCGAATAATATACCCGAAAGAGCGTTCCTGTCTGGACGTAGGACGTCCCGTAATAGATCGTGCTGAAATCGAAATCGCTCATGTTGAGCGAGTAATTCGACGCCACTGAAATGTTTGCCATTTGTGCCCCCAATACCCTGTGGAGGCAAGCCATAAAACAGTTTTAGGTTGCGGGCAATCGGGATAACGCACGCCTCGAATCTCAGCAGGATCGCCCCGCACCGTTTTGTCCATGCTGTTAAAATCGGCCGAAGCGGATCAGGCAAGACTGCAAGGCGTAACGCGACACAGAGAAAAGCCCCGTCCCGCCGCGGGGCTTACAGCATTCAAAGATCAGCCAATCCTGGGGCAGCCCGGCTCAGCTCCGAAAATGATGCGATTGCGTTCTCCTCGCCGGCCGATGCCCTTCACCTCGATGACATCGTTCGATGTACGACCAATCCTAGGGTTGCGTAGGTAGCGTCGAGCTATATAGAGCGCCTGGCGCGTTGTGCATTGATAGGCTTCTGGCTCCTCGCGATAGTATCGGCGTGGTCGGTATTCTTCGTAGTAGCGAGGGCCACCGCGGCCGATATAGACGTCGAAGTCTTGCGAAAAGGTCACCTCCGGTGCAGTCAGGGTAGCGGCTGCAACAGCGGCGAGAAAAAGCCGGAACGGTAAACCTTTCATTTTCAGGTCTCCTCTTTTCATCACGCGTGATGCTAGAGCATCAATGATGAACGGAGGCCGAACGTTCCCTATTGCTTAATCATCAGTCCTTGTCCGGTGGGAAGGGTCAAGATTGATTGACCGTGGACAGCGGCAAACTCGTTCCACATAGCGTTCTGCTCTTCGCACCCGACAAAGGCATAATCGTCAAGCACAATGCTGGCTCCTGGGACGACCTTATCCCAAACCCGATCGATGCATTCCTTCTCGTATCGTGCGACATTAAGATCGATCGAGAGATAGGCGATTTTGCTGATCGGAATTCCATCAAGCGTCTGCGGCAGAAAACCCTTCACGAGCACCGCGTTCTGAAACTTCGCGAAATTGCGCTTGGCTATATCGTAGACATCGAAATAGATGCCCGCGTTGCGCCGCTTGGCCAGGACTGCTTCCTGAGCAGTCATCTCTCCTTCTGGAATTCCAGCGAAGGTGTCGAAAAGCCAGAACTTTCGATCAAGAGCGCCGAAATTGAGATACTCGCACACAGTCATCGAAAGCAGGCCGGCATTCACCCCGAACTCCACGAAATCGCCGTCGATCTTCATCGCGCGCTGTGCGGCGAAGCAGCAAGTGTGAGCTCGCCATCGGACGTCCGGCACTCGCTTGCGCTTCGCCCAAGCTTCCCTGTTGCCCGCTTCTGAAAACCTCCAGGCCGAAGCAAATTTTGGCTCGTTCATGAACTCTATATTCTTGTTCGTCACGCGAAATCCGTCTGCCTGGTAGCCCGGAAGGGACTCCTCTCCATTCACAAGAAAGCGGATGCGCCTTTTTAACTCGCGAATACCCATTTCCACCCCTTAGAAATTTTATCCATCCTTAGTTGCAGCTGAGTAGGTTGACAAGCGCTGGCCCCTCCGAGTTCGGACGTGCGCCAAAATCGCACTCCTGAACGTGGTGTAGATCCTGCGGTGGCCGACCGGCAGGCATGATGTGGGTCATCATTGTTACCTTTGTTGCTGGAAAGGACCGACGCGACGCGAACGCGCCGTCCTTGAATTTTCAGTAATGCCGACGACGAACTGCGCGTTCTGCGCGCTACGAATTCATTGACTCTTCCGAACGATCAGAACAGAGAAGGTCGCGCCGTTGCAAACTCCGAGGACCTTATGCCCAAATCGAAAGTCGTCGTCGTATTCCCCGTTTTCAACGGGGCTAGGACCTTGGAGATGAGTCTGCAATGCATTGCTGATCAGACATTTAGAGATTTTCACGGGGTTATTCTTGATAATAAATCAACAGACGACACACTTCGCGTGGCTGAGCAGTTCTGCAGAACCGATCGTCGCTTCACCGTGGTCAGAAACGAGCAGCATGTGAGCGCACCGGAAAACTTCGCTCGCGCAATCCAAATTGGCGCAGCGAAAGGCGAATATTTTTGTCTGCGTGCGTGCGATGACTACTCTTCTCTAGATTTCCTAGCATGTTTGGTCGAAGCACTTGATCGAGAGCCTATGAAATTGCTTGCGGCCTGCTCGACAAAACTAGTTGGACCGAACGGACATCGAATCAAATCTCCAGATAAATCTATCTTCGATTTCACCCCAGCATATTTGTCTGGGCGCGTACCAAGAAATCTAACGTTTCCGGCAGAATGGATTTACGGCCTCTACAGGGCCAGCGCGAAAGACTTACTAATGGCACGCTGGTTCGAATTGGGAAACCCGTGGTGTCTAGCATCCTATGTTATATCAGAGTTTGTCGTCCGCGATTTGGTGGTGTACGTTCCCGGACCAACATACGATTTCACCGAGGGATCGGGATCAGAGCAACGCTACGGAGCAAAGAGCCTCCGCGAACGACTCAGGCAGCGGTTGAGATACACTTTCGGATGCTACAAGTTAACTAAGAAGCTTCCGAAAGCTGGCTTCATCACAAGATTAAAGTTCTTTCGGATGTGCTGGAACGACGCAAGGAGAAAAACGCGTTACAAGATTTTCTGGTTTTTTTAATTAGGCATCACCTGACCACAGGAGTGTCATTGATTGCCTTTAGAGAACGTCATCGCCGGGCGTGCGGTGCCGTACTGGTGCGCAGACTAAAAAAGTTGACGGTGCCGAATTACTGACGGAACATTGCAAGAGCGTGTTAAAGATCGCGCGCGACAGTCCACATCGCATCGATTTGTATGTCGGTTAAGCCGAGTGCCGGACCTACGACTGCTATCAGCGGATTTAGTCGGCTAAACGAGGTAGCATATTCCCACTCAATCAGCGCCAGATCCTTTTCATGGCCAAGCGGCATTGTGTCAATGGCAGCCATTACTTGGGTGTGAGAAATCCCGGCGTGGATGAGTCCAAGACGCAATTGTCGCGCCGAAAGTGAGGGCATGGAAGCGCGTATCTGCTCTACCCCCGGCGGTGTGTGAGGCTGGATTGGAAAATTTGGATTGTCGGCGAGCCATTTTCGAATGATGGGGTTCAAACCGAAGCTATCATCGGGTCTCGACAGATATTCGCAGTCGTAGGTTTGACCGCTCACGTCGGTAAGATTGATCGACAGCTCGTAAGCGTCCGGCTCCTCCGTCGCAACGACCGCATGGACCAGGTTGAGCTCCATTCTACCGTGCATGGTACTAGTCATGTTACGCAGTCCTTTGAACGACAAGCCAATCAGCCGTAGCGACAATCCCCCGCACCCGCCAAGTACCTGAAAGCGCTGCGCCTGCCCCGGAATAGCCGCTTTGAACGTAGGCGTTGGTACTGTACAAACAGGGGATAACTGAAGCTTGCCGCGCAGGGTTGGATCCATTCTGCGCCATCGTGAGCACTGTCCCAATCGGGAAGCTGGTATTGGTAGATGAGCTTCCAGTATAAACTTCCGCCGCGACGAACCCCAGCGCATGCGTATGGCTCGTCCCGCTAACGGAATTTGTGGTTGAGTTGGTGATGTCGGATGGCGTGCCCAGCGTCAGCGTGCGGTTTGCCGAAATCGCGCCGCCGCCGGTAAGCCCGCTGCCGGCGATCACCTGTACCGCATTGCTTGCAGGCGTGTAGCCATAGAGCGCGTTGACGTCTGCAGCAGCGAGGTTGCCCGAATGCCAGACGGTGTTATGCGCCGCAACGGAGCTGTCGTAGAATTTCAACGCATCGGTGCTGTTCACATTCGAAAGGTACAAATAGTCGCCGGTCACGTCGTTGGCTGCGCGAAGACCGTCGCCATTCGCCGTGCCGTCGCGATGCTGAATGTAGCCCTGGCGCGCGGTCGCCTTCCAGAACCCGACATAGGGGTCGCCCGTCGCCGAGCCCACGAGTTTGACCGCTTCGCCATCCGTGGTTACGGCAATCTGTATGAAGTCGACATAGGCGCCATCGAGTCGAGCTGAGGGTACCGTGCCCGCCGTGAGATTCGATGCGTTATTGGCACCGAGCGTTGCCCGCGCCGCGGCAGCGTCCGCATCGTCGAGCACGGTCTGCGCAAAAGCTGAGACGCCCAACGTCGTAAGGGCGGCTCCGGCAGTCGCATCGTCCAGAAGTGTGCGCGCAAACGGCGTCAAAGCGGTCGTCGTATAGGCGTCCGCCGCGGTCGTGTAGATCATTTTGTCCGCGCCCGTTGCAAGTCCGGCAATCGAGGCGAGCGCCGCGCTCGCAGCCTGCGCGCCGAGAGCTGCGCGGGCGGCGCTGGCGCTTGTGGCGCCCGTTCCGCCCGCGGTGATCGGCCGCGCCGCATTGGCGTCGGCCGTCAGGTCGTCGATCAGCGCATTGTAGGGGACGCTCTGGATCGTGGTGTTCGGCACCCCCTTGGTGCCGGCCGGTGGGGAATAGACTCCGCCTGTCCTTGGCAAGATAGCCTCCATGAAAAAAGACCCCCGATGGGAGGCCCGCGAAACGAATGGAACATGGATTGGAATGGCGCCCGCCACCTCCGCACCTTGCCGCGGCTGCCTTTACTTCCGCCCCCTCCCCGCCGCGAAAAGCCGGCCATAATCCACCCGGCGCATACCGTCAGCCCCGCGCAGCACCGCCTCTGGCCGGGTCTTTTCCACCTCCTGCGCCATCACGCCGATATGCTTCGGCCCGGAGGTGGGTTCGCCCTTGTATTGGAACTCATAGAGGTTGTGGCCCTTGAGCCTGCCGACCTTCTCGATGTTCTTCTTGGCGCGGCGGTCGGACTTCGGAAGAAAGCCCAGCAGGGAGTCGAGCAAATTGCCGCCCGCCTGCTGCCGGGCGTTATAGGCCGCCATCTGGTTCTGGTAGTTCTGCTGCACCAACCCGGCATAATCGACCGGCTGGATCGACTGCCCCTGCGTCTGCACGAAATTCGGGCTCGTCACCTGTGCGCCTGAAAGCAGCGCCGCGATCTCGTTGATCGGCTGGTTGCGGCTCGCATATTGCTCGTTGAGATAGTTCGAGCGGGCGGTGTTCTGGGCATTGATCTGCGCCTGCTGAGCGTTGAAGCTCTGGTCCTGGAGCGCATTGTTGGCCGCCGTCGCCGATTGGCCGTTCTGGTACATCTGCTGGTTTGCGTTGTTGCCGAAATCGGCGTTCTGCAATGCCTGTCCGTAGGCCTGCGCCTGCGCCGCATTCTCGAAGCTCGCCTTCTGGTTCGCGACGTTGGCAAGCCGCGTCTGCTCCTGGCCGGCATTGAGCACGGCGGCGATGCGGGCGTCGTTCGACGTCCGGTTCGCCTCGTCGATCGCCCGGTTATAGGCCTCAGACCCCGGCTGCAGGCCCTGATTGGCAAGCCGCGTCTCCAGCGCCGCGCGGTCGCGCTCGAGCTGCGGATTGAGCCGGGCCATCAGCGCGTTCTCGTATGTCGAAGTATCGAAATCCGTCTCGTAGCTTCGCATGATGTCGCCGGCATTCCCGATGGAGGTCTGAAGCCTGGGCCCAGCAGCAAACTGCTGGTATTGCGGCAACCTCAGCTTCGAAGGGTCACCGGCGACCGGAGCTTTCGATATGTCCATCGGCTTGCCGAGCAGATCGTTCAGCCGGCTCGATTGCGATGTGGCGAGCGTCGCTAAGTTGAGGCTCGCCACATCGTTCTGATCCTTGATCTTCTGCTGCATCTCCGAAAGCTTCTGCGTCGCCGTCGCCACGGGCAGATCATAGACGTTGCCGCTCAGTGGATCGGTCCATTTCTGCGTCGTGTAGCTGTAGCTGAGGCTGCCGTCCGGCGTCACCTGGTTGACATTGCCCATATATCCGTTGGCAACGGCAGTGCCGATATTGGTGGCGGTCTGTGCCGCCGCCGTCGCCTTCGGATCGGGGGGCGTGGGAGCTTTTGACTTTCCGATAGCACACCTACCTTCGATTGACGGGATGTGCCCGCCAGTCGTTGTCTGTCAGAGTGAAGATGATTTCCGCCTCTTCCCGCCCGCGAAGGCGGGGGATGCGGTAGCTCGTGAACCCGAAGCGGCGGGCGATCGAGACCATGCCGCGGTTCTCTTCCGAGACGCGCAGCACCGCCATCTGGCAGCCGATCTCGTCGAATGGATAGCCGAACATGGCCTTCAGCACCGGCCGCGTCAGCCAGCGTTTGCTGGTGGCCGCGGCCGAAAGCTCGATGACGCCCGCTTCGGGCGAATAGTTGTGAAAGACGACGCCGGCGAGGAGCCTGCCCTCCTCCGTCACGCCGAGCGCCGTAAAGTCGGCAAACCCCCTCTCGCAGCCGTCGATCCGGTCGGCAACAAAAGCGGCGATCCCCTGATTGGTTGCAGGGTCGCCCGCCCCGCCCCAAATGATGTTCAAGCGCTCGCCTCCCCCGCTGCTACTTGCAACGTCGCGAGGTCCACTTCGATGTCGAGTTTCACCGCGCCGCCTGAGGTGATCACGCAACCGACGGCCAGCATGTCGCCGCTCGCCCGCACATTCTGGCGAAAATCGTAGCGCAGCGCCTCCGACACGCCGTCCCAGCGCGCCACATCCCAGAGGCCGACATCCCATTCCGGCGAACCCGCATCCCCCTCCGTCACCCGGGCGAAGGGCGGCACCCTCCGGTCGAAGTCGGCGCGGGCGAAGAGCTGCACCTTTGGCTTCGTCTTGGCGCGGAAATACATATGTGCCATCGTCGCCGCCGTCCGCTGACCGAACTGTCCGACCGGCGCGAACTGCGAGAGATAGGTGGCCGCGAAGGTCAGCCCGTCGTCGGTGCCGCCGGTGTCGCCCTGCCAGCAATAGCCCTCGCGCGAGCCGAAGAAGAGTCCGCCCTGCAGCGTCTCGAAGCAGTTGGCCCGCCAGTTGCTGATCGTCGCCCAGCGCCCGCTGAGCACATTCAGGACAAAGGTCTTGTCGCTCACGACGCTGTTCTCGGGAAAGGCGATGAAGACCAGGTTCTGTTCGGCCCACGGTTCCAGTGTCCAGCCGGAGCCGGTGGCGTTCGCCGCCCGCCGCCAGTCGTCCTCGATCGACCGCGAGACCGAGACCTGGATCAGAGCCTGCCGGTCGCGCTGAAACACCTGCGACATCGGCGTCAGCCCGTCCGAAGTCGCAATCAGCACGTCACCCCCAACGCGGATCCAGGCGTTCTTTCCAAGCGGCTTGCCGATCTGGTAGACGCCCTTCAACGCGAAGTCGCTGGCGCTGGAGGGGTCAGAGCCTGCATAGACGGCGATCTCCCCTTCCGTCGAGACGAAGACGCAGAGATCAGAAAGCCCGTCGCCGCTTTCGAGCGACCAGGAAAAGCCGGTGATGAGCGACCCGCCCTTCTTCATCACCCCGCCAAGCGGAAACACGGCCGCCGCGCCGCCGATCGCGTTCACCGGCAAATAGTAGGCGTCGAGCGTCGCGTTCTTCAGGAAGAATTCGCGGTTCTTGAACAGCCAGCCGTAGTTGAGCTGCGCCATGGTGGTCGAGTCGGAAAATGTGATCGTCGGCGTCGTCGTCCAGGTGGTGCCGTCATAGATGCGGCGCGTGTCGGCGCCATTGAGGCAGACGAGAAACGAGCCGCCGGCGGTCGTGTGTTGGAAGGCGCACCAGTCGCCGCCGGAAAGCCCGCCAACCGCCGCCGCAGTCGTTGCCGGCGGAGCGGCCGGCGCGGTCATATCGTAGATCGCGCTCTCCGTCGCCATGAACAGCTTTTCGTTGCTGCCGAACTTGTATTTGAAGGCGCTGCGGATGGCGCCGCCGTCGGCCGCAAGCCCGACCTTGCGCGAGCCGCCACGGATCCTGCAGCCGGCAAGCGTCGGCAGGAAGTTCGTGAGCACCGTGGCCGAGCCCGGGGTCTGCGATGCCATGTCAGCGGTCGTGACGAGCCCCTCTTTCGGAGCCGGGAATGTGACCGATTGCGAGGCCTGCGGCCGGCCGATTCTCGCCTGCCCCCGGTTGGTCTGCGCTAGGCGGCCCGGCCGGACTGTATTCGTGCGAACTGTCATCATGATGTTCCCCTGTCCGCGTTGATCTCCTGCAGGAGATCCGCCTCGAACTCTGCGAGGTTGTCTTCGAAGGAGAGGCCCTTCTGGCGCTTCCAGCGCCAGATCAGCCCCTTCTTCAGCAGCCGCTCGGGAATGAGCGTCGTGTCGTCGTCGGCCCGGAAGGTATCCCGCTCCTCGTAAGGATCGCCGAGTACCCAATTTTTCGAGACGTATTCGATCGTCGCACCGGCGGCGAAAGCGGCCGGCGAAAAATGCATCTCCCTGCCGCGGAGGTGGCAGTAGGGCTCTGCCGAGGCGATGCCGACGATCACCGCCCATTGCGCGCCGTTGGCGATAGGTCGGAAGAAGTGGCCGTCAGCCGCCCGCACCGCCCCGCCGGGCGCCAGCCGCTGATAGTCGGCAGGCAGGAGCTCCGGCGAAGCGGAGACGGCATGCGTCGTCAGCATCCTCTTCCAGTCGGCGCGCCGCGCAATCTCCGCACCCGCCTCCTCGGCCAGCGCCACCATCGTCTGCGCATTCGGATCGTTCGTGCCGTAAACGCTGTCGAAGCGGTCGAGCGAAACGATGTCCGCGACCTCGTTGATCACGGTCAGAAGCGTCATGGCGTCAGCCCTCCGATGGAGATTGCAGCATTACCGAAGCGCAGCCGCTCGTCGGCAAGCCCGAGCCCGGCTATCGCCTGTCGCTTCAGCGCCTCGGCCGCACCCGCCTTGGCTGCGTCCCGCTCCCAGATGGCTATCACCTCGACGAGCGCGTAGAGATAGACGTCCGGCGCCCTTTCGATCAGCCAGTTGCCTGGCGCTCCGGCCGTCAGCGGCGGGATTTTCGCGTAATAGGTCAGGTGGATGTTCTCGCCGCGCTTCGGCCGCACCTGGATGGCGCTGCCGACGATCGCGTAGCCGATCGGAGCACCGTCGGAGGTCACGTGATTGCTGAGTTCCTGCAGCGGCAGCGCCCGAAGCGCCCGGCCGCTGGCGGCAAGCACCTGCCGCGCCTCCAGGAAATCCGCCGGCAATCTGCCTTCGCCTTCCGTCAGCGGCACCGCCACCGTCTTCTCCATGTCGGCAACGCGCATCACGCGGTTGAGCTTGAGTTCGGCAAGCGCGAGAAAGCGTGGAAAAAGATGCGCGACGTCGTCCCGGCCGGAGTAGTCGCCTGCATCGACGAGAAGCGACGCATAATCGAATAGGGTCATAGATGTCCCTCGAAGCTGCGCCAGGCGCGGTTGTCGCCGTCGTTCAGCCACCGCTTCACATAGCGGTCGTCGCCTTCGGAATGCGCCCTGACCAGGCTTTCGGAATGCGCCAGGTTGAGCGGGACCGAGGCGACCTTGGTCCAGTCGCCGAAAGCGTTGCCGGCAGTTGCATGGCGGGTGAAGGCGTTCTGGCGGACGAGGTTTTCGACCGGATAGTCCGTCCGCCAATGGGTCCTGTTGCCGTCCTCCATCACCCAGACGGAGCGGCCGGTCTGAAAATCATAGTCGTAGAGCTTCCAGTCGCCGTCGCGTACAATCATCCTTCGTCACCTGGAAGAGGATCGTTGCGTTCGGCTTTGCCCTGTGCAATCAAGATCTTTGCCGCCTTGACCGGCAAATCGAGTACGGTGCCAGCTGGAATCCGTTCCTCGTCAATCGCCCAGGTATCATAGAGAAGTTTAACGGGTACCGTGGTGGTCTTTGTGTCTGCCATTCATTTCTCCCGAGACAGGGACCGACGCGCAGTTGGTGCGCTTGCGTCGAAATTGGGAACCTGGAACTAGCTGGCGGAACTCAGTCCGAAGAGGTCAGCGGCAACGCCCAGGCCCCTCTCGTTGTGCACCTTCAGCGTGCCCTCGCCGATGATGACGCCCTTGTCCGCATCGCCCGTCTTGGCGACGTCGCGGTCTTCCTGGATCTGGCGCAGCCACAGGAAGGAGAGCATGTCGGAGTCGATGAAAAAGGCGTTGCGGGCAACTCCGGCGTTCACCGCCTGCACCCGGTTCGGGTGAATCATCACCGTCCCGAATGGCCCTTCGTAGTAGTCCGCCGTCGCGACAATGGTGTTGCGCTCACCGCTTTGCGACACCGCATAGCGGAAAGGCGCGACGTTGCTGTCGGACATGAAGGTGACGAAGACGGATTTCACATACGGAGAGACGGAGACGTGACGGAAATTGGCGCCGTTCTGATAGCCCTGCTGCATCACAGCATCGAGGATGGCCTCGGCGCCACAGTCAGACCGGTGCCGACGTTAAAGCCGCCATTTGCGCCACCGGCGCCGCGAGAGACGTTGCTAATTGTCCAAGTGCTGAGCGACCCGAATTCACGGGTACTGCCGGCGACCGTTGCGTTAGTATCGACGATCGCGAACTCCACGTCCTTGCGAATTTCGACGCCCTTCTTTAGCTTCTGGTATTTCCGCTTCTGCACGTTACCAGCCTCAGCCGTCACCTCCTGCGTCGCGGAGATAATCCAGTCCTTGCGCATGATCTGGGTGTAGTTACCAAGCCGCATCGGCGGAGTGATCGTGCCGAAGGCGTATTCCTCGCCTTCTTCACGGATATTTGCGCCGGGCGCGGCAAGTTCGTCCGTCTCCCATTCCGGGTGATAGGTCGTGCACTTGCCCTTTTCGATCAGTGAATAGATGGGGGTATCTTCTGGAGTGATCCGCGACACCACGTCGGAAAGCTCCTCGCGGTTGCCGACGGCCTGCGTTGTCTGAAAGGTATTGGTGAGAACTGCCATTTGATGGTCCTTATGCGGTGACGTGATCCGTCGCCACGCGCCCGGACAGGCACATGGAAGGCGGTCACTGTGTCGAATGAAGGTGCATGCGAGCGATCGCTGAGCAGCGCTTCGTGAACGCTTGCCGCTCGGCCAACGCTTGTCGAATTACTCGAAATCGACCGCCATCGCGTCGCGGATCGATCCCGTTCTTGCAAGTCGCTGCATTGCCTCGCGGCTTTCGCGCTGCTGCCGCTGCGCCTGGTTCTTTGCTTTCATGCGCGGCGCGGCGGCAGGCGCCGCGGCCACCTTCTGCAAGGCCCTTGCCCGCGACCGTTCCGCAAGCAGGCCGAGGCGAGCGTAATGCGCGAGCTTGAACAGCCGATGATCGACGACCTCGCGCAACTCCTCGTCGGAAAAGCCGAGGTCCTTCGCCGCCTCGAAGGCTTCGGCGAAGAAGGCCTGCCGACCCTCGTCATGCCCGGTCTGCGGGAAAGCCTCGAGGAGTTTGGCATTTTCTGCCTCCAGCCTCTCCTCGCTCGCCGCGGCCTGAAGCTCCGCCGCAACGTCCGCCGGTTCTTCGCCCAGGGCCATCACCCGCGCAAGCTGTTCCCGCCCGGCCTGGTGTAGCGCCCACTGTCGCTGATAGGCATCCGGATTGTGGACCCGCAGTTCCTCCGGCGGCTCCAAGGGGATTTGGGCCGCAACCAGTTCCGCAACGGCACTGGCAGTTGCGGCGACCCTGCTGCTCATGCTTTCCAAGGCCCGCCCCCGCTTGGCGAGATCCTGAGTCTTATGGCGATAGTCGCGGTCCCGCATGTAGCCGAGCTTCAATTCCTTGAGCGGAACCTCTTCCCCGCCCTTGAGCGTGACGATCATGTTCTCGGCTTCATTCGTTGCCTCCTCCTCATCAGGAAGGGTTGGCTCTTCGCCTTCGACGTGGGCCTCGTCTCGCTCGTCGTCTACGGCCTCCTCGCCGTGCCGCTCTTCCTCGTCGTGCGGGTTCGCCTTGTGCGGCTCCCAGAAGTCGAGGTTGTCGATACTTGGGAGCTCATGCGAGTCGACAACGGCTTTGCTCCCGCCGGAAGGCGGGTTGGCACTATCGTTCATCATGGAAAGACCTCTTGAGAGAGATTCGGAGCGGAGGTGCCGCTTTCGCGCACTCCCGCACCGAGAAATTTGGGGAGATTTCAGATGCCGCCCCGATTTCATGAATCAGTTTGACAATGAGGCGCTTCAGGAAGGCAGGCCTGCCGCGCGGTGCACACCTTCACACCGGGGCGTTCATGCCTTCGGATTTGGCTTGCTCCGCGAAGAACTTCAGCCTTGCGCGGAAGTTGCGGACTGCCCGAGCTTCTGCCGCGAAGGCGGCGCGCGCTTCGTGGTCCGTGAGATTCGCGTTGATGCAGCCGTTGATGGCCGCCGCCTCCAACTCCTCCATCAAGCGCTCGAACAGCGGATTGTCGAGAAGCGCTCGCGCAGCCGCCTTTTTTTCTTCTGCCTTCATATCCAGTGCTCTTTCTTGCGAGCAGCCCGACGGACCAACCGAGCGGGCACACGGCAGTATGTTGATTCTCTACCAGTTGCTCGGAAAGGAGTGGTGCAAACACCCTCGGCTGCGCGAGGATGCGAGCCAAAAAGAGCCGTCGTCGATTTTCCCAAAGACGAGCGGGCACCCCGACGAAAGGTGCCTCCGATCAGCTTTTAGTCACGCGTCTCGGGGGAAACCTTCGCGCCTAGCGTCGTAACGCCTACATCCGGCGTGCCGTCGGTTGCCCAACAGGAGCATGGCTCACCGGCGGAACCGGTGCCATAGGGGCAGACTTGGGCCGGTGTCGAGCATTGTCGGGGACTCGGCTTGCCCGCCGTTTTGGTTGCCAGCGCTTGGGCCTTGACCGCTGCACGTGCGGGCACCGCGGTCACAGTCGATTCGCTGCAAGATGCAAGGATGAAAGGGAGCGTTGCAAAGAACAAGCAAAGGTAGCGAACATTTTTCATGCAGTAGGCATATTCTGAGGCGTAGCGGGTTTCAACCCCCCAACTTTCATCCTGTTCGTCCTCCGATATGGACCGACGTTACCGGCTCGCCGCTCACTGCCTCCGCCAGGCTCTGCTGGCGCTTTAGGTTCAGCTCGGCGTCGATCTGGTAGCGCTTCAGGGCGCCGTTCTGCTGGAGTTCGGCAAGCTTCAGCTCGCGCTCGATCTCCAGCTTCCGCCGGTTGTTTTCGGCTGAAAGCCGCGCCTTCTCGGCGTCCACGTGTGCCCGCATCTCAAGCTTCTGCATTTCCGGGTTCGGCTGGTTGGCGCTCGCCTGCATCCGCCGCTGGATCTCCTCCGGCGAGGGCTTCGAAAAATAGAGGTCGGGCGATTTCAGCCCCGCGGCCTCCACCGATTTGGCGATGCCGTTATAAAGGTTGTCCGGCGAGACATAGGGGTTGTCCGGCCCGAGTGTCATCAGCAGTTTTTCCTGAAGCTGCTGGACCATCTGCACCATCATCATGTCGCGCTCGCGGGTCCCGGCGCCGAGCCCGGCATTCACCGTCGCGTCCATCCCGGCGTTCCAGTGGCGCGGGTCGAAGCTCACCCATTGGCCGCGCAGCCTCACCATGCGCGGCCGGTCCTGGTGCTTGATGACGAGCCGAAGCAGGCCCTTGAAGACGCGCCTCAGCCCGTGCGCGAAGGTGCGCACCATCAGTTCCGTCTGGCCGATCCCCGCCTGCTCGATCAGCGCCCGCGCCGTCATGTTCGTGAGCGCGTCCGGCGCCAGTTCGCTCGAAGCGTCCGAAATGCCGGTGCGGTCGGTCGCCTCCTGGTCGAGATAGGAGAGCATCGCGAAGGATTCCTTCGCGACGAATGGCACCATGGTGTAGCCGAGTGCGGCGCGCGCATCGATGCCCTGGCTGACGCGGATCGGCTGGCCGAATTTCGGATTGAGCACGCTTTCCGGATTGGCGATCGCGCCCTCCTGGACGATCGGCTGCTGGTTGTTCTGCCAGTAGAGATTGTCGAGCGTCTGGCGCATCAGAACGCTCTTCACCCGCTGGATTTCCGCCAAGTCGTCGGTCACCGAGCCGCCCTCGCGCTGATGCGGGCGCCGCTCGACGATCAGGTCGGCGAAGGGCACCTCGTCCCACTCGTCATTGGAGATGAGGTTGTCCTCGCCCGTGCCGCCGGCGAGCACGATGCGGCGAAGCTCCGCGATGCCGTCGTCGTCGGCATCCACCTTCACGTAGAGCTCGTAATAGTCCACCTCCTCGAGCGCCTTCGGCACCGCATCCTTGGCCTCGAAGGCACCGCGCCGGCGGGTGAATTCCTCGTCGTCGCAGCCGCCGTCGCCGGTCGAAGCCGGCAGGCTCTCGATGAGATCCCGGTCGTGTCCCATCGCAATCAGGTCCGTGCGGCGCATGCGCGTGGCAATGCCGGTGATCGGGCTGTCCTCGATCGAAATCGCATCCGGATGGATCAGGAATTCTTCCAAAGGCACCCCGGCCAGCCGCGGCGTGCCCTGCTCGCTCCGGCGGCGGATCTTCACATTGTAGAGCGGCTGCTCGACCGGACCCTGTAGCGTTTCCAGCACTTCGACCGTTTTCGATTGCTCCAGCACCTCCACCGCGTCGTCGCCGACAAGCTGGATCAGCGCCGCCTCGTCGAGCCCAGTATGGGTCGAGACCTGAACCGTGGTCTCCCTCTCATACCACCAGCGGATCACGCCGTTCCTGAGCTTCAACGCGTCATGCGCCGCGTCCTGCACGGCGTCGTAGCCATTGCTTTCGGGAAAGACGACATAGTTGATGTAGTCGGTCGCCTGTTCTGCCGCCGCCTCGTCGCCCTCATTGACCGGGGCGTATTCCACCACCTTGTCGTTGCCGAGAATGGTACGGATCAGCGAGGGAAGCACCTTCTTGATCGCCGCGCGCACGTCGCGCGAGACGACTTTCGAGCGGTTGGCATCGGCCGGCACGTCCTTCATCGTGCCGTCGTAATATTCCATCGCCTTGATGCGATCGATCGCAAGCTCGTCGCGATAGTTTTCGCAGTCCTTGACGAGCTCGCTCACAAGGGCGCACAGGCGTTCATCGGTCATCGCGGCCATCAGAGAACCTTTCGGGCGGTGAAATTCCAGTTTGCATTGCCGTTGTTCGCTCTCGCATAGCGCTTCATCATCAGCGCGTAGCGCGAGGCGGAGATCAGGTCGTCGCGCTCCTTGACGATCCTGCCATTCTTTCGGTGGTAGATACGGAATTCCTCGAACCATTCCGTACAGGTGGAAAACACCTTCCAGCGCCCGGTCTGCATCCTTTGCAGCATGTCGGAAAGCCCGGCCTCGACACCGTTGGTGCCGTCGTCGAAGGTCGCCCGCTCGGAAAGCAGCGCCAGTCCCTGTGCGCGATATTGGGGGGCAAGCTGCTCGCCGCTGCCCTTGTCGTGCTGCAGCCCGTCATGCGGCCAGGCGAAAGGCAGCCAGGCTCCCCAGGGCTTCAGCGCCGCCGCATGGATGATCGGCGTCGCCTCCCGCTCGCGATAGAGTTTGGTCACATAGAAGACGTCGGCGTCGCGGTCCCAGGCACAGCCGACGGCGGCGAAGGGGTGGTCCCAGCCGAAGTCGATCCCGCCGATCTGCACCCAATGTTTCGGCACATCGAAGGGCTCGACGCGGATCGCCTCCTCCGTCACGGGAAAGATGCGGCCGGAGCCGAGAGCCGGTACCCCCTTGGTGCGCGCTTCGCGCTCATGGGCAGGGTAGCTGTCGATGATCCTTTGGCGTTCTTCGGCCGTATAGTGCTCGGCCTCATCGATCGTCATGGTGATCACTTGGCGATCCGGCGACTTTTCCATGAGATATCGCGCCACGACGCCGCTCAGGCAATTGAGCGGCGTGAAGGTCACGGCAACCGAGCCGCGCGTTGCATTGGTGCGGGTGATGCCCTCGAAATAGACGTCCTCCGGCGGCTCCTCGTCGAACCAGACATAGTCCACCGTGTTCGCCTGCCACTTGCCGCGCCCCTGCTCATAGGCCTTGAAAAGCAGCGTCGAGACGCCGCCGGAGACATGCCGCACCGTTACGCTGTCGAGTGCCCCGGACGCGCCGGAGCGCCGGGTTGTCGCATGGATCGCCGCCTTCGGAATGAAGCCCGTGCCCCAGTCCTCCTCGGTCAACGGCGGCCCGACGAGCAGCCGCTGCACGCCGTCGCGCGTCAGCTCGTAGGATTCCGAGCCGGCGAGCATGACGATCGGCTTCTCGAAGCGCCTCCCCTGCCACCAGTCCGGGTAACGCCCCGTCAGATGCATCGCCGCTTCGGCCGCTCCCGCCAGCGTCTTGCCGAGCTGGTTGCCCGCCATGAACAGCCGCTCGCGATAGCTGGCTCCGGCCGAATGAAAGTCCCTCTGCTTGGAGTACGGCCGGTACCGCGCCAGAATATCGGTCCTTCGACGCCGGTCGAGCTCCGCCATGAGCATGGCCTGCTCTTTCAGCATCGCCGAAATCTCGGGCGCGCCCGCGGCGGATGTGCTGGAGGGTGTCATCCGTGGCGATGCCCTGTCTGGATAGAGGTCCGCGCGCGTGTCGTTCGTCAGCAGAGGAATGTCGGCCGAGGTGCCGCCGCTGGACTGCGGTCGGATAAGGTCGATAATGCCTCAATCGACGACTGCCCGCTCACGGGGCGCCGATGGGGAGACTCGAAAATGATCGAAGGCCATTGCCATTGCAGGTCGGTTCGCATCACCGTGCCGGTCCGCCCTGAAACGCTCGGTGATTGCAATTGTTCGCTCTGCAGCAGGGTTGGCGGGCTTTGGGGCTATTACGCCCCGAGCGACGTTACGGTCAGCGATGAGGAGAAGCGCCTCGTCGGCTATGTCCAGGGCGACAAGACGCTTACCATGTTCCATTGCAGCATCTGCGGCTGCATCACCCACTGGTCGCCGATCGGTCGCAGCGCGACGAAGATGGGCGTGAACCTGCGGATGTTCGATCGCTCGGTCTGGGAAGATATCCCGCACCGCCTTATCGACGGCGCGGCTTGGTGAAAGCCGACGGGTCCTGATCGGACCCGCCGCACATCATATCCTGCCCATCAGCAACAGGATCAGGAGTATGACGACCACCACTCCGAGCAGCCCGGAAGGGCCATACCCCCAGTTGGCCGAATAGGGCCAGGCCGGAATGGCACCGATCAGGAGCAGTACCAGAATAATAAGAAGGACGGTTCCAAGCATATCGCGATCCTCCGCTGCACGTTTCGCGATTTTGGCGAAAATTTCATGCAGCATTCCAAGTTACTGCAGCGATTTTGTCGCGTCCTGAAAGAGGACGGCGCGCTGCAACCAGTGTTTCACGCTTACGGAATGCCGAAGGGTCTCTGTTAGTTCCGTACGGGAAAGCCCGCACCTTCATGAGAGCGCGGCGCGGCGGTGAGCATCGAACGCGCCCAACGACATCGGATCGTCCGAATTGTACCGTCGGGAACAGCCGAGAAGCTGAAAAGGCGCTCCTATGGGCTCATTCTCAGCATTTTGAGAGCGTGCTAATGTTCTCTTGGCTACACGGGGGAGGAATCCAAATGCCACCTATTGCAAATCTTTATTTCAGAACCGCCATCGTCTTCTTGATCTTGGGCATCTCGATCGGGCTCCATATGTCGATTTCGGGCAATCACGCCGCCACTGGCGCCCACGCGCATGCCAACCTGCTCGGCTGGGTCACGATGGCGATCTTCGGCGGCTATCACGCGCTCAATCCGCAGAAGGCGGCAAGACGTCTGGCGACGATTCAATACGCCGTCTACACATTCGGCGTGGCCGTCTTGATCCCGTCGCTCTATCTGTTGCTCTCCGGCAATAGCGCGATGGAGCCGATTGTCGCCGTCTCGTCGCTCATCGCCTTTGCCGGAGTTCTCCTGTTCGCCGTGATCATCTTTTCGAGCAACGAGCCTGTCGCGGTTGCGGCATCTCCAGCACGCTGATCAGTGCTCCACGACGGATAATGGCGCCGCACCCAGCGGCGCCTAGTCGCTGCCTCTCACGCACTGGCGATCAGGGCTTGGAGGTCGGCTTTCGCCGGGCGCGCGCCTTCTTTTCGAGCAACGGCCGTATCACCGTGTCCAGCGCGCGAATCCGTTCGATTAGCTGTTCGTTCGAAAGCTCGTCCATGGCGTTCGTGCTTGCACTCAAATCCTTCGGCGTGACCGCAGCAACGAGCTTCAAGTAAGTCTCCGGCTTCTCCTCCCGAATGCGAGCGATCACACCAGCGCCGTGCGCAGCGAAGTCCGCCTGAACAGCATCCAGGAATGCACCGCCAAGTCGGCCACGTCCACCAGCAGCCTCTTTCGAAGCAAGTCCCTCCGCGACCGCCAGATCGTCAGCCGTTTCTGTAGCCGGCTGCGTTTCATGACCCACCATTGCGACCCCGCTCGTCTTCGTCATCCCTTTCGCGGCGCCAAAACGCTGGCGTCGACATCGCGGCCGGCGATGCCGCCAGCTCGCGTGCCGCTCTCTGGAAGAGCAGGCATCGAGCGAGCCACGCACCGTAATACTTCCGAACCGCCATGCGGATTCGGATCGACGCGAAGACGCATCGCCGGCCGCATACGGCACCGCGGCGTCTAGAGACGCGCTGGCCGCCGTAAGCTTTGATTAGTAGAAAACTACGCAGTGCTGGACTGACAACCTATCCCGGGTCGAAGTGCCGGCATCAACTGCTGTTGCTGCAGGAGGAGGACAAAATTCCTATCCTTGACTTAAGGAATACTCCGAGAACCCTGAACGCGCAAGCCGCGCGCCGCGGCTTTCGGTTCGATTTTCCGGTTAGCCACAGAATTGTGCGAGCAGCCTGCACCGCCAAGTCATGAAGCGCGGCATGCGCCTTTTCCCTGCCTTCTCCGGGGTGATGCTCGCCGATTATCCTCAGCTAATGCTGTTATACAGGCGTATATTACAATCTGCTTGCATAATACATTGGGCTCTGTTTCAATCCTCGAAGGGTTGATGCAAAAGGGCTTGGGCCTAGGTCTCTTGAGGAATGCTTCAAACCGCATGACGCTAACGAATACCCCGGCATCGCACCGATTTGCGGACGCTGGACTGATGCCCACTCCGGGCGAGCCATACTATCATTTGAATGCCGTCAGCACCCCCACGGAAGCTGACGGCGCTATTTAAACTGACTGCCAAGACGCGGTGCCAACCGCGGTTATTTTTAGAAGCTAAACATTTTGCCCGCGTCCCGGTCGCGCCGGGAACCAGAAAGGCCCTCAACGCATTGCCTCGCGGGAGAAGGAGTTGTCCACATGCGCAACCATTGGATCTATGTCGCCATCGGATTTATCGCCGGCGCTGCGTTGTTTCTCTCGACTGCCTGGCAGCGCACGCCGCCGGTCCAGGAGGTCACCCTGAAGCTCGAAAAAACCAGCCGTCTGCATGCGCCCACCATCCAGACCTCGTTCGTCATGGAGCGCTTCGGCCCTGCCACAGCGGTAGAGTAACGACTCCACGGTTTCCTCGTCCTCCAGCGCTCTTGCGTTTCTGAGAAGGATGCGCAAGGTACTCGCAACCTGCCGGCACTAAAGCGCCGCGCGTCCTTTCGGACGAGCAAAGTCGCTTGTAGCAATTGGAAATACTGCATGTTTCCTTCACGGCTCCGATTGAAGAAAACATGCAGTGGAAGCGAGGGAGTCCGCCTTGAATTCTGACAAGAAACCCGCTGCGACGATCCGGGTCGAAAAGCGCATGAACGGCCGCTGGGCCTTCGTGCTCACCTATCGCGGGGTGACCTACCCTGCCCAGGGCCAATTTGGCAGCGAGCTTCAGGCGCAAGCGGCGGCGCAGGCCGCAATGAAATTGCTTGAGAGGCGCGGCTGACGAGCGCCTTTTCGGCTCGCTTCGCGTGTCAGTCGTAGGGCGAATTGCACTGGCGGCGACGGCCACGGAAGGGCTGATAGCTGTTGTCGTCGAAGCGGTATGAGGCATAGCGCTCGAGGCACCAGCGCAGATGGGCGTTCAAGTCGAGGCGGATTTCGCGGCCGGGGCGCATCCGCGTCCCGGCGGCCCCGGGCAAAGGCCCGCCGACCGTCGCCCCCGGCCCGATGCTGATATCCGGTCTTTGCCCTTGATAGCGCATGCCATAGCTTGGGTAGCGGGGCAGGACAAAGTCCCTGTATTGCCGCTCGACAAAGAGTTCATGCTTGGAAGGTCCCCCGCAAATGCCGATGCATGTTTGCCCCTCCACCGGGGCAGCAACTGCCAGCGCACTCAACATCGCCAGGGAGATGATTGATGATGTTTTCACAGGCCTAGCCGTCAGTCTCGCAGAAATGCCCCTACGCCGGAGATCGCCCCAGGCGCAGCCTTGATCGGGCTTCGATATTAGCAGATTGTCAGCCGCACTTCCCCTCATTTCCTGGCGTGCCTTTAGGGGCCGGAAAACATCGAACCGAAGCCAGCCCGCCTCGAAATTCACGAGACGGGCGGCGATCATGGAGTTCGGGCTAAGCAGGTCTCACCTTACATATAAGGTGAAACACACTGTCGCCGCGGACCGTAGTAGGGCTGGAACGTATTGTCGTATGCCCGATAGGACCGATAGCGTGCATAGCACCATTGGGTATGGCCATTGCCGCCGGCGTAATATCGTGGCGCAGGAGCATAGTATCGCGGCTGCGCGAGCAGCCCGCCGATCAGTGCGCCGGCCGCCAGACCGCCGAACAGCGCGCCTATATCGTCATCGTCGTCATCGTAATGGCGATAGTGATGGCGACGGTATCCGTTCCGATAGTGGCGGTTGCTGTAGTGCCCGCGCCGATAATCGCGCCCGCGAAAACACGGATATCGGCATCCCCGCCCTTTGAACTGTTCGCCCCGTTCGTAGGAAAACTGCACCCGCTGAACATCGGCGGTCTCAGCCCTTATCGTGGGCATTGTTGGAAACGCCTCTGCGGGAGGAGGAACGCTGCTCATCGCCGTCGCCAGCGACAGGGCAATGATTGCTAGCCTCTTCATTGCCTACACCTTTCGTAGGATATTAATCCCTTCGAAAGAGAGAATGGCCGAATTCTGTTTTTGTGCCAGCACTTAGAGACCGATCACGAAGTGTTGATCGGTCTCGACCAGCCTGGCCTGGCCGGACTGGTTACAGCTCAGTTTCCGGCCGGCCGATTCTCGAAATCCATCAGTAGGTTTATTTTCCTATCATTAGTTAAATGGATACTCTCTCGCCGTAGTCGCGCAAGCCCTTTTCGAAGACAAGGGCGTTCAAGCCACGCTTCAGCCACAACAATTGCGCCTCCGGCATCATCCGCAAGCCTTCATAGTCCATCACGCACACGTTGAAGACGGTCGTCTTGACCTGTCGCCCCTCGTCGCATCCGAGCAACACGCCTTCGAGCCGCATCACTTTATCGGACGCCCGCTTGATCTGACGATGGCGCTCCTCGTTCGTTTCGGGGGCATGTCCCCGCACCCGGTCGATCGCTTGGGCGCGGACGCTTGGAAAGGGGATACCGGTCAGGTGATAGTATCGCGCCATCCCCTTCGCATAGTCATCTCCCGCCTCCCGTTGCGCCTCGGTGATCCGCCCGTCGAGGAACAGGCGTCCCAGCGTGTAGCCGGCAAAGCTGCTGCTTGTTTCGAGCCCGTGCATGCGCTTGCGCGCCGCAAGCGCCACCGCCATCGCCTCCTTCTCGCTCTCCCGCTTGGACCAACCGGGCTTGATCTTGCCGCAGGCGAAGCGCTCGGCGTTTGCTTTGCGCGGACGTCCAAGTTGCGCTTTTCGCTTGGCACGGAGCTTCTGAGCCTTGCTCATCATGTTTTATCCTTTCGATATCGGAACGAGAAAAATGGCAGTCGATTTCCGTCCTTGAGGACGGCCTCGGCGCGGACCGACAGCGTGTCAGCCTCGGCCACGGGTCGTAGATCGAAATTGTGCCAAGTGAGGTGGATTAGGGAGTCACGCCTTTCACTGCCGCGAGCACCGTCGTGTGGTCGCGATGAAAGATGCGGCCGATCCGCGGCAGCGACAAATCCTTGCGCTTCTCATATACCGCCCGCATGCAGGCGTGCCGTGGCTTCACCAGCCGGCGATCGCGCCGCACGCTGATAATGTCCGCCCATGTCACCCCTGGGAAATCCGCAAGGACGGCGGCAACGATCTCTTCGATCGAGGATTGCTCGTCATTCGCTTCGCCGTCGCTGTCATCCGCAAGCCTGCCGGAAAGCAGCATTTGAGCCTGCGCGAGCAGTCGCGCTTCCGCATCGGCCAAATCCTCCTCGAGCGCAGCGATCCGGCGTGTTTTTGCTGCACTTTCGGTGGCGAGTTCGACCACCTGCATTTCGAGTTCGGCTATTGCCGCCGATCGGCTTGGTGCTGCGGTAGAGCCGGCCAGTCGCTCGCGCACCGCGAGATAATGCCGGTGTTGTCTTGCGAGTTGCGAGTTCGTCATGCGTTTCTCCTCTAATACAATGTCGACCAAAGGTGTGCAGGGTCTTCGGATGACGACATGCACAAAAACAAAGACCTAAAGCGCGCCGCGTGAGGTCGTCTGAACGCAGCGCGCTTTAGCGTCCGCAGCGCCTTGCGGCGCTGCCCGTTCGACCGCTCAAGAAGAAGCCCGCATCGAAACCAAGCGCAGCAAGCAAATGCCGCAGCCCGAAGGTCGGTCGCTCCGGATCGGATACCCACGATGCTCGATGGCACGCTGGGCAATCGCGTTCTCCCCTTTAGAGATCGGATATGGGTTGTTCATAGGCGCTCGGCTCCCTTCTTTGGCTCGACTACCAATGACATCTTACATGTTGCAATGTCAACATGATTTGTGTTATACATGTTGTTATGCCCCATGTCATGAATGAAAAAGCTGAACGACTACGGCAGGCGCGCATCAGGGCGGGCTACCGCTTCGCCTCCGATGCGGCGAACGCCCTTGGCATCGTCGCCTCGACCTATCGCGCCCATGAGAACGGTCAGAATGAGTTCGAGCTTGCCGAGGCCGAGATTTACGCCCGCAAGTTCAACGTCGATCCCTATTGGCTCATGCGTGGCAAGGCCGGGGACCCGATCTCCATCCCCTCGACACGAGTGATCGACCCACCGAACGCCGAGGTGGGCGCGAAGGTGGTCGGACAGGGCAAGAAGATCCCTGTCTTCGGGCAAGCCGTCGGCGGTGTAGATGGTGAGTTTCTGATGAACGGTACCATGTTGTACGAAGTCATGGCGCCGCCTATTCTTTCGGACATCTCAGGAGCCTATGCTGTCTCGGTATCCGGCGATTCCATGTCTCCCCGCTATGAAGACGGCGAAGTTTGCTTCGTCGACCCCGAGCGCCGCGTCAGGAAGGGCGACTATGTGATCGCCCAGATCCGCCTGGAAGAGGGCGGCGCCCTGCTCGCCTATGTGAAGAAATTCGTCCGGCACAATAGTTCCGAGCTGGTGCTCGAGCAGTTCAACCCGCAAAAAGAACTGCGCTTTGAGGCTCACACAGTGCACTCTGTCCACTACATCGCCCTCGCCGGAAACGCCTGAAGTTCGTTGCCTGCCTGCGTCACTGAACGCCAGCATATCGCAAGAAGCGGACGTCCAATCCTGCCCAGGCTGTCACAACCGCCCGCGCTGCAACACAAAAAACAACATGTATAATGTTGACATCAGTCGTGTTGTGCGGAATGCTGTCTTCGACACAACATCTCGGCTGCGGCGGGGTTCCTGCCGGCTGGGATAACAGGAGCGCCGGATGTCCATTCCCGTAATAAGATCCAATCTCCACGACCATGTGGAAGAACTCTTCTCCGCCGATCTGCTGCGCTCGAGCGACGCGGAAAATCAGAGGGCGTTAAAGACATTTCTCTCCTGCACCTATTCAAGCCTCGCCTCGCTGACCTGGCACCTTGGCGCCGACGGCCACGTTTTTCAGCGCGAGGCCGTCCCTGCGGCAGAGATCGCCGACGAGGCTTACTTCGAAAGAAATCTCGAGGATCAGTTTTCAATTGGGCGAGACGATCAACCGCAGAAATCACACGGAACACACAATCATCGCCAGCAATTCGGGGGCTCGTTGTAATGCACGCCGAGACATATGCCGTCGTCAATCTCGCTGCCTTGAACCTCATCGAAGCCGTGAGCGCCGCCTATTTCGTCACGGAAGAGGAATCTGCCGCCCGCCACGAGTTCCGGGCGCGCGAAATGCTGAAGAAGGTCGCCACGGCGTTGGGATATGAGGTGACCGCGGTCGTTCCAGGCGACATATCCGCGGAGGGTCTAAAGGGAAGCCGTCCGTCAGCCAACGGTGGCCTGAGGCTCGTGCCCAACGCACTTGTGGAATAGGAATTCAGATATAGTTGCGCGATGTCCAGGGAACCGGCAGGAGCAGACGTGATTGGAGACGTCACCGAAAGGTCCTACGAACCGCTGACCTCGGCCGATCTGAGCATGCTCGCCTCGGCCGCCATGCGGGAACTTTGCGCTATTTTTGATCGTGCAGCGGTCGCCGGCCTCCACCGCCACCGTCTGATCCTGGTGGCTCTCGCACAGGGAAGCGCGCTCCACTACCTCGATGGCGCGAACGGCATCAAGGACTTCGACGTCTGGGCATTCTTCGAGGCCGGTCCCGCAAAGCCATTTCCGCACCGAAAACGCTGGTGCAGCGACCTCGGTCCGTCGCGTTTCGGCAGGCATCCCGCGGATGCCGGCTATTCCGGCCGCCGCCTCGACCTCATGGGCCGATCGATCGAGGTGGCGAGCGACGAAACTGCCGAGGACGCCGTGCGGCGGTGGCTGGCCTCACGCGCGAGATCGGCGATCGCGCTTCGCTGCAAGCCGATGTTTTGCCTGTTCCCCGAGCGTTCCTTCGGCAAACGCATCAACTGAATTCTTCCGCGGCTCGCGTCTTCTCAGTCGCCTGATTGACCAAACATCATCAGTCGTCATCGGGAGGGCACGGCCATTTGGCGGGGGCAGTCAGGCCAGTGGGCAGCTTCGTTGCGGCGTCACCGCAAGCGAGATCGACCTGCTCCTGGCTAAGCCCCTTCGCGGCCGCCAGGTCCAGTCCCTCGATCCTGGTCAGGAACATGAAGGCGCGGTCGAAATCGATCGGCCCCTCGAAAAGAGCTCCGCTCAAATTGGCCCGCGAGAGATTCGCAACGGAGAAGCGCGTGCCGGTCAGAACGGCCTTGTCGAAGTTTGCACGGCCAAGTTCAGCCTTCTCGAAGTCGGCCCCCTTCAGCTTTGCGCCGGTGAAATCGGCACGCTGCAGCTCGGAACTGACGAACAGCGCACCCTCGGCAGAAATGCCGGAGAAGTCACCGCGATAGGCCTCCACTCTGGAGAAATTCGCCTTATCGGCCCTGGCGCCGGCAAGCGAGGCACGCACCAATGTGGCCTTTTCCAGATTCGCCGCCGTAAGATCGGCGCCGTTCAGATCCGTGGCGGCAAAATCCGTATCGACCAGATTGCTGCCTTGGAGGTTGCTCCCACCGAGCATCAGCTGCCGCTTGTTGCATTGCCGCCAGTCCACCCCCGGTCCCGGCAGGCTCTTGCAATCCGCAGCCGCCGCACCGCTGGCAAAGCCCGACACCGCAAAAACGACAAGGCATGCAATGAGGCCGCGCTGTTTGACGGCCTCGCGTGAAGTCATCGCATGCTCGGCCGATGTCGCCGCCCACAAGACCATATAGTCCGCTCCTTGAGAGGAATGCTATTTTATTACCCAACACGCGCCGACGAAAGTCCGCCGCTGCTCCGGATATCCCGAACGCCGCCATTCTTGCGAAAGAAAATGCGACACGACCGCCAGCGTCTGCCTGGCCCTCGCCTATTCCTCGACCGCCTGAATCGCGGAAATCTGCCAGTCGCCAGCCGGCTTGCGCAGGAAGGTCCACAGTTCCACGGCTTCGGTCGGGCGTTCGGCGTCGCCGCTGACGACGCGACCGGTCGCCCGGTCGCGCATCACGTCGATGCTCTCGTAGCGCATGGCGACCGTCGCATAGTCGCTGCTGCCTTCGCGCCAAGCCTCGGCGACATCGCCCTGGACAAGATGAACGTCGCGCACGTCGTTCTTGAGTCCCTTCGTCGCGTTTTCGCTAAGCTCTTCGGCGAGATAGGACATGGCTTCCGGCGTCGTTAGCCGGCGCAAGGCTGCGTAGTCTTCCGCAGCATAGGCCGCCTGCAACTCCTTCAGCATGGCTTCGAACCGGTCGAGGTCGTTCTGAGCGATTCCGATCTCATCCGTCTTCCCGTTCATGGCGGCCGCAGACGCCGTTGCGGAAGCTGGGGCGGCGCTCGCGCCAAGGCCGCCGAGCCCCTCCCCAATCCGCGGAATGCGGAAGGATCCGGGCGCCGCAGCGGATGCAGGGGACTGTGAGGAGGACGCTGAAGCCGAGGGTGCCGAATAGGCCGGCCTCTGCCCGCGGCCAAAGAGCCGCATCGCGAAGGACACGACGAGGACGATCAGGCCAAGTTGCAGCAGCAATCCGAGGAAACCGATGCCGCCTCCAAACCCGTGCCCGAGCAGCATGCCGAACAGTCCGCCCATGAGCAGACCGCCCAGCATCGATCCTCCGAAGCTGTTGAAGAAGCCGGGACGGTTTGCCGCCGGATTCTGGGTTGTCGGGCTGGTCGCGGCCGGCGCATTCTGCCGCGGCGTCATGGTCCGCTCGATCGGCGCCGCCGGAGTGGGCGCCGTGCGCGTCACCGGCGCGGTCGAGAACGTCCGGCTACCGCGTGAGCCAAAGCCGCCGCCCGCCCGCCGTGCCTCGGCGAAGTCCACCGCCGTCACCATGACCACAAGGGCAACCGCCATTATCGACAGAATACGCTGCATTCTTCTGCTTCCCGTTACAAATCCCGACCGCGAGGCGGCCACGCAAGGGGCATATAGAGCTTGCGGTGCGGGAGTTTAAGAGCTTCGTGCGAATTATAGGCGGTCGCGGGTGCAACGCTAAAGCGCCCAGCGCTGTAGCGTTACCTCATCTGCCGCGCTGCTTCCCGCGCTGCGTCTCGCTCAAATGGGATAGGCGCTATGAAACCGAGTTCAAGCAGCTGCCTTGACCCGGAGAACCGGACGGAATGCTCATGCGCAAAATCGAATTCGCCGGCTTTCTCCAGGTCATCCAGCATCTTGCGGTAGATCGCGGCCCCATCGAAATATTGCCCGTCGCTGACCGCCTGCTCGATCTTCTCTCGGTAGTCGGAAAAGAACTTGAAATGCAGCAGCACCCCGCAAATTTCCAGGAAGTTTCGCTCGCACGGCAGCGGCTGGTGGATGCTGACGCTAAGGCTGCAATTCCTGTCCCAGAAGATCAGCGGGTATTTGATGAGCTCCAATATATGCGCGAACTTGCGTTTGCGCGGGCCGCCCGTGATGCTTATCGCCCGCTTGGTGTAGCCGATTTCATATCCGTCGCCATCGAAATGATCGGCGATTTCCCACGGCATGCGCTGGTCATCGGTGCCAAACGTGGCCGAGCCCAGCGGTTCGATCGGATACATGTCGATCATGGGAGCAGCGAGGCGCTTTTCGCCCCGCCGTTCGAGAACCTGTATGAGCCTGTCGAGACGTTGATGCTCACAATCCTGATAGATCAGGAATTCATCGGAATCAACATTGAGATACCAACGATCGCCGCCGTAGCGATCGAACAGGGCTTCGCGCCACTCGCGGCCGCGTCGAGCGTCGCGGTAACGCAGGGGTGACCGCCACACATCGACATCGGCTTGAGAAAGCAGGTATTCGCGTGTCCCGTCCGATGAAACGTCATCGACACAGATGAAGCGCGAAACGCCAAGCTTCCTGTAATGCGCCAGGAAGGACGGCATCAGCTTTATGTCGTTGTGCGTATTGAAAACGAGCGGAATATCATTCTTCGCGAGGGGCCGATGACCACCTTCCCGAAGGCAGACGATCTCGATCGCCCGTTTTCTCTTGCGCACCCGAGCCGTCAGCTTGTGGGTCTCGTAACGGGTCAGCAACCGGTCCAGAAGGCTCCTTTGGCTCCGCCCGGTGCCGGAAAGACGAAAAGGATAATGAAGATCGCCCACCATGCGCTCCAGTCGGCTGCCACGATGCGAGCGTTTATCGGCATCGCGTCGATAATTCAACTCCACGGGAATAGGAGCGTAGCGGCACCCTGCCCGCTCGCCGCTTCCAGATTGCGAACCTCTCCCGTCAAAACGCGAAAGGATAGCGCGGCTCGAGACTCCGCGTCGCCAGCTTGAAGAAGTTCTTGATCTTGCCGGGGATGTGTTCGCGGCGATCATAGGCGTCCAGCAGGTGTGCAGATCTGCGGTCCTTGTTGAACCGGGCTACCCATTCGTCGGTCAGGTCGTCACGCTGAACCGCCATCGATGTTTGAAGCTCAATCGGAGGAGGCACTCTCAGATGTTCCGCAACGCAAGTGACGAACGGAGTTGGGTCCGCGACAAGCTCCTCATAGACGAACTCGGTGAATTTCGCGCCCGTGAGTTCGAGATAGCTCTGCCAGAAGCTATTGCTGTCGCGGATATAGAAGAAGCATTTCGCGATTTCTTCGAAATCGTATTGGGGCTCGGCCTTGCTTTCGATATGAGCAGCGAAACTGCGCGTTTGTCTTGCCCGGGCATAGGAGATTGCTTGGCGCAGCGTATCCTTGCGCCGCAAGAAGATGAGCGCCACGTCATGCACGGACAGGCAATATTGAATGAAGTCCATGCCGTATTTTTCACGCGTGACGAAAAGATGATTGGGGAAGATCTTCAGCCCGAAATTTCCATTATCGCTGGAACTCTTTCTAATAATTTGGTCGAAGAACACCTCCCACGACAATGAACCGGCATCCAGACGATGGATTTTCGGCGACAGCCATTCGCTCGACCGCCCCATGTTCCCCGAACCATTGATGAGTGAGCCGAGCCAGTTGGAGCCGCTTCTCGCCTCGGTCAAAAGTAGATAGCCGCGCATAATTCTCCATTCGATTCGCCGTGCAGCCTCCCCAGCCGGCGCGTGTTCTAGTCAAAAATGTCGGCGTTTTTTTGGAGCGTACCGTCCGCTTCAGCGGGAGAGCACCGCCAACTGGAGCATTGACGCCGACCACCGAAAAATTCGCGGAGCGCGCTTGCGGGGCCGTTGGTCCCGAAGGGCGAAGAATTTTTTGCCAAGAATTTTGCAGAGGGTGCTGGACAAGCCGGGCCAACGCCATTATACGCCCCACCAGATCGCTGCGACGCGGTCTTGGACGGGTGATTAGCTCAGTTGGTAGAGCAGCTGACTCTTAATCAGCGGGTCCACGGTTCGAGCCCGTGATCACCCACCAAAAACTTCTAAGAAACCAGAGCTTTACAGAAATCATAGCCGGAATATTCCTGGCTAATGCTCGCATTTGGCGAGGCCCGAAATCTGCATCTCTGGCACGCCGAATGCGTATCGACGAACGCCTTGCCGCCGAGCTGGCTTTCGCATCGACGTTAGCGCGATTTGGCATTACCCATAACGACGGCTGCCATTCACGTCCTTGCCGACGATCTCACGGATAATGGTCAGGGTTTCCCTGGCGGCTTCTTTTGGTGCCAAGGCCGTGTCTGCGACATTGCTCACCAGCTTCGTCATGTCATGGTCGATCTTCTTCTCGGACCATTGCTTGCCCTTGGCGACGGTGATGTAGACCGAGTAGGCGTGGTGCATGGTTCCGGGCCGCTCACCGATGATGTGAAGAATCCCCCTGAAGCTGTTGGGATCCGCATTTTCGAAAAGCACTTCACCAATCCGGTAGCCGGCCCGCACCCTTCCGCTGGTGACCATGATGTTCTTGTCGCCCATCGTGACACCCGCCTCGGCGAGCAACCGGCGCATTTCCTCGAGGTAAGGCGCGAGATGTCCTTCGTCCATGATGGCTTTGGCGTTCAGACCGTCCGAGATGACGATCTGGCCCTTGGGCATGCCGTCTCCCCACGCATCTCTTATTCTTTCGATCTCCGCGACTGCTTCGGGACCGAGCGTTTCACCTGTGTTCGGGTGGGCAATGTAATCGTTGCGGTCCTTGGACAGGGTGCGGACGGGCACGACGTCGGGTACGGCGGCGATAAATTCCGGCGTGAGCTCGGCCCATAGAGACTGCTTGGCGTCGTCGTAGAGGGCCTTCACCTTGGCCGCGAGCGTTGGATTGAGGTCCCAGATTTTCTCCCCGTGCCCCGTGGCCAGGTCGACACCTCTTGCTTCAACTTCCCGCATCTTCCGGCCGCCCTCGACGTAAATAGCATCCTTGGAACGCCCATCCCCTTTGGCGAGGCGATACTGGTAATACACCCAGAGGGGATCTCCATAATTCGCTGTGTAGCTGTTGTCTTCGCCAACGATCCCGATCCGTTTGTAGAAGTCCCACATCGCATCGTTGACCTTGAAGCCAAATCTTTCCCTGATCCGGACGTGATCCTGGAACGACGTGGTGAGATAGCTCAGCATCGGGTCGTTCTTGGTGGGCAGCGCAATCAGGTAGGCGGGATTGGCCGGCATGATCTGGTCCTGGCACCAATCCAGGTCTTCGAGGCTGACCGTCATGTGCAGGGTCGTACAGATATCCAGACCGATAGTAAGCCCATGGAGCTTGCCCATGACCATGTCTTCGAGGCAGCATCTCACCAGTTGTTCGCGGCTCTTGAAGACCTCCGGTCCAATGAAACCGGCAACATCGTTGACATGCAGCCATGCGCCGCTCGGCTGTACCTTTGCGAGTTCGAGGCCGACCGCTCTGCTGAAGCCGTATTTTCGCGACTCGAGCACCATCATGTCGACGCCGTTTGCTGCGCCATTGGTAAATTCCGAGCCCTGCCCGGTTTCGAAGTAGAGGCCGTATCTTTCTCCCTCCTTTGCGCGCGCATATTTCAGGATTTTCTCATTCGTGATGTCGAAAATCTTGTTGCAGTCATCCGTCCCAGCAAGGCTTTGGAACATCGTGGAGACTGTTCCCGGGAAACTGTCGCTGACTTCGGCCTGGACATCGATATGTGCGAGCACGCACCAAGGGATCACTTCGCCAAGCCCGAACGTATCGACGATATCCTTGAGCGCGCGTTGAACGGCGACGACGCTCGCGACCGTGCTGTCCACCGGGTTGGTGCCGATGACGATGTCCCCGGTTGCATAGGAGAAGGCGTCGAAGACCTGCCAGACGATGTCATCGGGGTGGTCTGTCGGAGAATTGGGCTGGATCCGGGCGCCCATGTACCCTTTGGCTCCCATCCTGGTGCCAGGCATTACGTTGAAGATCTTCTGGCTGAGCGAGACCAGTTCCTCGTTGCTCATCAGTTTCGGGACAAAGCCGATCGTGTCGCTGGTAAGGCCATTCATGATGCCTTTGATGTTCTCCTCTGGTTCGGCCAGAAGAAATTCCTTGAGTTGTCCCATGGTCCAGTCCTTGACCTTTTCGTACTGGGCCCGGTCCGTCGTCTGCCAGATCAATTTATGCAGATCATCCTCAAACAGCGGGCGCTGGTGGAGGTCATTGATTTTCGTGTTTGCCAGAAGGGCGCGCGCATTCCGTCGCGTCGTCTCATCTTCGGCCCCCACTTCAATAGCCTCATCTCCTTCCTTGAAGGCATTCGCGGCGCCTATCACCTGCTGGTAAGCCGTCTGGTCAAACCCGCCTTTAATCCTGCCGATATAGCCAAAGACGTCCTCGCCCTGCTTGACCTCCTCAATTGCAAAAGCACCTTCGCCAAGCGCCGCTCTGGCGCCAGGGCGATAGCTCGCGAGCGTAGCGGCGGCAGTTCCCGCCATCACGAGGAGATCTCTTCTGGAAATCCCTTCATGCTGATCGAAGAGCAAGCCCTTGTTCATGGCTATTCCTTTCCGCCCATTGAGTTGCATCGACCTCATAGCCAGCCGCCCGAGAACCCGGCTCGCCTCAGTCCCACGACCAGCGGCTCGCAGCGACGCATGATGTTCCACAGCAATCCGGTTCTGTAGTTTTCGATCATCAGAACGACGGGACCTTGATCGATGCCGAAATGATAGGGGCTGACCCACCACCCGGTTTCGCTGTCTTCCACCGCATAGGTCTGGTTGAACGAGGGTTTGAATCCGTAAAGCCGCGTCATGCCGAGATTCATGCGCGCACAGTTCCAAACGGTCGGGATGACGATCTCTGGCGCAAATGGCAGCGAAGCGACGACTGCCCACGGGGATACGGTCCCGTCGTCCGGTCCGTATGGCGCGCCGCGGGCGATGTAGTCGAAGAACTCCCTGTCGACGCCGTCGATGTTTCTCTTGGTCCAGCCAGGCCCGTCGCTGGCCGTGAACCCCCAGCAGTGCTCGCCATAGCCGACAAAGTTCAGGGGATTGCGGATGGCGTATTCCTGCTGGACAAAGGTCGCATGCCGGCTGTTCTGGAAATAGTCGCTGTTGTGCTCCCGCATGAATTCGTCGCGGATGCCGCGGAAGTCGATCCACATGTGCGAGAGCTGGTGGGTGAACAGCGGTCCCGAATAGAGCAGGTCCCGGCCATAAAGGTTCCGCCACTCGTAGCTCTCGGTGTAGGCGGCATAGGATTCCGGCGGCAGCGGATGAGTGGGTGAACCGAGGCCAAGGATGTAGAGGAGCAAGCCCTCGTCGTAGCCGCGCCACCGATAGGGAATGAACCCGTCCTCCGGCCTCCAGCCGTGGGTCAGCGTCAGGCCGTGATCGCAGGCCCAGTTCCAGTCGGCGCGTTCGTAGAGCGCGTTTGCCAGGCGGCGAATTTCGATTTCTTCATCCGCGTCTCCGTCAAAATAGGCGGCGACTGTCAGTGCACCTGCGAACAGGAAGGCTGAATCGATCGTGGACAGTTCGCACTCCCACACACGTCTGCCGGTTTCGATATCAAGGAAATGATAGAAGAAGCCTTTGTAGCCGGACGCGTCGGGATCAGGTCCCTGGGGGCACTCCAGGAGACATCTAAGCCTTCGGCGCGCTATCTTCGAGGCGAACTTGCGGATGATAATCCTCCGCTCCACGAGCACGGGGATTGTGGCAAGGGCCATGCCGATCGCGGCAATGCTTGCCGGAGCCTCGGCCTGCGTCTTGTCACGAACGAGCCCGTTGTCCGGGTTGGTGCAGTGCAGATAGTAGAGGAGCGTCGTGAACTGCAGCCGAGCGAGATCCTGATCGGTCGGCATCCGGTTCAGGTCGGGATCGGTCGACAGCAATTGCGACATGGCTAGCCGACCACCAGGTGGACGTCATGGTTTCGTCCGTCGTCCACGAGCGGAACATACCGTTCAGCGAGGTCCTTGCCGTCAAGGGTCAGCGGGCGCGGCCTTCCGCCAGCTTCGGCTTCGCGGTTGACCCGTATCCGATAGGTGGCTGCCCCATACCGAAGGTCCACCTCGTACCCGGGCCATCGCGCCGGAATGCACGGCTCGACGAAAAGACGAGCTCCCTCCCGACGGATGCCGAGAATAGCTTCAAGGCCGACGCGGTAGAGCCAGCCGGCCGATCCCGTATACCAGGTCCAGCCCCCGCGGCCCGTATGCGGAAACGCACCATAGACGTCGGCGCTGACCACATAGGGTTCGACCATGTAATGCTCGGTTTCCTCGGGAGAAAGGGCATGGTTGATGGGATTGAGCAGGCTCCAGAGTTCAAACGCCCGATCTCCATCCCCCAGCAATGCAGTCGCCCACACGACCCAGGCGGCCGCATGGGTATATTGCCCGCCATTTTCTCGAATTCCCGGCACATAGCCTCTTATGTAACCCGGCTGCAGCGCCCCCTTGTCGAAGGGCGGATCGAAAAGCTGGATCAGCTTGTCGTCGGAACGAACGAGCCGCTCCCAGACTGCCCGCATTGCCCTGGAAGCCCGCTCGGCATCAGCGGCACCGGAGATCACCGCCCATGCCTGAGGGATGGCGTCGATCTGGCACTCGTCATTCAGGTGTGAGCCAAGGGGAGTACCGTCGTCGAAATAGGCACGCCGATACCAGTCGCCGTCCCAGGCCTCGGCCTCCAGGGCAGTGCGCAACGCCTCGGCGGAGTCGCGGCACCACGCGGCGCGTTCTTCGTCTCCCATTGCCGACGCGATGGCGTCAAAAGAGTTGAGCACAGTCAGGAAGAACCAGGCGTTCCAGACGCTCTCGCCCTTGCCTTCGGCGCCCACCTTGTTCATGCCGTCGTTCCAGTCGCCCGTTCCCATAAGCGGAAGCCCATGGCTGCCGAGCCGGAAACCCCAATCCAGCGCGCGGCAGCAGTGCTCATATATGGTCCCGCTTTCCTCGCTCACCTGCGGAACGCCGAAGCTCTCCTCCTGATCGTCGGCTAGCAGCGGCGAGGTGATGAAAGGAACCCGCTCGCCCAGAAGCCCGTGGTCCCCTGTGACCGATACGTAGTGCTGGACGACGTAGGGCAGGAAATAGAGGTCATCGGTCATGCGCGTCCGCACCCCGACGCCCGACGGAGGATGCCACCAGTGTTGAACGTCCCCCTCGGTGAACTGACGCGCAGCGGCTCGAAGGATGTGGGCGCGCGCTTCATGGGGCGCGGAATGCACCAGGGCCGCCACATCCTGGAGTTGATCGCGAAATCCGTATGCGCCGCCTGACTGATAGAAGCCCGTTCGAGCCCAGACGCGGCAACACAACACCTGATAAATCAGCCAGCGGTTCATCATGAGGTCAAAGGCGGTGTCGGGCGTTCGAACCGTAACGGAGCTCAGCAGCCGGTCCCATTGGCGAGTGACGATCGCCAGAGAGTTTCGGGCACTCTCTGGCGCGGCATATTCGCGAACCAGCCGGCGGACATCATCGAGGCTATCTGCTTGCCCGAGCACGAAAACCAGTTCGACGCTTTCGCCGGGTGGAACCGACGCCTCGACCATCAGCGCAGCGCAGGGGTCGATGGGGGATCCGACGCTGCCGCTGAGATTGGGACCCTCCAGTCCCGCCGGCAGAAATGCGGAGCCGTTCCTGCCGAGAAACTCACGCCGGTCGCAGGTAAACGACCGCAGCGGCGCGCTCGAGGCAACGAATGCCAGTTTTCCGGAGAAATCGCTTTCCCAGACGTTCCGCGCAATAACGGCACCGGTATGGGTGTCGAACTCACATGCCACCCGACCGGAAGCGTTCTCACGCAGCGTACCGAGAACCCATTCGATGAAATAGGTGGCGGTAAGCGTGCGCGTTTCCGCTCCCTCGTTGCGTATGGCGAGGCGGACGATCTTGATCGGTTCCGACACCGGGACATGCACCGTCATTTCCTGGTGTAGCAGCCTGTCGGCGCTCTCGTAGAGGCTGTAACCCTGCCCATGTCTAACGGTGCTCGTCGAAGTATGCCCAAGAGGCAAGTGCGTCGGCGTCCAGAGCTCTCCGGTTCGCTCATCGCGCAGGTAGATGATCTCACTCGGGGGATCCGACACCGGATCGTTCGACCAGGGCGTGAGCCTGTTCAATTGGCTGTTGCCCGCCCAGCTGTAGCCAAGGCCGCTCTCGCTGGTCATGCAGCCACATGCGTGATTGGCTATGACGTTGCACCAGGGCGTCGGCGTCTCTGCGCCGTCGCCCATCGCGATCACATATTCGCGCCCATCCCGGGTGAATCCCCCGCGACCGTTCCAAAAAAGCAAGTCGGTCCGGGCTGCGCCGCCTTGTCTTACGGGAGCGTCACGGAAGTTCGTCTCGGTGTGCTTCGAAGCGGAGAGCTTGGCCGTCGACTTCGGCTCGAGCTGATCGGCAAGCGATCCTCGTCTGCAACAAAGGAGAACGCGCGCCGCGGCGGCGATGGCATCCGCTGCGGCACTCGAAATAGCGGACGCGGACAGGACGTGAACGCCTCCGGGGCCGCCAGGCGCCCTCTCCATTTGGCCCTTCGCCTTGTCGCTCAACTGCATTTCCTCGATCGCGCCGCTCTCGTCGAGCAGGACCAGGTCGAAGGAAAGCCCACGGTTGGTGATGAAGGCGTGAGCGTCGATAACCTCCTCGACGAGCGCGTTTGCATCCGTCTTGTCGATGCGCAGCAGCATTATAGGGAGATCGCCGGATATCCCCACCGACCACAGGTTCCCAGTGCTCAGCGGCTCTTGTCTCAGAGCGCCGCTATCTCGAAGATCGGAATCAAAGAATGCCAGGCTTCCTGCGAGTTGATTGCAGACGTCCACCTTTTCCGGGGAGAGCTTAGAGGACGCGAGTTCCGTGGCATAGGTTTCAAACGCATCTGACAGCGCCCGGCCAGCGGCATTGACGTCTGCAAACCGCTTTGCGATGGCTGCAACCGCCGCCTCGCTGTCAGCCGCGCCCGTCGCGAAGGCGATACGCTGCGTTTCAGAGGGTTTCAGAAGAACTCTCCTGCGTAGGCTGAAGATTGGGTCGAGCACGGGACCCGTCGTGGCTGACAGGCTCTTTCCACGTCCGAGTGCGCTGGGGTTCGATGGCGTCCGTCCGCGGCCAAGAAACCTGCGGCGGTCCGTCTCGTACTCGACCGCAGGCTGGTCATCCGCGCTCGCTGCGGAAACGTGCACCGCCCAGATCGGCTTCTCCGATGCGCTGCGTGGCCGGCGCCGGGCGAACAATGCGGAAGTTTGTTCGTCGAACCACGTTTCGACGAAGAGCTTGGCAAAGGCCGGATGCGCACTGTCGGCGCGTCGGCCATTCAGGCAGACTTCAGCACAGCTCGTCAGGTCAAGTTCTTTCGCCGTCGTGCCCCTGTTGAACAGCCGGAGCAGACGCACCTCGGCATCGCAATCCGTTGCGACGCAGACCTCCCACCAAATGTCGATGTCCCCGGCCGAACAGCGAAACTCCGCGCGGTCGCCGCGAAAGCTGCGCTCGTAAATGGCATCCGCCCGACAGATCGGCTGCCGGCCGATTGTCCACACCTTCCCGTCCTCAAGATCACGGATGTAGCAGAACTGGCCCCAGCAATCTCGCGTGCCATCCTCCCGCCAACGGGTGACATCGTGGCCGCACCAGGATGCAAATCCGGCACCGGACTCCGTAAGGAGCAGGCTGTATCGGCCGTTCGAAAGCAAGGCCGTGTCGGGGCGCGACCCCACCGGATGCGCCGCAGCGACGTCTTCTTTCCTGTCAACCGACTGGGCCATCAGACCGATCCCTCAATCGATGCGGGCAGAGCTCCTGTCGCAGCTAGGCATTGTCGCCTTCCGTGGATGTCGCTCCCCGCACTTGCTCCATGCCCTTGACGCCCCATTGCCATCCGCTGATGGACGGCATGTCGTCGCCATACTTCTCGATATATTCCCGGTGCTCGATCAGCTTTGCCTGAATGGCTTGCTTGAAATAGGCAGCGCGTGCACCGAGCTGCGGCAGCCGATCGATGACGTCGCTGACGAGATGGAAGCGATCGAGCTCGTTGAGGACAACCATATCGAACGGCGTCGTCGTCGTGCCCTCTTCCTTGTAGCCGCGCACGTGAAGATTTCCATGGTTCGTCCGGCGATAGGTCAGCCGGTGGATGAGCCACGGATAGCCGTGGAAGGCGAAGATGATCGGCTTGTCCCTGGTGAAAAGGCCATCGAAATCCCGGTCAGACAGCCCGTGCGGGTGCTCCTCCGCCGGCTGCAGCTTCATCAGGTTGACGACATTGATGACCCGCACCCTCACCTCCGGCAGGTGCTCGCGCAGCAACTGGACCGCAGCCAAGGTCTCAAGCGTCGGGACGTCGCCGCAACAGGCCATGACGACATCGGGTTCGCCGTCTCTGTCGTTGCTCGCCCAGTCCCATATGCTGAGGCCCATGCTGCAATGCCGCACGGCTTGCTCCATGGTCAGCCATTGCGGAGCGGGCTGCTTGCCGGCGACGACGACGTTGATGTAGTTGCGGCTGCGCAGGCAATGGTCGGTCACGGAAAGAAGCGTATTGGCGTCCGGCGGCAGGTAGACGCGAATGACGTCGGCCTTCTTGTTGACGACGTGGTCGATGAACCCGGGATCCTGATGGCTGAACCCGTTGTGATCCTGCCGCCAGACATGGGAACTGAGGAAATAGTTCAGGGAGGCGACCGGCCTGCGCCACGGGATCTCGTTGCACACCTTCAGCCATTTGGCGTGCTGATTGAACATCGAATCTATGATGTGGATGAAGGCTTCATAGCAGGAGAAGAACCCATGGCGGCCCGTTAGCAGATAGCCTTCCAGCCAGCCCTGGCACTGGTGCTCGCTCAGGACCTCCATGATGCGGCCATCCGGCGACAGGTGGTCGTCCTCCGGAAGGATCTCGGCCATGTAGCAACGATCGGTGACCTCGAGCACGTCCTGCCATCGGTTGGAGTTGTTTTCGTCCGGGCTGAACAGGCGGAAGTTCCGGCTGTCCATGTTGAGCTTCATCACGTCCCGCAAGAACTTGCCCATGAGACGGGCGGCTTCCACGGTCGTCGCTCCGGGACGCGGAACATCGACCGCATAGTCCCGGAAAGCCGGCATCTTGAGGTCGCGCAGCAGCAGCCCGCCATTGGCGTGGGGGTTGTCGCTCATTCGACGACGTCCGCTCGGTGCCAGCGCGACCAGTTCCGGCTTCAGCCGCCCCTCGTCATTGAAAAGCTCCTCCGGACGGTAGCTTTTCATCCATTGCTCGAGGACGAGGATATGCTCCGGCTTGTCCATTTCGCCCATCGGCACCTGGTGCGATCGCCAATAGTCCTCACACTTCTTGCCATCGATCTCTGAGGGGCAGGTCCAGCCTTTCGGCGTGCGAAAGACGATCATCGGCCATGCCGGGCGTTTCAGATTGCCGCTGGTGCGGGCGCCGTCCCAGATTTCGCGAATGTCGGCGACGGCTGTATCGAGCACGCCGGCCAATTGCTGGTGAACGTTACCCGGCTCATGGCCTTCGACGAAATAGGGCTTGTAACCCATGCCCTCGAAGAATTTCCGCAATTCATCATGAGGTATCCGGGCGAGAAAACACGGATTGGCGATCTTGTATCCGTTCAAGTGCAGGATCGGCAGCACACAGCCGTCGCGCGCCGGGTTCAGGAACTTGTTGCCTTGCCAACCGGTCGCGAGAGGTCCTGTCTCGGCCTCGCCATCGCCAACGACACAGGCGACGATCAGGTCGGGGTTGTCGAATGCCGCGCCATAGGCGTGGCTCAGCGCATATCCGAGCTCGCCGCCCTCGTGAATGCTGCCGGGGGTCTCCGGGGCGACATGGCTGGGAATGCCGCCGGGAAAGCTGAACTGCTTGAAGAGCCGCTGCATTCCCTCGGTGGTTTGGCCGATGTCCGGATAAAATTCGCTGTATGTCCCCTCCAGATAGGCATGCGCCACCAGCGACGGCCCACCATGCCCCGGACCGATGACGTAGATCATGTTGAGATCGTCGCGCTTGATGATCCGGTTGAGGTGCACGTAGAGCATGTTCAGGCCCGGCGACGTTCCCCAATGGCCGAGCAGACGTGGCTTTACGTGCTCGCGTTTCAACGGCTCTCGCAGCAGGGGGTTGTCGAGCAGGTAGATCTGGCCGACCGAGAGGTAGTTCGAAGCCCGCCAGTAGGCGTCCATCAGGCGAAGCTCCTCCGATGACAGCGCGGTCCCAGCCTGTGACTTGCCTGATGCTGTTTCGTTCATCACTGCCGTTTCAGCCATCTGAGCCTCCCCATCCAAATCCGTCATGCAAGGCTATTGCAGTCTCATGACTATGCGGCCGTCGATCTTGCCTGCTTCCATGCGATGGAAGATGTCGTTGATGTTCTCCAGGTTTTCCCAGGAGTAATGCGGCGTCACCTTGCCCTCCGCCGCAAAGAGGAGCGATTCTTCCAGGTCCTGGCGGGTGCCGACGATCGATCCGCGCACGGTTATGCGCTTCAGGACTGTTTCGAACACAGGCAGGGAAACCATCCCGGGCGGAAGGCCGACAAGGACCATCGTGCCCTTCGAGCGCATGAATCCGAAGGCCTGTTCCATCGCGGCGGGCGAGACCGCGGTCACGAGCGCTCCATGAACGCCGCCGTTGGTGGCCTTTGCTACCTGCTCAATGGCATCGGCTGCCTTGCCGTTGACCGTGATGTCGGCGCCGAGTTGCCTCGCCAGGGCCAGTTTGTCCTCGAATATGTCGGCGGCTACGACGTGCATGCCCATCGCCTTGGCATATTGCACCGCCATGTGGCCCAGACCGCCGACACCCGAAATGGCCACCCATTCACCCGGACGGACTTCCGTTTCCTTCAGCCCCTTGTAAACTGTCACCCCCGCACAGAGAACGGGGGCAGCGGCTCCGAATTCCAACCCATCCGGAAGGCTGCCGACGAAGTCGGGGTCCGCCAGCCCGAATTCCGCGAATGTGCCATTCACCGAGTACCCGGTGTTCGACTGCGACGCGCACAAGGTTTCCCAACCGGTCCGGCAATAGGGGCAATAGCCGCAGGCGGTGTGGAGCCAGGGCACGCCAACCCGGTCACCCTCCTTTACTCTTTTCACGCCGGCGCCCGCAGCAGCGACGAAGCCGACACCCTCATGCCCCGGAATGAAGGGCGGGCTTGGCTTTACCGGCCAATCGCCGTTCGCCGCGTGCAGGTCGGTGTGACACACGCCGGTTGCTTCATATTTCACGAGTATCTGCCCCGATCGAGGAGCTGGGACCTCCACGTCCTCGATCGTGAGCGGGGTGCGGAACTGCCGAACGACAGCCGCCTTCATCATCTGTGCCATTTCCATTCCCCTTCATCTCGCATGAGTACAGAGACGCTTCGCGGGGTCGGTATGATCAGGCGGGCAAGCTATTGAGTATAAGGATCTGGGAAATGCTCCACCACGCCCCGAACGCCGTGAACGCTCTCAGCCAGGACGTGCGCGGCCTTCCTGCAAGCGGCCGGATCGACCTTGCCCCAAAAGTGCACGATCCCCTCGGTCACCGTGACCGTCACATCCAATCCTTCCAGACCGGTGTTCTCGCCGAGGCGAACAAGGATGCTGCGTCGAATGGCGTCGTCGCCGGCTGCTGTTTCGTCCTGCTTTGACGCGAAAATCGCCTCCAGCAGGTCGGCGCGGCTGACGATGCCGACCATTTCTCCATTCCGCAGGACGGGAATGCGCTTGATGCCGCGTTCCTGCATGAGCCTTGCGACACGCGCAAGGGACGCATCTTCGTCGATGGTCACGGGATCGGCTGTCATGACGTCGCCGACTCTCCACGAGCACCGCCTCACAAAGTCGTTGGCCCTGTCATCGGGGGCAAGGCTCATGTCCGCCATCAAGGCGGATGCTTCACTGCAGAGTTCCGTCCGGCGGATCAGGTCGCCTTCGCTGATGACGCCGAGCAAGTGCCCTTCGTCGTCGACGACGGGAATGCCGCTAACGTGATGCTCGAACATCAGCTTGGCTGCCTGTCTGACGCTGTTGTCAGGCGACAGTTTGACGACCTTTGTCGTCATCACATCCTTGACAAGCATATCGATCCAACTCCGGTAAGAATCCCTTCCGTCATTCCCCGCCTGAACCCGACTCCCTCCGTTCCTGCGCTCCCATTCGACAAATCCGGCATGAAGCGAACTGCCGCGGAAAGATGCCGCTCGAAAGGAACGATAGGCCAAAAAAGACGGGCCGGCATTGACCGCAATCAATAACGACCTCGGCTCCGGCGAATCGGGACGCTCTCGCCGTGCCGATTCCGTCATATTGCCGCATTGCGGGCGCTTCCCGACAGCGTCGCAGCGGGATCGCATAGTATGATGCCGCAGTGCAGTTCATCGCGCTCGGCGCCCCGGAAGCGCACCGGTCCGCCTGGATTTGACGGAGATCAATGCTCGAAAGGCAGTGTTGCTGTATGTGCGTTCAGAGACTGGGACCGCCCTCCGTTCAAGCCGAGGAGTAGACCGAATGGCTCAGCCGACCATCCCGTCATTTGCAGACGCATTCGCCTATTCGTTCGATGCCTGGCAGCGTTCCATCCTGTTTCTCGACGTCATGCGCCAGCGTGGTGAACAGTACGAGGAACATGCTGCGCAAACCGCTCCGCACGTGCTGAACTACGACGCGGAACTTGTCGTCGACGGACGGACGCTTGATAGGCCGGTCAACTACGCGCTCGTCCGGATAGTCCCGCCCGAAGGCATCGTTGTCGACACACTGAAACGACCGTTCGTCGTCGTCGACCCGCGCGCCGGCCACGGGCCCGGCATCGGCGGGTTCAAGGCCGACAGCGAGATCGGCGTGGCGATGAAGGCCGGCCACCCCTGCTATTTCATCGGCTTCCTTCCCGAACCGGTCCCCGGCCAGACGATCGAGGACATCGCCCGCGCCGAAGCGGTTTTCCTCGAGACGGTCATTGCCCGCCATCCGAACGCCGACGGCAAGCCTTGCGTGATCGGCAACTGCCAGGCCGGCTGGGCGGTGATGATCCTCGCATCCCTGCGCCCGGAACTGTTCGGTCCGATCATCATTGCGGGTACGCCGCTTTCCTATTGGGCCGGCGTCAGGGGGCAGTATCCGATGCGCTATTCGGGTGGACTGCTTGGCGGCAGTTGGCTGACGGCGCTCACCGGCGATCTCGGCGGCGGCCTGTTCGACGGCGCCTGGCTCGTCCAGAATTTCGAGAACCAGAATCCCGCCAATACCCTCTGGAGCAAGCAGTACAATCTCTACTCGAAAATAGACACGGAGCCCGAGCGCTACCTCGGCTTCGAGCGTTGGTGGGGTGGCCATGTGACGCTGAATGCCGAGGAGATGCAGTTCATCGTCGATGAACTCTTCGTCGGCAACAAGCTCGCCGCGGGCGAAATCCGCACCTCCGACGGCACCGCCATCGACTTGCGCAACATCCGCTCGCCCATCGTCGTCTTCTGCTCGAAAGGCGACAACATCACGCCGCCACAGCAGGCGCTCGATTGGATCCTCGATCTTTACGACAGCGTCGACGAGATCCGTGCCTACGGCCAGACAATCGTCTACGCCGTGCACGACAAGATCGGCCACCTCGGCATCTTTGTCTCGGCCGGGGTCGCCCGGAAGGAACACGACGAGTTCGCGTCCAACATCGATCTGATCGACGTGCTGCCGCCCGGCCTCTACGAGGCAGTCCTTGAGCCGGCGAGCGAGGTCGCCGAGGGCCGGGCCTTGGTTGCCGGAGAATGGGTGATGCGTTGCGAAGCGCGAACGCTGGACGATATCCGTGCCCTCGGTGGAAATGACATCGAAGACGAACATCGCTTTGCCGCGGCGGCGAAGCTCTCGGAGGTCAATCTCGCCCTCTACCGCACCTTCCTGCAGCCCGCGGTCCGAGCCATGGTCACGCCGACCTTTGCCGAGGCGATGCGCCGCACGCATCCGCTACGCCTGCAATACGAGCTCTTCGGGCCGAGCAATCCCTTCATGGCCTGGATCCAGGCGGCCGCGGAGCATGCCCGCGAAAACCGCAAGCCGGCGGTCGCCGAGAACCCGTTCCTCGCCCTGCAGGAAAACATGTCGCAACAGATCGTCAGTGGTCTTGAGGCTTGGCGAAGGACGGTAGAGCAACTTTCGGAGGAGACCTTCCGCGCCATCTACGGCTCCCCGGTCCTGCAGACCGCGCTCGGCATCGACAGCACATCCGATCGCCCGCGCAGGCCGGCGAAGAGCCCTCTGCACCAGGAACTTGTCAAAACCCGGATCGCTTCGCTCAGAGCCGAGATCGCCGAGGGCGGGCTGCGCGAGGCCCTTGCCAGGGCCCTGCTGTTCGTCGGGAAAGCGCGCGACGGCGCCGACGAGCGCGGCTTCGAGGCAATCCGCCGGTTGCGCCGCGCCCACCCGACAGCAAGCCAGTTGACGCTTCCGCAGTTCAAGGCGCTGTTGCGCAAGCAGTACTTCATCTTGCTGATCGACGAGGAAGCGGCACTCGCAGCGATCCCCAAATTGCTCCCGGAAGACCTCGATGAACGCCACTCCGCCTTCAATGTCCTGCGTGAGGTGCTGGAGGCATCCGGAGCCATTGCCGGGGCAGCCGCAGAGCGTATGGAACGCGTCGAGAGGCTTTTTGGCCTCGGCAGCGAAACGGTGCCGTTCGCGGCGCGCAAGAGCGCACGCGAGCGTAAGACGTCCTGATCGACCATTTGGAGGTTTCGAAGTGTCCGAGGTCACTGCACTGACGGCCGAGCCGTCCAAGTACGACCGCCTGATCGCAGCCGCACAGGCCGAAACGTCGGCGGTGACGATTGTCGTTCATCCCTGCGACGAGACTTCGCTGCGCGGTGCGCTTCAAGCGGCGGAAACGGGGCTCATCAAACCTGTTCTCGTGGGGCCGGAAGTGAAGATCCGTTCTGTGGCGGCCGAGCATGGGCTCGAAATCGGCGGCTGGGAAATCGTCGATGCGCCGCACAGCCATGCCGCCGCCGCCAAGTCGGTTGCGCTCGTTCGCGAGGGCAAGGGCGAACTTCTGATGAAGGGCAGCCTGCATACCGACGAGCTGATGCATGAGGTCGCCGCCTCCGCCACCGGCCTCAGGACCGATCGGCGGATCAGTCACGTCTTCGTCATGGACGTCCCCGGTCATCCAGAGACGCTGTTCATCACCGACGCAGCGATCAATATCTTCCCGGACCTCGAAGCCAAGCGCGACATCGTTCAGAACGCGATCGATCTCTGGGTGACGATCGGCCTCGGCGAGCCGCGGGTCGCGATCGTTTCGGCGGTGGAGACGGTCACCGCCAAGATCCCATCGACGATCGAAGCGGCGGCGCTCTGCAAGATGGCCGAGCGCGGCCAGATCACCGGCGGCCTGCTCGACGGGCCGCTCGCCTTCGACAACGCAATCGATCCCGAAGCGGCCCGCATCAAGGGCATCAGGTCGCCGGTTGCCGGCCACGCCCAGATCATCGTCGTGCCGGATCTGGAGGCCGGCAACATGCTCGCAAAGAACCTGACCTTCCTTTCCCATGCGGATGCAGCCGGCATCGTCCTCGGCGCCCGCGTGCCGATCGTGCTGACGTCGCGGGCGGATTCGATCAGAACCCGCCTCGCTTCCTGCGCCGTCGCCGCGCTTTTCGCGGCCCGGCGGCGTGCAGCACAAGTCGCGGCGGTCTAGCGCCATGGACGCGATCCTCGTCGTCAATGCCGGTTCATCGAGCCTGAAGTTCCAGGTCTTCAGCGTCGGCGGGGCGAGCCTGACGCGGCAGGTGCGCGGCCAGATCGGCGGCATCGGCTCGCGACCGCGCCTCTATGCCAAAGGCGCCGATGGGGCAATCCTGATCGATCAGAACTACCCCGCGGAGGCCCTTCGCGACCTTCCGGCCGCCATCGCGTCCGCACGCGAATGGCTGCTGACGCTTGAGGGTGTCGAACTTTGCGCAATCGGCCATCGCGTCGTCCATGGCGGCCCCGACTACGCGCAGCCCGTACTGATCGACGCGACAGTGCTCGACCGCCTTGCCAGCTATCAGAATTTGGCGCCGCTGCACCAGCCCAACAATCTCGCGCCCATTCGGCTTGCCATGGAGATTAACCCGGACGTGCCACAGGTCGCCTGTTTCGATACGGCCTTCCACCGCGGGCACCCAAAGGATGCCGATTGTTACGCGTTGCCACGGGCGTTTTACGACCAGGGCGTGCGGCGTTACGGCTTCCATGGCCTTTCCTACGAATACGTCGCCGAGCGGATGCGCGAAATCGCGCCGGACGCAGCGCGCGGCAAAGTCATCGTCGCGCATCTCGGCAGCGGCGCTTCGATGTGCGCGCTACGCGACGGCCACAGCATCGAGAGTACGATGGGCTTCACTGCCCTCGACGGATTGCCGATGGGAACACGTCCAGGCCAACTCGACCCGGGCGTCGTGCTCTACCTCATCTCGCAAAAGGGCATGAGTGCCGAGGCCGTGTCTGACCTCCTCTATCACGATGCCGGCCTAAAAGGTCTTTCCGGCATTTCGAACGACATGCGCGAACTTCTGGAGAGCGACGACAAGCGCGCCTCCTTCGCGATCGACCATTTCGTGCACCGCTGCAGCCTCAGCGCCGGCATGCTCGCCGCGGCGCTCGGCGGTGTCGATGCTTTCGTCTTCACAGCGGGTGTCGGGGAGAACTCGGCGCCGATCCGCGCACGGATCGCCGAGCGCCTCGCCTGGCTTGGCGCCGAACTCGAGCCAGCCGCAAACGAGGGGGGCGCCGCGCTGATATCGACTGCTGCGAGCCGCGTCGCGCTTCATGTCATTCCGACCGACGAGGAACTGATGATCGCACGCCACACGCTCGCGCTGATCAGTGCCCCCAACGCCTGATCCCGGAGGAAAGCCGAGATGTCCATTCCCGCCGTAAAGGCCAAGCTTCTCGAAGGCCGCAAGGGCCTCATCGTCGGCATCGCCAACGACCGCTCGATTGCCTGGGGCTGTGCGCGCGCATTCCATGCGTTCGGGGCGGAAGTCGCGGTGACCTATCTTAACGACAAAGCCAGGCCCCATGTGGAGCCCCTGGCGCGCGAGCTCGACGCGCCGCTCTTTCTGCCGCTGGACGTCGCCGTGCCCGGCCAGATGGAGGCTGTCTTCGAGCGCATCGCGGAGACCTGGGGAGAGCTCGACTTCCTCGTCCACTCGATCGCCTTTTCGCCGAAGGATGCGCTCGGCGGGCGGGTGACCGACGTCCCCCGCGAGGGCTTCCTGACGACAATGGAGATCTCCTGCTGGTCCTTCATCCGCATGGCGCATCTGGCCGAACCGCTGATGAAGCGCGGCGGAACGCTCTTCACCATGACCTATCACGGCTCGCAGGTGGTGGTGGAGAACTACAACATCATGGGCGTCGCCAAGGCCGCACTCGAAAGCGCCGTGCGGTACATTGCTGCGGAGCTCGGCCCCAAAGGCATCCGCGTGCACGCGATCTCTCCCGGCGCCCTTGCCACCCGTGCCGCCTCCGGCATTCCCGAGTTCGATACGCTTCTGGAGAAGACGAAAGTGAAATCGCCGACGCGCGAACTGGTCGACATCGACGACGTCGGCGTCGCGACGGCCTTTCTTGCGCACGACGCCGCGCGGCTCATTACGGGTCAGGTGCTCTACGTCGACGGCGGCTACCACATCATCGATTGAAGAGCGGCAATCGGGTTGTCTGCGACATTGAACGAGGCGAGCCGGTCCCTGCTCGAAGCGAAAGGAACGCTTCCCGCTTCCTGCTGACGCAAAAAGCCCCCAATCCGCCTAAACCGTCAGGTCGCCCTCGGCCATCTTCACCGCGTGGCCGCCGATGCGGGCGGTTGCAATCTTGCCGCCGGCAATGTCGAGGTGCAGGTGGATGAAGGAAGGGCGCGCCATCTCGACCCCTTGCTCCACCAGGATGGCGTGATGCCCGTCGACGAGTTCGTCGAAGAGGTGAATCGCGCCGGATAGCGCCGCCACGGCCGCGCCGGTTGCCGGGTCTTCGGCGATTCCCATCTCCGGGGCAAACATGCGGGCGTGGAAGCGGGCCATGTGGTTGATCCCGCCGCGGCAGTAGAGATAGGCGGCGGCGAGCCGCCCTTCCGCCAGCGGTGCCAGTCGCTCCCAGCGCTGCGGGTCGAACTCCACAGCCGCCACGGCAGCGATATCGTGCAACGGCACCATGACGAAGGGAACGCCGGCACTCCAGAAGGAAATGACATGGTTCTCGAAGCCGATCTGCGTCGCCTTGAGGCTCAGCGCATCGGCAATCGCCTGCTTGTCGAAGCGCGCGTCCAGCCGGCTCGGCTTGCGCGGCAGGTCGAACTCGGCGAAGGTCGCGGCTCCGGGCCGCAGCCGCACCGCCGTCCGCACCGGCCCGACCTTCTGTTCCAATATCTGCATGAGATCGAGCGGCTTCTCAGTATCGCCGTAGAGCGCCTCTGCTATTGCCACGGCCGCGCCGACGGTCGGATGGCCGGCGAAGGGCAGTTCGTGCCAGGGCGTGTAGATCCTGAGCTGCACCGCATGCGTTGCGCTCCCCCGCCGCTGAATGAACACCGTCTCCGAAAGATTGAATTCCTGGGCGATCGACTGCATCGCCGCGTCGCTCAGGTCTTCGGCATCGAACACCACCGCAAGCGGATTTCCCTCGAGACGCTTCTCGGTGAAAACGTCGTAGATCGCGTAGCGTCGTCCCATGCATCCCCCCGTCGCCGGCACGTTACCCGATGCCCTTAGTCCGAGATCCGGACTGGCAGGAAGCTTGCAACGCCCTCGTCCGCGCGGCAAGGCGAAATTTCCTCGGATGGCCATGACTTTCCGACGCGAGATGCGGCCGCTTTGCGGACACGTCGTCGATCGGAAATCATCAACTCGATAGCACCTGGAAATTTAAACACCCTTTGTCGCGAGGACGACCTTTCTGCCGTTCACGACAACCGTTATGAGACGTTGCTGCAAGCCCTCCCGAACGGGAACGCCAGAAGCGGCATACACGGATGCTGGCAGGAAAGGACGCGGCGGGAACATGACAAGCGAAGTTATGTCACGCAGAACTATTCCGGCCGGCGTGTGGGCCCTCGGCTTCGTCTCGATGTTCATGGACATCTCCTCGGAGATGATCCACGCGCTGTTGCCCCTCTACATGGTCACCGTGCTCGGCACATCGACGCTCGTGGTCGGACTTATCGAGGGCATAGCCGAGGCGACGGCCTCGATCACCAAGGTTTTCTCAGGCGTACTCAGCGATTGGCTGGGAAAGCGCAAGTTCCTGGCCGTTCTCGGCTATGGCCTGGCGGCGCTCACCAAACCGATCTTTCCGCTCGCCACCTCCGTGGAATGGCTGGTGGGGGCGCGTTTCATCGATCGCGTCGGCAAAGGCATCCGCGGGGCGCCGCGCGACGCGCTCGTCGCCGACCTCGCCCCACCGCACCTGCGTGGCGCCAGCTTCGGCCTGCGCCAGTCGCTCGATACGGTCGGCGCATTCACCGGCCCCCTCCTCGCCATCGGCCTGATGTGGCTGACGGCGGATCACTTTCAGGCCGTGTTCTGGTTCGCGGTGATTCCCGCCTTTTTTTCCGTTGGGGTGCTTGTCGTTTGGGTTAAAGAGCCAGAGCGACCGAAGGAATTGCGCCGGGTGCGCATGCCGCTGCGCCGTGATGAACTCAGTCGGCTCGGATCGGCCTATTGGTGGGTCGTGGCCGTCGCCGCGGTCTTCACGCTGGCCCGCTTCAGCGAGGCCTTCCTCATCCTGCGCGCCCAGTCGATCGGCCTGTCTCCGGCGCTGGCGCCGGTCGTCCTCGTGATCATGAGCTTCGCCTACGCGCTCTCGGCCTATCCTGCCGGCGTGCTCTCCGACCGTCTGAACCGCTTGCCCCTTCTCGTGCTCGGCCTTGTCCTCCTAGTCTTGGCCGACCTGGTCCTCGCCTTCACGACGGGTATCGTAACGCTCGGCATTGGCGTCGCGCTTTGGGGGCTGCATATGGGCCTCACGCAAGGATTGCTGGCGACCTTGATCGCCGACGCGGCGCCGGCGGAACTGCGTGGCACCGCCTTCGGCATGTTCAACTTGGTGACCGGCATCGCCCTGCTGCTTGCCAGCATCACCGCCGGCGCTCTCTGGGACATCGCCGGGCCGCAGGCAACCTTCGTCGCCGGTGCTGCCTTCACTCTCTTGACTATTTTGGGGCTGGTTCCGGTCAGCTCCCGGCTCCCCCGGCGGGACAGAGCATGAGTGCGACAATCCCGCTTCGATAGAGAAGCCGCGCGGGGGGCGCATTGACAAAGGCTACTTGATTTCTCGCCGCGCAAAGAGCCAATCGAGGATCGGCGGGATAAACTCCGCATAGTTGTGCGCATGCGGTTCGGGCCCACGGATCGCCAGCGCCTCGTCGACCTCTGGATCCGGATCGGCTGCGATATGCGCCGCCACCCGCGCGACGACCTCGTCCGCTGTAGCGGGGAGCCGGAAAACGCGAAACACGGTGATCGTGCCGGCCATGTGAATGGCGTGCCAGCCTGGTTCGGCGGAGGCCTCGGAGAGTGAAATGCCCGTTTCCTCCTTCACTTCTCGGGCAATATTGCCGGCGACGTCGCAACGCCCATCGACAACGTCTTCCGGTTCCAGCGAGCCGCCGGGGCTGTAGACTCGGCCGGCATTGGCCGTGTGGGCGCCCATGCGGATGGCGATCAGGGCACCGTCCGAGGAAAGCAGCATCGGCATGCCGAAGATGTGGTAGGCCCCCGGTCCCCGCGTCGTTCGCCACCAGAGAAAGGTCGAGTACGGAACGATATGCGCCCGGGCGGCGATGCGCCCTTCGGCGATGCGGATCGACCGCTGCAGTACCATCCTGCCGTCGAACAGGTGCGGATTGGCGGCGATCTCGCGCTGCCAGCTCTCCCGCGCGCGCTCCGACTCGGCAAGGTGGAACGGGTGCGGTTCGGCGGAAACCTCTATGTCGATCTCCGACACCGGGAAAACCTTACCTTCCGGGGGCCAGCCGGTCCGATTGCTCTCGAGAAGGGTCATCGTCAGATGTCCAGCGTCATGACGACCGGGCAATGGTCGGAGGCCTTCGGCCGGTCCCAGCCGGTGCGCGGATAACGCTTCACCTCCTGCCCCGCGGGAAAGATCGTCCGGAAAGGCTGGCCGGCGCGGACGATCTCCGGAATACGGCCGGCATTGCGCCGCGCAAGCGCCGGCGACAGCCAGATATAGTCGAGCTGGCAGAGGTGCCGTTCCTCCGGACCGCGGCTGTGGAAGAGTGTCCAGCGGTCGAGCACCGGTCGTCTCGACATGGGATTCTCGACGAAGCCGTCACGGCTGAGAATATCGAGGGCGCTCGCCTCTTCCTGGCTCGGCACGAATTCGTAGCCGTTGCGGCGGTCGCCGAGGATGACGACCTTCTCCTGATAATCATTCATGTCCCCACAAATGGCGAACATCTTGTCCGCCGCATGGCCGCGGCCGAAGCGGCTTTCGATGATATGGCGCACCGCCTTCGCCTCGGCTTCGCGAATGGCCATGGTTGCCCGTCGGCCGTCGAGGCCGTCGCGCGCCGGTCCCATCGATTTGAAATGCACCACATAGAGCGTCAGCGGCCGGCCGCCGATCCTCAGATCCACTTCCAGGCAGTCGCGCTTGAAGATGCGATCGCGTGGGCGGTTGGTCAAAGCCAGTTCGTCGTTGAAGAGGCCGACATCCTCATAGGTCAGCGCCGCATGGCTCTTGACCTCGAGGCATTCGATTTTCTGCCCGTCGCGCGTCTCCTCGCGCATCAGAACCGCCACGTCGATGCCGCGCGAATCGTTGCCCTCGATCAGATGCTTCTGCCGGTATCCGTTGCCGACCATGCGGAAGAGGTAGCCATATTCGAAGGCCTGCAAGGCCGCCATGTTGTCCGCCTCCTGCAGGCAGAGAATGTCGGCATCGCAGTCGGCGATGGCAAGCGCCGACATCTGTCGCGTGTCGTCGGTGTGGGCGATCGTGCGCGCCTCCTCCAGCCGCTGATACTCCGCCTCGCTCCGCACATCGAAAAGCCTCAGCACCCGGTCCTGCTTGAGTTGGTTGCGGAAGCCGGAAAAGTCGAACCGGCTCAGAAGGTTCTCGATATTGAACGTGGCGAGGCGAAGCGACATCGGGCCATCCGCAGTTGGAGACGCCGCGGAGATTAGAGCATTTTGCAGTCAGGTGGAAACACCTGACGTCGCACAAATGCGGCAAAAACAAACAGATAGAGCGGCAGCGAACGTGCAAGCGCATCCCGCTCCTCATGCGGGATGAGCAAGAAGGCAACCCGCCCATCGGCGTCCGATATCAACCGACGTCCGTCCTAACGTCTCACGGCGACCACCTGGCCGCGGCTGAAATAGGACAGTTGCACCCTCCCCGATTGATTGCCGCCGATCACCCGGGCCGTCGATTTCGACAGCGCGGACAGGATACCGACATGGTAGTTCCGGCCGGTTCTGACCACGATGACGTCGCCCGGGCGGGCATAGGAAAGTTTGATCGGTGCACCGAACCTCAGCCACGACCGCGCAAAACTATAGCTCTGCGGTGGTTGACGACCGGCTTTCCGGGCGATCATGCCCATGAAGTGTCCGCACCAGGGCGTGCGTGCCGGATTGATGCCGAGGGCGGCACGCAGCCGCTTGTTGTTCTTGACCTCGTGCAGTCCTGCATATTGCTGGGCCTGGGCCAGCATGCCTGCGGACGCGGTCTCCGGTGATGTAAGCGCGACAAATGCCGCAGTCAGAAACGCCACAACCTTCATGATTCGGGTCTCCTTTGTGCGCGGACCGGCCTCATGCCGGCTTGCGCCGCTCTGCGTCTCCGACCATCGCACCGGGTTCGCCTTCCTCCGGCACGCAAATTTCTGCGCGCAAAGAGCCACCCGCGCTCGGGAAGCGTCCCTGGCGCGCGAACGAAAGCTCCGGTATCAAAGGGCTAGAGCGTCCTTAATCGAGGCGCGCGACAAACCCCGGCCAAGCCTGGGAGGTCGAAACTTTGCATGGCTCCGCCCGAGAGCGGTACCGCACTACGGCGCCGCGTCTTGTCAGACGCGCAAAGGTCGCCGTAGCACTTTGAATTCCTGCATGTCTTTGTCCCTATCGAGTCGATTTAAGGAGACATGCAGCAGCAACCACGCAAACTACACCACGCCTTCGCTACGACGTACGAAAGACTCTCTAGCGCTTTGAGGCTGCACGTCTTCTGTCGCCGGAAGCCCGGTTGCCGGTTCCAGCTTGAAGTTGCAGCCGGCCTGCGAACTGCAATGGCCGTGCCCCAACCTGATGGCGGTCGCTCAACGAGAGATGAAATTCCCCTGCCAGCCGTTGGTCAGCGGGCAGGACTTTGCCGGTGAGGTGCAGCGAAATTGTGGCAGAGATCGCGCCCAAGATGCGAGAGGCGCGCATTTCTCTATCGGACTCGCGGGATTGGCCCAAAAATGGCGCGTCCTCATCGCGAAGCACCGGGATTTTGTGCACGTGCAATTGCCCGGGGCCACCGGCGTTGCGCGCGGCCGGCGCTGAAATGAGCGCCGCCATTGCGTCTCAGCAAATGCCAAGCTCATTCGCTTGCGACACGACGAATGAGGGGCGGGATGCAGCCATCCCGCCCCTTTCGTGATCAGCCCGGGTAAGCGAAGCCGCTTAGAACAGCGAGAAGTCGCTGGTCGAAAGCGTCGTGACACCCTTGAGGATCGCCACCAGTTCGAGGTCCGCCTCGGTGCCCTTGCCGTCGGCGTCGAACCACAGCCGGCCGTTGTCGCTTTCGAACAGGAAGGTACCCTTGCTGCTCGTCGCCACCGGATCGGCGCCGACGACGAGCGTGACGGTCGCGTCGGCGGCGGCAATGCCGTAGTCGCTTTTGTCGATCACCAGCTTGTCCTGGCCGCGGGTGAAGTCGGTGATGACGTCGCCCTCGCCGTCCCGGCCGGAGCGGTCGAAGACGAACAGGTCGTTGCCGGCACCGCCGGTCAGCCAGTCGTCGCCGGCGCCGCCGTTCAGTCGGTCGACACCAGCGCGACCGTCGAGAACGTCGTCGGCCCCGCCGCCGTTGAAGGTATTCGCAAGGGCATCGCCGCGGATGACATCGTCATTGGCGCTGCCGTTGATGATCTCGAAATTTTTCACCGTCAGGCCCTGCGCCATGCCCCTGTTCGAGGCCTGGCTCTGAAGGTCAAGCACGACCGAGATGTCGCTGGTGTCCTTGAACGAGAGCGTGTCGGTGCCGATGCCGCCGTCGAAGACATCGGTTCCGGTGAAGACGGTGCGCGTCAGCGTGTCATTGCCGGCGTCGCCGAACAGGCTGTCGCTGCCGGCGCCGTCGGTGAGCACGTCATGGCCGTCGCCGCCGCGCAGCGTGTCGTTGCCGCCATTGCCCTCGAGCCGGTCGCCGAGCTTGCCGCCGGTGATCGTGTCCTTGCCGGCGCTGCCGAGATAGTTCAGCACCTCGAACGCCTTGAAGGAGGTGGTCGCATCGACGGTGGCGCTGCCGGTTGCGAAGCTGAAGGCGATGTCCTTCGTCTGGTTGCTTGCATCAAGGTCGAGCGTGTCGGTACCGGCACCGCCATCGGCCGTGTCGCCGATCCCGGCATAGACGCGGTCGTTGCCGTCTTCGCCGGAGATCTTGTCGCGGCCGCCGTAGAAACCGACGCCGTCGCCGGAGAGCGTGTCGTTGCCGAGACCGCCGGTCAGCGTGTCGTTGCCGAGATTGCCGGCAAGCACGTCGTCGCCGGCGCCGCCGGTCAGGCTGTCGTGGCCGATGCCGCCGTGCAGCGCGTCATTCAGCGCGCCGCCGACAAAGACGTCGTTGCCGCTGCCGCCGACGAGTTTCACCCGCTCGATGTTCTTGACCGTCACCGGCGCATTGCTGACGCTGACCGAGGGGGCGAGCTTGAAGGTGATGCCGGCCGTGTATTTGGAGAAATCGATCGACGCGAAGTCAGTACCGGTGCCGCCTTCGAGCGTCAGCTTGCCGGTCGATGCGCTCCGCGCGAACGAGTCGTTGCCGGTGCCGAGATCGATCGTGTTGTGACCAATCACGCTGCCGCTGTCGCCGACGCTGACCGTGTCGTCGCCGTCGCCGGCCTTGATGACATTGGTGCCGCCAAAGTCGATGAGGCGGTCATGGCCAGCACCTGAAGAAAGATTGTCGTTTCCGGTGCCGCCATCAAGCACGTCGGAGCCGGCGGTGCCGATCAGCGTGTCGTTGCCGGCATAGCCGGAGAAATTGACGCTTTGGGCAGTGCCGACCGACTTGACGACGTCATTGCCGGAGCCGAAGAGCACCTGGTAGCGCTCGAAATTCTTGATCGATGTGCTCTCCGACAGAGTGGCGCTGGCACCCGTTGCAGAGAAGCTCAGATCCGCCGTAGCCGTGCGACGGTCGACGGTCACGTGGTCTGTCCCGAGACCGCCGTCGCCCTTGTCCGCCCCGCCATCGCCCAGTTCAACCCGGTCGTTGCCGTCGCCGGCAACGACGCTGTCCTTGCCGAGACCGCTCTTGACATGATCGTCACCGGCACCGGCATTGACGATGTCGTCGCCCGCCGCGCTGTCGATGATGTCGGTGCCGGTGCTGGTGGTGATCGTGTTGGCACTCGTTCCAGTCGCGGTGATGGTGTAGTTCTCCATGCCGATGAAGGTGGTGCCGCCGGCGAGCGTGTTGACCAGCGTCGCCGCCTTGGCGGCGAAATTGCCGGTAAAGTTCGTCAGCACCAGGCGGTCATTGCCGCCGGCATCGGTGATCGTGTCCTTGCCCTCGCCGTAGCGGTAGGTGATCGTGTCGTTTCCTGCCCCGCCCTCGACCTTGTCGTCGCCGGCACCGCCATCCAGCGAGTCGTTGCCGACGTCACCGAAGAGACTGTCAATGCCGATACCGCCGGATACGGAATCGTCGCCGGTGCCGCCGCGAACATCGTCATTGCCGGCGTCGCCGGAAAGAAAGTCCATTCCCTGGTCGCCGGTGAGAATATCGTCATCGTCATCGCCGTTGATGAAATCCGTGCCATAGCCACCCTTCAGCGTGTCCTTGCCGAGCCCGCCCATCAGCAGGTCTGCGCCGCGACCGCCGGTCAGCTTGTCGTCGCCGGCCCCGCCGGTGAACATGTCGCTATAGTTGCCGCCGGTGATCGTATCGGCGAAATCGGTCCCGGTGATGCTGAAGGCTTCGACATTGGTGGTCTTGATATTGCCGACCAGCGTCTGCGGGGCGATCCAATCCTTGATCGCGATGTTCACGCCAGCGGTAAGGTCGGAATAATCGACCATGAGACGATCAGTGCCCGAACCGCCGTCAGCGATGTCGCCGGCGCCGGAAAGCGGCACGTCGGCCATGATCGTGTCCTGACCGGAGCCGCCATAGACGGTATCGCTTTCGTCGCCGCCGTCGAGAAAATCATTGCCGCTGTTGCCGTTCAGCGTGTCCTTGCCCGTATCGCCCAAGATAAAATCGTCCTGGAACGAGCCGCTGAGAGTATCATTGCCTCCGAGGCCGATAATCTGGTCAGCGCCGAAATTGCCGTTCAGCGTATCGGCGCCGTCCGTACCCATTATATTTGTTGCCATTAGTATCTCCTGAGGATTTCTGACATAGAAACTCCGTTCGCCGGCAGCGTGCGGCGTCGAAGCGAATTGAACTTTTTGAAATTGCTGCCGCAGCTGGGAAATGGCGGCATGCGGTTGGAATGTGCTTGGTTAACTGATTTTGATCATCGCTAGTCTATCTCCTCGTCTCCGGACGACTTACGTCCATGTCCGCCATATTGTTCATTAAAAGACGGCGCGGTGTTCCCATGGAAACAGCCGGAAAAGCGAAAGGGACTCTACTCCAACGTGCAGGGTGAATGCCGGTCGAAAAGAGCTTGAACGGTCTGATCAGGTGGATGGCATCAGCACAGCGCCAGCCCCTCTAGCAGTGCTCCACCCCTTTGTCGTAAGGCCGAAGTTCCTCGATCGGGTTTCCGTCGCATTGCGGTGCAGCATTCGCTAAATACCTGAAACCGCTGGCAGGCCTGACGGCCATCCGCGACGTCGCGCGTCCATTTGTTGCGGTGCAACGCAACTCCTCCACCGGAATCCCAAGATTATTCTGGAGGAATTGCTAAAATACCTGTATCTTTCGAGCTAGATCGTCCCCGGGGAGGGGGAAAGTTCCCGCGGATTGAACGAAGAGATAAGACTAATATCTGCTCTACCGCGCCCGGATCAACGTCTTCGGGCCAGCATATTCATGTTCTGCAACAGTGACATTCTGAGTCTTCTTTAACGCCCTGCGAAAGCAGACATTTTTCTATTAGAGGCCGATTGCTGGCTCACCTATTCATCTCGAACAAATTGTGAACTAAAGTTTAATTGCGTGTGTCGACATTGAAAGGGGCGTTTTGTAACCGGAGTACTGGACGATGTCGGATGCGTACCAAGACAAGTTACTACTTAGCCTCATTCAAGCAATTTACGAAACGGTGTTACTGCCTTCCGCCTGGGATCGAATTGTCGCGGATCTCACGAAACTGGCACGGGCAGAATCGGGCGCCATCCTCGGTTTCGAGGGGCTCGACAACAGGAAAATCAGCCTCGCCGTCAAAGGCGTGCAGAGATCGGCTCTGCTCGACGTCGATACGCTCTCGGCGCTGGACGAAGCGACGCTCGCGATGGGCTTGGGAGCGATTGCGACATTGCCGGTAACGCTGGCGAACAGAGCGCCTTGGTCATCCGCCTTGCGGCGCTGCTTCGGCGAGGATGGCAAAATCATCGTTCTGCTCGTGTCGAAGGAAGGAAGCCGGCGAATTGTCGTCGCCTGTTTTTTCCCGCACGCTGCCGACAATCATCTGGCGATCGCCGCCGAAACGCTGATGAAGGTTCTCCCGCATTTCCAGACGGCATTCGCTTTGCAGAAAGCGATGGTCAACGAACGGGAAAGGTCGACCCGCACCGAACGGGCGCTCAGAAGCTGCGCCACCTCGTCGGCCATCGTCACCGCTGATCTTCGCGTCAAATTCGCCAATCGCCGCTTCGGCCGCTTCGTCGATGCCTCCGGCTCCTTCATCGAGTTCCGGGACGAGGTGCTCGAGTTCCAGGACGAGGAGCTTCAGTCGGAGGTCGAGGATCTGATCGAACAGGCGCGCGTCAACAAGCACGATCACCACCTGCGCTGGGCGAAGAGCAAGCGAACCGGCGTGAGCTGGATTGTCAGCGTCGATTTCCTGTCGTTCGGCAGTGACACCTACCGGTTCGGCAATGTTTTCTCGAGCAATGAGCCGAGCTTTCTGCTGACGATCCGGGAATTGAGCCGGAACACCTTGCTCACTCCCGACGACATCAAGACGGTGTTCGGGCTCACGCCGACCGAAGCTGCCCTGGTCCACTCGCTTGCCAACGGCGACGCGCCGTCCGACATCGCGAAGCGCCGGGGCGTTTCCAAGAACACCGTCCATAATCAGCTCGCTTCGGCGATGGGACGGCTCGGCGTGCGCCGGCAGGCACAGCTCCTGAGTTCGCTCGCCGTTCTCTCGTTTTTCACCAAGTGACGGCACGGTGCGCTCCGAGGAGTGGACCTGGCATCACGGAACCGAACTTTCGCACAGCAGCGTCCCGTCGGCGGCATAGACGGACAGGCGGGCCGTCCATACGTCGGGCGCGGTACTGACCAGGATCGTCGATAGCTCCTGCCGTCCCGCCTGTTCGCTCGCGAACGCGCCCGCTTGCACATTCGTGGACGATCCCGTCGTTACCTTGAAGTGGTAGGTCCCGGTCTCCGTCCAGTCGCTGTGCAGCGTCGCAACCAAGGAGGTCAGAGTATTGGTTCTGGAATGTTCTATGACACATTCGATCGGGGCATAAGCAACTGTATCCAGGCTGATCATGGCCTCGTCTCCCGCGCGTTGATTTCACGATGGAGGACCGGCCGCGCTACAGCGCCGCGCGTCCCGTTAGGCGCGCAAAGGTCGCTGTAGCCCTTTGAAAGGCTGCCTGTCGTTGTCCTTAAAGCGAGGTCGATCTAAGGAGACATGCAGTAGGCGGCCGGTCGATCGAAAATCGATCAGTCCTGCACCGTTATGGAGAGGTTCCCCTCGCCGTCTTGATGGGTCAGCGACTTGTTGCCCCAGCCGAACTGGAACGTGCCGGAGGCGTTGTACTTGCCCTTCTGCAAGGTGATCGACTTGTGGTGCTTTCCAAACTGCGCCGTTCCGGAAATGTTGCCGGTGCCCTTCTGGACCGACACGGACTGGTTACCCTTGCCGACTTGTCCGGTGCCGGAGAAGTTGCCCCAGCCCGACTGGCCGGTAGCGGACATATTGCCGAAGCCCGATTGGCTCGTGACCGATACGTTGTTCCCGGCATAAGCCGAGGAAACGGTGGAGAATGCGAGAAGTGCGGATATTGCGAGTGCCTTGAGCATGACCTGTCTCCCACATGGACGCCATCATGGCGTGAGGAAACGGTCGCAGAATTGGGCTTCTTAGTACTCATGAACATAAGACTAGAAGGAGGATACACTTCCAGCAGGCATTACGAGTTTCATAACAGAAGAATATGCTCAATCATGCAGATATATAGTGAAACAATACCATAGGCATCATAGCAACTCATCAACTCCCACGTTAATCGACTTTGAGATTTGCAATCTGGATTAGGCTTGGCCCGGCCGTCTTCGGCCGCGCCTTCTCAGGCTGGACGAAGTCAAGCAACGCCACTCTTTCTTTACCAATTGCTGAAATACTGCCGACGAACGCCTTGTTCGCCTCGAGATGGATCCGCCAACCGCGGAAAATCCAAGCGGCACGACTGAGCAGTACCGAGTATCAGTTGCTAAGGGGAAACGTTCTGAACGCGGACGATCTGGAGCGGCATCCCTCGAACGAGGAGTCGCACGGCAATGTCACCCCATTCCTTGCTCGATTGCCGGGCCGCTTCGCCGGTGTCTTGGTCATCGTCGTCTGTTGGCAGCAGTCAACCAACGTGCGGGCAGACGAGTCGACAACAGCGATGCTAACCTCGGGACACGCCCCGACTTTCTCCTGGGATTTTGGCGCCAGGTGGGAAGACGTCGACACGCCGGACCTATTCTCAAATGTCATCTTTCCGGGCACGTCCGGGCAACTCGAGCCCCCCGATACCATCGGCCTCAGAACGAACCTCTCATTCCGGCTGCCGCTGCAGGATGCGGGGATGGGCCCCTTTTTCCTCGAATGGGATGCAGCGCTCTCTCGTGCAAGCGGCTCCTCCAGCAGGGTCGTGCAGCCGACGGGCAGCGGCTTCGACCTCGCCGCCGGCGAACCAGCCGGTGGGATCATCTCTCTGGCGACTGTTGGCGATATCGGGGGCGCGACCGCGGCCGGCACGATCCATTTCAAGGATAGTTCGGGCGACCCCGCCCGGATCATGGCCTTCGCCCATTCGCCGGCCGGCGACAATGCCATCACGCAATATGCCACCAGCGGCACACAAACGGGCGCCGCCTTCCTGGCTCTGGTCACCAGCGGCGATACATCGTCGGCCGCCGCTTACGCAGCCTTTGCGGATGATCGAGGTCTGTTCTTCCAAGCGCTCGGCGACCTCGACGGAACTGTCGTGAAATCGACGGTCGAGCAACGGGCGCGCCATTTCGATCAGACGCTCTGGCTCGGAGCTGCCCTTGAACTTGGAAACGGCTGGACGGTCACGCCGAGGCTCGGCCCCACCTACCGGTCGACAAGGCAGGACACCACCTTTCGAACGGAAGTCGACATCGCCGAGAGCATCATGTCGGGCGCCTCAATTCCGGCAATCGGCTATCAGGAGAGGGTCAACGTCTCCGCCGACTATTACGGCGTCCTCGCCGGTTTCAGCGCAGAAACGCCCGTGACCGAAAACCTCCTGCTTCGGATCAATGTCAGCGGCGGCGCTGCGCATTACCGGGCTCGCCTCGACAATCGCGCCACGGCAATCTTCCCGGAAGCCGACATCACGTTTTCCTCAAGCGAGCTAGGACGGCGCGGCGGTACTTTCCTCGCCGACGCCAGCGCCGTAATAATCCTATCGTCACGCGAAAGCTTCTCCTTGAAGTTCGAAGCCGGCACGAGTTTCCTTGCGGACACGCCGATCTACCGGTCAGGCAAGCTCGGGACAGAGAGCACGCAGAGCTACTATCTGGCTGTCGGGCTGGAACATCGGTTCTGACGAAGGGGCGTGGTGGCCAGCTGAACTGGTGGGCTCTTCGGTGATTGCAACAACGCGCCGCAGCCATCAGATCTCGCGCGTTTCGATAGCATGGCCACCGCCAATATATGCACCAGGTTGCGCAAGATTCGATCGTGCATCGTTACAATTCGCCCTGAAAAGTTACTGGACCGAATCTCCTGATCTGGCGAATATGAACCTGCAAATCAGGGAATTGATTTCAGTAGCAATTTAGATCAGAGCTCGCTGGGAAAGCGAGCTCTGATTGGAGAAGGGAACCGGTTGAGCTCGCGGCGGCTCTCGGGGAAACGTGCTGATCGGTAGCCCACGCACTCACGGGCGGGCGCGACATTGCCGCCAAAACAACTGCGCCATAGGTGGGACATTTCACCGCATTCTTGAAGGGCTCGCTTGCTGACGGCGGGCCCTTCCCTTCTTCAAGGCATCGGTAAACAGCGCTTGCGACTTCCCTCAACCGTAGAGGTAGTTCGGCAACCACAGCGTCATGCCAGGCCAGACATACATGATGATCATGCAGAGGATGACTATCAGCATGTAGGGCATCATGCCCGCGAAGATCTGCCTGAGCGTAACATGCGGCGGGGACACGCCTTTGAGATAGTAGGCGGACATGGCGACCGGCGGCGACAGGAAGGCCGCCTGGAGATTGACGAAGACGAGAACGCCCCAGACGATCGGATCAATGTCGAAGTGCCGGAGCATCGGCAGGAAGATCGGCACGAAGATGATGATGATCTCCGTCCATTCCAGCGGCCACCCCAGAATGAAGATGATCGCCTGCGACAGGATCATGAATTGCAGCGGCGTGAGATCGAGCGCAAGCACCCATTGCTCGACCAGCGCCTGGCCGCCGAGGATCGCGAAGACTGCGGAGAACAGCGCCGAACCGACGAAGAGCCAGCAGACCATCGCCGTCGTTTTCGCCGTCAGGAACACCGCCTCCTTGGTTCGCTTCCAATTGAGCGTTCCTGCCTGCAAGGCGAGCAGAAACGCCCCGGCCGCCCCGACCGCAGCGGACTCCGTCGCTGTCGTGATGCCGAAGAGGATGACGGCGAGCACGACGATGGTGAGGATGGCGAGCGGCATGACCGAGGAGACCAGGAGTTTCACCACCTGCAGCCGCTCCGCGGTCATGTTGCGGTAATAGCGGACGATGAGGATCAGCGCCACCGCTGCCGCCAAGCCGAACCACAGGTAGAAGCTCGTGGCCGGTCCGTCGGCGGCGGCCGGCCCGGCATCGGCCGCAGGTGCTCCGAGTTCCTCCAGCCCCTCCGGCGCTTCGGTTTCGACCGCCTGCGGATGAATAACCACGTACCACCACACAAGCGCCAGCGTGGCCGCAGTCAACAGAAAGGGGACGAGCGCTGCAAAGGCATTCTTGAAGAGCTTCCAATAGGTAAATCGCCCTTCCTCCGTCTCGATCGCCAATGCCCGCCGCGGCGAGACGAGGGCGGTGAAAAGCCCGGCCAGCATGTTGCGCGAATAGAGCGCCTCGAAACGCCTCATCCAGACCGGCACGGGGACACGTGTTTCTTCTTCCGGCAGGGCCGGCGCGATCTTCGGATTGAGCGCCGCCCAGCCAAGAACATAGGCAAGATAGAGAAGAGCCAGGAAGAAGCCGGGGAACATCGTCGCGGCATAGAGCTTGACCACCGACTGCCCGGCAACCGCCGCATAGACGATGATCATCACCGACGGCGGGATTAGGATGCCGAGCGTGCCGCCCGCGGTGATGACGCCGGAAGCGAGTTTCACGTCGTATCCGGCGCGCAGCATCGGGTTCATGGCGATCACGCCCATCAGCACGACCACCGCACCCACCAGGCCGCTGGCGATGCCCCAGAATGTGCAGATGATCAGCGTCGTCACAGCGAGCGAGGCCGGCACGCGCCGGAAGGAAAGCTGGACGCTGTAGAACATCTTGTCGACGAGGGCGCCGCGCTCCATCACGTATCCCATCAGCACGAAGAGCGGGATGCAGATCAGCACGTCGTTGGTCATCGCGCCATAGGTGCGCTGGACCATGAGATCGAACACGCGATTGTCGATCCAGTGCTCGGCGGGATTGTAGAAGGCATAGAAGCCGAAGACCATTCCGAGCCCCATCAGCGTGAACGCCGTTGGAAATCCCATCAGGATCACGACGACGATCAGCATCAGCATGGTCAATCCGAGAAACGGATCGCTCACGGCTCCTCCTCTCCCTTGAGGCCGCGCTGCCGCGCCGCTCTGTCGATGTCCTGCGCCCGCTCGATCGCCGCCTCGCGCGCCTCCAGGTCGACATGCTCGCTATGGGCAAGCTGCTCGGCGACCACGTCCATCTCCTCGACGTCCTCCATCCTGCGCGGCCATTCGCCGGTCCTCAAACAGGCGATGCAGCGCACGATCTCGGCGAACCCCTGCAGCATCACGAGGGCGCCGGCCACCGGAATGACCGTTTTGAAATAGTAGATCGGCGGCCCTTCCGCCGTCACGGTCGAGTGTTCGCGGATCCGCCAGGAAAGGGCGGCGTAATCGTATCCGGCATAGACGAGGGCGGCGACGCCCGGCAGAAAGAACAGGATGTAGAGCGCGAGATCCAGCGCGGCCTGCGTGCGGGGTTTCAGCGAACTGTAGATGAAGTCACCGCGCACATGGGCGTTCTGCGCCAGCGCATAGGCACCCGCCAGCATGAACAGGCTGCCGTAGAGCATGTTGCTCGCATCGAAGATCCAAGCGGTCGGCGCGTTCAGGATGTAGCGCTTGAACACCTCGACGCAGACAAGCGCCATCAGCCCGATGATCAGCCACGCGGCAGCCTTGCCGACCCACACGCTGATCTCGTCGATCCTGATCAGAAAACGCTGGACGTCCACGCGCTCCCCCAATGCCCCCTGCTCCGATCACGCGTCTCCGGCATCTGGCCGGGGACGCGTGAAGGGTGAAAAGATCAGAGCGACTTTGCCACCCCGTCCTTTCCGAAATAATGGTCGAATGCCAGCCGCCGGCCGACGACGGTGTCCTGTTCCCATCGCGTCGCGCGCTCGGCAAAGGCGATCTGGGACTGGATGACCTCCTTGAACAGCGGGTTTTCCGCCGACTTCTTCTTCACCACCTCGTCATAAACTTCGAGCTGTCTCTTCAGGATCGCTTCCGGTGTCTTGTAGAACTTGACCTGATCGGTGGTCTGCATCGCCACATAGTCGCGCGAATAGCGGTCGATCGCTTTCCAGTGCATGTCCTGCGAAGCGGCTTCCGCCGCATTGGTGATGATCGCCTTTACCTGTTCCGGCAACTGATCGTAACGGGCCTTGTTGAACAGGACTTCGAACTGCTCGGCATTCTGGTGATAGCTCTGCAGCATGCAGATCTTCGATACGTCCGGGAACCCGAGCACCCGGTCGGACGAGGCATTGTTGAACTCCGCCGCGTCGAGCAGGCCGCGATCGAGCGCGGCGACGATCTCGCCGCCCGGCAAGGCGTTGACCGCCGCGCCGAGCCCGGTGAAGACGTCGATCGAAATGCCGACGGTACGGAATTTGAGGCCCTGGATATCTTCGGCCTTGGCGACCGGCTTCTTGAACCAGCCGAGCGGCTGCGTCGGCATCGGTCCGTAGAGGAACGAAACGACGTTGGCGCCGATCGATTCATAGAGCTTGGCGAGCAGGTCCTTGCCGCCGCCATATTTGTGCCAGGCGAGCAGCATGTTGGCGTCCATGGCAAAGCCCGGCCCGGAGCCCCAGAGCGCCAGCGCCGATTGCTTGCCGTAGTGGTAGGCGACGACGCCATGGCCGCCGTCAAGCGTCCCTTGCGATACCGCGTCGAGCAGGCCGAAGGCCGGCACGACGGCGCCTGCCGGCAGCACCTCGATCTTCAGGTCGCCGCCGGTCATGTCGTTGACCTTCTTGGCGAAATCGATTGCGAACTCGTGAAAGATATCCTTTGAGGGCCAGGTGCTTTGCCAGCGCATGTTCACCGGCCCTTGCGCCTTGACGACGCTGGGCGCCGCGACTGCCGCTGCGCCGGCCATGGCAGCGCCGCTCAGGAATTGGCGGCGCGACGTTTTCCCCCGAGTCCGGGTTCCTTGCTTCATGTCTTCCTCCCAGAGCCTGCGCTTGTTGGGAACAGTTTTCCGCAGGCTAATCAAAGTTCTAAGAGGCTGCACGCCCACTGCGAGGCGTTGCGCCCCCGTCATTTTCGAGCTGTTTCCGAGAATACTCCCGAATGCGGCCCCACGCAAAGATTGCAGGAACAAGTCGGGAACGATGCTGTTTGATGCCCCGACAAGGAATATTGCGAAGCGGCCGCGCGTCTAACGACGAAGCGGCACATGCGTTCCGAGGACATCGCGATGAAGACCCGCCTCCCGCTCGACTTACTCATCATCATCCTCTTGGGCAGCCTCATCGCGGGCTGCACCAGCGTCTCCGCGCAGCGAACCGGCGCAATCGCCGGCAGCATCGGCTACGGCCCGAACCCGACTCTGCCGAAGCCGAGACCGACGCTGATCCCGACGATCAGGATTGCCGAGGCGAAAGGCTGGCAGAGCGGTACGATGCCGACGCCGGCGAAGGGGCTGAGGGTGAACGCCTTTGCGACCGGCCTCGACCACCCGCGCTGGCTGCATGTGCTGCCGAACGGCGATGTGCTGGTCGCCGAAAGCAACGCCCCGGAAAAGAAGAACAGCGGCTTCAGCCTGCGCAAGCTGGTCATGGGAGCCGCGATGAAGCGCGCCGGTGCCGCGACGAAAAGCGCCAATCGCATCACGCTGCTGCGCGACACGGACGGCGACGGTGTCGCCGATCTGCGCCGGCCCTTCCTCGAGGGGCTCAATTCGCCCTTCGGCATGACGCTCTCGAACGGCAGGCTTTACGTCGCCAACACCGACGCGCTGGTCGCCTTCCCCTATAGGAGCGGCCGGACGCGGATAACCGCGAGGCCGGAGAAAGTCGTCGACCTGCCCGCGGGCGATCTGAACCACCATTGGACGAAGGATGTGATTGCGAGCCCCGACGGTCGCAAGCTCTACGTCACGGTCGGCTCCAACAGCAATGTCGGGGAGAACGGCATGGCAGTGGAGAAGAACCGTGCCGCCGTCCTCGAGGTCGACCGGACGAGCCGCAGCACCCGCGTATTCGCCTCGGGGCTGCGCAACCCGAACGGGCTCTCCTGGAATCCCGAAAGCGGCGATCTCTGGGTCGCCGTCAACGAGCGGGACGAGATTGGCGACGATCTCGTCCCGGACTACATGACCTCAGTCCGCGCCGGCGGCTTTTATGGCTGGCCCTACAGCTATTTCGGCCAGAACGTCGATCAGCGGGTCAAGCCGCAGCGCCCGGACCTTGTCGCCAGGGCGATCAAGCCCGATTACGCGCTTGGTTCACATACGGCGTCGCTCGGACTGACATTCTCCAAAGGCGCCTCGCTGGGTCCGAGCTACCGCAACGGCGCTTTCGTCGGCCAGCACGGTTCCTGGAATCGGAGCGTCTACAGCGGTTACAAGGTCGTCTTCGTCCCGTTCCGCAACGGCAAGCCGAACGGTCCGCCGAGGGACGTCCTCACCGGCTTCATCGGCCGCGACAACAAGGCCATGGGTCGGCCCGTCGGCGTCGTTATCGACAGGAAGGGCGCCCTGCTCGTTGCCGACGACGTCGGCAACGTCATCTGGCGGGTGAGCCGCCGCGGGAAGTGACACCTGCTCAGAGCGTTGCGATATCACTTCACAGCCGCACCTGCGATTGCTAGGCTTTGCCAGCGGGATAAGGACTGCAGTGTTCGCCATTCCCGCCGCCCAATCGGGATCGATCGTACCCATGAGTTGGATTGGCCAAGGCCCATCACCGCAGCACATCCGGGAGGTTGCCGCATGAGGCGGCTGGCGGCGATCCTGGACGCCGACGTCGTCGGCTATAGCCGTTTGATGGGGCTCGACGAGGCCGGAACCTTCAAGGCGCTGAAGACCTGCCGCAGTTCGCTGATCCTTCCGACGATTGCCGCGCATAGAGGCCGGATCGTGAAGCAGACGGGCGACGGATTGCTGGCGGAGTTCGCGAGCGTCGTCGATGCCGTCGGCTGCGCAATGGCGATCCAGGAGATGATGCTGCAGCACAAGGAGGAGATCAATGGCCGGCGTCTGGAGCTGCGTATCGGCATTCATCTTGGCGATGTCATTGTCGAGGACGACGACATTCACGGCGATGGCGTCACCGTCGCAACGCGTCTCCAGGAAATTGCTCCGCCCGGGGGCATCTGCGTTTCGCGGCAGGTTCATGATCAGGTCGCATCTAAGCTTGACTTCCCGGCCGTCGATTGCGGCAAGCGAAAGCTCAGCGACGCACATGGTCCCATTCGCATCTGGCGGTGGCAACCGGGCGGAGCGCCCGAACAGTCCCCCGCCGCACCGCCGCCGGACGAACAGCCGGTACCAGGGCGCCAGCGCCCGTCGATCGCCGTCCTGCCCTTCGTCAATCTCTCCAGCGTCGGCGAGCAGGAGCATTTTTCCGATGGCTTCACCGAAGAGCTGATCGCCACGCTCGCCCGCTGCCGCTGGCTGAGGGTCGTCGCCCGCAACTCATCGTTCAGCTACAAGGGCAAGTCCGTCGACGTCAGGAAGGTGGCCGAGGACCTCGGCGTCAAATACGTCATCGAAGGCAGCGTTCGCCGTTCCGGCGACCGCATCCGCATAACCGCGCAACTGCTGAGCGGGGAAAGCGGCATGCTGCTCTGGGCGGAGCGCTACGACCGTACGCTCGACGACATTTTCGTGCTCCAGGACGAGATCGCCGGCCAGATCACCGGCACCATCGAGCCGGAGCTCGGGATGATCGAATTCGCCGCACTGCGCGGTCATACGGCCGCCGACATGGATGCCTGGAACATCTATCTGAAGGGCCTCTGGCACCTCTACAAGTTCAACCTCGACGACTTGAAGATCGCCAAGCAGCTCTTCGAGCGTGCCGTAGAACTCGAGCCCAGTTTCGCCCAGGCCCATGCGCGGCTTGCCTATGTCCATATTCAGCTCGGCTGGTACGGCCCTCTGGACGAGCGGGCCGAGCGCATCGCCGATGCCACCCGGCTTGCCGAGCGGGCAATCGCCCTCGACAGCCGCGAGCCCGCCGCGCACCTGGCGCTCGGCCGGGCGCTGGCGCTCGGCGGCCAGCCGGAGCGCGGCATCGACCATCTGCGCAACGCCCTTCGGCTCGACGCGAGCTTCGCCCAGGGCCACTTCGCCCTCGGCCAGGCGCTTTGCTATGTCGATCGTCCGGAAGAAGGCATCGCCGCGATCAGCGAGGCTTTTCGGTTGAGCCCGCGCGATCCGCATCTCTGGACCTTCCACAACATGCTGGCGATCGCCCACTACCAGGCGGGCCGACTGGCAGAATCGGCGGCCGCCGCCCGCGCCTCGCTGCGGCAGGAAAACGTCACCTTCTGGCCGGCCATGGTGCTGGCGGCTGCCATCGGCGCCGAAGGACCGGGCGGAGAAGCGAGCGAAGCGGTCGCCGCCCTCCTCTGCCGCCGACCGGACATGACCGCCGACAAGGCGCGGGCCGAATTCTATTTCGGCAATGTGCCGGCCATGTCGGAGGATTTCATCGACCGTTTTGTCGAAGATCTGCGGCGGGCAGGCTTGCCGGAGTAAGAGCTTCGCTAGGCTGAGGTTCGGTACGAACTCCTCAGTATTCTTGCGACTTAACGAAGTTCGACAAGCATCTCGGACACAATGTCTTTGACCTGGCCATGAAGGTAGGGGTTTGCGAGTTTATGAATCGCAGTCGCAATCGTTTCCTCATGCTCCAACTCGAACCTGATATCCTCGCGGACCTCGACAAGATTTGCCCAGGCCTCGACGGCGTGTTCGTCGACTTCGCCCTTTTCGAATCGCCTTAAAATAACGGCAACATCGTCACGTTTCAGCGTGATAACTGTATCCGAATCCCAAGGCAGCTCGGAGAGTGCGGCTCTTAAGTCAGACAGGGATCTATCGAACTGTATGAGCGAAGCGAGGACAGCTCGTCTGTTCATGATCTTGGCTGCACGTAAACTTGCGAGAGAAATACGCTCCTTTACTGCAGCGTGCGAATCGGCGCGGCCGTCTGGCCATTCATCGCCTCGGGCGCCGCTGCCTCGGTGCTGCGGGCGGCACTGTCGAGGCCGGTCGCAACGACCGAGACGCGGAAGGTGCCGTCGAGGCTGCGGTCGAAGATCGCGCCGACGACGATGTCGGCCTCGTCATAGACCTCCTCGCGGATGCGGGTCGCCGCCTCGTCCACCTCGAAAAGCGTCATGTCCATGCCGCCGGAGATCGACACCAGCACGCCCTTGGCGCCGCGCATCGAGACCTCGTCGAGCAGCGGATTGGCGATCGCCGCCTCCGCCGCCATCATCGCCCTGCCCTCGCCAGCCGCCTCGCCGGTGCCCATCATCGCCCGGCCCATGCCCTTCATCACCGTCTTCACGTCGGCAAAGTCGAGATTCATCAGGCCTTCCTTGACGATGAGGTCGGTAATGCAGCTGACGCCGGAATAGAGCACCCGGTCGGCGATCATGAAGGCGTCGGCAAAGGTAGTCTTGGCATCGGCGATGCGGAAGAGGTTCTGGTTGGGGATGACGATCACCGTGTCGGCGCTCTCGCGCAGCCGCTCGATTCCGAATTCCGCCGTCTGCATGCGCCGCTTGCCTTCGAAGCTGAAGGGCTTGGTGACGACCGCGACCGTCAGGATGCCGGCGCGCCGCGCCGCCTCGGCGATCACCGGCGCTGCGCCGGTGCCGGTGCCGCCGCCCATGCCGGCGGTGACGAAGCACATATGCGTGCCGCCGAGATGGTCCATGATCTCGTCGATCGATTCCTGCGCCGCCGCATTGCCGATATCCGGCAGCGAGCCGGCGCCAAGGCCCTCGGTAATGGCCGCGCCGAGCTGGATCCGCCGCGCCGCCTTCGACATCGCAAGCGCCTGCGCATCCGTATTGGCGGCAATGAAGTCGACGCCCTGCAGGTCTTCGGCGATCATGTTGTTGATCGCGTTGCCGCCGCCGCCACCGACGCCGATGACAGTGATTTTCGGGCGCATCTCCGTGATGATCGGCTTCTTGTACTCTGTCATGGCTCTTCTCCTTGGGCAGTTCCCCGGCCGTCGAAAGCTGCCCGTGCCCGGGAAACGCGATCGAATGCGGTGCGGCGCGAATCACGCGTCTTCATTCTAGGAATTCAAAAAGGCCAGGGAGAAGGCAAGAGGGGCGAAATCAAGGCGAGTCCACAGTTACGTGTAACTCGGGCGAACCATTATCCAGAGTGACAGCAGAAGTTGTAGCTCCCTCGGCTGCGGCAAACCTGCCGAACGAATCTTCCAGGAACAGGAAACTTTCCCGGACGTTGAGGATGACGTTCCGATCAGCGCAGGAGTGTCTGCAATGGGTGTCGAACAAGCCCCGACGGCAAAGGGCAAGAAAGCCGCAAGCGGCCTGCACAAGAGCGCCGCGAAAGAAGAGAAGAAGGTGGAAGCGCAAAAGGGATCCGATCTCGCCAAGGGCGCCGATCGCTTCGAAGAGCGTTCCAAAAGCTCCGACGGCAAAAGTGCCGGGACGAAGCAGAAGCCGAAACGGTAGAACGCCGTCGCCGCCTCAGTCCTTCCCCGACGCCGGTGCGGTGTAGCGCCGGCGCACGGCCTCCGCGAGCCTCTTCCGGCTCTCGGCAGGTGAGAGGGAACGGTCCTCTTCGATACCGGCCGCCTCCTGCGCCAAATCGGCATCGCCGATGCGCTCGCCGAACCATTTCGAGTAGTCGCCGGCCCTCAGATGATGTTCCCAGGTCTCGTCGTCGATCCCTTCGGCAATCTGCAGGAAGATGATCAGATTGTGGGCGCGCAGGTTCATCTTGTTCTCAGGACCGCGGAAATAGAAGCTCGCGTCCTCGCCGAGATGTCCCTCGGCATATTTGCGGGTGTGCCGCTTGCGCACCTGCTTCGGCTTTTCGGCCCGGATACGCTGCACCGGCGCGCCGGTCGCGCGTCGCCAGAAAAGCACCTCGTCCTCTTGATGGAGTTGATCGAGGCCGGCGGGCGGCGCCTCGCCGACGGCCGTGCAGAAGGTCTCGATCACTTCGCGGGCGCTCGGGCCGAGGGCGACCACTGCCGTCACCGCCGAAAGCGCCCTTGGCGAGACCGCGTCCGGATGCACGGTGATCATGATCGTTCCAGAGATGTCGTCCGAGAGCGCCAGCGACGCACTGTCGCGGGCCGCCGGCATCAGGTGATGAGCCTCGTCGATGATCAGCCAATGCGGCCTGCCCGTCCGGGCGCGAAGCGCCGACAGGCCCGGCATCAGCTTGGCGAAGAAGGAAGGCCGCTCCTTGAGCTCGAAGCCGAGCGCGCTCACGACCACATTGTCGTCTGGGTTGGCGAGGATTTCGAGCACCTGGCTCTCGGTCGGCGTGGTCGAACCGTTGCCCACGCTGACGGCGCCCTCGAGGTCCTCATAGTCGCCTTCCGGATCGAACACGCAGAACTGGAAGCGCCGCTCGCGCATACCCTCGGAAAGCGCCGTTGCCAGCGTCGACTTGCCGATGCCGGAACTTCCGGCGATCAGCAGCACGTCGAGCGGCCCGATGTCGACCGGACCGTCGTCGCCCTCGCCGAGCGGCACCTGGTGGCGCTGATTGGTGCAGAAGGCATAGTCGCGCTCGACGATCTCGGCGATCAACTCCTCGACGCCCTCGCCGCGGGCGCCTTCGAGCGCAAGATCGGCAGTCTCCTTCAGCGCCGGCAGAGCATTCGAAACCGCCGCGCCGCAGCCGCACATCCTCAAGAGCGCGTGGTCGTTCTCCGCATCGCCGACGGCCACGACGTTCAGGAATGAAAGCTGCATCTCCTTCAGCGCCGCCTTCAGGCCCGTCGCCTTGTTGACGCCGGTCGGAAGGATCATCACCGCGCCCTTATTGAAGATGATCTCGAGCTCGAGGCCGAGCTCATTGATGGCTTCGAGCGCGGCGGTCTGATGCGGCTCCCAGGTGGCGACGATCGAGCGCCCCACCGAGATATTGTCGACGCCCTTCTGCCGCAGCCGTTCGACGAATTCCGGCGGCGGCGCCGGTGCGATCGGCTTTTCCTCTTCGGTCTCGGGCGTGTAGAGCAAGGCGCCGTTCTCGACGACCACCTTGTCGAACAGATCCATGTTGGGAAAGACCCGCTTCAGGTCCGGCAACTCGCGCCCGGTGACGAGCAGCAGCTTGCGGCCCGTCTCTTTCAGCCGCTTGAGCGCTTCCAGCGTTTCCGCCCGAACCATGCCATTCTCGGCCAATGTGCCATCATAGTCCGTCGCAAGGGCCATGAAATACATGCGCGCCGCCTCTCTTGCCGTGTGCCTCGCCGATTGCCGTCCCGACAGGGAACGTGCGGGCACGGCGCTGGTTCCCGCGGCGCGCGGCACGAGGTCTGCGATGTCACCCGCGGCGGAGCGTAGTCCGGCCTCAAGCATTCCAGCTCGGCCGGCTCCTCACCCGCTCGTTCCAGCGCTGCACGTTCTTGAGCTCTGGAGGTATCTCCATGCCGAAGACGTCCGCAAGCCAGCCGCAGACGCCGGCGGTGATATCGGCGACCGAGAACGCCTCGCCGGCGAGGAACGGCCGGCCATCCGCAAGCTCGCGGTCGAGCCAGGCCCATTTCTTCGGCACGGCCCGCCGCTCGGTTTCCGCGAAGGCCGGAAACTGGGTGAGGCGATCCTTGAACAAGGCATCGGAATGGAGGGCCACATTGCCGATGGTGGCGAAAATCACCAATTCCGCCCGCCGATTCCACATCTCCACCTTGGCGCGGCTGACGGCATCCGATCCGAAGAGCGGCGGCTCCGGGTGGACTTCCTCGAAATAGCGGCAGATCGCGACGCTTTCGGTGATGATCGTGTCATCGTCGAGCTCAAGCACCGGGATCTGCCCAAGCGAATTGAGTGTCAGGAATTCCGGCGCCCTGTGCTCGCCCTTGGCAAAGTCGATCTCCACCATTGGGACCTCGATGCGCTTCTCCTTGAGGAAGATGCGCACCCGATAGGAGTTCGGCCCTATGCCCTGATAGAGTTTCATCGTCGCCTCCCTGGTATTGTCAAGTCCTGGAGGTAGCATGACGCACTTGATTGCATATCGCAACCAGTCATCTTCTTGATCCGGTTCTTGGGGCGCATCCAACATCGTGGCCTGATTTCATCAACGCCGGACGCGACCTCCGTCATGCCGGTCAAGTTTCGGCGGCCCACCCACCCTTTCGAATCCTCCTCGGGCTTGATCCAAGCGCAAGCCGTTCAAAACGCTTCGAAAATCTCGCTTATTGATGGATCCTCGGGTCAAGCCCGAGGATGACGAGTAGCGGACGGAGGCCGTGCGTCCCGAAACGTCGTCGGTTAGCGGAACGCATCACGCCCCAGCCGCGCCAACGCGTCGCAAGGTGGCCGCACCACCCTCCCTCATTCCTGTGCTCGTCACAGGAATCCAGCAGCGCCGCGTCTGCGGCGCGAGAAACTCTTAATACCTGGTAAACGATGACTACATACTGGGAGCCACAGGCAGAGCGGCGACACTTTGTTTCGCGGCAATCGCGATGTCATTCACGGCGCCGACGCGCCCTGGCTGGATGCCTGTGACGAGCCCAGGGATGAGGGTATTCGAGGCAGCCGATGCGCGGCAAAGCCGCGGCGGTATCCGACCCCAACTCAAAGCCGCCAGCCACTGCCGATGACAAAGGCCGCGAGCGTACCCTCCGCAATCGCCGCGCTGCTGAAGGCCTTCAGCCGCTGGCCGTCGGGAAGCGCCAAATCGAGGGCGAAGCGCTCGCCTTCGAAGACGGACGAAAGCACCCGCATCAGCACGCCGTCGGTGCCGCGGTGGACATGCTCCGGCCGTACCAGCACGTCGGCAAGCGGCCCGTCCGCGACCCCATCCCGCGACCCGAGCGCCGCCCGCAGCACCGGCCAGCCGAGCTGCCTTTCGCCGTTTTCCGCCATCGGCAGCCGCAGGATGCTGCCGCGGCCGATGAGCCCGCCGACCACCCGGCCTTCCGGCCGGGCATAGATCTCTGCCGGCGGCGCCACCTGCAAAAGCCGGCCTTCCGACATCACCGCGACGTCGGTCGCGAGCGCCATCGCCTCAGCCTGGTCGTGGGTGACATAGACCATGGTGGCGCCGGAGCGCTCGTGAAAGGTGCGGAAGGTCTCCTCGATCGCCTTCCTCAGATGCTGGTCGAGATTGGCGAGCGGCTCGTCGAGCAGCACGACGTCCGGCTGGGTGACGAGGCAGCGGGCGAGCGCCACCCGCTGGCGCTGGCCGCCGGAAAGTGCGGCCGGCCGCCGCTCGGCAAGCTCGGTGAGTTTCACCAGCGACAGTGCCTCGCCGACCCGCTTCTGCCATTGAGCCCCGGAAATGCCGCGCACTTTCAAGGGATAGCCGACATTCTGCGCGACCGTCATATGCGGCCAGAGCGCATAGGACTGGAACACCATCGCCATGTTGCGCTTTTCCGGCGGCAGCGCGCCCCCGGCGTCCGAAAGCCGCCGCTCGCCATAGGAGATCGAGCCGTCGCTCGGCTGCTCGAAGCCGGCAATCATCCGCAGCACCGTCGTCTTGCCGCAGCCCGATGGACCGAGGAGCGCCAGGAAGGCCTGCCGCCGCAGCGTCAGCGAAACATCGGCGACCGCCGGCCTGTCATTCCCAGGAGACTTGCCGCTGCCGAAATCCTTGCTCAAGTGGTTGAGGATCAGTTGCGCCACGGCAGCACGCCCTCCGGCAGGTATTTTGCGAAAAACTCGAGCGCCGCCATCAGCGCGATTACCAGCAACACGACGAGCACCGAGAGCGCCGAGGCGAGATCGGAGGAGCCGCTGTCGTCGAGATTGAAGATCGCGACGCCGAGCGTCTGCGTGCCCGCCGACCAGAGCAGCGCCGAAACCGTCAGCTCGTTCGCCGCGATCAGGAAGACGAGGATCACCGAGGCGCCGGCGGCCGGGGCGATCAGCGGCAGCAGCACGTCGCGCATGCGGCGGAAGAAGCCGGCGCCTGCAAGCCGTGCCGCCTCCTCGAGCGCCGGGTCCGTCTGCGCAAACGCGCTCATGACCGGCTTCAGGCTGACGGCGAGGAAGGAGGAGAAATAGGCGGCGAGAATGATCCAGATCGTGCCGTAGAGCGAGACGCCGACGACCGGCAGCGGGGCGGCGAAGGTAAGGATGAAGGCGACGGCAAGCACGATACCGGGGAGCGCGTAAGGGATCTCGATCAGGATGGCGACGAGATTGGCGAGCGCCCCCTTCCGCCGCGTCAAGAGATAGGCGGCCGGGACGGTGACGAGGAGTAGCCCGAGGGCGGCGGCAGAGGCGAGGAACAGCGAATTCTTGAGCGCCGTCAGGGTGATCGACTGGCGGAAGAGGATTTCCGCATAGGCGCTGAGCGACATGGTGTTGAAATTGAGCGGCACGCCATAGGCCGGCACCAGCGAACTTGCGACGAGCGCCAGCAGCGGCGCGACCAGCACCAGCGCCAGCACAATGAGGAGCAGCGCCTCGACAGCGATGCGGAAGCGCCCCAGCGAAAAGGCGGCGCGGGCGCCGGAATGGCCGATCAGGCGATAGTCGCGGCCGGCGAGCGCCCGCTGCTGTACGAGAAGCCCGGCGGCGGAGATCGCCGCGATTAAGGTCGAGATCAGCGCGATCTCGCCGAAGGTGGCGGCGCCGAAACTCGCCAAGCGGCTGAAGATCAGCGTCGGCAAGGTCTCGATCCCGGCAGGTATGCCGAGGATCGCCGGAATGCCGAAATTGCCGATGCCGGAGACGAAGGCGATCGCACCGCCGGCGATCAGCCCTGGAGCGCTTAGCGGCACCACGATATCGCGAAACACCCGGAACGGCCCGGCACCTGAAAGGCGCGCTGCCTCGATGCCGTCGCGCGGGCTCGCCGCAAGCCCGGCCTTCAGCGCCAGGAAGACGAGCGGCGCATGCTGAACACCCAAGAGCAGCGCGATGCCGGAAAGCGAATAGAGCGGCTGCGGGCTGCCGAGCGGCGGCGCCAGCCCGAGCGTCTTCAGGAGCGGGCTCGCCGGCCCCGACATCTCCACCCAGGCGAGCGCCGTCACCTGCGGCGGGATCATCATCGGCAGCATGAAAGCGAAGCTTAACGCCAGCTTGCCGCGAATGTCGGTGAGCGCCAGCGCGAAGGCGAAGAGCGAACCGAAGAGGAGCGAGACGACCATGCCGCCGGCGGCGGTGAGAAGCGTGTTGCGGAGTGCCGCAAAGGTCGCCGCCTCGAAGACCAGCCGCGCCGCCTCGCCGTCGACAAGTCCGCTCACCCCCGCCCCGGCCAGGCGGGCGAGCGGCAGCACGGAAAGCAAGAGCACCGCACCAAGTATGAAAGGCAGCAGCCAGGCCGGCTCGCCAGACGGCGCCCGCCGCTTTCGCGGGCGGAAGCCGAGCCCTTCCCGGCCGCGCGGCGGCCGCGCCTTGAGGATGCCGTCTTCCGTAGCGTGAGGCATCGGGGGCAGTTCGACGCCGCGCAAGGTCCGCGTCAGAGCGGCCGGCAGTTTGCCGGACGTCATCTGGGGAGGCCGGCTTTCCGCCGCCTCCTTGCCGCCAAAGAGAAACCGCAACCGGCCGAAGCGCCGCGCCTTCGACAGAAGACGCGACGGATCCGGCGTGTTGGACCCGGAGCCTCTTTCCGCGTCCGGCGCTTCGGCCGGAGCGCGCGCGCTCCGGCCGCGGGCGGTCTCGTCCGCTCGCGTCATCGGGCGATCAGTTCGTCCCGAAAATGCCGGAGAAGGTTTTGAGGTCCGCTTCGGAATTCTTGACCGCCGCGGCGGCATCGAGCGGCAGCACCTTGATCGTCTCGCGGGCCGGATAGCCTTCCGGCAGCGCCGCGCCGTTGCGGGCCGGGATATAGCCCATCTTCGCCGCCACCTTCTGACCTTCCTCGGAAAGTAGGAAGTCGACGAATTTCCTCGCGGCTTCGACGTTTTTCGCGGTCTTCAAAATACCGACCGGCTCGGTGACGGCGGAAACGCCCTCGACCGGGAAGACGAATTCCACCGGCGCCCCCTTGGCCTTCTCGCGGATCGCCATGAAATCGACGAGCATGCCATAGGCCTTCTCGCCCGTCGCGACCGCCTTCAACACGCTGCCATTGCCGCCGGCGGCCGTCGCGCCGTTTTCGGCCAGCGCCTTGTAATAGTCCCAGCCGAGGCCGGGAATGGCGGCGAGCGTCTCGGCATGGATCAGCGCCGCGCCAGAGGTGAGCGGGCTCGGCATGGTGACGAAGCCCTTCGCTTCAGGCTTGGTCAGATCCTGCCAACCTTCCGGCTTCATCCCGGCCGAGCTGTTGTAGACGATACCGGTGGTGATCATCTTGGTCGAATAATAGGCGCCGTCCGCATCATAGAGCGCCGCATTGTAGCCCGCCGCCTCCGGCGACTTATGCGGCAGCAGATGCCCCCCCTCCTTCAGCCGCTGCATCGTCACCGTATCGGCGATCAAAAGCACGTCCGCCACCGGATTGCCCGCCTCGATCTCGGCCATTAGCTTGGCCATGATCTTCGTCGTCCCCTCACGCACCCACTCGACCTCGACGCCGGGATTTACCGCCTTGAACGCATCCACCGTCGCCTGCGCATCCTCGTTCGGCTGGCTGGTGTAGAGGATAAGGTTTTCGGCATAGGCCGCGGTAGAAAAAAGGCCGGCAAGAAGCGTGGCGGCAACGGCGGAGAGAAGCGTTTTCATGGGGAGTACCCTCGGTGGGAGAAAGATGGCGCCGAGGGATAGAGCCGGTGTTTTACAGGGGTGTGACAGGGGGAGTGGGTAGGCGAGCGTCGGTCAGCTTAGCGCCAGTAGCGGACATTAGGCCGATGGCCAGTTCCGACCCGATTGCGGACGTGAGCTGCAATTTGTCACTACTTTGCTAGCTTTGTTTTGCCGGGTGTGCGAGCCGCGCGGCTGGCGACAAGCGCGCCGACATACTCTTCGAGCGTTGTCTCGCCTCGTTCGAACGGCTCCAACATGGCAAACCCACTTTCGACACTGACCGCGGTCATTCGAGCGTAGGACTCGGCCGCTGCATCAGAGAAGCCCAGTCTTCTGTAAGCCGCGATCCATTGATCGCGCGGTATGACCTCGACCTTCACCGAATTTCCAAGCGCGGTCGCGAAGGCTTTTGCAACATCCTGCGGCGAATACCGCTCGGGCCCTTCGACGTAATGCACATCCTGATCGCGGGGCGGTTCCAACAGATGGCGCACGGCCGCTTTGCCGAGATCGGCAGGGGCGACCATTGGGATCTTCATGTCTGCCGGTATCATGGTCGGCAACACACCGTCCCTCGCGGCATCGAGAAGTTCATCCCAGTTGCTCATATAGTAGGCCCCGCGCTGGATCGTCGCTGGTATCGGTTGTGCGGCAAGCGCCTGCTCGAAATCGTAGAGGATGTTGAGATCGCCGCAGCGCTCGCCTGGCTGGGCGCCATAGGTGGATGCGGCCACGACCTTCTCGAGCCCGGATCCTTTCAGCGCCGCGACTATACTCCGAACGGTAGCATGTTCCTCACGATCGGTGTCGGTCGAGACATCGGCGTTCGGGTTAAGCAGGAATGCGCGCGTGCCCGTTCTGAACACCGCACGTAAGTCGTGGGTGTTGTGCACGTCGACGACCGCGGTCTGTGCGCCGCGGTTGCGCCAATCGGCATCGTTCTCGCTACTGTGAAGCACGGCCGTGACTGGCCGACCTGCATCGAGCAACGTCGACACTACCGCGGAGCCGACATGGCCGTTTGCGCCGATCACAATGAACATCGCATCACTCCTAAAGCTGTACCGGAATAAGAGTCAACGTCGCTTATGGTTCCACAATCGAGACTAACCGTTCCCGCTGCGCTGCAGACTCGAAAGGGTGTGTGCTCTACACACTGATCGGTGGGCGCGGCATACGTCCACCTCCTTTCCAAGAAAGCTGATGCCCTTTGCCGCGCGTTGTCTGCTTTCCCAACCCTTGCCATTCCGGCTGATCGAAGAGAGTCCGCAAAGGGCCGTATTGCGGAAGCCTTCCCGCGCTTCAGCACAGGTTGCTAAGGGCAGCCGAAATCAGAACCACCAACATCTTTCCCGTAGCCATTTCATAGTGATTTTCCCCCGAACGAGTTGAACGAAAAAGATAGTCATGGCCGTGGCTGCGACCAATCCCTGCGCTACTTCAATTGCAACCCAGAAGGCAGACATATTGCGCTCTAATTATGTGGCCGTCTTCGGTGAGATAGGCTTCAGGCCAACCTCGCGCAAGCTCGACCGCGGCCCACTTCTGTGATCTTGATGGCTACCGAAGTCTCGCCCGCTGGATCGAGAACTAGGCCCGGGAGTGGAATGCCTGCTTCGGGCCGGAAGCGGTCATCTCTTCGAATATCACCAATGCTTCGTGTGCCAGCCTTGAGATGTCATCGCCGAGTGTCCCACGGTCAGCACCCCGATTTTTACGCCGCCCTTGACTATCCCCACCCTACTGTATCAATCTCAAGTTGCGTGACTTGACCGAACGAAAGTGCTCTGATTCCAGCCCATCCGAGAGTGAAAGCCGTCTCAAGCTGTAACGGGGGAACGTTGCATGCGTGGTTCGAGAACTCTGGCTGCCGTCCTTTCCTCAACCCTCATCGCCGCGCTGTCGATCGCGCCGGCCCGCGCCCAGCAGGCGCCGGCCGTGGTCGTGGCGCCGGCGGCGATCATGGATCTGCGCGAAAGCGCCGATTTCACCGGCAAGGTGGTGGCGATCCAGAAGGTCGGCGTGCGCGCCCGCGTCTCGGGCTTTCTGGAGAAGGTCAATTTCAAGGAGGGCGACAAGGTGCCGGCCGGCGCCCTGCTCTACGAGGTGGAGGATGGCGCCTACAGGGCGGCGGTGCAGGAGATCGAAGGCTCGATCGGCGCCGCCGAAGCTGCACGGGAACTGGCGGTGCTCGAGCGCGACCGCGCGCAACGGCTGATCTCCAGCAACACGGTGGCGCAGGCAACCGTCGATACCGCCAATGCGCAGGTCAAGAAGGCCGAGGCCGATATCCTGCGGCTTCAGGGCAGCAAGCAGAACGCCGAGCTCAACCTCTCCTATACGAAGATCGTCGCGCCCTTCGAAGGCGTCGCCGGGCTTTCGAGCGTCGATGTCGGCGCCCTGGTCGGACCGGATTCGGATGCCCTGGTGACGCTGACCCGGCTCGACCCGATCTATGTCGAGTTCCCGGTCTCGACCGCGCTCTTCCTCGAATATCGCCAGCGGGCGCTGCGCGGCGAGATCGGCCGCGACGCCAATGTCGAACTGCTCCTGCCGGACGGCACGACCTATCCGAAGAAGGGCACCATCAACTTCGTCTCCAGCGACGTCTCGGCAGGCACCGACACGATCACCGTCCGGGCCGAGTTCGAAAACCCCGACTATCTGCTGCTCGACGGCACGCTTGTCCGGGTCACGCTCGAGCAGACCGACAAGCAGGAGGTGCTGGCGGTGCCGCAGCAGGCGATCCAGCGCGACCAGCAGGGCGCCTTCGTCATGGTCGTCGGGGCGGATTCGAAGGTCGAGCTTCGTCGCGTCGACGTCCAGCGTTCCACCCGCGGCCAGGCGGTCATCGCCAAGGGGCTGAAGCAGGGCGAGCAGGTGATCACCGACGGCGTCGGCAAGGTGCGGCCCGGCATGACCGTGGACGCCGCACCGGCAGCGGGCGGCTGAGCCATGATCTCGCAAATCTTCATCGATCGCCCCCGCTTCGCCGCGGTCATTTCCATCGTCCTGACGCTCGCCGGGCTGATCGCGCTGACCGCGCTCCCCGTCGCCCAGTTTCCCGACATCGTGCCGCCGCAGGTGAGCGTCACGGCGAGCTATCCCGGTGCCGGCGCCGAGGTGGTCGAGGCGACCGTGGCGCAGCCGATCGAAAGCCAGATCGTCGGCGTCGACGACATGCTCTACATGAAATCGACGAGCGGCGCCGACGGCTCCTATACGCTGACGGTGACTTTCGCCGTCGGCACCGACCCGGACATCGCCACCGTCAACGTGCAGAACCGCGTCTCGCTCGCCGAGGCGAGGCTGCCGTCCGAAGTCAAGCAGACCGGCGTCAGCGTGCGCAAGAAGTCCTCGGCGCTGATGCAGGTGATCGCCATCCATGGCGAGAACGACAGCTTCGACAACCTGTTCCTGTCGAACTACGCCACCATCAACGTGATGGACACGATCAAGCGCGTTCCCGGCGTCGGCGATGCCGCGCTGTTCGGCGCGCAGGACTATTCGATGCGCGTGGTGCTCGACATCGATCGGCTGACCAGCCTCGGCATGACGCCGACCGACGTGATCAATGCGCTGAAGGCGCAGAACATCCAGGCGGCGATCGGCCGCATCGGCGCCCAGCCGATGACCAACGACCCGCTCTTCCAGCTGAATCTCCAGACCCAGGGGCGGCTCACCGATCCGAAACAATTCGAAGACGTCGTGCTGCGCGCCGAGGCGGGCGGCTCCTTCGTGCGCATCCGCGATGTCGCCAGGGTCGAGCTCGGCGCGGCGAGTGCCGATTCAAGCTCGCGCTTCAACGGCAAGCCGGTGGCGATGATCGGCACCTACCAGGCGCCGGGCGCCAATGCACTTGCCGCCGCCGAGGGCGTGCGCGCGGCGATGGAGCGCCTGTCGCAGGCCTTCCCGGAGGGCCTCACCTACAAGATCTCCTATGACACCTCCGAATTCGTCGAGGCGAGCGTCGAGAACGTGGTGCACACGCTCATCGAAGCCTTCGTGCTGGTGATCATCGTCGTCTTCCTGTTCCTCGGCAATTGGCGCGCGACGCTGATCCCGCTCGTCGCCGTGCCGGTGGCGCTCGTCGGCACCTTCGCGGTCATCCTCGCCATGGGCTTCTCGCTCAACACCGTGTCGCTCCTGGCACTGGTGCTGGCGATCGGCATCGTCGTCGACGACGCGATCGTCGTCGTCGAGAACATCGAGCGCGTCATGGAGGAAAACCCCGGCATGCAGGCGCCGGAAGCGGCGCGGCTTGCGATGGGCGAGATCACCGGCGCGATCGTCGCCATCACCCTGGTGTTGCTTTCGGTCTTCGTTCCGGTCGCCTTCATTCCGGGTTTGAGCGGGCAACTGTTCCAGCAATTCGCGGTCGCCGTTTCCGTGTCGATGGTGATCTCCGCCATCAATGCGCTGACGCTCAGCCCGGCGCTCTGCGCGGTGCTGCTGAAGCCGCATCATGGCGAGAAGCGCGGCATTCTCGGCTGGCTGTCGCGTCGCATCGACAACGGCCGCGACGGCTATGTCTATGTGGCCGAGAAGATCGCCCGGCGCGCCGTCATCGGCCTTGTATTGCTGGCGGTGGCGATCGGCGCCAGCGGCTGGCTGTTCCGCGTTGTGCCGACCGGCTTCCTGCCGAGTGAGGACCAGGGCATGTTCTTCACCGAGGTCCGCCTGCCGGAAGGCGCCTCCTACAACCGCACCGATGCGGCGCTCCGCCAGGTCGAGACCTTCCTCAACAGCATCGAGGGCGTGCAGGACGTCACCAGCGTCACCGGCTACAGCTTCCTCGACGGGCTTTCGAAGTCGAACAGCGCCTTCGCCGTCGTCACCATGAAGCCCTTCGCCGAGCGCGAGGCGCAGTCCGCCTCGGTCGATAGCGCCGTCGCCACCGCCATGGCCAAGGGCACGACGATCCGCGAGGCGCAGGTCTTCGCCTTCAACCTGCCGCCGATCCTCGGGCTCGGCACCGGCTCCGGCTTCGAATATCAGCTGCTCGACCTGCAGGGCCGCTCGGCCGCCGACCTTGCCGCCACCGCTGGCGGGCTGATCATCGCCGCCAACCAGAACCCGAAGCTCGGGCCCACCTTCACCACCTATTCGGCAAGCTCGCCGCAGCTCTATCTCGATGTCGACCGCGACCGGGTGCAGGCGCTCGGCGTCTCGATCAGCGATCTGTTCGCGACGCTGCAGGGCACGCTCGGCTCCTATTACGTCAACGACTTCAACCTGTTCGGCCGCAGCTGGAAGGTCAACCTGCAGGCGGCGCAGGCGGACCGCGACTCCGTCAACGACATCCAGCGGCTGCATGTGCGCAACGCCGCCGGCGGCATGGTGCCGGTCGCCTCGGTGGCGCGCATCGACTATATCGTCGGCCCGCAGACGATGGTGCGCTACAACAACAACCGCTCGATCACGCTGAACGGCCAGCCGGCGTCCGGCGTCTCCTCGGGCGAGGCGCTGCAGGCGATGGCGGCGCTTTCCGCCACCACGCTGCCGCCCGGCTACAGCTACGAGTGGACCGGCACGGCGCTGCAGGAACTGGAAGCCGCCGGCCAGACGACGGTGATCCTGGTGCTCGCGGTGCTGTTCGCCTATCTCTTCCTGGTAGCGCTTTACGAAAGCTGGACGATCCCGGTGCCGGTGCTGCTTTCGGTCGCGGTCGGCGTTGCCGGCGCGCTGGTCTCGGTGCTGATCGCCGGCCTCTCCTTCGATATCTATGCCCAGATCGGCCTTGTCGTGCTGATCGCGCTCGCCTCCAAGAATGCGATCCTGATCGTCGAATTCGCCAAGTTCCAGCGGGAGAAAGGCGCCGGCATCGTCGAGGCGGCGGTTCAGGGCGCCCGCGCCCGCTTCCGCGCGGTGATGATGACGAGCTTCGCCTTCATCGTCGGGCTGATCCCGCTCGTCACCGCCGAAGGCGCCGGCATGCTCAGTCGCCGGGCCGTCGGCACCGGCGTCGCCGGCGGCATGCTCGCGGCTTCCCTCATCGGCATCTTCGTCATCCCCGCCCTCTATGTCGTCTTCCAGTGGCTTCGCGAACGCGGCCACAAGCTCGCCGGCCTATCTGGTGCGCATATCGGTCAGGCCGCGCCGGCCGATGACGTTCCGGAAGAGGAGCGGGAGCAAGACCGGCGAGCGCCGGCGACGGCCGCGACCGCCGCCCAGGCGCCGCCCGTGCCCTGACGCATCGGCCCGAAAATCGGACCCGATTTTCGGAAAGCACGATGCATCGTTTCAAAGAGTTACAGCGTCCTTTGTGCGTCCTGAAGGACGCACGGCGCTGTATCGTCATTCTTCAGCGCACCGCCCCGACCACATGGGCCTGGATTGGCCGCTCGATCATGCCGCTCCCGAAGCGCTTCCTTAGCGCCTCCGCCACCCGCTCCGTTACCGCCGCCAGCGCCGAAGCGTCGCGCTCCTCGATCTCGCTGCGGACGGGAGTGCCTTGGCAGAAGCCGGTCGCGGCATCGGACGCGGATATCGGGCCGTTCCTCTTCTCGAGCGTTTCGAGCGTGATTTCATGGAAGCCCGCGGCCACCAGATCGGCGCGGATGTTTTCCGGATCCGCATAGCCGTGCGGCACGCGGCGCATGAAGCTTGGCGGGTTCTCCTGGAACTGCGCTGCGAGCGCCTCCACGGCTGAATGCGCAAGCTCGTTTGCCTCGACCCTGTCCCAAACGTTGAAGAGGAAGCGGCCGCCGGGTTTCAGCACGCGCCGCGCCTCTCCGTAGGCTTTCACCCGGTCCGGGAAGAACATTACGCCGAACTGGCAGAGGACGACATCGAAGCTCTCGTCGTCAAAGGGCAGTTCCATGGCGTCCGCCTGCTGCCAGACGATCCGCTCGTCGTCACCGAGCTTCGCATGGGCGACATCCAGCATCGGCTGGTTGAGATCGGTCACGACGAACTGCGCCTCGATATCGAGCTTCGACGCCAGCATCCGGGTGACGATGCCGGTACCGGCGGCGATTTCAAGCACATCAAGGGGCTTGAGCCGCGCTGCCCGTTCGGCCAAGTCTATCGCATACGGCTCGAAGATCAGCGGCACCATCAGCCGCTCGTAAACCTCGGGTATCGCTCCCGCAAAGACCTTATCCGCTTCCGCCATCGTCCCCTCCCGCGTCGGTGAGCGGCGCCCTCCGATGACGCCGCTTTCGCGGGAGTAAGATACAACCTTGCGCCGCATTTCCGAAGCGGTCCGAACGAGACGGTGAATAGCAACAGGATTACCGGCTCTTGCGAGCATTTGCGATCGCCCGACAGATTGCCTCACCCTGCGTCAGGAGTGAGCTACCTCATCGATAGCTGGTCGCATCGGCCGGCTTGCCGACCTCCATCACCTCGTCGATGTAGCGCCAGCAATCTGGCCGGGAGCCGTCGAGGTCGGTAAAGCCGTAGACCTGGGCGAGCCCTCCGCTTGACAGCGACTGGCCGTTGAAGCGGGACTTCTCCGGATCGGCGGCAAGCGCCGCGACAGCCCGGCCGACGAAGCGCGGGCTCTCGGAAATGACGAAATGCGGCTGATAGGCCGTGGCGTCGCGCCAGTTCTCCTCCGTCACCTTGAAGGCCTCGAGCATCATTTCCGAGCGCAGCCAGCCGGGGGTGATCGAGACCGCCTTGGCGCCGTGGGGCTCGAGATCCTTGGCATGCGCCCAGGCCATGCGGTTCGCCGAGATCTTGGCGAGGTCGTAGAAGGGCGAAAGCCGGTAGTGATCGGCATTGTATTGCGCCGTGCCGTCGGTCACCTCGACCAGCAGCCCACCCGGCCGCTCGATCAGGAGCGGCAGCGCGTAATGGGCGGTGATCAGATGCGTGTCGATCGCCAGCCGCAGGATCTTCAAGCCGTTTTCGAGATTGTGGTCCCAAACCGGCTTGTTCCATTCAAAGAGCTTCTCGCCGCCCCAGATATCGTTGACGAGAATGTCGAGCCTTCCCTCCTCGCGCCGAATGCGATCGACGAGCGCCTGCACCGCCGCCGGCTGCAGGTGGTCCACCTGGACGGCGATCCCCTTGCCGCCCGCCGCGGTTGCGAGCTCCGCCGTTTCCTCGATCGTCTCGGGCCGCTGATATTCCGACGGCTGCGCTCGCGTCGTTCGTCCCGTGACATAGACCGTCGCGCCCGCGGCGCCGAGTTCCACCGCAATGCCGCGACCTGCGCCGCGCGTTGCGCCCGCGACCAGCGCCACCTTGCCTTCAAGCGTCATGTCATCCTCCCTGAGAAATCCTCTGGCCTTGACCGGCAGGTGAATTTATAAACGCTTATTCGGTTATAAATAAAGGTCAAAAAATGCCGCGCCCCAAAACTCTGCCAAATGAAGAGGTGCTCGAGGCCGCCCTCAACCTCATGCGCAAGAAGGGGCCGGAAGCCCTGACCTTCGCGACCCTTTCTGCCGCCTGCGGCCTTTCCCCCTCGACCCTGGTGCAGCGTTTCGAGACCAAGTCCGGCCTCATCCAAGCGGCCTTGCTGCAGGCCTGGGACCGGCTTGATCGATTAACGGCGGAACTGGCAGCCGCCACGCCGAAGACGCCGGCGGGCGCCGTCGCGCTGCTCGTCGGGCTCTCCGGCGATTACGGCGGCATCGAAAGCTACGCGGACGATCTCCTTATCCTGCGCGAGGACCTGCGCGACCCGATCCTGCGCGCCCGCGGCGCCGCCTGGCGCGACGTGCTCTCCGCGGCGCTCGAGGAGCGTTTCACGCGCGTGCCGGCCGCCTCCGCCGGCATCGGGCTGATGATGGCCGCCCAATGGCAGGGCGCGCTCCTCTGGTGGAGCTTCGATCCGCGCATGCCGGTCACCGATTTCGTCAAGCAAAGTCTCGAGCGCTTCATCACGGCTTTCGCGGCGGGGCGGGAAACGCATTCGAGCTGACGATGGGAACTTCACGGCGGCTGAATCGCGAAGACTCCCCTTTTCTCTTCGCGCTGGCGCGCTATACTGATTGCGAAACGCAACCAATCATTATAGGCACGCCCATGGCTCTCACCCTCTATCTCCACCCGCTCGCCTCCTTCTGCCACAAGGTGCTGATCGCGCTCTATGAGACCGGAACGCCCTTCGAGGCGCGGATCGTCGATCTTATGGACCCGCAGGAGAATGCCCGCTACCTGGAGGTCTGGCCGGTCGGCAAAATCCCGGTGCTGCACGATGGCGCCGCGGACCGGATCGTTCCGGAAACGTCGATCATCATCGAATATCTCGATCGCCATTATCCCGGCAAAGAACCGCTGATCCCGCGCGACGAGACGCTGGCGCTCGAGGCGCGGCTGTGGGACCGCTTCTTCGATCTCTACATCCACGTCCCGATGCAGAAGATCGTCACCGACACGCTGCGCGCTTCCGGTGAGAACGACCGTCGCGGTGTCGCCGACGCCCGCGCGTCGCTCGCAACCGCCTATGATCTGGCCGAACGCCATCTCACCGACCGGCGCTTTGCCGTCGGCGAGGCCTTCACCATCGCCGATTGCGCCGCCGCACCCGCGCTCTTCTATGCCGGCATCGTCGAGCCCTTCAGCGGCACGCATCCGAATCTTTCGGCCTATTTCGAGCGGCTGCTCGAGCACCCCTCCTTTAAGCGCACGCTCGCCGAGGCGAGACCCTATTTCCACATGTTCCCCTACAAGGACGCGATGCCGGCACGCTTTCTTTGACCCTTTCGGCGGGACGCCGCTTGCGTTCGCGTCCATGCCGGCTACCCTCTCCGGCGACAACCACGCAAAGGAGCGAGACAATGGAATATCGTCTGCTCGGCCGCTCCGGCCTGAAAATCTCGACCGTGACGATGGGAACGATGACCATCGGCGGCGGCGGCAAGTTCGCCCAGGTCGGCAGTGTCGGCGTCGAAGAGGCCCGCCGCTATGTCGACCTCTGCCTCGATGCCGGCGTCAACCTGATCGATACGGCCGACATCTACTCGACCGGCACCTGCGAAGAGATTCTCGGCGAGGTTCTGGGCGGCAAGCGCAAGAACGACGTGCTTCTCGCCACCAAGGCGCGCTTCTCCATGGGTCCGGGCCCGAATGACGGCGGCCTGTCGCGCCAGCACCTGATCAGCGCATGCGAGGCGAGCCTCAAGCGGCTGAAGACCGACGTGATCGACCTCTACCAGGTGCACGAATGGGACGGCCAGACGCCGCTCGAGGAGACGATGGAAGCGCTCGACACGCTCGTGCGCCAGGGCAAGGTGCGCTACATCGGCTGCTCCAACTATTCCGGCTGGCACATCATGAAGGCGCTCGGCATCAGCGCGCTGGAACACCGCCAGCGCTTCGTCAGCCAGCAGATCCACTATACGCTGGAGGCCCGCGAGGCCGAATACGAGCTGGTACCGATCTCGATCGACCAGGGCCTCGGCATCCTCGTCTGGAGCCCGCTTGCCGGCGGCCTGCTTTCCGGCAAGCACCGCCGCGGCCAGTCACCGGAAGGCACCCGCCAGTTCGCCGGCTGGAACGAGCCGCCGATCCGCGACGAGGAACGGCTCTGGAAGATCGTCGACATGCTGGTAGCGATCGCCGCCGAGCGCAACGTCTCTCCTGCGCAGGTGGCGCTTGCCTGGCTAATCGGCCGCAAGGCGGTCACATCGGTCATCATCGGCGGCCGCACCGAGGCGCAGTTCCGCGACAACCTCGCCGCCGCCAGCCTCAAGCTCACCGATGAGGAACGCGAACTGCTCGACGCCGTCAGCCTGCCGCCGGTCATCTATCCCTATTGGCACCAGCTCTGGACCGCCAAGGACCGGCTCGGCGCCGCCGATCTGTCGCTGCTCGGGCCGCATGTTTGAGCGGGAGCGGTGATTGCTTCTCGACTGCAGCAGTGTTGGATTACCCCCCTCTGCCCTGCCGGGCATCTCCCCCACAAGGGGGGAGATCGGCAAGCGGCAATGTGTCGCTCAACTTTCAGAGCTGAAATTCTGACGGTGCATTCGCCGACCTAGCATCATTGCGCTCACTCTCGGGCAGGTCTTCGCTTCTGGCCGATCTCCCCCTTGTGGGGGAGATGCCCGGCAGGGCAGAGGGGGGGTGCGCCTCCGAGCCATATTGTCAGCGTCCCCCGAACACCGCTCGCTCCAGGCGAGGCGCGAGCGACTCAGCGTAGGGCGTCGCGATATGGTGGCGGTCGCGGAAGGTGAGCTTGCCGTCGACGACCGCGGGGCATGTTGTCCTGTTGCAGAACAGATCAACCACATCGACATAAGACGCATGCGTCTCCACGGCGGCCTTTCTTTCCGCGGCGGGGATGGTTTCCTCCACCGCCTCGCGGCGCGGCGTGTCGCAGACGGTCGGGCTCTTCTGCTGCCACAGGGCGCGCGCCACGCATTTGTCGAGATAGGATTTGTGCACCGGCACGTCGCGCAAGAGCACGACGTCGCTGCCGGCGCGTTCTAGCGTCTCGACCGAGCGCCTGATGCCTTTCTCCCAATCCCGCACATCCATCTGGTGGCTGGATACGAAGTTGATGTCGTTCTTCACATAACTCGACGAATATTGCGAAAGGATCACCACATCCGGCTTCAGCGCCGCGATCTCGCCGAACGCCCGGCGCTTCCAGGCGTCGCATTCGTCATAGTTCCGCATCAGCACGCCGTTCCAGGTCGGCACATCCGCCGCCGGGCAGGACGACTTCAGATAGGTGACGAGCCGCCAGCCGTTCCTTTCGGCGATCTTCTTCAGCGGCGTCGACCAATGGTCGGCATGGGAGTCGCCGAGGAGGACGACGGTCTTCTTCGGCTTGGCGGCGCCGAATTCGCATGCCTTCGGCTGCACCGCTTCCCTTTCGAGCACGCAGGCCGAATCGAATTCACGCGCCGCCGATTTGCGTTCGGCGCTTTGCTGGATCTGTCGCTGCTCCCCATCGAGGCTGTAGCCGGCCAGGGCGGCGCTGCCATAGGCGAGCGTCGTGCCCGCCCCTGTAAGCAACGCGGCGAGCCCCAGCGAGCGTCCGGTCCTCGCTGCCAGCCAGCCGTTGTGGCGGATCGGATTTTCGATGAAGTGATAGCTAAAGAGCGACAGGGCGAGCGTAACCGCCAGGCACAGAAGCCGGTCGACGAGCGAAAGCTCCGGGTCGATGATGCCCGCATAGACGATGACCGGCCAGTGCCAAACATAGAGCGAATAGGAGAGCTTTCCGATCTCCTGCAGCGGCCTAAGCGCGAGGACGGACTTCGGGCCTGCCGCTCCCTCATGGGCGCCGCTCAGGAGCAGAAGCACCGTGCCGAGAACCGGCACGAGCGCGATCGAGCCCGGAAAAGGTATTTCCTCCGTCACGGCCAGATAGGCGGTGACGATCAGAAAGAGCCCGAGCCAGCCGAGGGCAGGCGCAAAGCGAGAGCGCCGCGCCCATTGCTGCGGCAGCGCCATCGAAGCAAGCCCCCCGCAGGCAAATTCCCAGGCGCGCAGGGGCGAGAAATAGAAGGCCCAAGGCTGCGACACGGCCGTCATGTGCCAGCAGAGTGCGAAGGAGACGGCGGCGACTAGGGCGAGAAGAAAGAAAAGACCGCCCTTCCCCGGCCGCAGCCGCGCGAGGATCAGCAGCAGCGCGGGCCAGACGAGATAGAACTGCTCCTCGACCGAGAGCGACCAGAAGTGGATGAAGGGATTGTTCGAGGCGTCCGAGGCAAAGTAGTCGACCGTCCACCTAATCAGCCAGAGGTTGATCATATAGGCCGAGGCGAACAGCGATCCCTTGGAATAGAACTGCTGCTCGGACGGCGCGAGGATGAAATAACCGACGAGCAGCGTGGTCAGGATGGCGAAGAGCGAGGCCGGAAGCAGCCGGCGGGCGCGGCGGGCGTAGAAGCGCCAGAGATCGACAGTGCCGCTTCTCGCAATCTCCTGTTGCAGGTGCCTGGTGATCAGAAAGCCGGAAATGACGAAGAAGATGTCGACGCCGACGAATCCGCCCGGCAAGCTGGTCATTCCGAAGTGGAAGGCGATGACACCCGAAACTGCCAAGGCGCGCAGGCCTTCGATATCCGGACGAAAATTTCCTGAAGTCGCTGGTGTACTCATACGCACAACGCCCCGTCCTAGAGCACTTGCAGTCGGGTCATGTCACCCGACGTCGCGCAAATGCGGCAATGAACAGATGGAGCGGCGTCGCAAACGCATCCCGCTCCGGTTCCGGCCGGCCGAAGGGTATCAGCAAACCGGAAAACAAAGCTCCCTGATGCGCCGCAGCAATCTTGCTGCAGCGCGGCGGAACGGGGCGAGATACTGGTTCAGAATATGGCCTCAATAAGGGGCCGGCGGTTGAAAGGCTCGCGCAACGGCTGACGCGGGGCCTCGGAGAGGCGACGCGGCGCTTCGATTCCGAAGGCCGCAAGGGCCGCCACGCTCACAGAATATCGAGTTTCGGCAAGGACTTCAGCTGAAACCCTCGACTGAAGTAGCAGCTAAACGAGTGGCACGCCCGGCCAAGGCCTTCATGATTTGTTGAAAACTGCCGATCAGGCGGCTTTCGCCATCCCGCCGCGAATCAACTCGCCCAGCCGGCGGATGCCTTCGTCGATCATGCTGTCGTTGGCGCAGGAGAAGCTCAGGCGCAGAGTGTTCACACCGGAGCCGTCGGCGAAGAAGGCGCGGCCGGGAACGAAGGCCACTTTCGCGCTCTGGATCGACTTGGCCAGGAGTTCGGCGCCGTCCGTGCCGTTCGGCAGCGTGACCCAGACGAACATGCCACCCTCCGGCTTCGTCCAGGTGACGCCGGCCGGCATGTATCTTTCGAGCGCCGCGAGCATCGTGTCGCGGCGGTGCTTGTAGACCTTGTGGACCTTCGCCACCTGCTCGTCGAAGCCGCGTTCGGCGACGGTGCAGATCGCCATCTGGTTGATGGTCGAGGAATGAAGGTCGGCCGCCTGCTTCAGGAGCACCAGCTTGCGGATCACCGGCTCTGCCGCGCAGACCCAGCCGACGCGCAGCCCCGGCGCCAGCGTCTTCGAAAAGCTGCCGCAATAGATCGTCCGGGCATTGTTGATGTCGCCCCTGCGGGCGATCTCCAGCGCCAGGATCGGCGGGATCGCCTCGCTGTCATAGCGCAGCGACTGGTAGGCGGCATCCTCGATCACCGGGATATCGAGCTCCTCGGCAAGGTCCAGCACCCGCTCACGGCCGGCGCGGTCGACCGTTTCGCCGGTCGGATTGGCGAAATCGGCCGAGAGATAGGCGAACTTCACCCGGCCGCCCGCCTCGGCTGCCGCCTGGATATAGGCTTGCGGCGTGCGGTTGCCGCCGGGGTTCAGCTGGTCGTAGTTCGGCTCATAGGCGTTGAAGGCCTGCAGCGCGCCAAGATAGGTCGGCCAGGTGACGAGCGCCGTATCCTTGGGCGAGAGAAACAGCTTGCCGAGATAGTCGAGCCCCTGCTGCGAGCCGGAGGTGATGAAGATGTTATCGACGGTCGCGGGAATGCCGAGCGCCGTCATCTGCTTGGCAAGCCATTCGCGCAGCGGCCGGTATCCCTCGCTGACGGAATATTGCAGGGCGGCACTGACCGCCGGCCCGCCGAAGATTTCCGCATAGGCCTGGGCGAACTCCGCTTGCGGAAAGAGCTCGGGATCGGGAATGCCGCCGGCGAAGGAGATGATGTCCGGACGGTCGAGCAGTTTCAAGAGCTCGCGTATTTCCGAAGCCTTCATCCGGCTGGAGCGCGTTGCGAAAATACTTTCCCAATTGAACATGCGGCCCTCCTCTTGGCGTGGGCCGGAGATGATCACAGCGCGCGATTTATGTCAATATTGCTGACCTATATTGCGATCCCCGCCGTCGTGAGGAAGAGGGCAAATCGCCGCCGCGGCATGGCGACTATTGCGGAACGGGAGCCTGGCAGGTTCGGTTGGTATTCAAGGCGATCGGGCCGGGATCAGGCTGCGGAGGCTCACACTCAATCTTCACGCCGACGATGTCGTCCCATCCTTTTATGATGACGTCTCGCGCCCTTTCCTGTTCCTGGATGCTCGGAAAGGCCGGGTCCGAGGCGCCGCGATCACGCTCGATTTGCCGCAGCCTCTCGCGCCAATCAACAGGTATCGCACCTTTGCGCATCAGGTCCGCGCGGCGGATCGGCTCACAATGGCCCGCCAGCCAGGCAAGTTGCGCCTCGTCGGAGTAGAGGTGCTCCATCCACAGCCGGGCGGCGTTCGGATGCGGAGCAAAGGCACTGATCGCCTGGACATAGACACCGGCAATGTTGCCCGTCTTGGGTCTGACGACCTCGATCCTGGTTTTCCCCTTGAGGCGGTCGCGATCACCGAGCGCGAGATACTCCCAGCGGATGAGGATCGGTGTGCGGCCGTCTACGAGTGTGTCGGTGCTACCGACGAGCGGAACGAAGTTGCCTTTGCTGTTGAGATCGGCGAAGAACCTCAGCCCCAGCCTCGCAGCTTCTTCGACGTTTCGGTCCGTTATGGAGAGGCCCGCGGCGTAAACACCGAGGATGGCCTGGTTCGAAGCGAGGTCGCCGGCAAGCGCGACTGCGTTCCTGTAGTCAGGCGAAGCGAGATCGGCCCAATCCCGCGGCATCGTCGAGACCCGGTCCGCATTGATCTCGAAAACGAGCACCCCGTAGTAGTCGCCATACCAATGACCGTCCGCATCCTTGACGGCGTCCGGGATCGTGTCCCAGGTGGAAACCTTGTAGGGCTGCAGCAAGCCGTCTTTTTTTGCGGGTGGGCCGAAGGAGATGCCGACATCGATCACATCCGGTCTCTCTCGGCCGGCCCCGATCCCCGCCTTGATCGCCTCGATCTGTTCTTCCGATCCCGCCTGAGGCTTCAGTTCGTTGACCGCCAAACCGTATTTCGCCTTGAAACCATCGATGATGCCGCCGTAGCCGCACCAGTCGCGGGGCAAGGCAATGACGTTGAGCTGTCCTTCCTCCCTGGCGGCGGTAACCAGTTCGTCCATCGAGCCTGCGGAAGCCACTGCCGCGCATGTCAGGACCGCGAGCGCCGCAGCCGGCGCCACCAGGTTTCTCGCTCTCCACTCCCATTTCATCGCCGCGCCCTCCACGGTTCGGGGACCATTGCACCCAGTCTTACCAAACCTGCGCGGACCGCGAAAAACCGCACCTCCGCCCGCTGGCTCAACGAACGACGGCCAGCCCTGCCTTATGCAATCCATCGAGGAAGTGCTCGTACTGGGCTGGTTCTGCATACGGAGTCAGCATCCGCCAGTAGTGTGCGAGGTTGGTCGTCACGTTCGCCATGATGTCCGGAATCAGGGCACGTGCTTCCTGGTTGCGGCCAAGCTGGCCTAGGATGGCCAGCAGCACGACCCGGTTAAAGTATCCCCGGCGGAGCGAAACCCCTCGTTCCGAAGACCGCAACGCTTCGTCGTAATTGGCGAGATGGTAATGCGCGAGCGCGAGCCGATCGAGAAACAGATACGTCAGCGGATCGTGCGGGCTGAGCCTTAGTGCCGTGTGAAGGGAATCGAGCGCTTCTGCGCATTGACCAGTGTAGATCCGGGCCCATCCCAAGCCCAAATGAGCGAGCGCGAGATTCGGATTGAGGTCGACCGCGCGCTGCGCCTCGGCGACCGCCGCGTGTGCCCGCTGCCCGACAAAATGGGCAAGGCACATTGCATAGTGGGAATAGGGATCGCGATCATCCAGGGCCACAGCGCGCTCGGCCGCGGCTCGGAGCTCGGCACCATCGCGATCGACGGCGGCGCTGAAACCATGGAAACATTGTGCATATAGCGCGCGGGCAAGCATCATGTGCGCTCGACCGAAGTCTGGATCGAGAGCAATCGCCCGACGATGCCAGGCGATCGCTTCCTTGAAGTGCTCGGCGGTGTCCTGCGCGTTATGCAGCCACGTGCCGCGCATGTGGCATTCGTAGGCGTCGAGATTGTCCGTTCCGCACGACAGCGCGCGGCGGCTTTCGCCAATTAGGATTTCGGGCTCGATGGCGCCGACGATGCTCTGGGCGAGCTCGTCCTGAATGGCAAAAATGTCGCCGATCTCGCGGTCATAGCGCTGTGCCCAGAGGTGCACGCCGGTGTTCGTCTCGACAAGTTGGCCGGAGACGCGCAAGCGGGTACCCGCTTTGCGCACGCTCCCCTCCACAATGTAGCGCACGCCGAGCTCACGACCGATCTGCTTTGCGTCGATGGCGCGCCCCTTATAGGCGAACGAGGAGTTTCGAGCGACCACGAAGAACCAGCGATAAAGTGAAAGCGCCGTGATGATGTCTTCTGTCAGACCGTCGGCGAAATATTCCTGCTCCGGGTCGCCCGACATGTTGACGAAGGGAAGTACCGCAATCGACGGCTTGTCTGGTAGCGTAAGCGGGCCGCCCAGTACGGCCGCCTCGGCCGAGTCCTCCGGACGCCAATCGAGTCCGAAGACCGCCACCGGCCGGGGGATGTTCTTGAGCTTGCGGTCGCCCAGCCGGACCATTGGAGAGCCGAGCTTGCCCTCGATCTGATCGCGCAATGCGCCCGAAACGCAGATACCGCCGGGCTGTGCAACCTCCTGCAGCCGCGCCGCAACGTTGACGCCGTCGCCGAGCAGATTGGTGCCTTCCACGACGACGTCGCCGAGATGGAGGCCGATACGGAACTCCATTCGCCGATCCGGCGCAAGATCGGCATTGCGGCGCCTCAATATCCGCTGGATCGCAACGGCGGCGCGCGCCCCTTGCACGGCGCTCTGGAACTCTGCCACGACGCTGTCGCCGGCGGATGCGAATATGCGCCCGCCGTGCTCGCCCACAAGGTCGGCGATGATGGACCCATAAGTCCGCAGCTGCTCGAGGACGCCTTCCTCGTTCGCAGCGACGAGCCGGCTGTAGCCGGCCACGTCAGCGGCAAGGATCACTGCGAGCTTGCGTTCCACGAGAAGAGCCGCTCCTGCGGCACTTGGCCAGGATGTTTCAAGGGTAGCTTAAATACGAAATCCGGAGAAGCGCGAAATGCCAGCTGGACCAAGGTGAGGTTGTGTTCCGGCGGGCCCAATCGGCGCTTCGCGAAAGCGATCTGGCATCGGTCAACGACCGACGCTGCCTCGTCCGCGCATGACCCATCGAATGGCGGCGGCGATCGCCAGGCCGAGCAGCGGCCAGCGCGCCCAAAATTCTCCGCTCCAGCTAAGAAGGTTGATCGTGACGATGGCGAGCCCGGCCACGACGAGCGTGGCAAATCCGCGGTCCACCCGTGAGGTCCTGATCCAGAGCAATGCTGCGGCGAGCCCGATCCCGAAGAGCGGCCATACCGCCCAGAATTCGCCTCGCCACGAAAGAAGGTTTATGGCGACGACACCGGCGGCAACCATGGCGAGCACCATATAAGCCCGAGAATGTCGGCGGATGGGTGCAGCGGCGGCCGGCTGCAGCGGCTGCGCCTGCCGCCCGAAGACGGGGTCGGCCGTCGGCGCGGCCCGATCTTCCCCGGCGCCGATCCGAACCGCATAGCTCGGAACGCCGCCCTCGATGTTCTTGACCTCGAGCTGCCCGAGAAAGTCGAATCCGACCGCTACCTTGTTGCGCACCTGATCATAGACGGTGTTGGAAATGACGACGCCACCGGCGGGTGCGGATGCCTGAAGCCGGGCGGCGATGTTGACGCCGTCGCCGTAGATGTCGTTGCCTTCGGCAATCACGTCGCCGAGGTTGATGCCGATGCGAAAGAACATCCGCGCCGCGCTTGGTAGCCCGGCGTTCAGTCCGGCCAGTTCGCTCTGGACATCGACGGCCGACCTCACCGCCTCCACCACGCTCGGGAACTCGGCAATCAGCCCGTCGCCCCAGGTGTTGACGACCCGGCCCCCATGCGAGGCGATAAGACGCGCCATGGCATCGCGGTATTGCTTGAGGGTGGCCAGCGTCCCCTCTTCATCCGCCCCCATCAGGCGCGAATAGTCCTGGACGTCGGCAAAGAAGATGGTTGTCAGCTTGCGACGCGTTTCGGACATGGCCCTTGATCCTCGCTCGGTCACAGCGCCAAGGCACAACCCGTAGATTGTAGACCCGTTGCACGATTCGCCACTCGAATCCAGTTCGCCTCCAGCATACAGAGTGCAGGCTGTTCCGGCGACTCCGCAGGACACCGGATGCGCAAACGGGCTATCACCGGCATCATCCCCGTAGCCATTGGCCGCCGGCACGCGATGGCGGATGCTGGACGTCGAGGCCGGCGACAGGAGTATGACATGACAACGATCGATGAGGGCAATGTCCGGTTTTACCGCGACAACGCCGCCGCCTATGCAGGCCGCGCCCGCCGGACACCCACGGCGCGGCTCGACAAATTCCTCGCACAGCTGAAGCCCGGCGCCGCCGTGCTGGAGATCGGCTGCGGCGGTGGTCAGGACAGCGCCTATATGATCGCCCGCGGCTTCGACGTCACACCGACGGATGGCTCGCCGGAACTGGCGGCCGAGGCCGAACGCCTGCTCGGTCGGCCCGTCGGCGTGGTGCGCTTCGAAGGGCTTTCCTGGCGGGAGCGGTTCGATGGCATCTGGGCGGAGGCCTGCCTGCTGCATGTGCCGCGTACGGCCCTTCCGGACGTGCTCACCCGCCTCCTCCGAGCTCTCAAGTTCGGTGGCGTGCTGCATGCAAGCTTCAAGGCCGGCGGTGGCGAGGGTCGCGATGACTTCGGCCGCTACTACAACTATCCCTCGCACGACTGGCTTCTGCGGCAGTTCGAGGAGACGGGCTGGAGGGCGGTCGAAATCACCGAAGCCGACGGCGGCGGCTATGACGGCAAGCCGACACGCTGGCTGCATGTTGCGGCCGAGAAGCCGGAGATTTGACTTCGCAAGGTCGAGGCCTAGGTAACGGCGTTCCTCCTCATCTCGATCCAACACCCAGCGAGAACGCCATGCACTACCGAACACTTGGCCGCACCGGCCTGCGCATCTCCGAAATCGGCTACGGCGCCTGGGGCATCGGCAATAGCGGCTGGCAGGGCGCCAAGGACGAGGAGTCGGCGCGAGCCCTCAACCGCGCGATCGACCTAGGTCTGAACTTCATCGACACCGCGCTCGGCTACGGCGACGGCCACAGCGAGAGACTGGTCGGCAAGCTGCTGCGCGCACGGTCGGAGACCATCCACGTCGCGACAAAGATCCCGCCGAAGAACCGGATATGGCCGGCTCGCGCGGGCACGCCGGTCGAGGACGGCTTTCCGGCCGATCACGTCATCGCCTCGACCGAGACGAGCCTGCGCAATCTCGGCATCGAGACGATCGACGTGCAGCAGTTCCATGTCTGGTCGGACGAGTGGGTCGGCCGCGGCGACTGGCTGGCGGCGGTCGAGCGGCTGAAGCGCGACGGCAAGATCCGCTTTTTCGGCGTCTCGATCAACGACTACGAACCGCACAATGCCCTGAAGCTGATCGATAGCGGCGTGGTCGACACTGTTCAGGTGATCTACAACATCTTCGAGCAGGCGCCCGAAGAGCAGCTGTTCCCAGCCTGTGAGCGCCACAAAGTCGGCGTTATTGTCCGCGTCGCGCTCGACGAGGGCGGCCTGACCGGCCAGATCCGTGCCGATACGGTTTTCCCGGAAGGCGATTTTCGCCAGAACTACTTCCGCGGCGAGCGCAAGCGCGACGTCGAGGAGCGCGTCCGAAAGATCGTCGAGGACCTGGAGATCGCACCCGACGCGCTCGCAGAAACAGCACTCCGCTTCGTCCTCAGCCACCCCGCCGTGTCGACAGTCATTCCCGGCATGCGCTCGGTCCGCAATGTCGAGCGCAACTGCGTGATCGGCGACGGACGCGGCCTGTCGCAAGCACAGCGCGAGGAGCTGCGGTCGCACCGATGGTCCCGCAATTTCTACCGCGACTGACAGCCTCCTTGGGAACGGAACCGCCCAACGGCGGTTTGGCCCGCGTGTATCGCATGAAGCGATGGCATTGGAGGTTACATATGTTCAAGAAACTGTTGGTTGCAGCCGCGATCTCGGCGGCTTGCGTGTCCCCGGCTCTCGCCCAGGCCGATCTCGTCTGCGATCAGGCGGGCATGACGAAGCTCGAAACGGACGTGGGTCAGATCACCGACTCTGGACGTAAGGAGATGGCGCAGAAAGAGCTGACCATGGCCAAGGAAGCATTGGCGGCGAACGACCAGGAAAAGTGCAAGACCCATATGGCAAACGCCATGAAGGGCAAAGATCCGATGTAATGCCGCTCGTGCCTGTACGATCGGTCGCTTTCCTTCACCGCACATGAAAAAGCCGAGGCACGATGCCCCGGCTTCTCCAGCCTTGGGAGGTAAGGCTTTAGAGCGAGATGCGCTCACATTCGTTCGCGCCCCCGCTCTATCGTTTTTGCCGCATTTGTGCGACGTCAGGTGATTCCACCTGACTGCAAATGCTTTAGTTCTTCGCCTTGTCGACCAGCTTGTTCTTGCCGATCCAGGGCATCATGCCGCGCAGCTTGGCGCCGACTTCCTCGATCTGGTGGGCGTCGTTGACGCGGCGGATACCCTTGAAGCGGGCAGCACCCGAACGATATTCCTGCATCCATTCCGAGGTGAACTTGCCGGTCTGGATGTCCTTAAGCACGCGCTTCATCTCGGCCTTGGTCTCTTCCGTGATGATGCGCGGGCCGGTGACGTATTCGCCCCACTCGGCCGTGTTGGAGATCGAGTAGTTCATGTTGGCGATGCCGCCTTCATAGATCAGGTCGACGATCAGCTTCACTTCGTGCAGGCACTCGAAATAGGCCATTTCCGGTGCGTAGCCGGCCTCGACCAGCGTTTCGAAACCGGCGCGGATGAGCTCGACCAGACCACCGCAGAGAACGACCTGCTCGCCGAAGAGGTCGGTTTCGCACTCTTCCTTGAAGTTGGTTTCGATGATGCCGGAGCGGCCGCCGCCGACGCCGCAGGCGTAGGAGAGCGCGAGGTCAAGTGCATTGCCGGAAGCGTTCTGGTGAACGGCGACAAGGCAGGGTACGCCGCCGCCCTTCTGGTATTCGCCGCGAACCGTGTGGCCCGGGCCCTTCGGCGCGATCATGACGACGTCGACGGAAGCCTTCGGCTCGATCAGGCCGAAGTGAACATTGAGGCCGTGGGCGAAGGCGATCGCCGCGCCGTCGCGGATGTTGCCGGCGATTTCGGCCTTGTAGATGTCGGCCTGGAGCTCGTCCGGGGTCGCCATCATCATCAGGTCGGCCCAGGCGGCAGCCTCGGCAACCGTCATGACCTTGAACCCGTCGGCTTCGGCCTTCTTTGCCGTGGCGGAGCCGGCCTTCAGCGCGATGGCGACATTCTGTGCGCCGGAATCTTTGAGGTTCAGCGCATGGGCGCGGCCCTGCGAGCCGTAGCCGATGATGGCGACCTTCTTCGACTTGATGAGGTTGAGATCGGCATCACGATCGTAATAGACGCGCATTGAACTTTCCTTCCCTTTGCTTGTCCGTTTCCCTTTGACGGTCCGCAGTTCGGCCGCCGTTACACCTTTCTGCCGTAAAGGGTGAGAAAGGCGTCGACCGCCCGCTCCGCCCTCAGGCCGAAATTCTTCTTCAGGCCGCCCGGATCCTCGCCGAGCAGCATGCGCAAATGCCAGTCGGAGACGACCAGCCCATAGAGCGCGCCATAGGCCTCCTCCGCATCGCCGAAGGCAAGAAAACCCGCCTTGCGGCCCGCCTCGAGCAGTGCCCCGGCCCTGCGGCCGATCTGCCGGCGCCCGCGCTCCTCGAGCAGACGGCCGAGCTTGGAGCCCTCGCGGCTTGCCTGGCCGATCGCCAGCCGGTTGAGCGCCAGCGACACGTCGCCTGCCAACACGTCGAGCAGGTCCTTGGCAAAGGCGACAAGATGCGCCTTGAGGCTTGCCGCGTCCAGCACCCCGCCAGAAACGTCGAGCGTCCTGACTTTGCTTGCCTGGAAGGCGATCATCGCCGAAAGCAGCCCGTCGCGGTCGCCGAACCACTTGTAGAGGCTCTCCTTGGAGCAGTTCGCCGCGCGCGCAACGCCGGCGGTCGTCAGCGCCCGCTCGCCGCCGTCGACAAGCAGTCGCAGCGCCTGTTCGAGCACCGCACCCTGACGCTCCGTCATGCCGCTTCCGCTACCGCTCCGCTTGATCGTTTCGACGCCCTGCACTTCGCTGCCGCTCCATCAGTACCGTACGGTACGGTTCGCCGTTTTAGTGAGATGATCGCTGGACGTCAAGTGCGAATCCGCTGATGGCGAAACAAACCGAACCTACAAGCAACCTTTTCGGATTATGGCATCGGCCTCACCCGCGGGCAGCGGCAATGATTACGAAAATATAATGATCCCGACGCTGTTCCCTCGCCCCGTTCGCCTTTATTTTAAAAGGAGAAAATCCGCCGGCGGAAAGCCATTGTGCCGATGAGCAAGACAGCGAAGACGATCAGACAGGAAGCGCCGGCTGCGGCGCCGAACGTCACCCTGATGCCGAGCCCGGCCCTACCCGTCCGCCGCAAGCGACGCTGGCGCCTGGTATTCGCTGTGCCGGTTCTAATCGCTGTGCTCGGCGCCGGCTATTATGCCTGGAGCCAATACGGCGCGCAGCCCGAGACCGCGATGATCACGCAAGCCGTGACCCGCGGCGACATTGAAGACAGCGTCACCGCCGTCGGCACGCTCGATGCCATCAAGTCGGTCGATGCCGGTGCGCAGGTCTCTGGCCAGCTGAAATCGCTGCATGTGGAGATCGGCGACAAGGTCGAGGCGAACCAGCTCGTCGCCGAGATCGATCCCGCCTCGATCGAAAACAGGATCGAGATCGACGAGGCGGAGCTTGCCCATCTCGAGGCCCAGCTCGTCTCGACGAAGGCGCAGCTGGTGCTGAAGGAAGCGAATATCGAGCGCCAGCGCAGTCTCGTCGCGACGAAGAGCGTTTCGCAATCGACACTCGATCAAGCGATTGCCGATCACACCGCCGCTCAGGCCGACGTGCAGGCGATCGAGGCGCAGATCCGCAAGCAGAAGGCGACGCTCGCCGGCGACAAGGTCGATCTCGGCTACACCAAGATCTATGCGCCGATGGCCGGCACGATCGTCGCCAACCCGGCCAAGGAAGGCCAGACCCTCAACGCCAACCAGACGACGCCGACGATCGTCACCATAGCCGATCTCTCGACGATGACCGTCAAGGCCCAGGTCTCGGAAGCCGACGTCGGCAAGCTGAAGATCGGCATGGATGCCTACTTCACCCTGCTCGGCCAGCCGGGCAAGCGCTTCACCGGCAAGCTGCGGCAGATCCAGCCGATGCCGGACACGGAAAACAACGTCGTCCTCTATTACGCGCTCTTCGACGTTCCCAATCCGACCGGCGAACTGATGATGTCGATGAGCGCCCAGGTCTTCTTCGTCGAGGCTGCCGCCAAGGACGTTCTTGTCGTGCCCAGCGCCGCCATCCGCACGGCGCGCGGCGATGGTGGAGGCAAACCGGGGAACGAAGTGACCGTGCTTACCCGGTCGGGCGCCACCGAAACCCGCCCGGTCGAAGTCGGCATCCGCAATCGCGTCAGCGCGGAGATCGTCAGCGGCCTGAAGGAGGGGGAGAGCGTCGTCGTCGACTCGGATTCAGGTTCGTCCCGCAGCAGCCAGCGCAGCACGCGCACGCGCGGCATGCGCATGCCGCCGATGTTCTGAAGACGGCCTATGCAGCCCCTCATCTCCCTCCGGAACGTCAGCAAGACCTACTTAAACGGCGACCTCGCCGTCGAGGTCCTCCATGATATCTCGCTCGACATCGAGGCGGGCGAGTTCGTGGCGATCATTGGTCAGTCCGGCTCCGGCAAATCGACCTTGATGAATATTCTCGGCTGCCTCGACCAGCCGACCGCGGGCGAATACCTGATCGAAGGCGAAAGGATCTCCGGCTTCAACGGCGACGAGCTCGCAGCGTTGCGCCGGCGCACCTTCGGCTTCGTCTTCCAGGCCTACAACCTGATCCCGACCGCGAGCGCCCAGGAGAATGTCGAGGTGCCCGCCGTCTATGCCGGTGTGCCGGCCCATGGCCGGCGCGAGCGTGCCGAGGCGCTGTTGAGATCGCTCAACCTCGGTGAGCGGCTCGACCACCGGCCAAGCCAGCTTTCCGGCGGGCAGCAGCAGCGCGTCTCGATCGCCCGCGCCCTGATGAACGGCGGCCGCGTCATCCTTGCCGACGAACCCACCGGTGCGCTCGACAGCCAGAGCGGTCGCGACGTGATGGCGCTCCTGCGCGAGATGAACGACAAGGGCCACACGATCGTCGTCATCACCCATTCGCGCGAGGTGGCGGAACAGGCCGACCGGCTGATCGAGATCCGCGACGGCCGCATTATCTCCGATCGCGCCAAGAAGGGCCGGAGCAATCCGGAAGCGGCTTTCGGCCTTGCGCAGCGCACGCGCGAGGGCCTTGCCGCGCTCGCCGACGTCTCGGAAGCGGTCAAGATGGCGATGCGGGCGCTGCGGGCAAACCTGTTCCGCACGATCCTGACACTGCTCGGCATCGTCATCGGTGTCGGCTCCGTCGTCGCCATGCTGGCGATCGGCACCGGCGCGCAGGATTCGGTGCTGAGCCGCATTTCCTCCATGGGCTCCGACCTCTTGCTGGTGCGCCCCAGCATGGCCAATTTCCGCGGCAGCGCCGGCGGCAGCAACGTCACGCTCGTACCGGCGGATGCCGACGCCATCCTCGAACTGCCGAATGTCGCCTTCGCCGTTCCGGAGATGACGAGTACCGTGACGCTCAGGCGCGGCAATATCGACTATCAGACGACCGCCAACGGAACCGTGCCGCAGTTCACGGCAGCGAAATCCTGGCCGATCGGACGCGGGGAGTTCATCAACCGCGACGACATGGAGGGCTATGCGCCAGTCACGGTCCTCGGCCAAACGGTGGTGAGGACGCTCTTCCCCGACGGCTCCGATCCGATCGGTCAATTTGTGCTCGTCAACAAGATCCCCTTCCAGGTGATCGGCGTGATGAGCGAAATGGGCGCCAGCGCCGGCGGCAACGATCAGGACGACGTCGTCCTCGTGCCGCTCACCACCGGCAGCATGCGCATATTCGGCCAGCGCAACATCCGCACCATCACCGTCAAGGTGAAGGACGCCGCGGCCATCGACCTGACTCAGGAACGCATCCAGGCCCTGCTCAACGAGCGCCACAAGAAGGAAGACACGCAGATCACCAACATGTCCTCCGTGCGCGAGGCCTTCACCGAGACCTCGAACACGATGAAGCTCTTCCTCGGCTCCGTTGCAGCGATATCGCTTCTCGTCGGCGGCATCGGGGTGATGAACATCATGCTGGTCAGCGTCAGCGAGCGAACCCGCGAAATCGGCGTGCGGATGGCGACCGGCGCCCGCCAGCGAGACATACTCGTCCAATTCATCGTCGAGGCGCTGGTCGTCTCCGCCATCGGCGGCGCGATCGGCATCGTTGCCGGCCTCGGCACCGCCTACGTCGCCCGCACCTTCGGCATGCCCGTCAGCTTCACCGCCGGTCCGGTGGCGCTGGCCTTTGCCTGCGCCTTTTTGACGGGCCTGCTCTTCGGTTTCCTGCCGGCCCGCAATGCCTCACGCCTGCAGCCCGCCGTGGCGCTGAGTGCCGATTGAAGAGCGTGTCACTGCACCGGACGGTGCCCGTCAGATCTGCTGTGCTCCGGCGATCCGCTCCCAGCGGCTACCGTTTGATTGCGACTGGCGGGCGAAATAATCGTAGGGCGTGCGCGACCAGTCCCTGACAGAGTTGGTCAGATTGTCGAGCACAAGATCTCCTTCACTGGTGCGGACAGTCAGCACCGTATGGCCATCGCCGTGATAACGGGCGACTGTCAGCAACAATGCGGAAGCCGGCCAGCCGCGCTTGAGGAGCTCGCGCTTCTTCAAAATCGCAAAATCCTCGCAATCTCCGTAGGTCGTCGGCACGCGCCAGTCGTCGTCTCTGCCGACATTCGCGCGGTCGCTGCGTTCTTTAATACGAGCGTTGACGGCGCTGTTGACCTGCTGAAGTTCACTGGCCTTGTCTGAGCGAAGGACAACAGCCTTTTGCCCACCATCGGTCCTGCACAACTGCGGTTCGCGCGAGCAGAACGAAGCGAAGGCCGGCGGTGCAAACGCCTTGCCGGCCGTTTTCATGATCGTCCCCGCATCAGCGATCGCCGGGGCAAAAAAAAGCAAAAGGAATGCGGTCTTCGCGATGAAGCGATTCATGAAGTGTTCTCCAACGGCAGGCGTAACGTCCCCCGCGTCCGACGTAGAGATTAAATCAGACGGGTTAATCCGGGGTTGATTAGCCCGGAATAGGGCGATGTTATGGCGACATACTAATAATTCGTAAATTGACCCCAAACATCTTTAAGTAAATCATTGGATTTATTTTCATAGTTATATTTTGCGTGGAGTTAAGTAATGAAAAGAATTCATAGATCGATTTTCCATACGTTCTTCCTTCTCTCTACGGCCGCGATAGCATCCGTCGTCGTTACGACGGATGCGAATGCAGTAGAGCGTCGACGTATGACTACTGCGCAATGCAGCCCTTTGACAGAAGACAACTTTGCAGCGTGTTGCGTTGCGATAAATCGCTCGAAAATTCTTACTCCTGCGCAAATCAAAATGTGCCCGCCTCTGTCAACCGCGACCATTGGCAAGAACACGCGCCGAGATGATCGCAGCGACACCGCCAGCCGCGGCAGCGGCAGCGGAGGCTCCGGTGGCTCCGGCTCCGGCGGTAGTGGCTCCGGTAGCGGCGGCTCCGGCGGTGGCGGTGGTTCCGGCGGCAGCGGCGGCTCCGGCGGTGGCGGCTCAGGCGGCGGCTCCGGCGGTGGTGGCGGTAGCTCCGGTGGTGGCGGCGGCTCTGGCGGTGGCTCCGGCGGCGGCGGCTCCGGCGGCGGTGGCAGCTCTGGCGGTGGCTCCGGCGGTAGCGGCGGCTCCGGCGGCGGCGGCTCCGGCGGCGGTGGCAGCTCTGGCGGTGGCTCCGGCAGTAGCGGCGGCTCCGGCGGCGGCGGCTCCGGCGGCGACGGTGGCTCCGGCGGCAGCGGCGGCTCCAGCGGTGGCGGTGGCGGCTCCGGCGGCAGCGGCGGCTCCAGTGGTGGCGATGGTGGCTCCGGCGGCGGTGGCTCCAGTGGTGGCGATGGTGGCTCCGGCGGCGGTGGCTCCGGCGGCGGTGGCAGCTCTGGCGGTGGCTCCGGCGGCAGCGGTGGCTCCGGCGGCTCCGGCGGTGGTGGCTCCGGTGATGGCGGTGGCTCCGGCGGCGGTGGCGGCTCTGGCGGCGGTGGCGGCTCTGGCGGCGGTGACGGCTCTGGCGGCAGCGGCGGCTCCGGCGGCGGTGGCAGCTCTGGCGGCAGCGGCGGCTCCGGCGGCGGTGGCAGCTCTGGCGGTGGCTCCGGCGGCAGCGGTGGCTCCGGCGGTGGCGGTGGCTCCGGTGATGGCGGTGGCTCCGGCGGCGGTGGCGGCGGTGGCGGATCTGGCGGCAGCGGCGGCTCCGGCGGTGGCGGTGGCTCCGGTGGTAGCGGCGGCTCCGGCGGTGGTGGCGGCTCTGGCGGTGGCGGCTCCGGCGGCGGTGGCGGCTCCGGCGGCGGTGGCGGGTCCGGTGGTAGCGGCGGCTCCGGCGGCGGTGGCGGCGGTGGCGGCGGTGGCTCTAGTGGCGGCAGCGGCGGTTCCGGCGGCAGCGGCGGTTCCGGCGGTGGCGGTGGCGGTGGCTCCGGTGGCGGTGGCGGCTCCGGCGGCGGCGGTGGCGGC